>CAZGBX010000001.1:0-40634 GCA_964524105.1 Candidatus Woesearchaeota archaeon
ATAATCTCAATATTTGTCCCAAATAAATACTTAATTATAATAGAAAATATAGGTAGGAAATAAGCTGCCTTCTGTTAGAGTCAAAGCAAAGACATAATCTTCACCGATACTCTACCCTGACATTCTACTTAGCGTCTTCAAGACTTGCACCAGCCAGGTCGCCCGTTTCATCGTTTCCTTTGGAGACGTCAACAGGTTACGCAAGAAGGCATAATCCTTCTGCGTGCCAAAGGTTTTCACCTTTTAGCAACTTGTGCGCCTCGCGGTCACACTTCGCCATATCATTCCATTCCAAAGGTCGTTCCGTTTCTGTTGCGTTGCCGTAAATCACTTCACCTCTCCACTACAGAGAGTGACGCTTCCAGGATAAATCCGAAGATCTTCTCCTTCCGGTGGGCAGACTTTCCTCAGTGTTAAACACCGTAAGTCAGGTATCCTACCTATACCCATCTTGAGCACAGAAATGCATTTAAAACTTACTATTTTATAGACAATATGGGCAAATACCGTATAAATACTGCTCCTAGCGGTCCAAGAATTGAACTTGTTCGAAAGAATAATGGTATGATAAAAGCAGCTTATCCTACTAGTTGTGGTACTGGAACATGTTTAGAGACTGGTCTTGAAAGTAATTCCCCGGGACTATTAAGAGATTACAGAACATCCTCCCCTATATCAACTATTGATGATGAAACATTAAGGAGAATGGGACAAGTATTACCTTTGGATGAACTACTAGAAATCAGAGATTTAGAAAGGCAACTTCTTCAACCATAAGCATTTCTATACAGTTTCAAGAGCTCTGCTTTATTCTTCCTCATTGGTCTTAACAATCCATTAATCTCTCTAGCAATTGCAATCTTTAAATCTAATGGATGTAACTTCTTATTTTCAAAGTCTTTCTCAACTTCAGCATATGAAGAATACTCTAAGTTTCCACCAAACTTTTCTGGCCTTTCAACAATGAACTTTTGTTTCTTGTCTTTTTTAAAAGTCATGATTACAAACTCTAAGAAAGCTAACAACCCACTATCTTTCACAACACCAGCAGTACACTCTGCACCTCTAACTTTTTTCTCAACAGTTTTCTCATCATCTAAAAGATCGATCTTTGTCTTTGGATCAGATGCACTCATTTTCTTTCCAATTAATCCCGGAATTATTGGTGTCATAATTTCAACTCGGGGTTCATATCCTAATTTAGGTAAATTTTCTCTTGCAAACATTAAGATCTTTCTTTGATCTAACCCGCCATATTGTATATCAACTCCTAAATACTCTTCATCTACAGATTGCATTATTGGATAAATTAATCCACTTAGTTGAGGATTATCACCGTACTTAACAACTTCTGCAGACGCTCTTTTACAATCATTAATAGTACAGTAAGTACTCATTTTCAAAACATCCAACATATACTCTTTCTTTAATTGAAACGAACTTCCTTTAACAATTTCAAAGTTATCAATTGAAACTCCAATAGACTTAAACATCAAAGGAATAACAGTAGAATAATACTTGAATCTTTTATCTAAAATCTTCCAAGGCGTATTATCCAAAGCACCATGCATATCAGCCAATAACAAAATAACTTTAAACTTAGCTTGTAAAAAATCAGCTAACTTCAAAACAGGCACAAAATATCCTACATGCGGAGATCCAGTTATTGCTATTCCTAAATATACAACTGGCTTTTTCTTCTTCATTACCTTATCCAAATCTCCAATAATTTCTGCTGTGTTTCTTTTTACTAATTCTAACCTATCCATATTCTTATCCTCCAATTTCATGGTTTAAATATTTTATGTAATCCCCACGGCCGGATTTGAACCAGCAACCTTTCGGGATCAGCTGTCTAAATATCATTCTTAGAACTATTAGCTCATTTAGTCATTTAGAATCTACAGCCGAACGCTCTACCGTTGAGCTACGTGGGGAAAAATGCAGTGGGGCAAACTAGCCCTATCAATAATAGTACACTCTAGAAGAATCATTCAATGTTTTTAGAGTTACTAGTTTCATAATATTTTGAAAAAGTGTTTCTTTAAATAACTTTCGTTAATCTCGGAAATCTTCCAATTGATTTCAAGTAAAACATTTAAACTTCAAGATCTTAATTTATTATTATGAAAAGAAGTTTTTGGGATATCCTTGCTTGGATATGTTTGGGTTACATTGCTCTTTGGACAATCCTAAAAATGTTTGGTATAATAAATACTCCTGATTGGATTATTTACTCGCCTTTAATAGGAGCAATTTATATTGCAGGTTCAGCAATGAATCAATTGAACAGGGCCACGGAAGATATTTCTGAATTAAAATCAGAAACAAGTTCGATTAAGAACAAACTAAATTGCTTGGAATTAGATTTTCACGTTATCAAAAGAAAGTGCCCTTTATTCAAGAAGTAATCATTTCCTATACATAAAATAAATTATTACAACAACACCACCAACATTGTAAGCGTCAGCGAAATTAAAAGCAGGCCAAATACTTAAGTTAATAAAATCTACAACACCACCATATAAAACTCTATCAAGTAAGTTACCTACAGCACCAGAAATAACTAACATCAATCCTAACCTATACTTCTTCTCTTTATAATACCAATAACATAATAACAAAACCACAACTAAACTCACAATCATCCAAAGAACATTATTCTCTTGAAACAAACCAAAAGCAACACCAGTATTCAATACAGATCCAGACTTAAAGAACAACTTACTAAAAAAATCAAGTAAAACCAAAACAGGAATAAAAATTAACTTATTCACTTTTAGCAATCCTTTCAATCTCAGCTAACCTTCTCTCAATAGCATCCAATCTATGATTAATCGCATCTAACTTAGCTAATATCAACTCAGCATCTCTATTATTTTTCTTAGGTTCCAAGGGACTTGGCCTGGGACCTAACCCCCCCAAATCATCTGAAGGAAACTTAGCTTTAGGCAAACCTAACCCACCTTCATCACCTAGATCTGGCTTAGAATCAAAGTCTACTGGATCAAAACCCTTTTTTTTCTTGCTAAACTTGTCTAACAGTCCCATAATAACCTTTATAAATTCCCAGATATAAATATCTTTCTATGGCACAAAAAGAGGAGATTCTTACATTTGATCAGATCAAAAAACAACTTGAAAAAGAGAAAGATAAGAAAAAGTATCTGAAAAAATTCATTCCAAAAAAAGAATACTCTGACATTAAGAAAAAGCTAGTAAAGTTAGCATATCCAGAGATTTTAAGTGGTGATCCATTGGAGAAATTCACTTTAACTTACGATTCTTTCTCAGAAGGATTAGAACCCATCTACTTCTGGTTACTAGACTTCATGAGGGACAGAGCACCAGGTGGTTTAGACTTAGACGTTTTCAAAGGTCCTGAAGATTTCGAAGCTTCAGTCTCATCAGGTTACTTCTCTGAGATTGGTGGTAAGAAAACTCAGATGCAACAAAAAGCTGCAGACTATTTGGGAGCAATTAATCAAGTAATAAAAAGTATACTTAACATTATTTACGATTTAAAAGAGTTCGAATTAAGATTACAACATTACAACAGATACAACTCTAAAGACAAAGATGAAAAAGAAAAAGGTAGAATGGCATTAAAATTCGTCTGGATGGATAATGTTGATATTAAAAACGGAGCAGGAAGTATTAACGCTTTATCACAAAACCTAAACTTCCCTACTTTAAGGCCAGCATTCTTACAAGTTCATGGTG
This sequence comes from Candidatus Woesearchaeota archaeon, assembly GCA_964524105.1. Lineage (GTDB taxonomy): Archaea > Nanobdellota > Nanobdellia > SCGC-AAA011-G17 > GW2011-AR18 > JAGVXZ01. The sequence continues at coordinate 3,724 of CAZGBX010000001.1, forward strand.
AAAAAGCAGAAGACTTAAAGAAACTAGACATTAACGAGAATGTAAAAACAATCTTAAAGAAAAAATTCTTAGATTTCTTTGACTGGGTAAAATACAGTGAAGCAGAAATAAGAAACAGGTTTGATGTAGAAAAATCTTACTTAAAATCTCAGGTTGGAACTTTAAAGCTTTACACAAAATGGGCTAAACCTTACTTAGTTGCAGCACAAAAACTTCACATGAAAGACTTCAACACTCCAGATATTATCAACGCATTCTCTAATATGCAAATGGAATTAGAATTGTTTGGTAAAAAAGAAATAAAACCAGATTCAGTTAATCCTCATTTCAAAGACATAAAAACAGATAGGAAGTTCTACGCATTAATTAGAATAAAACTAAAGTTCAGAACTATACCACAAGCAGTAGGTGGTCAAGGTGGTAGACAATACGTCCACGGTGGCAGAACTGACATTGGCTTCGAAGCTTACGCACTTGATGATATTGATTTAGACATCTTAGATTCCAAAGAATTATATGATGACATGGAATTAATACAGAACTGGGTTACTGTAAGTTTAGATTCATTAAGGGAAGAGTTAGATCGGTTCTTAGGTAAAGATGAAATGTCAACTTTCTTAGGTAAGAAAAAAGAAAAGAAAGTCGAAGAACCTAAAAAGAAAGCAACATTCGATAACCCATTCAAAGGTGTCTTTGATGGTGCCTCAGAAGTACTTGGTCCAATGACAACTCTCTTCAAACCAAAACCTAAAGAAGAATTCTTATACAAAGAGACAATGAAATCTGCAGAAGGAAAAGCAAAAGACAACTGTAAGAAGGTCTACGAAGTCTATAAAAAATCCCATGGTATGCTTGCTTAGTTTTCTAAAGAATTAATTTTATCTAAAATAATGCTGTCAATAATAACAATCTTTCCAATATCTTTTACATTACTATAATTAATAATAATCCCCTTAATCCTGTATTTCTTACCTAATTTAATTTTTAAACTATGAATCTTATCGTGTAACAAAATTACTCCTTTAACTTCACCAATATAATGCCCTGAGTCAGTATAAACTTTTTTATCGTACAACCAGTTTACCCCTCGTGTGATATACCCCTTTTTATTTATTATTGGGATGTCTGCGATAACTTCCTTGTTAACTCTAAACCTCTTGATTAATCTAACTATCTCATTTCTATAAGCTAAAGCAGAAACTAAAACTACAATTAATAAAACAACCCACCACAATTTATACAATGGCCGAGCCTTATCACTCAATTGTATCTTTTCTTCAACTATCTCCATTTCCTTTACTAATTCTATCTCTTCTATCTTTCCTTGTTCTTCATCAATCTTCAGATTTATCTTCCTAAATGACTCAACTTGATAGTTTTCAAAATTAACTTGCACATACAAATCATAATCATTGTCTGAAATATCTAAAGGGAGGTTTAATGTTGTAGTTTTTGTTTTCTCCTCAAAACTTCCTAAGTATATTGCATCCTGACCCAACATAATTTTCTCATCTCCTTTTTGTAGCCAGAATTTAATGATAACATCCCCGTTGATGTCTGCCATTCCTTTAATTAAGTAATCTAATGTAAAATCAAGAGAATCAATCAGGGGCTCAACTTTAAGTATTTCAATATCAAATAGTTTCACACATTCCTTTTCATAACAAGAATAACCTTCTTCACAATCTAAATCTTCCCTACACTCACGGAATACGTTCCCCCCTCCAGACGAACCACTTGTTGTCGAAGATGTGGGGCTCTCACTTGTAGCACCTTCTCTTGCAGAGTAAACTGAAAAAGAAGTAACATTAAAGGTCAAGGTTCCAGAGGAATAATTTTCTTGTGTACATACCACTTCTGGGCACTCATCCTCACCTTTCAAAATCTCTGGCGTGGTGAATGTAAGGTTATATAATCTTAGTCTAGCAGACTTGTTTAGTTCAGATAACGCAGTAGAATTTATTTCTATTCTATTAAATGAGATATTAACATTCTCATTAATGTCTGCTCCAGAACTTAAATCCACATCTTGTAAAAACTCAATCTTGCCTGTATTTGATTCTTCAATAATTAAGTTTGTAATATTACTCACATTAACTATATCAAAATTTGTTGATCCCCCAGAAAAATCACTGTCTTTAATAACACTAAACGTTCTTGCTTCACTTGCACCTACATTTTCATAATTATCTGTGCAGTTAACGCTCCAATTATAGTTTCCAATTCCTAGGTTATTTAACGTAAAGTTCTGATCTTCTCCTTTGAAAATTGAAGATAAATTTGTTTGATTTATCTCTTGATTAAAATTAAAAGAACAGTTCCAAATCTCATTTGTATCATTCACACTATAAACAAAAGTTGCATTCTCAATTGTTCCTGAATTATTCCATGGTGTGCTTAAACTCACCACTGGCGCAGTTATATCTGAAGAAATAGTTACCGTCCTTGTTTCAGTTGTATTTTCATTTCCTGATTTATCTTTTGCATAAGTATAATATGTGTATGCTCCTTCATCAAATACGCTAGTTGTATTTTTACTCTGATTGATATAAAAATTCCAGTTTGTAGAATTAAACTTTTTCAAGTTAGAAATATAATGTTGGTAAACTTCCTCAGATGTAAGATTTTTATCCCAAATTCTTAATTCGTCTATTGATCCTGCAAAATCCCACTCATTAACATCCCATGATTCCTCTCCAATATAAATATCTTGGCTGGTTGCAGTTGGTGTGGTGAACCCTGTCTGGACACCACCATCTTTTTGTCCATCAACATAAAATTGCCCGGTAGTGTCACCGTGATAGGTAAATGCAACATGATGCCAAGAATTATCATTTATAGTTGCAGAACCAACTCTCCAATTTTTTAAATAAGCTTGTAAATTTCCACTACCAAATCTAAATGCCCAACCATCATAAGGGCTATCAGTTAATTTACTAACTAAGGCCCCATTTGTTGCAGAAGTCTTTAACCATAATTCGATTGTAAATGCTCCAGTTAATTCTGCAGAACCGCTTACAGGATCAGTAATTAAAAATCGATCATCTGACCCATCAAATACAAACCCACCGTTATATTTCCCTGATGAAGAATATTTGGCATCGTTGGTAGCAGTACCGTTAAATCCATTCTCGCTAATATCAACAACAAAAGTATCATTCTCTCCTAGAGAAGAAACATTATCAAAATTCATCATTAAAACTAAAGAATCATTATACACGGTATAACTTGTTCCATTCCAATTGTAAATCACTTCTTCTAAGTTTGGTTCAATAATTGATACATTTACTTCGAGGGTTGTGTTTGTAGTCTTGGTTCCTTGGGGGGGTGTTGGTAAAATAAAATCTATTAAGGGTGAGATAGTTTCAGACACAATAGTAACAGACCAAGTTTGTGTAATATCATTTATTGATCTCTCAGAAGTCTTATTAGCATATACAAAAAACTCAAAAGAATTCTCTACAGCTCCTGTTGCATTTACCCACCATGTAATTATTTCTGATTGGTCTTCTCCTAAAGTAATATTATATGGGTTTGTTACATTTGTATAAAACGATATTGTTCCTGGGGCAGTTGAAATCAATCCAGTTTTCCCACTTGAAGAAGAAGTTACATTTATTCTATCAAGTGAAATATCACTTTGATAACCTATAGAAGTTCTAGTATAATTAAACCTTAGTGTTCCACTCCCACTCAGGCTAGACAAATCCACACTTGTAAAGTTCCATACATTAACATTTATGTTGTGCATCTCCCATAACTTTGACCACGAACCCGAACTATTTTCCTCTAAGTATAAGTCATCAATATTTGACCCATAAGCATGAAAATAAAACTCTACTTTTTCATTTTGCGATGCATCATAATCTATTGTTTCATTAAAATAAACTAGTGCGATATCTCCACTGTCATAACAACTTCCTGAAGAGGTCTCAACATACATGAAGTTAGTTCCAGCTCCACCTACTCCTCCACTTTGCGGCCCTGTCCCACTAGAAGAAGTTGAACTGCCTCTTTTCCCCCACGCTTCAGAGGCAGGACAATTTATTCCTGTGTGTGTTGCCCAATGACCAAAGTTACTTTCAAAATCATCAAAGTACTCAGCTGCTTCAGCAGGATCTAAACTAACATTAATCTCTTCACAATTAGCATTAGTACAACTTACATTTACTTGTACTTGAAAAAACTCATTTTGTTTAACATTCATATCTCCTGTTGGCGTGATTAAACTCAAACCAATACTACTTCTTGGGGTTACATTAACGAACATTATATCGGAGTTTATATTATTAACAGAATCATTCGCTGAAATATTCAACCAATAGGTCCCAACACTTAGGGCTGTATTATTCTCTAAGTTACCTGAACAATCAATCTTAAAATCTATAGTATCATTTACAGTAAAACAACTTAACCCGCTTCCCGAATCTGTTGCATCAATGTCATAAGCTAAAGAAACTTCTTCAAGCAAGCTTTGATTTTCAAAATCAGTAAATGTTGGGCCTAAACCATCAAATGTAATTGTTCTATTTGATCCCCAATCAAATTTTCCCGTTATGTCATAACTTAAACAATTCCACGTATAATTTCCCCCAGCAATTTCTAAGTCCCATGTGGTTGAATTTATTGCTCCACTCATTTCTGTTGTTACATTTAGAACAAAGTTCGAATTAGAATTGTCTGTAATGTACAAACTCATATTTGATAGTTCATTTCCCCCTGAAACTGAACAACCAAACTCCACGCTTGTAGCCCCTGGCATAAAATAATTATCCGCTGGACTGTCCATAGTAACTACAGGATTTACTAACCCTTCCCCAATTCCAATGTTAACTAAGGCTGGATAACCATGATTTAACAAATCAGAAATACCCCAATGGTCCTCATTTGCCACATCATTGTTAGGATTCTCTAGAAAATCCCATGCAGAAGAAGTTGTATATGTTGCAACATCAATCATTTGTGCTGTGGTTTTTGGAGTTCCCCCGCCATAATCTCCAGTTGTTGTAATTCCTGAAGTTTCTTTATCCCAATAGCAAACAGAAACAGTTCCGCCAGTACCTGGTCCAAAACCATATGAATAATAGGGGTTACTTCCATCAACATAACCTGTAGAATAACATTTTGTAACTGTTCCATAATTTGTTCCGAGAAACCCACCAATTCCAGTAGAAGAACTTGTTACATTCGCTCTTGAATATGAATTCTGAATTGTACCATAGTTTCTACCTGCTAATCCACCTACACCTTGCCCGACCCCAGAAACAATTCCTTCAGAATAACAATTATTAATTTTAGAACTGCTACTTATGCTGTCTCCCATAACTCCACCAATCATTCCACTTGTTCTTGCAGTAAAATTTCCCTTTGAATAACAATCATTAATCGGTCCATTATTCACACCTACAATTCCCCCCATCTCTGTACTCCCTGTAATATTACCTTGAAAAGAAATAAAACTAACATTTCCATAATTATATGCAACAAACCCCCCCATGTAAGACGCACCTGTAAGTCTTGCACCTATAATATTAAAATTAGTAATTTTGGCACTAGCATCAGTATAACCAAAAAGCCCCTGATAATTTGATGCCCTATTAATGTAAAGCCCTGTAATATCATAACCCTGCCCATCTAAAGTTCCAGTAAACCTTCCTGCATAGGTTCCTGCTGTTGGTGTCCACCCTGCACCCGAATCCCAACTTTCTGTACCTGAACAATCAATATTATTTTGTAACTCATAATTTGCTGTCACATCATCTCTTATTTTATTTAGGTCTACACATGTACATAGTGGAATAGGGTCTTGTGCACCATCATAACAATCAGTTGCGGAGATACCTAAGGAATATGCTATTACTGGAAGTATCAAAATTAATACAATTAACACCACCCCTTTTTTCATTTTCTCTTTTTCCAATAATGTAACTTGGCTCTCCCAATAGGCCTAATCCTAATCTTCCCAGCCCCTTTTAGTTCTGCAAGAATAACTGGTACTGTATTTCTAGAAATCTTTATTTTCTCAGCAATCTCAATAATTGTTAATCCATCAGTATTTTTCTTAAGGAGTTCTATCACAAGATCTTTTTTTGTTTTACTCATTGTGCACCAATGCTGTGCATTAATGCACCCTACTTTTTAAAGCTTTGTTTTTTACCCTAATCTAAAAATCCGCTTAGTAAACCTTATAAAGTTCTGTTCTATAATTAAAGTATGGATTACAGCCACAATCACGTACAAGGTTACAGTGACGTAATGGACCCTAAATACAAAGTAAATGTCTTTAGTAGGTGGGGTACTACAACTAATCCTTCTACTCCAGCACAATTACAAGAATTTGGTAAGAAAATCAATGAAGGTGTGAAGAACGTTGAGATAGGTTCATTACAAATTGAAACTTTTGAATCTATTCCTAACGAACACTTAAAGAACATTAAACAATGGTCAAAACTTATAGATGTTGATGTTTCTTTACACGCCCCAGCAGTAGGTTTTGATTTAGCAGGTATTGAACAAGGTAGGGTGTGGTCAGAATCAAAAAGACTAAATACAGAAAATTTTCTAAAGAAAGTTTTAGAAAGGGCTTATTTACTAGATCAAGGAAAAGGTGCACCAAATGTTCCAGTTGTTGTTCACCCTTCTGCAGCAGAAACTAAAGGTGAAGAATATGAAAAAGGATTACTAAGAGTAAAAAGAGACAGGACTGGTAGAGAAATAAAAGATAAATTTGGTAATCAAGTTCTTGAACAATGTCCAGATAATTTAGGTATCAGATCAATGAGGATAGTAAACACTAAGACTGGAGAAATTCAAGAAATAAAACACGAGAAAAAATTCTCTTTAAGTTCAGGTAAAGAAGAAGTCTGGGATATTCAAAGAAAACTTAATAGCGCAAACTTCACAGCATGGGATAAAGAGAAAAGAGAACTAGCACAAACTCACGGTGAAATTCTCGAAAGGGAAAAAAGAATGGAAGAATTACAAATGAATAACTTAAGGATGGAACAACAAATAGAAAGGTGGGAAGAACAAGACCCAGAAAGGTTTAAAGATCAAATAAATAATCTGAAAAGTAGAGCTAAACAAAACGACATTCTCTCAATGGCATTAGAACAAGAAGTTGATTCTTTCGAATCTAGCTTAGGGTCACAAATGGAAGACCTTTATGATACTTTTCAAGACAGTGGAGACAGATCTGGAAAAGCAGCATTAGAAAAATTAAGAAAAGAAAGAAGAAAGATGATTAAAAATGTAGCACCTGCAATGCTAGAACAAAGAGAGTTAGAAAGGAAAAGAAACTTATCAAACGAAGAAAGACAAAGATTATATGATTTAAGTGAAAAAGTAAAACAATTCCAACAGAACGACAGAAACGCAACACTTGCAGTTTTATCAAAATTAAAAACACCAAAGACATTCAAACCAATTAATGAATTCTCTAGTAAACAAGTTGCAAAAACTTTAGTTGGTACTATGGTTGACACTTATAAGAAATTAGGAGATAGGGCCCCAGTCTTAGCAGTAGAAAACTTCTGGACAGACACTGCATTATCAAGGGCAAAAGATCTTAGACCTACAATAGAAAACGCAAGAAAAGAAATTGTAAAGAAACTAAAAGCAGATGGTGTTTCAGAAAAAAAAGCAAAGAAATGGGTGGATCACCATTTGGGTATTAACTGGGACATTGGTCACATGGCATCTTTAAGAAGAGCAGGACTTACAAACGAAGAGTTCACAAAAATCGCAAAGAAAGAAACAAAAATGTTGGGTGAGGGCGGAATGATTAAGCACGCTCACATGTGGGACAACTTCGGTTTCCATTCTTCACACTTACCTGTTGGTACAGCAGATATCCCAATAGAAGATATTGTTAAGGAATTAGAACAAACTGGCTTTAGAGGAAGAATAATTGAAGAGGGTGGGAGTTGGACAAACTCTTTCAAACAATCATCATTCCCTGTAGTTTTAGAAAACATCCAAGCTCCTTTATACGGAGCACAAGGCGGCCCAGTATGGAACACAAACCCATATAACTCTGCTCATTCAGATTCATTCATAGAATTCCCACAATCACACTTTAACCTTTACGGCTCATCATTTACTACAATGCCTAAAGAACTTGGTGGTCAAGTGGGTGGAGAAAAATCAAGGTTCTCAGGAACCCCTAATCAATAATTTTATATATTCAATCAATCAAATTCATATAAGAGGTGAAGGATGAAAACTTCTAAAAAGAACGTAGATAAAGAATATAAGATTGCATACGATTTTGCAACTAAAACTTATAAGAAGTTCCAACAGATAATCAAATCTATTGTTCTATTTGGTAGTACTTCTAAACACACTTCAAAAAAGAAAAGTGACATTGATCTTATTATCATTGTTGATGACTGTGTTGTTAACTGGGACCAAGAGTTAATTGCATGGTATAGGGCAGAACTTTCAAAACTAGTTGAAGCACAAAAATACTCTGAAAAAATCCATTTAACCACTGTAACATTATCTTCATTCTGGGACCAAATAAAAGCTGGAGAACCAATGGTAATGAATGTTCTAAGGTACGGTGAAGCTTTAGTTGACTTTGGTGGTTTCTTTGAACCTTTAAAAGTTTTATTAGCAAGGGGAAGAATCAGACCATCACCAGAAGCAGTTTTCACTTTAATGTCAAGAGCTCATGATCATTTATGGAAAGCTAATAAAGAAATCTTAGCAGCTGTAGAATCTAATCATTGGGCAACAGTTGACGCAGCTCACGCAGCACTGATGGCAGAACACTTAGTTCCTCCATCACCAGAACATGTATCTGAAATGTTAACTAAACACTTTGTTAAAAAGAAATTCTTAGATAAGAAATGGGTCCAGTACTATGAAAAGTTAAGAAAACTAAACAAAGAAATAACTCATGGTGAGAAATCTCATTTAACAGAAAGAGAATATAAAGAAGTTATGAAAAAATCTCATGATTTCGTTCAAGTTTTAACTAAGCTAAGTAAGACTTTAATCAAAGACGAGAGAATCATAAAACCTATTCATAAAAACCTTTAAATATAATTAATTTAAGAATTAATAACAGATGGCAAGGAAAAGGATAACTAAAAGAAAAACTTCTAGAAGAAAAGTGACTAAACGTAAGACTACAAGAAAGAAAAGGGTAACTCGAAAGAAACCTTCCAAAATAAATCTTAATGTAATTTTCATTGTTATTGCAATTATAGTTATTTTACTTGGTTTAGTATTAGCAACCATTACAGGTAATGCTTCAAAAAAGTCACCTTATTCCCAAAGGGCAATCTCTCAAAGTAATGCACCAGCTCAAGAATCATCTTGTAAATCTGGTGATACAAGGTGCCAAGGTGATAATGTCCAAAGGTGTACACATGAAAGATGGAGAACAGTTCAATCTTGTGATAGGGGTTGTGAAATGCAAGTTGGCAGGGCAGAATGTGTCCAAACCTATAGGGACACAGTTGATTGTTTTGATTCTGACGGGGGTATTAATCCTCTTGTAAATGGAACAATTTCATTTGATGGAGATTATGACTATATTACAAATGAAGAGGGGAGAGATCGAACCAATAATGAAGGAAATTCTGCTACAGATGTTTGTGCTGATTATGAATCTGTTCAAGAATATTACTGCTTAAATGGTCAACCCATGAATATATATATTAACTGCCAACGTGAGTTTGGGATGTTTTGTGATGAGGGGTCTTGTGTAGACTACTGCAATACAGAAGAAAGATTAGTCTGTAATCGTGAGGGAAGTGTCTATAAGCACATAGTTGATTGTACGGGTCATGGGGAGTGGATACTTCAACCTAATCAGTTATGTGAAGGTGGAGTTTTAATAAACTATATGTGTAATGAACCAAATAGACCTCCCGCAGTAGGAACTTTGGTATGTGAACATGGTTGTAACGCCCAGGGTACGGACTGTGCTTAAGATTGAATTAAAACTCATCTAATTTTTTATTTGTATTATACTCAACTAAAGTAGTTCTCCCAAAATTACCTCTAGAATCTTCTTTTAACTTTATCATAGAATCTTTCTCAAGTTCCTTCAACTTCCTATGAAAAGTTCTATAGCTCTGACTTCCACCCTGCTCTTCATAAATCTTAAACAAGTCACTTATAGTTTTACCACTATTCTCTTTAACTAATTCCAATAACCCTTTCTGTTTCTTATCTAATACTTCAACATCTTTCTTCTTGAAATCATCTAATTTAGTTATAGATTTCTCAACATGCTCTAAACTAACTTGCCTTCTAGAAAACCCTTCTGCAATCTCAGCACTTTCCTTTAACAAAAACAACCCTGTCCTAACATCTTCTAATTCAAATGTCTTCTTACAGATTGACTCAAAAGCATCTAAAGGAAATACACCTTCAAAGAAGGCCCAGTCTACTCTTTGTTCTAATATCCCTTTGGTCTGTTCGTAATTATAAGGCTCAAATTTCAAATTATCTGGCATTAACCTTGATTTTATTCTTTCATCTAATTTAATCAAGAAATCCTCTTCATTAGTTATCAAAATGAAAGTTTTCTTATAGATCTCTTCTAACAAAGTATAAACTATTGAATAATCTTGTAACTTATCAATCTCATCTAAAACTAAAACAATTGACTTTTTATTTATGATGGAAGCACAAGCTTTCACTAACTCATCGGTTCTTTTATTATGTATCCAAGTATATCCAACTTGCTCGCAAATATCACAAATTAATTTGAAAGGTGTTTCTTTTTGCCAACAGTTAACAAACACACAAAAAACATCACCAGAATATTCATCATCTAATTCTTTCAGTACATGCTTTAAACAAACAGTTTTACCTACACCTGGTTTACCAGTTATCAATAAATTCCTTCCGTCTCTCTCTTGTAATAATGGTTTAATACAGGTTGCAATATAATGTTGTTTTTCTTCTCTATATTTCAACAATTTAGGTTGAAAAGAAAATTCTAGGGCAACTGGATTCTTAAAAAGTGTTTCATCAGAGTTTAGCATATCAGAGAATAATCCCATGTTTCTTTTTAATCCCAACTAGATCTTAAAGATTTCTGTAGAGAAATACCACCCAAGTCTTGCGAGACAGGTTTTATAACCCGAAGATCAACCATATGGATTTTCTAGATCAAACCCAGCTTTCGCACCTGGATGGTATCCGATTAGTATATAATTATGATATAAAAATTTAATGTAGTAACTGACAAAAGGTACAACCTATATGCTCTAGTATATAGCCCCACTTGTCAACCTAGCGCGAAAATCATTTGAAGTTAGAAACTTAAGATAATATATGAAAGACAAGATAATCTCTCTAATAAATCAAGGCCTTTCCATAAATAGAATTTCTAAAAAATTAGGTGGGATTTCAAAAGGGACCATATATTATCATTATAAGAAGATAAAGGGAAGAAAGATAAAAAGGGTGAGAATAAAACGGGATGATCTACTAATTGGGGAATTTATTGGATTGTTTGCTGGTGATGGTAATTTCTTTAAGACTAAACAATACCATTATAGGATTAGAATATTTTGTAATGCTAAAGATGTGGGATTTGTTAGTCAAATAGAAGAAATGTTTCAAGAGTTATTCAGTAAATCTCCCTTTCACTTCATAAACAAAAGGGGTGATGTCGTAATTATATGTTATAGTTCAAAAAAGATCTATGAATTAATAAAACAATATCTATATTGGGACGAGGACAATAAAAAAACTTACACAGTGTGCCTTAATTGTACAGAGCATTCAGATCAGTTCAAGATTGGATTTCTAAGGGGGAATCTAGATAGTGATGGGCACCTCTCCAAAAACAAAATAAACTTCGCTTCGTCTTCAAAATCTCTAATAACAAACATAAAAGGGTTCTTAGATGATTTTAATTTCAAATACACGTTTGAGATAAGAAAGGATAAAAGGAAAAATAGGGTAGATATGTACCACATCACTTTATCTAGAAAAGATAGGTGGAGTTTCCTAAAACTTGTAAATCCTAGAAACACAAGAATATTAGATGCGCCGGCCGAGATTCGAATTCCCGCCCGAGAGTAACCTTCTCCAGGGTCTCGGATCCTCAGCTTGGAAGGCTGAGATGCTTTACGGCCCCAGAATAAATTAAGGAGTAACCGTTACACTACCGACGCAACTACATTTATGGCCTCCAAAATCAAATATAAACCTTTCTAATCAGAACTACAATCTAATAATCTTTATAAACCATATTAAATCAGTTTCAACCATGAAACTCGCATTCTTGGGCGCAGGTTACGTAGGTTTAGTTAGTGGGACATGCTTTGCTTCCCAAGGTAACAACGTAACTCTAGTTGACATTGATGAAAATAAAATAAACAGCCTAAGGGAAGGAATAATTCCTATACACGAACCAGGGCTTAAAGAGTTAGTATTAGAGAACACAAGGGAAGGAAGATTAAAGTTCACAACAAATATTAAAGAGGCAGTACAGGGCTCAGACATAATCTTCATTGCAGTTGGCACTCCAAAAAACGAACATGGTGAAGCTAACTTAGAGTTCATTCATAAAGCAGCTAAAGGCATTGCAGAAAACATTGACCAAGATAATAAAATAGTAGTATGTAAAAGCACAGTTCCCCCTGGAACATCATCAAGCGTAGAAAAAATAATAACAGAAATAACAGATAAGAGAGTCTTTGTAGCATCAAACCCAGAATTCCTTGCAGAGGGTAGGGCAGTAGAAGATTTCTTAAAACCTGACAGGATAGTTATTGGTTCTGAAGATAATTTTGCTATAGAGAAACTAAAAGAACTGCACTCTCCGTTTGCAAGAAGGGACTTAAACAAGATTATCATAATGAGAAGAGAAAGCTCAGAATTAACAAAATACTCTGCTAACGCAATGCTAGCAGCAAAAATCTCTTTAATTAACGAGATCGCATCTTTAGCAGACGTCTGTGGAGCAGACATTACTGAAGTTAGGGAGGGTATTGGAAGTGACTCAAGGATTGGAAAAGCATTCCTTTTTCCAGGGCCTGGATTTGGTGGTTCGTGTTTTCCTAAGGACGTAAGTGCTTTGGCAGGTTTCGGATCACTATCAAGAATCAAACCTTTTGTTCTAAACTCAATCTTAAAAAGAAACGAAGCACAAAAAGAAGTTCCTTATCAAAAACTACATAAGTTACTTGGGGATGAATCTGGAAAAACAATTGCAATCTTTGGTTTAGCATTCAAAGCTAACACTGACGACGTTAGGGAATCATCTTCTGTTTATTTAGCAAGGAAACTAATAAGCTTGGGTGCAAAATTAAGAGTTCACGATCCCAAAGCAATGGGGAACTTCAAAGGGGAGTTAAAGGGTGTAGATATTACTTATACAAATTCAATCTACGAAGCTGCTGAGGGTGCAAATGCAATAGTGATAATGACAGAATGGTCAAAGTTTAGGAGCCCAGACTTCAAGAAAATATTTGATCTAATGCAAGAACCAAAAGTTGTGGTTGACGCCAGGAACCTATGGGACCCTAAAAAGATCAGAGAGATTGGATTTAAATATGATTCTATTGGAAGACCATAAACTTTTAAATAGCTAGAATTGTATTAAATTATATGTTCTACCAGAAGACAATAAACCAAACTCTCAAAAAACTTAATTCTTCAACTAAAGGATTATCTCAGTCAGATGCTAAAAGAAGACAATACAAGTATGGTAAGAATGGGTTGCCAGATGACAAATCAATTTCAAAGTTAAAATTGTTCTTTGAACAGTTTAAAAGTTTCATTATTTATATTTTGATTGCAGCAGCTTTAGTTTCATTTCTATTAGGTGAATTCACTGACGGTATTGTTATTACAATTATTATTATCTTAAACGCTTTCTTAGGCTTCGCCCAGGAATACAAGGCAGAGAAAGCAATCGCAGCATTAAAGGGAATTCAAAAACCATTAGCAATGGTAATACGTAATGGTAAAGTGAAAGAAATTCCTGCTTCTGAGTTAGTACCGGGAGATTTAATTCTTATTAAAGAGGGTCAATTTATTCCTGCTGACGCTAGGATAATTGAAGGTTTCTCTTTAGAAGTTGACGAATCATGTTTGACTGGAGAATCTATTCCAGTTCATAAAAATCATAAAGTGATAAACACAGAAGCTATTTTAGCTAACCAAACCAACATGTTATTCTCTGGCACTACAGTTATATTGGGTCATGCTAAAGCAATTGTCACTTCAATTGGTATTAAGACAGAGTTAGGCAAGATTGCATCTCAACTAAAGGGTGCTCCAGTAAAAGAAACACCATTACAAGTTAAGTTAGATAAACTTGGTCATAATCTAACCTATGCCATTCTTGGAATCTGTGCTCTAGTATTTATTGTAGGTTTAGCTCACGGTTTTGATATTGGTGAATTATTCCTAATGTCGGTTGCACTAGCAGTTGCAGCGATACCTGAAGGTTTACCAGCTGTTATTACTATTTCATTAGCCTTGGGTACACAGAAGTTAGTTAAAAGAAAAGCGTTGATACGTAAACTGCCTGCAGTAGAATCATTAGGCTCTACTACAGTTATTTGTTCTGATAAGACTGGAACATTAACTAAGAATGAGATGACAGTAACTAAAATTTATACAAATAACAAGTTAATCGACGTTACTGGCACAGGTTATGATTTAAAAGGTAACTTCTTACATAACGATAAGAAAATCAATCCTAAAGAATTCTATAAATTATTTGAAGTTGCATCAATTTGTAACAACGCTTCTCTAGAACATTCTTCAAATCCTACAGAAAAAGCAATGTTAGTAGCATCTAAGAAAGCTAACTTAATTTACAATTACAAAAGGGTTTCAGAAGTTCCGTTTGATCCTTCAAAGAAATTCATGCAGACAGTTAACACAGTTAAGAACAAAGACATCCTTTACATGAAAGGTGCCCCAGAGATAGTTCTTAAAAACTGTAAGTATATTATTAACAAGAATCAGATTAGATTACTAACACCTAAAGAGAAAGCAAAGATTAAACTTGTTTATCACGACATGGCAAATAAGGCATTGAGAGTTCTAGGTTTAGCTTATTCTAAGAACAATAAAGATAAAGACTTAGTTTTTGTTGGTTTAATGGCAATGATTGATCCTCCAAGGGATGACGTTAAGAAATCAATTGACGAATGCCATAAGGCAGGTATTAGGGTAGTTATGATTACTGGTGACCACGCTTTAACAGCAAAAGCCATTGGTAAATCAATTGGGATTGCAGGAAAAGCTATAACAGGTAAAGACTTAGATAAGTTGTCAGATAAAGAATTAAGTAAAGAGATTGATCACATTTCTATTTTCGCAAGAGTTACTCCTAAACATAAAGTTAGGATATTAACTTGCTTACAAGACAAAGGTGAGATTGTTGCAATGACAGGTGATGGTATTAATGACGCCCCTGCTTTAAAGTACGCTGATATTGGGACTGCAGTTGGTGCTGGCACTGACGTTGCTAAAGAAGCTTCAGACATGATTTTATTAGACAACAATTTTGTTACAATAGTTAATGCTATCAGAGAAGGCCGCGGTATTTATACTAACATCAAAAAGTTCATCAAATACTTATTCTCAAGTAACTTAGGTGAGTTGTTAGTTATCTTTATTGGTTTGTTAATGGGCTTCCCTTTACCACTTTTGGCAATTCAAATTCTATGGATTAATCTAGTAACTGATGGTTTACCTGCTTTAGCATTATCTGAAGATCCTGTTTCTAAAAGAATTATGAAAGAACCACCTAGGGATCCTAAGTCTCATATAATTGAGAAAAAAGAATTAGTAGATTTAATCTTGCCCGCTGTTATTATGTGTGCTGGAACTTTATTCTTGTTTAAGATGTACATAGGTAAAGAATTAATTTACGCTCAAACTATTGCTTTTACAACTTTAATGATGTTCCAGATGTTTAATGTTTTTAACTGTAGAGATACAAAACTAAAGAACATTTTAAAGAACAAGTATTTAGTTGGCTCAGTTTTAATCTCTGTGGCATTACAGATCTTAGTTGTTTATGGTTTGAACACTTGGTTCAAGACAGTTCCTTTAATGGCTTTGGATTGGTTGTGGATAATCTTAGTTGCAAGTATAGTGTTTATTGTAATGCAAGTTAAAAGGGTGGTTTTTAATCCTATAAGACAATGACAAAACTAATCTGCTTTGACATGGATGGTGTAATTCTAGAAAATCAATATTTCTGGATGGAAGCTCATAAAGTCTTTGGAACTTACGAACAAGGTAAAGTATTAACAGAAAAATATCTTCATTCTGATTATGATAGGTTGGTTGAAGAGGTTGTTGTTAAACTCTGGAAAGGAAAGGAAGCAAAACCATACTATGATTTAGTTAATAAAAGTGTAAAGTATTTACCTGGTGTTAAAGAAGTTTTCAAGTTTATCAAAGAACAAGGTTGGATTACAGCAATCATCACTGGCAATTCCATTGACGTTGCAAGGAAAGTTCAACATGATTTAGGGATAGATCACATCTACGGTAATGAACTAGTGATTAAAGATGGAAAAGTTGCAGGTGAATTTCTTTGGCCAATTGGTGAAGGTTTAGATAAGAAACCAGAGATAGTTAAACATCTCTGTGAAGACTTAGACATTGATCCAAAAGAAGTAACTTACATTGGTGATGATAAGAATGATTTAAAGTGTTTTCAATTAGTAGGTAAGTCTATTGCATTCAATTGTAAACTTGAAGAATTAAAGAAAGAAGCCACTCATGTAGTTGATTCTAAAGACTTAAGTGATATTCTTCCATTAATAAAACATTAAAAAAAGCGAGTTAAAAACTCGCTGTTAAGTATGGGCCTACGTTAAGGTTTTTTTCTAGATCTCCGTCAGCTCCAACACCAACTTCTAATCCATCTAAGTTTACCCCTAACCTTGCTCTACCAAGAGTAAAGTTATGATTTGGTGCCCCTAAGTTCAATCCCCAGTTAGTTATTGTTTCCAACTTTGCAGCAAGTGAAACATCATCTGTTAAGCCTAGGCTATAAGCTATCTTAGCTAGTACTTCTGCATCCAGAGACTTTCCTACTGTAGATGAAACAAACAACTTTGGTCCAAAGTCAGCAGAGACTTGTAATCCTGCCCTTGGAACAACACCAAGTCCAGGTCCATATTGGGCTTCAAAAACTCCGTTTAGTCCCTCACAAAGTCCATAAGTCAAATCAACTAATCCAAAAGCACCAACATTTCCTTCATATGGGAGATTTGCTCTATTTCTAGTAAAGATTCCTGTTTTTGGTGCAACTTTTCCACCGCTCTTTACGTCTACAGTTGTGGCTTTATCCCCTGTCATTACTTCAGCCGATCCATTCGCAGCATGAGCTGGTACTGGAGTCGCCAATGCCATTAGTGTTAATATTGTTTTTCTATCCATTGTAGCCACCTTTCCCTTCTTAATGGGCCACAGGGTGATTATATAGACCTTAATTCTCCAAAAATGGAGGATAAAATCAAAACCCTTAAATTCTTTCAAGATCCACCAAATCCTATGGATTTAGAAATATTAAGTGATATTGGACTAACCAATGCAGAGATTAAGGTATATTTAGCATTATTAGAATTGGGGTCTTCAACTGCTGGCCCAATCTTAGAAAAATCAGGCCTTCAAAACTCAGTGGTTCATATGACTTTAAACAGACTAATAGAAAAGGGGTTAGTATCATTTGTAAAAGAAGGGAAAAGAAATCATTACCAGGCAGCAGACCCAAAACATATTATTGAATTTATTGATCAAAAAAAAGAAAGGTTTGAAAAATTGCTTCCAACTCTATTAGAAAAGCAAAAACTATCCAAACAAAAAACTGATGTTACAACATTCCGGGGGACAAGAGGAATAAAAGAACTTCTAACGATTTTATTAAACGCTGGTGGAAAAGAACACCATGTGTTTGGTAGGATAAAGGAATCTATTAGGGTTGTTCCAGGTGAATGGTGGAAAATTTATCACCAAAAGAGAACAGATAAAGGTATTAAAGCGAAGTTATTGTTTAACGAATCATTAAGGGAGTGGACAGAAATTGCTAATCTACCTGGAAGTAAGATAAGATTCACAAAAAAAGGTTTCGAACCTTTAACAGAGACAATAATTAGAAATGATAAGATCGGAATTATTTTTTGGATAGTGGAAAAACCAATGGGCATATTAATTCATAATAGAATTGCTGCAAAATCTTATGATCAGTTCTTCAATCTTTTATGGAAACAAGCTAAATAATCCTACTTAAAAGCATTCCTAATCTGAGCTTCATTCCAACCTTTCTTCTTTAAAGCAAAAATAATCTTATTTCTTGGAATACCTTTAGCCATTGCTCCACGCACATACCTTTTCAAAGCTAAGTTTCCAACTGGTCTTTTAACACCAGGCCTAAACTGCTTCTTATTACCTTTCAACTTAGAATTCAAATCATCAAAACTTCCAGGCCCTTTATAGAAATAAATATAGAAAACGCCTAACAGTATAACTACTAACATAACAATCACAACTCCCCATGGGAATCCACCTTTACAATCTTCCGGACAACTGTGCTTATCTTCCACTCCTGATTCACACAATCCATCTCCGCAATTAAACATATCTTCAAATCCGCCACTTCCAACTTCAAAACCAGATAAGTCAGAAGGCACAACTAAGGTCTTAGCTTTAGTAACTAACATCAAGTCTGCACTTTCAACAATATAACTAACTTCTTGTACACCTGAAAATTTCATCACATTAGTTCCAATCTCACTATGTCCTGGAGTTAACACTTGAACAACATTTACTCCAGTAGGAATCAACTCATAAATCTCTCCAGGCCCAGAAACAGTTTTCTTAATTAACACAAAGTTATCTGTTCCACCTGCAAAAGTCTTAACAGTAACAGCCTTAGCAACAGAAGTTAATACTAATCCTTTCTGAGCTAAAAATAATTTATTCTTAAAACCTAACTCATCTTCTAACATTAAAGCTGAAGCAGCAGGAATCTTATCTAAACTTTTTATCTTTCCTTCGAAAGTTGTAGATTGTACAGAAATGTCTTTTGGTAATCCTCTAATAATATTATTATATCTCATGTCTCTATTTACAGTGACATTGGTTGGACTTTGACTTCCGTTCTTCAAGGCAGTCAAATCAGAGTGTGCTTTGTTTAACCTTTGAGAATACCCTAAAGCTTGAACAACTTCAGCATCAAAACTTCCTAACCCTGCAATCATACTTTCAACTTCAGTAATAGTTTTATCTAACTTCCCTTCAAAAGATTGTGGCTCAACAGTTTCATTCTCTTCCTCACCTTCAACCAAAATCCTTCGAGCTTGATAACCTGTCCTTCCTGCAGTATCAGTAACACTTGCAACAACAACATAAGTTCCGCCACTTGAATAACTATGTACTGCAATTGGTCCTGAAGAACTTTCTCCATCTCCAAAGTCCCAATCAAACCCAACAATAGCATCATCAAAATCAGACTCAGCATCTCTTAAATCAAATAATACTTCCTGTCCTATTGCAACTTCTTCATCAGAGAATCTCATGTGTGGTTCTGGTAACTTTATAGTTTCAAACGCCACATCATTACTTCTCTCTCCATTAATCTCAACATGCACATCATATTCCCTTCCAACTCTATCTGGTGTATTTGCAATTGCTTGAATCAAATCAAAAACTAAAACTCCATCATAAGATGCTAAGTCTCCTGTCAATTCTAAATCATAAAAGTTTGTAATTACTCCTGCACCACCAACTTCCATATCTAATCTTAAGTCACTAACTTCAACTGTTCCTTTTGACTTACTTGAAATTGCAACTGGAATAATACACTCCTCTTTTCTTCTACAATCTGCTATAGATCGATAAACTTCATTTAAAGAATCATCCTCTTCATCCAGACTAAATAAAGTTACATCTTTCAACTCCTTTTCATAATCTCTGTAAGCTGCAGTAACATAATAATCCACAGTACTTGGTCTTCCGTTATAATATCCTTTAACTGGTGATGATGTATCAGCTAATACTGAGAACCATCCTCTCTCTTCACTTTCC
The DNA here is from genome assembly GCA_964524105.1 of Candidatus Woesearchaeota archaeon. Lineage (GTDB taxonomy): Archaea > Nanobdellota > Nanobdellia > SCGC-AAA011-G17 > GW2011-AR18 > JAGVXZ01. The sequence continues at coordinate 23,761 of CAZGBX010000001.1, forward strand.
CCTAAAGCAAAGATACAAGCATACCCTTTTTCTCTAGTTTGAATATCAACTCCATAAGCACAAGACTTCTCTCCCATTTGATTAGTGACCCCAATCTCACAACAACCATACTCTGAAGAATCCAATGTACAATTATTAAAACTATAAGTGCTATAACTTGGAGAATCTAATACTGCCGCATATAACTTTGGTCCAGCAACATTTCTTTTAACTGTTGTTCTTATTTGATAACTTGTGCTTGGCTCTAAAATAACTTCTTGACAGAACATGTTATTGTTATTATCAATATACCTTTCAATTGTTGGTCCATCAGTTTTAATATAATCTTGTTCTAAGTAAATATAATCTTGCTTTGGTGCACCAACATAAGTAAACTCACTTTCTCCATTATCTCCAATATCAACAGAGACAGAAGTTGGGTAACCACCATTACTTTTCCCTTTCAAGTCCATTGCAATTGAATAAACCTGTCCAATTTCTCTAAAATCAAAAATTCCTTGTGTAATATCAATTCCAAAAACATGCTTCCCTGCAGAAGGGAACACAAAGTCATGTACAGTTAAAGCATGCCCAACCTTTCTAAAACTATTTTCTATTTCAGTATAATCTTCACCTTTAAGTAAATCTCTTATTGCATAAGTTCCAACTTTTGAATTATCAATATAAACTTCAATTTCATCATCCAATCCAACATTCCCATCAAGTTCTAACATTACTTCTCCTTGTAACGGTTGATCAGCCCCAACCTTATCAGAACTTAAAGTAACATTGATCTCATGTGCAGTAACTGCAAAACTAAGGATAACTACAAGTAGTACTAACAATACACCTCTTTTCATCAAGATAATTTAAGAATTATTGTCTTTTAAAACTTTCCCTTTCTCACAAGGTTCAATCTTAACTTTAGCATCTTTAAAATCCTTCTTAACTCCAAAAAACTTATACAGAAACACTCCTAAAGCAGCAACTTCAGAATGAGGTTGATTTCCAACAGAAACATTCTCATATTCATAAAACTCTGGTTCAACCTTCTCAGATCCCACAATAATCAATACATCTTTAGATAATTCTACCTCTTCAAACTGTTTACCATACATTGTTAAATGAATCACTTGACACTTCTTACTTTTAACAAACTTAACTGGGTCTGGAACATACTCAATCTCAAAAGGACCACCAAATCTATTAACAATTTTCTTAACTGATTCTTCTAACGATTTATCTCTATCACCAGAATAATAAACCTTAGAAGCCCCAAAAGATCTTACTGTAAGGGCAACATGTGTACTTATTCTTGGATCTCTTCCAATCCTGTGACTTAACCTAAGAACTTCAATCATCCGAAATATGCACCTTCAGCATCTTTCTTATCTTCAGACTTCCAGATACCTTGCATTTTGTCTACAACTTTAGTCATTTCTTTCTTAAACCCTGGCCATTTAGAATACACTTCCATAATGTGATTCACATCATCTTCAACTTTACAAGTAACATCTAATAGCAAAGACCTTCTCTCAAGTATCATTAACTTTCTATAAAACGCAGCCAATTCTTTCTTCTCATCTTCATCAAAGAATCCACTTTCATAAGCGTTAATTTGTGACTGTGGATTTGGGTAAAGAATTCCTTCTAAAATCCTACAAAAGAATATTAACTTATCATTCAACCTTCTTCTAACTGTCTTATGAATTAGGTTATCCTTTTCTAAATAATCTAACTCAAAATCTTTATTTAAATCCTCGAATTTAGGAAGTTTTGGAAACTTTTTCCTTAACCCTTCATACTTTCCTTTTACATCTATATCTTTCATAGATCTGACAACATCATAAGAAATTTAAACCTTTCTAGTACTTTTCAAGAAGTTAATTGAGGCCCTATCTGCTCTAATCACGCTTTTAATGACTTGTAGGTCCTGCCACAGGTCTCTAGCTTCTAGATTCCCCATATTAATCCTAGAGTCCACAACTTTCTTCTCAACCCTTTCTATATACTCTCTAAACTCATCATTCTTCATATGAGTTTCATTCATTGATACAAACCCACCTTTCTTTGTATGCTCTCTTATTGACAATAATATGTTTAAGTGTCTCGCTATCACTGGCCTCACTCTTTCAATTAGATCCAGATTCTCTTTAGGAAACTTTGCCTCCCTTACTAAAACTTTCTTTAATCTCCCATCTAATTCAATTCTTGTTGAACACCGTAACTTACCAACCTCTCTCAAATCAATTTGATTAACATGATCTAGGATCTCATCAGATCCAAACAGAATATTCCAGTCACTTATTGTCTTTCCAATCATATAATCTAGACTTTCAAGAAAATCTTGCCTTTCATTCTCTTCAAAATAAGTTTGATTAACAAGGCCTTTAGTGATGTCTAGAATGTCACCGCTTTTCATTCCACTGAATGGGAGACAATCTCCCTTTAAAAAACTTTTTATTAACAAAAGACTTTTATAACCTTGAAACGAATTTTACTTAATGACATTACTTAACTTTCATCACGTTCACGATTTTTTCCAGAACAAAGAGATGAACCTTTTCTACTTAGCAATTGGAATTATGAACTTTGCTCAGTCTCTAATTAGTTTATTCGTTCCCATTTACTTATTCAACTTAGGATACTCTATTCCACAAATAATCTTTTACTTTATTTTAACATCATTTGTAAGCGTTGTCTTATCTTACCCTGGTGCAAAAGTAGTTTCGAAGATTGGAATTAAACATTCAATCTTACTTTCTGTTCCCTTCTTAATCATCTACTATTTGGGTTTAAGATCAATTGGAACTTATCCTATACTATTCATTCTCTTACCAATTATCATCTCTTTTAGAACACCCCTTTACAATTTCAGTTACCACTTGAACTTCATGGCCCACTCTAACAGAAGAAAACGTGGCAGACAAATCTCTTTCATCATGGGTATTGTTTTACTTATTCAAGTCCTTGCTCCTTTGTTTGGTGGTTTAATCGCAACTTACTATGGGTTCTCTGTTTTATACATTTTAGGCTCAGTTTTACTCTTATTTGGTACAATCCCTTTATTCTTAACAAAAGAAAACTACAAGAAAATCAATTTCACTTTCAAAGGTTTATGGAAAGAAATATTCTCTAAGAGGGAACGTGGTGTTCTTATTAGTTTTACAAGTTACGCAATTGAATCTTGGATTGGGAGGATCATCTGGCCAATTTTCTTAATCACAATCCTAGTTACTGTCTCAAAAACAGGATTCATTTACAGTATCTCAATCTTAATCTCCTTGATTGTATTATTCTTTATTGGAAGGTTCACTGACAAACATAAGAAAGAAAAATTATTAAAAATTGGGACTTTATTATTCTCTTTAGCTTGGTTTTTAAGAATCTTTGCTATAACTCCAATAAAAATATTCTTTATTGATTCCTTTAGGAACATTGCTCAGAGGTTCATCAGGGTTCCTTGGGAAGTTAAAACTTACGAGATTGCTTCCAGGCGGGGCATGTTCAAGTTCATTGTTGCAAGAGAAGTAATTTTCAATTCAGTAAGAGTTATCTTAATGCCATTAGTAATCTTAGTCTTTTACATTAATTACCATCCTTTCATGATTAGTTTCTTAATCGCTTCTGTATTCAGCTTAGGTTATTTCTTTTTAGAAAAGTAATTTAAACTATTTCTACTTATCAAATCTCATGAAAACAGCAATAGTTTGTTCTGGCGGTGGTGCATCATGTAGTTATTTAGCTGGACTTCTACTTTCTCTAACAAAGAAACACAAGTTCAAAACTCCAGACTTAGCTATTGGTGCTTCAGGTAGTGCAATAACTTTAGCTTACTATGTGTCAGGACAATACAAAGAAATGAACTACTCTAGCACAGAACTTCTTTGTTCAAAACAATTCATAGACAAAAAAAGAATAAAATGTGTGGTTGACATTGACCATTTAATTGATGATATTTGTAAGAAACAAGTCCCTCTTAATGTCAAGAAAATCAAATCTTCTAAAACCCTATTATTGGCAGCTGCCACTAACGCAAGAACAGGGGAGATTGCACACTTAAACTGCAGAACAAACATTTTTGAGAAGATGCGTGCAACTTTAGCAATGCCTATTGTTTATAGAAAAGAAGTTAAGGTTGGCAAAAACAAATACATTGACACTTATACTTCCTCAACTCCACCCCTAAGTATAAAAAAAGCAGTTGAACTTGGTGCAGAGAAAATCTTAGTAGTGGACTTCCCCACTCCAAGACTTAATTCTATAGTATTTAACTTATTTTTAAAGTCAAAAAGCAAGCTTTTCAGAGAAAACTACTATAAATTACTAAAAGAAAGAAGGGGTTTTAGGGCTCCAAAAGGTGTTAAAATCTACAAAATAAAGCCAAAAATTAATGTCACAACTTTCAAGAACGACAAGACCCTTATGCAGGGTGCATTGGACCAGGGTTATAGGGAAACTACTAAAAACAAGAAACTAGCAAAATTCTTAAAATAAGCCCTGGGCGGAATTCGAATCCGCGACCTCTACCTTACCAAGGTAACGCTATACCGAGCTAAGCCACCAGGGCATAAACTTGAAACTAAAATTAACTTTAAAAACATTTTTATATTAAAGAATTTTAGAAATCTCTATGATTCCAAAGAAAGTCAAAGATTTATTCTTTAATGAAGTAACTTCATTTGGTGGTATTTTCGTTTTATTAGCTGTTATTGGGATTTTAATAATTTCAAAAAACATAATTTTATCTTTACAACTATTCGTGGGAATTATCATTCTATACATTATTACTGTAGTAATCAGATCATTTTACTTTAAAAAAAGACCCGAAAATAGAAAATACACTTCTTTTATTGGAAAACTAGACGCAAGTTCATTTCCTTCTTTACATTCAGCGAGACCTTTGTTTTTTACTTTAGTTATTTGGAGTTTCTACAAAGATACTTACTTACTAATCTTTTTACTCTTCTTAACTTTGTGCGCAAGTTACTCTAGAATTTATTTAAAGAAACATTATTGGTCAGACGTTTTAGGTGGTTGGTTCTTTGGAGTTTTAACTTATTTCGTAGTTATTTCAATTATTTAACGCCCACCTAAGAAAATAATTAACATGGACAAGATTAATGCCCCACCAAGCATGATATACCAATGGCCCATCATTTCCCATTCTTGTTTTAAATTTTTAACAAATGTACCCATTTTCTCAAAAGCCTCCTTACAAACAATGTGGTTACTAATATATAAACTAACACCACAAGTACAGTTTCTAAATACCCTTTACTAAAAAATTGCTGGTAAAATGTAGCAAGTGCAATCGAAACTCCCACTACACTAGAATAAGCAAGAGTAGCATTAGAAATTATATTTGCATCCATAAAATACTAATTAGTTTCAAACTTTAAATGTTTTAACTAGAAATTCTCGGAAGATTTACGGTCTTTTCCTTAACATCCTCTTAATACTTGCAAGTTCTTTTTGTACTGCTTGAATTTCTCTTTCTGCTTTTCTATTAACTGCATAATCATACTTTGCATCAATCCTATCTCTCTCAGCTTGTCTGTTCTGGCTCATTAAGATGATTGGTGCTTGTATTGCAGCTAAACAAGATAAAACTAAATTAAGTAATATGAAAGGGTAAGGGTCAAATCCTCTGTTCAATAATAAAATGAGATTAATTCCCATCCAGAATACTAAAAACAATCCAAAGATTGCAATAAAATACCAACTTCCACCAAACTCAGCAATAAAGTCTGATGCTCTTTTACTAAAATTTAATTTCTGTTTAAAGATTGGATGTTTATCACTTCTTTTAGTCACTCTCTTTTTTACCATAGAATAATCCTTGAGTTTCAAGTTTAAAAAAGTTTTGATGCGGGGAACAGGTTTCGAACCTGCGCAGGCACTAAGCCACTGGATATCTTCTTGATGATCAAACTTAAGTTTAGCCCCCAAACAAATTCTTTGTCCAGGTCCAGCCCGTTTGACCACTCCGGCATCCCCGCATATTAATCTAAAAAGACTAGAATTTCTCTTATAAACCTTTCCTTTAAACTAAAAAACTTTAAAAAGAAGCAATAACCTTGGATATCTACTGATATTTCAGGGGTTTATACTATATGACAAAATCAGATAGAAACAAAGTATGGATTGGAATTCTTGTTGTTTTACTAGTTATTGTTGGTGCTGTTCTATTATTTATGGATGATACTACTACTGGTAGTGAGACAATTAAGGTTGGATTCATGGCTCCATTAAGTGGAGAAGCTGCAACTTATGGTGAAAGTGCATTAAACGCTGTAAAGTTAGCAAAAAAAGAAATGGGATTAGATAACGTTGAGATTGTAACTGAAGATTCTAAGTGTGATGGTGCTGCAGCTGTAATATCAATAAGAAAACTAACATCAATAGATAAAGTAAGTGCTATTGTTGGTGAGATGTGTTCAGGTGCAACAATTCCTGCTGCTCCGATTGCAAACGAAAAACAAACACCTATGTTAAGTCCATCTTCAACAAGTGCGGATTTAACAACTGCTGGTGATTACTTTTTCAGGACAGTTCCAAGTGATGCATTACAAGGTAAGTTTGGTGCAGAATACGTTTTCGGTAAAGGTAAAAAAAAGATAGCTATCTTATACGGTAATGAAGAATACGGTGTTGGGTTCAATAAAGTTCTGAAAGAAGAGTTTCCAAAGTTAGGTGGGGAAATTGTTGCTTCAGAAGCTTTCGAAAGTTCATCTGTGGATCTTAGAACACAAATTACTAAAATTAAAGACGCCGATCCTGAAGCAATTTACATCATAACAAACTCTATGGATTCAATGGTTGCATCATTACAGCAAATCAAAGAACTTGGACTTGATGTTTTGGTTGTTGGTTCTGAAGGTTTCAAAAGCGATGAAATAATTGGTAAGGCTAGAGCCGCTGCCGAAGGTTTAAGGGTAACATCTGTAAGTGTTGGTACTGCTGAGTTCAGAGCAAAACACAAACTAGAAATGGGTGTGGAACCAGGTCCTTTTGCTGCACAAGCATACGATGCATTCAAAGCAATTGGATTAGCAATTGAACAAGGTGCTACAACAGGTCCAGAAATTCAAGAAAAACTTGTAGGTATGGAGTTCGAAGGTGCTTCTGGTACAATTAAGTTCGACGAGAACGGTGATGTTTTCGGTAATTACATAGTTTATGTTTTCAAGGATGGCGAGTTCGTCCTTGAATAATTTTTTTCTTTTTTTTAAAACGGATAATAATTTAACACATATTCTTTGGTAACTTCAAGTATATCATAATCTTTAATTTCATTCACAAACATATTTCTTAGGTCTTTAATTAACTGATTCAACTCTTCTTTACAAGTTACTTCAATTTCTAAATCTGCATCTCTGTCTCCAATCATTTTAATATAATAAATGATGAATTTATTTTGTTGCGCAAACCTTTGTAACCTACGATACTTCTGTGCATTCATGTTCTGTAATTTAATTGGCACAATATAGTAACTATTCCCTAACTTGGTAAAATCAATTTTAGCACTATAACCTGTAATAATTCCTTGTTGTTCTAAGTTCTTCATTCTATACTTAACTGCATCAGGTCCCAAATCTAACTTCTTAGAAATTTCAATCAAACTCATTCTTCCATCTTGGGATAATATCTTCAATAATCTTTTATTAATGTCATCAAGTTCAACTATGTCTTTAAATGGGTAATACTTTGCTTCTTTAGCTTCCATTCCTTTCATTAAGTAGGCTTTCGTGAACACATACCCAGCCTCATTAACTGTAACAGTTCTTTCTAAAATATAATCACTAAAATCTTTCGTAATCTCTTCATACTTCACACTATACTCGGATACGTTCTTAACTAATACTGCCACAACCAAATCATACCTCCCTGTTAAAGAACAAACCCAAATAACTCCTTTCTTACTCAAAACTTCTTTTACAATCTCTTTTTCTTTTTCTTTAGTAAAGTTGTGAAGTCTAAAGTAAGTTTTAATTTGAAGCAATCCTAGTTGTGGGCCATTCAACTTCGCATAGAAATTCTCAATCACTCCTGTATCAACTAACTTCTTGATCCTATTACTAACAACCATCTCAGAAACTCTTGCTTTCTTAGCAATCTGCTTATTACTTTGCCTAGCATTAAAATCTAGTTCATACAGGATCTTTTTGTCAACGCCATCCATACTTAATTCTATGAAACAGAAATAAATTAATAAAGATTCCGGTTTTCTAAAGATTTTCTTAAACAATCTTTATCTTCCATTAAACTCATCTATGTCTAAAGAAACACAGAGGTAACAAAGATGACAAGAAAGAAAACATGGATTATAGTATTATTAGCTGTTTTAGCAGCTATATTCTTAGCTTTATTATTCCTGCCTGGAGACAGTGAAGCAATCAGGGTTGGTTTAATTGGCCCAATGTCTGGGGCAGCAGCTTCATGGGGTAATAATGTTCACGCTGGTACAATGCTGGCAATTCAAGAGACTAACGCCAAAGGCGGAATAGACGGAAGAAAATTAGAACTTTACATTGAAGATGGTGAATGTTCAGAAAAAGCAGTAAACGCAATGCAAAAACTGATCAACGTAAATCAAGTTGATGTTATTATTGGTCCAACTTGCTCAAGTGAAGCTGGTCCGGCATTACCAATTGCAAAGGAAAAGAACATTCCTGTATTACTTGCAACTCCAACAGCTCCAGAGTTAACAAGTATAGGGGATAATATTTTCAGAGTAACTCCTTCAGACTCAATTCAAGGAAAAGAGATCGCAAATTTTGTAGCAAACAGATTAAACAAAAAGAAAATTGCTTTCATTTATACAAAGAATGCTTGGGGTGAGGGTATTAAGAACATATTCATTCCAAGCTATCAAGGTTTTGGTGGACAAGTAGTTTATGAAAGTTCAGTGCTAGAATCTGAAAGGGATTTCAAAACCGAACTAACTAAAGTAAAAGAAAGTGACGCTGAAGTATTACTTCTAATAGCCTACCCAGATGCACTAGTCCCTGCAATGAAACAGTACCATGAGTTGGGAATAAACATCCCAGTTATGGGTGGTGATATTTCAAACGGTGAAGAAGTTGTTAAGAGTGGATCAGCTAACGATTTAATCTACATAATTCCAAAAATTAACACACCTGATGAATTCAAAGCAAAGATAAAATCAATACAAGCTTTTTCAAACTTAGAAGTTAACCTTGCAGCACCTTTAGGTTACGATGCAGCAATGGTTATGTTCAGAGCAATAGACAAAGCTGGTACAGATCCAGAAGAAATTAAACAAGCATTACGGTCAACGTCATATAGTGGGGTTTCAAACCCTATTATAGAATTTGATGAGGTTGGGGACATCAAGTCTGCATCATTTGAGTTTAAAGTGATAAAAGATAAGGGGTCCCTTCCTTATCAATAATAAAATGGAAGAGAAAGTTAACATTTTGTTTTGGTACAGGGTGTGTATGAGATTTTATGATTGGGATGGGTTTGGTAATTCTCCAGTCCCTCAGTGGCAGAGTGATATGCCTTTTCATAGGGTCTACCAAGTCTCTACGAGATGTGTTAATAGTGGAAAGATTTGGGACATTATGGAGTTCCTAAATAATGAACGCGCTAAAGGCAGGATGAATTGGGATGATTTACCTGATGACTTAGAAAGTGTTAATGTAGAGTAATTGTATCAATAACCTTTATTAACCAATCAAACCCACCATTATTCTATGGCTATAATATCACAGCTAGCAGTTAACGGACTTATAGCAGGTTCAATCTACGCTTTAGTTGCATGCGGTTTCTCATTAATATTCACAACAAACAAATTCTTACATTTAGCACATGGAGTTAGTGTCTCAATAGGTGGTTACTTACTATTTGCACTATTCTCCTTATTAGGAATTCCATTCTACTTATCAGTTCTATTAGCAATTATTCTAACATCTTTACTAGGACTTTTAATGTTCAGACTAATCTACTTACCACTAAAAAACAAAAAATCTTCAAATATTATTTTACTAATTGCAAGTGTTGGTATATTACTATTAGTTGAAAACATTATTCAAATCATATTTGGAGCTAACGTTCAGTCTATAGGTTTCATCCCAGTAACTCAGGGAATAAGCTTCTTGGGTGCAGTAATAACTAAACTACAAATAGTAATAGTTATCATAGTACTAGTCTTACTAATACTTCTCTACTTATTCATGCAAAAAACAAAACTTGGAAAAAGAATGCGGGCAGTTGCAGACAACCCAGAGTTAGCAAGTATAGTGGGAATTCATTCAAGAAGAATCTCAGACTTATCATTTATTATCGGTTCTGGTCTAGCAGGTGTTGCAGGTATATTAATCGGACTAGAACAAAACTTAGAACCTACAATGGGAACAATGTTAATTATTAAAGGTTTCACTGGTGCAGTTATTGGTGGTGTTACTTCAGTCCCAGCATCAATAATTGGAAGTTACTTACTGGGTTTTGTAGAAAACTTTGGAATCTGGTACTTACCTTCTGGATACAAAGACGCAATAGCATTCATACTATTGTTCATCTTCTTACTAGCAAAACCTACGGGAATATTTGGAATCAATAAGGGGGTAAAAGACGTTGCTTAATCCTTACTTAACTCACTTATTAATCATGATTGCAATTTACATAATCTTGGCTGTAAGTCTAAACTTAGCTTTAGGTTATACTGGTTTACTTAACTTAGGTCACGTTGCCTTTTTTGGAATTGGAGCTTACACTTCAACTTTACTAGTTCAAAACGGAACACCCTTCATATTAGCTTTCATCTTAGCAGGTTTATTCGCTTCAGTGTTCGGTTACTTATTAGTTTTAGCTACAAGAAACTTAAAAGGAGATTACTTAGCATTAGCAACTTTAGGTTTTGCTTTTGTAGTCTACTCAGTACTCCTTAACTGGACTTCATTAACAAGGGGACCATTAGGAATTCCTGGAATTCCAAAACCTTCAATCTTAGGATTAACTATTCAATCTAATGAAGCTTTCTTAATCTTTGTTACAATCTTAGCAATCTTATTCTGTTTAATCATGTACGCTATAATCAAATCACCTTTTGGTAGATTACTAGAAGCAACAAGAGACGATGAATTAGGACTAAGAGTTCTAGGTAAAGATACTTTCAAGTTAAAGTACAAAGCTATGATGGTCTCAGCTTTCTTTGCAGGTTTAGCAGGTAGCCTATTTGCACATTATATCTCATATATTGATCCAAACTCATTCATTTTAACAGAAATCATTTTCATATTCACTATTGTTATTGTTGGTGGTATTGCATCTTTCAGAGGAAGTATCGCAGCAACAGTAATCTTAATTTTAATTCCTGAATTCTTAAGATTCTTAGCTTTACCAAGTTCAGTTATTGGTCCAGCAAGACAAATCATTTACGCTTTAATTTTACTAGGAATATTACTTTACAGACCAAGGGGATTATTCGGGAGGGTTGATTTAGAATGATTTTAGAAATCAAGAACCTCTCAAAGAACTTCGGTGGTATTAAGGCAGTAAACAAATGTAATATGGAAGTTAAGAAAGGAAAAATAACAGCAATTATTGGTCCGAATGGTTCAGGTAAATCTACTTTATTTAATTTAGTTTCAAAACTTATGAAAGCAAACAAGGGAAGGGTATTATTTGATAAAAGAAACATTATGAAACTAAGACCTTTTGAAGTTTCTAAGCTAGGTTTATCAAGAACATTCCAGGATGTAAGATTATTCAGAAACTTAACTATTAGAGAACACTTAGAAATTGCAATGTCACAAACAGACGAATCATTAATTAAAAGTGTCTTTGGTAAAAAAAGAAATAATATAAAAAAGATAAAAGAAATATTAAAACTTGTAGAACTACACAAACCACTAAACACTTACGGTTCAGATTTAAGTTATGGTCAAAGAAAATTGTTAGACTTAGCAGTTGGAATTGCAAAACCTCATCACTTACTTATGCTAGACGAACCTGTTGCTGGAGTAAACCCTAAACTAAGAGAAAAGATAAAGAAAGTCATTAAGAAACTAAACAAACAAGGAGAAACTATTTTAGTAATCGAACACGACATGAACTTTGTAATGGATTTAGCAGACAGGGTATTTGTTTTAGATGTAGGGAAAGTTATTGCAGAAGGCACTCCAAAACAAATTCAAAGAAATAAACATGTGCTAGAAGCATATTTAGGAGATTAAAAATGTTAGAAATAAAAAACTTATTTGCTGGGTACGGTGAACTTGAAGTTCTGAAAGGTATTGATATGGAAATCAAACCTAATGAAATCATTGCACTAATCGGTCCTAACGGTGCAGGTAAATCTACAATCATAAAATCTATTTTCAGTCTAGCAGACATTAAAAAAGGAAAGATTATCTTCAAAGAAAAAAACATAACTAGACTAAAAACTCACGAACTAATCTCAGTTGGAATAAGTTACGTAAATCAAGGAAGAGTAGTCTTCGCTAACCTAACAGTAAAAGAAAACTTAGAGATGGGTGCTGACTTAATAGACGATCCAGAAGTAATAAAGAAAAACCTAGACTTCGTTTACAAAAAATTCCCTATTCTAAAAGAAAGAAGAAACAAGAGAGCATTCACATTATCAGGTGGAGAAAGACAAATGTTAGCTATTGGAAGGGCATTAATGCACAACCCGTCTTTACTATTACTAGACGAACCTTCTTTAGGTTTAAGTCCAAAACTTCAAAAAGTTATTTTCAAAACCATTCAAGACTTAAAGAAAGATGGAATCTCAATTCTAGTAGTTGAACAAAACGCTAAACAAGCAATTAAAATTGCAGACAGAACTTATTTATTAGAAGATGGTCAGATCGCACTTAAAGGTGGAAAGAACATTCTTAAGAACAAAAAAATAAAAAACGTCTACTTAGGCGGAAGATATTAATTCTTTTTCGGAAAAGTTTCGAAAAAATCTACTAAACTTATTTGAACTTTAAAGATAAAATAAAGAATGGGCCAAGGTGGCCCGAATCAGGCAAGGCAGCCAATTAAATTTCAAAAGTCAACTCCCGTAATAAAGAACTTGATTTTAAAGTTTAAATAGATTATGGTTAGCAAAGCCAGGGTGGCTGAGTCAGGTTTAAAGCGTCTGGCTGATGCCCAGAAGTCACTCCCGTGACACACGGGTTCAAAAAGTGTTCTTCACGGAGACTTGAAAGTCCCGTCCCTGGCGCTAAAAAACTAATAAAACTTAAATATAATCTACTTCAATTATAATCTTATGGAAAGCACAATAAGAGAGATTTTAGTTGTGATTGCACAAATAAGAACTTCAACCACTGACCAGAATGCAAAAACTTTCAAATCATCTTCATACAAATTAAGGATGGACATTTTAACTTTAAGAGTAAAAGCGTATTCTCAGGGAGATAACAATCAAAAAGCTATAGTCAACGACATTTCTTTTGACACTTGTATTAATTTCATTGAACGTGAGATAAACATTTTAGATGAGGAAGAAATTAGATCAAGCATTAATACTTACTTTGGTTTATTCCAAGAAGAGTTTACACCTTTGGTAAACGCTGTAGAAAAGAAAGTAGAAGAACTTCTAGAAACAATCCGTCCTGTTTCAACAATCGCAGTTATTTACACTGAAAGATACCTCAAAAAATTAGAAAATCCTTCCTACAAATCAAACTTAGGTATCATAAAAGCCACTGAAATTAAAATCATTGAATATTTTGAACGTGGTGGCGTCCCTGGTAGAAGCAAAATGGCAAAAACCCACGTTGATGGCGGAGATGAATTACATGCCCACATCCCTGAACCTTTAGGTAACCATAGAATTCTTTATCTTTTTGAAAGTGGTACAATTACTTTCTTAAGCATTGGTACTCATGATGAACTTGGTCTTTCATAGAAAATAACCATTAATCATCTCGGAAACTTCATCAACATCACATTCTGAACACTCTGTTGCAGCATGGATAGAACCATCACGATCTTCTTCTTGTAACGCTCCATTAATTGCTCTACAAACTAAGTTACCTGGCATCTGCTCCACTAAGCCACCTAATCTACGTTGAGAATCTAACAAATCATCAGTACAATATCTCAGTAAATCATCATAAACATGAAATTCACCTGTTACATCTTCTTGAGAATACCTCGTATATCCATCTAATTCTTCACCTTCTAATGGACTTACTCTCCCACGAACTCCATCTCTAAATCCCATATACTAAAGGGCAAACAGAAATCTTATAAACCCTTCTAATCTGTTTTTATTACATGAAAAAACTATTCTGGGACGATCCATACTTAACAGAATGCAAAGCTAAGATAACAGAAGTAAACGGTAACACAATAAAGTTAGACCAAACAATTTTCTACGCATTCTCAGGGGGTCAAGCTTCTGATGAAGGAACTATCGGTGGAATTGAAGTTGTTGGTGCAATTAAACAAGGTGACAAAGAAAACATAATTGACATTGAATACAACTTAGACAAAGAACCTAACTTCAAAGTCGGAGACGAAGTAGTAATCAAAATCAACCCAGAAAGAAGAGCAAAACTAAGAAACTTACATTCAGCAGCACATGTTTTCTACTATATCTTAATAGGAAAAATTGGAAGGATAAAAATAATCGGTGCAAATGTCTCAGAGAACAGAACAAGAGTAGATTTTCTTTACGAAGAACCTATAACAGAGAAAGTAAAAGAGATAGAAGATAAAACAAACAATTTCATTCAAGAAGACCATAAGATTGAAATGAAACCTGATGAAAAAAAACCTGACTTAAGGTGGTGGGTTTGTGAAGATTGGAAAATGCCTTGCGGTGGAACTCATGTTAAATCCACAAAAGAGATTGGTAATATAAAACTTAAAAGAAAAAACATTGGTAAGGGTAAAGAAAGAATTGAACTTACTTTGGTTTAATCACCGTTTCTAGTATCATCAACAGAACTATCTGGTTCTCCATCTATTGGATCATAAAAAACTCCTCCTACAGTTCCTTCTTTATCAACAACTTCTTGTAATCCTCTGAATTCATATCTTCTTGGATTAACTGCATGAATTACTCTTCCTGCAGGCTTATAGACTGTAACATCTCCTTCCCTAACAATTTCAACACGATCATCATCACACATAAAATTCTAAGAAAACTTCTATTATAAAAATTATTCTTTTCTGTCATCAGAACCAGCTCTCATTAAAGAAACAGCTAATCCTTGAACATCAAAAAGTCCTTGCCCTCTATCTACAGAAGATGGTGAATTATCTTGAAAATCATCAAAGCCTGTATAACGTGGTTCATAATCTGCCAAGGGACCAGCCTCAGACCTCATATCTGGATCAGTTCCAAACAAAACTACTTCATAACCTGGTTTCTTACAACCCATACTATAATTCTAATAAAACTCATATATAAAAATTACTTTTAATAAAAAATCATAATTTTCCAACTAAATCTAATCCTGGTTTCAAAGTTTTCTCACCTGGCTTCCAATTCGCAGGACAAACCTCACCACCATGTTCAGACACAAACTTAGCAGCTTGTAACTTCCTTAACAATTCATCTGCACTTCGACCAATTGAGTTATCATGTAACTCACAGGCTTTCAGAATTCCTTCTGGATCAATTATAAAAGACCCCCTTAAAGATAAACCTTCGCCTTCAATGTAAGTTCCGAACTGTTTGCAAACTTTTCCAGTTGGGTCAGCTAACATGGGGTAGCTTATCTTTTTGATTAAGGGGGAGTTATCATGCCATGCTTTATGAACAAATACTGTATCAGTACTAACACTAAGTATTTCAGCACCTTCTTTAACAAACTCTTGGTACATATCAGCAAGTTGTGTAAGTTCAGTTGGACAAATAAAAGTAAAATCTGCGGGATAGAAAACTAATACAACCCATTTTCCTTTATAATCAGACAACTTTAATTTCTTAACTTGAAACTCATGAAAAGCTTCAACCTCAAAATCTTCGACCTTAGTTCCAATTCCAACTTTCATAAGTTAACTATAGTTAACACTTGTTTATATATTTTATTGTACTATAGTATAATCTAAATATTTAATAAACATGAAATCATGTCCCTTCTATGAATCCTTTATCTCACATTGATACTTGGATTTTTGATGTCAATGGCACAATCATCTTCAACCCACCTTATTATACAATTGCTTCTTATAGACATATCTTTCTTCAACAAGGTCATCTTCCTCCAGATAACAAAACTCTAAGACAACTCTGGTTCTCAAACTCTAGAAGTGAAACAATGAAAGCTATGGGTATAGACACAGATAGATACTGGACAGAGTATAATTCAGTTTACAATGCTGAAGAAATGCTAAAACTCTCATCTTTTCCTTACGACGATAACGAAGTTATTGGAGAACTAGCAAGATCAGGTAACAATGTTGCAGCACTAACACAAGCACCTTTAGATAGGGCATTAATTGAAGCAAGGATTGCATCTCCTTTTCTAGGTGGGAATATAGTTTCAGCTTCAGAACTGGGGTTACAAAAACCAGACCCAAGAAGTCTTTTAGGTTTAATTCAAAGATTCAACTCAAGAAAGAACAGCATTAATCGGAAACGGAGATGAAGATATTGGGTGCGCTTTAAACGCAGGAGTAACAGCAATCAGGATTGACAGAAAAGAACATCCATTCGAATATATAGGAGAACACTTTACAATCGAATCATTACATGAACTTAGAACTCTCAAAGGTTACTGATACCTTGCAACTTTACAACGTCCGTACTTACATCTACTTCCTTCACAAGGAACAGTTTCAATTTGTAACTGGCCATCAACACAAACTCCTTCTCTTACTCTTTTAGTTGATGCACAAGTATCTTTGTACTCATACTCATGTCCTCCTTCAAAAAATCTAACTTTCCCATAAGAGGC
>CAZGBX010000001.1:40644-41932 GCA_964524105.1 Candidatus Woesearchaeota archaeon
GGCAATATCAAAACCATCTGTATCTGTACATCGATCAAATGCATTCACAACATTACCTGTAGTACAAGAACTAACAACAAATAATAACACTAATACTAACACAACTTTTTTCATAACTCAATCCCTATTTTCCTTTTATTTAAATCTTACTAATTACATATCTTTAATTACTATTAACTAACCATTACCTGTGGTGATGTACATGATCATTGAAGAAAAGAAAATATCAAAAAAAACCTTAGACATGAAAAAAGCAATCCATTCTTTAATGGAAGAACTAGATGCTATTGGCCTTTATCATCAAAGAGCAGACGCTTGTAAAGATCCTCATCTAAAAAAGATCTTACTCCATAATGCAGATGAAGAAAAAGAGCATGCAGCAATGTTAATCGAGTGGCTAAGGCAAAACGATAAAGTCTTCTCAAGGGAACTTAAAGAAAACCTGTTTTCCAAAGATAAGAATATAGTAAAACCTCATTGAAACTACCTTTTGGGGACTACTTAAAGAAAACCTTTATAAATTAATTGGTCGCCCAGTAATTGATGAGACAGTTAGACCCTAGAAGAACAGAAGTCGATTATGTTACTGGAATTCCTAATGGAAAATTCTTAGATCGTGGTATGTTTGTAGTTTGTAGTGATTTGGCAAGGAAGATTCTAGAAGGTGGGGACGAAGGTGCAACTCAACCGTTTGAAGCTAGAAGAATTGCAGAACAAAGACTTGCTGATGGGAAAAGGGTAAATCCTGGTGTTTTAACAGTTGTACAAGTAGATCTTGACCATTTCAAAGAAATTAATGATTTACATGGCCACAATTTTGGAGACCTTACTCTAATGGGCTTTGCAAGGGCCTTACATGAAGGAGGTTCACGTGGTTCTAGAAGGAGGGAAGATATAGCAGCTATGACAGGTAGGTCTGGTGGTGAGGAGTTTACTAAGGTTTTATACCAGTGTGATCCCGCGAGCGCAGTAAGTGTTATGGAAGTTTTCAGAGAAGGATTGACTCTTAGAAGGGCGCCACCTGGCGGACCAAAAGGTGAAAAACTTGATTTTTCAGCAGGAATAGCAACTATGGATTTCAGAGATTTGGCATTTGATTTGCAACTAATGTCAAGGGATAATGGTGGTGTAGATAGTTTCTTGGGTTCTCAAGAATTTGCAACTTATATGGTTAGTAAATTTAGAGAATTTAGGGCTAAGGCAGATAAAGCTGCTTTCATGTCCAAGATGTTTGGTAGGGGCTTAACTGTTGTTCATTGTCCTGAAGTAGATCAATTAATGAGGTTAA
>CAZGBX010000001.1:41945-54168 GCA_964524105.1 Candidatus Woesearchaeota archaeon
TATCCCATGATTTTAGAACTCTTAAAGGGGAATACTTGGCATTCTGTGATGAAACACCAATTGATCATAGTCTTCCTTTAATTGAATATGCTAGGGCCAAAAGTACCAGGGTTAAAGATTTTGTTATGCGTAAATTTGGCACCCAATTTATGCCTCGGGGAAGTAAAAACCTATTTTATGACATTGTTGATGCCATGGATGTCTGCGAAAGTCCAAGAAATAATCAAGAATATGCAATTGCATTAATGGATGAAACTCTTGCTTCTCAGGGTATAGATATGCACAGTGCCCTTAGGGAAAGTGTAAGCGCTGATGATGTTCTTCAAGAACAAAAAAAAGCATTTTCTGGTGCTTATGATGCAACACAAAGACTTGAAAATTTAATGTAAAAACTCTGTACTATTTTGTCTATCTACTTTTGTAACCATAACTTCTCTTCTTAGTTCAGTTAATACCTCATCTAACCTTCCAGGCACTACATTCGCAAAAATAAAGTATGTTCCATCCTCACTTCCTGAAGCCACAGGGTCAATAGACATTCCTCTTCCTTCAAATGCCCTATGAAGATCTACCCCTTCTAAACTTTCTCTCGTAGTGTATATTGTTAACATATAAGTTTCTTGATTTGCAGGTTCAGCCGTAGCCCATGCTGCCCTTTCCCATAAATCTGGTTCTCTCCTAAAATCTTCTTGATAAAGTCGGGCCATTTTATTTTTTATCCTCTTCCTATATTTGCGCCCCAAATCTTTATAAAGCTTTCTATTTTTACCACTGCCTGGTGACGCACCTTGGTTCTACAAAATTCAGCTAATAATCAAACAATTTCTTCTGTTCGTCCTTCATAATTCAAGAATTTTTTGTTTCTTAGAGCAAAGTGGAATCAAGAATGAAAGGTTTGATAGGATGTTATTTCCTGGATAAATAGATATTAGCTGTAAATTATGTTTACGATACAATGATTTCTTTTTCTTCTCTTTTTGTGCATATTTTTTGTATCTTATAAGCCCCCAATATTCAATGTATAGATCCACTTCGGGAATATAAAAATCATAGAGATATTTTTGATTTTTTCTTATCCTTTCATTAGTTTTATGTGCGATTCCATTACTTGATAAAAAATTATCTATTTGTGCTTCGTATGAACTCCTAACTTTGTGGCCATCTTTACAAACTATACACTTTGTGTGACCATATGCTGATTTTCTTCTTTTAACACTCCATTTTTTTAAGTAATTTAAGATCGTTGTACTACTTACCCTATATTCCTTAGCTAAGAAATATAATGAATGTCCTTGCTGATATTTTTTAATTATTTCTTGCTTGAGTAAATTGATATCAAAGGATAAGGAATTTGGATTCTCCATCCCTACAAGTTTGTTTCTACGTGATTTAGAGATCTTGGCTTTACTTTCGCTACTATGTTTTTTACCATAAAAGTGGTTATTTTTACCTGAGATGGCCTTACTTAACTTCTTTTTGACTTGTTCTGGTGTTCTTTTTCCTTTATTCCATGGAACCCTCCCTATCAAAGACTGTCGAATTTTTTCTTTATGGGTTTTGGAGAGCTTCATCCCTCTTCTAGAGTGGGATAATTTTTCAGAATATCTCTTAACCCTTGAGTCTACTTCTTTAGTAAGCCCTTTATTCCAAGGAATCTTTTTCATATATATAATTCAACTTTTTTCTTAAAAAGAGTTATGCGACCTTGTCAAGTGCGGCTATATACTAGGGTATAACCTCGAATGTTTTACGAAAATTTGAATAAGGTTACTTGATTATCATTCTTTTTTGATAGTTTCTCTAGGTTTGTATCAAAAAAGACTAATACTGAATCTGCAATCGGTTTAATCTGTTTAGAAATATAATGATCATAATCCAACCTATGCTTAATATTCTGAACCGGTTCAGGCCCATCTGTAGTAATCACATACTCAATCAAATTAGAATTCAAAACTTTCAACTTTCTAGCAGCTTTAACATGGGGTGGGTTAACTTTATACTCACTAAGATCCTTTCTAATTTGTTTTCTATAAACTAATTTTTTATCATACTTTCCTTTCTGAATATTTTCAACATACTTTTTTACAAAACTTCTAACTTCTTTTTTATGAAAAACTTTATCTAATAACTTTTCTTGAAACTCTTGGGCAGCATCAGTCCAATCTCCTCGAATAGCTTCTAATCCAACAATCTCTAACTTACCATTCACTAATCCAGCATATCTTTTCTTTGCACCTTTTTCTTTTCCCCTTAGTTTTGGCATTAAAAAACTAGAATAACATTTCTCATATTCCATTTCAAGGTAAGATTTTCTTTTATATTCTTTCTTAACATATTTTTTATAATAATTATTAATTTCTTTCTCTAATTCTTTTCCAATTTTCTCAGCTTGTTTTAAACTTTTAGAATTAGTTTGAACAAAGAAACTATCAGTGTCATTGTACAATATTTTATATCCTTTTTTTTCTATTACTTTATCAGTTAACTTAACTATGAACTGACTAAAGTGTGTTATCGCATTAGAAACTTTAGTATTATAGAACCTACAACTTGGTGATGCCATTACACCATACATTGTGTTTAACTGAATCTTTAGTGCATACCTAGTTAACTCATCTTTTTTCTTTCTTGCAATATCTCTTTGTTTCCAAATCCTTTCAATTAAAACTGGTAAGATTCCTTCTTCGTTTCTAAAACAAGAACCGTTAGGTGCTTTAACTAAATTCTTCCCTTTACAGTTTGGTACAAAAGAATAAGGGTCAATATTAAATGATCTTATGACAGATGGATAAAGAGATTTAAAATCCATCACTATAAGGTTTTCATAAATTCCTGGCACTGGATCTTTCACATAACCACCTAACTTTTTAGCCTCTCCACTAACAAACCTTGCAGCAGGACAAACTAATTTTCTTTTTCTTGCTTCTGTAATATACAAGTGATCAAATGCAGCAATAGAACCCCTTACTCTATGCATTGGTAATCCTGTAATTAATGATCTCTTAATTGTCAATTCCCATACTTTAGATTTCTTTAATATTTCATAAACTAACTTTGCGTCTTGTAAATTATAATCAACTAACTTTTGTGGTTTCTTATCAAAGTATTCTTGAATGTCATAACCTCTGTCAGGTCCAGTTAACAACTTTCCATACCCCAATATCTTCTGCGAAGCCGTTTCTAACTTATAATCATCTAACTTTACAAAAGATCCTCTTAACAAACCCATCCCATCTATAACTGCTCTTCCTGCAACTTCTGCAGTTGAAGTTCTCAAGAAATTCTGTTGTATTCTTAACCTTGTGTTACTATTGTCTCTTCCCAAAACAAAAGGGATTCTATGCTCTTTAAACCTCTCTTTTAACACAACCAAATCAAAATCAATAAAGTTCCAACCTGTAATCACATCTGGATCTAGCTCAACTAACTTCTCTCTAAACTTCTCTAACATATCACACTCATCATCACAATTAACAGCATTCTTTAACTTCTTCTTAGATCTAATAAACACTTTCTTATAATTGTCGGTATAAATTGAAATGCAAAGTATCTCATTTCCATCCAAATTCATTTCAATATCTAAAGATAATAATTTTAATTTTGGAAAAAACTCACAAGGTTTAATGTCAGGATTTTTATACACCCTGTCAATATAATCGTTACTTTCATAATCTCCATCAATGTCAATGCAACTATTAATCTGTTTATCCATCAAGAACCTACTAGGTAATCTAATATCAGATTCATAATAATCAATCTCTTTCTGTGACAAACTTTTCCTTAATGGTTCAACTTTAGCTGGAACATCAACAATTATCTTAACAACTTCATCACCATTGAAATTCTTAAAACCACACTTCTTAAAATTTAACTTCTTAACTTTAGAAAGATCTTTCTTCTTAATGTAGAAATAAGGTTTGTATGGGTTTATAGTTACAAAACTCTCACCATTAGATAACCTTCCAAATAAGAAAACATAAGCTTTGTCATTAACAACTTTATAAGTTGGATCAATAATAAATCCTTTCATAAAATAAAACAATGTCCTCAAAGTTTATAAAACTAATCAAAATTCGGAAACCTTCCAGCATTTTTTAGTATAATTATTTAAACTTCAAGATATTAAAAGGTTATATGTTAGAAAAAATAAAGAAAATCGATCCTTGGTATGCTTTGTTCTGGGCTGGAATAACTGGAATTTTTATTTGGGCTTTACTCAAATCATTTAGAATAATCCAAAGTCCCCCTTGGCAAGAAATGCTTCCAATTTTTATGGCGCTTGCAGCTGCAATTGGTATTGCAAAGTACATCGTCAAATATATTGTAAAAATAGAAGTTATGGACTTAAGACTTCATCATGTTGAAGATGATATAAAATTAGTAAAAAATAAACTTAACAGTCATAATCAAAGGCTTACGAAAATCGATCATAAGCTTGGAATTATTTCTTAACAACAACTTTAAACTTTCTAGAAAGTCCCATACACGGAACAACAATCTCATAGTTTTTAATCTTGTTTGCTTCAGCCCATTTCTTAGCAGCAGCTTCAGTTTTGAAAGACTTACTCTTTTTCCTAGGTTGTCTAAATCCTCCAAAACTTGGAGTAATCCCTAAGTATCTTTTTTGTCTTGTATGTAATTTTGCCATAAATTCAGCAACCTTGAAACATTTTTAAATCTTTCCTATATGTTCCAAACTAATAATCTTTTTATAATCAATTCTTCTCTGGACCTTACATATGAGAATAACACCTCACATGCATACTATTTTTGATAGCGGTTCTGAGATAAGGAAAATGTTTGTGCTTGCAGATCAATTAAGGTCTGAAGGTAAAGACCCAATAAATTTGGCACTAGGTAATCCTATTGTTCCTCCCCCAGATGAGTATTTTGCAGCATTACAAAGTAACGTAGAAGAAGCACGTAGACTTGCAAGTGAAGGGATAAACCCATTTTCCTATGTCCCAAATGCTGGTATGGTTGATGCTAGAGTAAGAGTTGCTTCTGATGTATCAGATAGGTTTGGTTTAGACTTTGCCCCAGAAGATATCCTTCTAACAGCTGGTGCAGCTAATGGTTTAGATGTTTTACTTAGTGTTTTAATAGAACCTCCTATAGTTAGGGATGAAAGTGGCACACCTTTCTTAAGAGATGGGGTACTTGGTGATGACCTTTCACTAAACCTTGACGAAGTTGTTTGTATTGCTCCTTACTTTGTTGAGTATGATGGTTACATAAGACAAAATACTGGACAACCAACTATTGCTCATTCAGGAAAAAACTTTAGGTTAGATATAAATGCAATAGGGAAAGCAATAACTGAAAGGACAAAAGCAGTAATCCTTAACTCACCAAACAATCCAACAGGTGTAGTTTATACTAAAGAAGAATTAGGGCAACTTGCAGATTTACTAAGAGTAAAGAACGAAGACTTGGGAACTGACATTGTTGTAATGGAAGACGCACCATATGACAGGCTTGTCTGGGGTGACGCACAATTCCAATCCATGCTTCCTCTTTACGACAACACAGTTTACACAACTTCAGGTTCTAAATCTTTAGGTGTAGCAAGAGAAAGAGCAGGTTATGTAGTTCTCCATCCTTCAATGGGTGGTGCTCAAAGAGAGATTTTAAGACACGCTTTAGCAATTAATTTAAGACAAAGACTAGTAAATGCACCTGGGTTACAACAAGATATTCTTAGAGACATTGGGACAGATGTGGTTGGAGATATGAGTGAATACAAAAGAAGATTAGATGCTTTAGAAGGGAAGTTACAAGCCGCAGGATTTCCTTTAGTCCCAGCTGAAGGGGCATTTTATACATTCCCTAAACTACCAATTTGTATGGACGACGAAGCTATGTTCAGAAGGTGGGCACATGATCATTCAGAACCACTACTTTACACAAGGGGAGCTGCATTCGGTGGTGAAAGATACAAAGACCATATTAGGTTAGCAGCATGTGCAACTGAAGAGGACATTGAAAGGGCATGTAAAAGATTACATTCACTAAGACAAACAGGATAGATATATTCCAACAACTAAATCCTTTTTAATCAATTTTTTTAGAATTTAATATATGGCGATTCCTGGTGGTGTTATAGGTTTAATTGGAACAATTGGTTCTGGTAAAAGTACTTTAGCAAGGTTCTTAAAAAGTGAAAAAGGAATACAAATTCTAAGAAAATACATCCCACCAAACATTCCAATTGAAGTCATTGACGAACCAACAGACCCTTATGCAAGAAAAGCATTTTATCAAGATATAATAAAAAACACTGACAGGTTTGAACTTTCTCAAGCAATGAACAGGATGTTAAGGCACTCATGGACATCAAACTTTCCTGGTGTAGTTATTCTTGACACTACTTTGATTGGTGGTTTCGGAACTTACGGTGTTAATTCTTACAAGAACGAAGGTAAGTTTACTCATAGGGGTTGGAGGGGTTACATTAGGATGATTCAAGATGCTTGCGATGACTTTGGCAGAGACGAGACAAGATTATCTAAATGGTTAGAGTCTTTACTTTTTTACTTGGAAGTTAAAGATGGTAAACTATTACAAAAAAGACAAGCTGAAAGGGGAGACCCTAACGATGCTGGAATAATTCCATTAGAATACATTGAAGGTTTAAACAGAAGGTTTGAAAACTTCTTAAAGAACCCTGAAAGAATTTACAGTGACAAATTCCAATTAAAAGCTCCAAGGGTAGTTACTTTACATGGTTCAATTAACGTAAAGAAATACCCTGAACACTTAGAACTCTGTGCTCATACAATAGGTAGGGAAATCAGAGATTCAATTCAAAAAAACAATGAAACTTTAAATCTTTACTCATAACAACTCATCTTTTACATGCTTATGTTTCTTTTGACATTTAGAACAAACTAATTTCTTCTTCCCACTAATATTAACATGGGTCCCTCTAATTTTTTCTAAAAAAATAGTTTCAATTTTATCCTTACATAACTCACACTTCTTTGCCATAACAATTATCAGTATAAAAGAAATATATAAGTTTAATTAAATCGCCCTTTGTAACCTATCTGAACAACTTAGTTCCTCACCTTCTTGGTGCCTTACAACCCAACCTTCATTAACCAAAAAATCTAAAGCTTCTCCTGCTGCAGGAAATACCTGCCTTCTTTTTAATAAGGCTACAGGGATTCCAGGATTCTCTTCAATCTCCCTTAACATCGCCATTGTCCTTTCTTCACATTCTACTTGATGACAATCTCCACAAGCAGCAACATAATAAAGGCCTGGAGTCTCATCACTCCTTTCAGTCTCATCGTAAAATGGTGCAAAATTCAAGCCCCCCACTTGTTTATCTAAATAATCAACATAAACTTTAACACGTCCACCCCCACCTTCTAATAATCTCGCTGTATATTGCGCTGGTTTACCACAGATCTCATCTTCCCCGGGTGGAACAACTAGACAATTTGCTTCATGATGGTTAACTCTAACAAGCTCTCTTGGTAATGCTTCAAAAAGTTCGTAACCTGCAAATGGTCTCCTTCTATAATCTCTATCTAACATTGCAATTCTAACTGCTTTACCTGCTTTAGCAATATCTAATGCAACTTGGACTAAACCAGGCCCAAACAAATGTCCGTCATCAACTCCAACTACATCGATTTTCTTTCCTTCTGCAAGTTCTCTTCCCATCACAGCCCTTGGAATTTCTTCTGGTTCAAGCACTCTAAGTGCAGGGTATGTTAACGTCCCACCATTATGTCTAGAAGCAATTACTCCACCATCTCCTTCCCTCTTAACTTTGTGTTTCGAACTTCCAAACGCCATAGCAGCTGTCTTTGGAGAAAACCGCCCACCAACAGTTCGAAGATCATCAATCAATTCTTTTGTTTTAAGAGACCCCATAGTCCCAACATCAACACCTATTGTTCCACGAAATCTTTCAACATTAAAAGTTCCCATCAACCATTGGAATAAAAAACATATATTAAAACATTTGGTGTATTTGTTCAGTTACAATACTTTTCAGCCACATAAATATTTATAAATTTCAAAATCAAAACTTTAACCATGGTATCTATACAACAGATACAAGAATGTCTTCTTGGAATGATTATGTCTGCTCAACACAAGGAAGAATTCTCACCATTTGATATTTACCAATACTTAGAAGATGGTAAAAGAAGGGCATTTGTAGAAGACCAAAAACCAGAAGCAAAATACATTGACCAGAATCTAATAGAAATAATTTCAAAAACAAAAAAACAAATTCTGATCTTCTCAGGTAACTTATCCTGGGTCCACTTAGAACAAAATAGTACAACCTTCCTTAAAACCTTAGAAGACTTAATAGAAAGAAACGTTAAAGTAAAGATAATCTGTAACATAGATATTGGTAGTATAGCTAATGTAGAAAAAGTTCTAGCAATAAACCCTGAAGATCAAGATAAGATTGAAATAAAACACTCAGCCCAACCTTTAAGAGCATTTGTAATTGACGACACTTTAGCAAGGTTCAAAGAATCAAAAAAAGCAAAATCATATACTTTACTAAAGAAAAAAACTCACATCTTTTACCAAATCACAGATAAGGTCTGGATTAGATGGTTAATCAAGGTATTTGAAAAGCTATTCACTCCTGGAATTCCTGCAAGAAAAAGAATCAGAGATATCTGGACAATTCAAAATTTAAAGTAAACTACAAAATATACGAAAGACAATAAACTTCTTTTTAAATTAGTTTCATACTGGAATCTTATGGAAGGTTATGTTCTTACAGCCCAGGATATGAAGGAATTGATCTCTTCTGGAGCAATATTTTCTAAAGAAAGAATAAACATTATGGACAGAGTAAAACCTTCTAGTTTCGAACCAACTTTGGGTGACACAGCTTACGAAGTTACAGCAGCATTTCTTCCTGAGCCTGGTAAAAAAGTAATGGATCAAGTTAAAGATAGATTAGTTAAAAAAATTGACTTAAAGAGTGGTGGAAGATTAGAAGTTGGTAACGCATATATAATTCCATTAAAAGAAGGTTTTGACTTAACTGGAGAAAAAGGTTTACAAGCAAAATGTAACCCTCGAAGTAGGATGGGGAGGATAGATTTCTTCTTAAGACTAATGTTGGACGGTGTAAGTTCATACGATAAAGTTCCAATGAATTATCAAGGTGGTGCTTATGTATTAGCAATCCCCCACTCATTTCCAATTATAGCATATGAAGGAATTCCTATTGTTCAATTAAGATTTACTTACGGTAATCCTATCTTATCAGACATTGAAACAAAAGCTTGTATAAATAAATCAGGTGGTATTGAATTATTTAGCACAGTAGGAAACAAAATGTACTCTCCTGACGTTTGTATTGATGGTGGATTAATTAACACTGTAAACTTAACTCCAAGTAAACTAATTGGTTTCAAAGCAAAGAAGTTTGAAGGCCCAAAAGAAGAATGGCCTGCAATAGATTTAAAGAAAGATAAGAAAACAGGTGGTCATGATGTTCTAACATTCTTTGAACCAATAACTAAAACCTCTAGAGGTGACACACTTATCCTTGAACCTGATACTTTTTACTTGTTACAAACATTCCAGAGAATAAGGGTTCCAGACAACTTCTGCACTGACATTGTTGCAATTGACGCTGCATTAGGTGAATACAGATCACATTATGCTGGTTTTGTTGACGCTGGTTTTGACGGAACTTTAACTTTAGAGATCAGAGTATTCTCGAAAACAGAACTTAGACATAATCAGCCTGTCTGTAGGGTAATTTGTGAAAGACTAGATAAATTAACTGAAGTAAAATACGGTGCTGTAATTCAATCTGCTCATTACTTACAGGCCTGGCCAAACCCTGGTGCCTACTTTAACTTGGATTCAATAAAAAATCTCATTAATGGAAACTAATTCTAACTAAAATAAACCTACAACTACAACTACAAAACACACAATTCTAAGACTAAAATACACGCATAAATGTAACAACTTTCAAGTTTAATTCATAGTTTAAATAACTGTATTTTAAACTTGCACAAAGCATATAAATAAAACTAATACCTTATGATTCTGCATTAATTATTTTTTGATGGGGGTTACGAAAAAGTGGGTGAAGATGCAACTATTCAGATTCAAAAGACTAAAGTACAACTAACTGAAAATCAATTTAAGGTAATAAAGGACAAGTATCTTCGTGATGCCCCAACAGTTGAAGACTGGTTAAAGGGTATTGCAACTAACATTGCTTTAGCAGAAATTCTACACTTAGATAATGTTAATGATGAAAAAATCTTTGAAGGTGTTAATGTTAAGAAAGAAATTATCGAACCTATTAAAGGCAACATCTCGAGAATCTACTTATTCCACAAAGGGGTATTAGAATATAACGAAAGAAACAGAAACATCCAAAAGTTCATTGGAAACTTATACAACCTTGCATTAACAGATTCCAATTGCAGAAAGGCTGTAGAAGAAACAGCACAAACGTTTTATGACATGATGTCAAGGTTTGAATTCTTACCTAACTCACCAACACTAATGAATGCTGGAAGAAACTTACAACAATTATCAGCGTGTTATGTAATCCCTGTTGAAGATTCTATTGAAGGTTGGTTAAATGCAGTAAAGTCAGCTGGAATAATTCACAAGTCAGGTGGTGGAACCGGTTTTTCAGTTTCAAGAGTCAGGCCTCAAGGTTCTAGGGTTAGAACTACAGAAGGTATTGCCTCAGGCCCGTTATCACCATTAAAAATGGTTGACCAAATGACAGAAGTTATCAAACAAGGTGGAACTAGGAGGGGTGCAAACATGGGGATCATGTCAGTAAGGCACCCTGACATTATGGACTTTATCAAAGCAAAAAAAGTTCCTGGCCAATTAGAAAACTTCAACATCTCAGTTGCAATTGACGAAGACTTCATGAAAGCTGTTAAAGAAGATGGAGAATATAATTTAGTTGATCCACATTTAAAGAAAGTTGTTGGTAAGAAAAACGCAAGAGTAGTTTGGGAAGAAATGATTAAAGGTGCTTGGCAAACTGGTGATCCTGGTTTTGTAGTTCTTGATAGAATTAACAAAACAGATTCTAATCCAACTCCACATTTAGGTTTAATTGAATCTACTAACCCTTGTGTAGCAAAGGGTACATTAGTAAACACTCCTTTTGGTTACAAGAAAGTTGAAGATCTATCTGTTGGTGATGAAATCAGTACAGTGTTTGGTTCTGAACCTATTGAAGCAATAGAAGTAAACGAGGACACACCAGTTTTCAAAGTAAGTTTTTCAGATGGTGGCGAACAAATTGTAACTGCCGCGCATAGATACTACTCAATAAAAAGTGGTAGTCACAGCAAAGAATTAAAAGATTACAGGTTAGATGAATTAAAAGTTGGTGATTATGTGAGGGTTGAGCCAACAAGAATAAAAGTGTCTTATCCAGAAAAGTATAACTTTGGATTAAAGAAAGGGATAATGCTTGGGGATGGTTGTTACACTAATAACTGTTACAACAAGAACTTTGTTAAGATTGCTTCCAGTAAGGACGACAAAGAATATAACTCTAATGTAAAGGCATTATTTAACGATTTTAATTTTAGAAAAGATGATTTGCAAAAAGACAGCAAATCCATGAACATGCTAATTTCTAATGGCAGAGAACTTATTAAACAATTACAATTAAATCCTGCATTTTCTTTTGAAAAAACATTCGAAATCACAAAAGTAACTTGCGTAGAAGAAGTTATTGGTCTATTAGATGGCCTCCTTGCAACTGATGGGGACATTTTATTAAAATCAAACCATCCTCAAATTAGGTTCACAACTTCATCAAAGAATTTAGCTCAAAACATAAGAAGGTTATCACTAATGATTGGGTGCCATGGTAGGATTGTAGGAAGTTTCAAAGATGATGGTGGTACAATCAATGGAAGAAAGATTAAAAGAAAGAATTGGAAGTATAATGTGATTTTCTCGGGTAACAGCGCAGGAACATTTGCGAAACTTTCCAAACTTGAAAAGATCCATCCTAAAAAAGGATCACAACTAAAAGAACTAAGAAAATTGTGGATGACAACTGGCAACACCCTTAAAGCAAGAATAATTTCCATAGAACCTTTAAACAAAGAAAACGTTTATGATTTATATTGCAAAGAAAGTGATACTTGGATTACTGATGGTTTTGTACAAAGGGGTTGCGGCGAACAACCTTTACTTCCGAACGAGCCATGTAATTTAGGTTCAATTA
>CAZGBX010000001.1:54178-75062 GCA_964524105.1 Candidatus Woesearchaeota archaeon
TATCAATAATTCTCCTAGTTTTTATTTATTTTAATTTAGGTTCAATTAATTTATCTAAGTTCATCAAAGAAGATAAAACTGGCTTCGACTGGGAAAGATTAAAAGATTGTGTTTGGAACGCAACTAGATTCTTAGATAACGTAATTACAGTTAACAACTATCCTTTGGAAGAGATTGAAGAAGTTTCAAAGAAGAACAGGAGGATTGGTTTAGGTGTAATGGGCTGGGCAGAATGTTTAGTAATGTTAAAGATTCCTTACAACAGTGACAATGCAACTCAAAAAGCAGAAGAAGTTATGAAGTTCATTAACGATAATTGTTTAGAAGCTTCTTGTAGGTTAGCAGAAATGCGTGGTATCTTTTTCAATTTCAGAAACTCAATATTTGATAGGGATGGTGAATACTTTAGGGGCTTAGATGCAAAACCAAGAAACTGTGCAAGGACAACTATTGCCCCTACAGGAACAATTGGTATCACAGCTGGAGTTCAAGGCGCAGGTATTGAACCATTCTTTGCCATCGCTTACACTAGGTATAACGCTAAAGGTATTGATCATTTAAAAGAAGGTAAAACTCCACCCGCAGATTGTACATTCTGGGAAGTTAATCCTTTATTCAAGAAAATAGCACAAGAAAATAATTTCTTTGGTTTAGAAGAAGATGAATTATGGAAGAAAGTAGAAAAGAATCATAAAGCAGTTAAGGGAATTAAAGAAATCCCTGAAGAGGTTCAAAACTTATTTTTAACATCACACGATTTAGAACCTGAAGACCATATCTTCATGCAAGCTGCATTCCAAAAGCATACTAACAACGCAGTTTCAAAAACAATCAACTTAAGGAACGAAGCAACAATTGAAGACGTTGAGAAATGTTACATCTTAGCTTACGAGAACGGTTGTAAGGGAGTAACTATTTACAGGGACGGTTCAAAACAATTCCAAGTTCTAAACATTTCTGATAAGAAATCTAAGAAAGAGGAGACTACTACTGTATCTCAACCTAGGATGAGAAAAGGTAATGAGGAAGCAGAGTTATCAACTTACTATAAAGTTCCAACAGGTTACGGTGATTTACACATGCACATTAACTACGATGATGAAGGTCCGTTAAGAGTCTTTGCAAACATTTCTCCCACAGGTACAGAAGTTTCAGGTTTAACTTGTGTAGTTGGAATT
The DNA here is from genome assembly GCA_964524105.1 of Candidatus Woesearchaeota archaeon. Taxonomy (GTDB): domain Archaea; phylum Nanobdellota; class Nanobdellia; order SCGC-AAA011-G17; family GW2011-AR18; genus JAGVXZ01. The sequence continues at coordinate 55,357 of CAZGBX010000001.1, forward strand.
CTATTATCAAAATACTTTGAGTTCTGCGGTGATCCTGTTAAAGTCTTGAAACACTTAAACTCAATTAAGGGTGACAGACCTTATGGTTTCGGAACTAAAAGAATTGATTCCATTCCTCACGCAATGGGTCAAGCACTTAAAGATCACTTGATTAAAACTGGTAAAATGGCAGTTAAAGTAGGTCCAGAAAAGAAAGACACACAGAAACAACTAAAACTAAACGTTGATGGTCACAAAGCTACAGTAACTTTATACTGTCCACAGTGTTACAGCGCTAACGTGGAAATGGTTTCAGGGTGTTCAGAACCAACATGCTTTGATTGCGGTTACTCAAAGTGTAGTTAAATTTATAAAGCACAATTCAATCCAATAAAAAATGGTAGTTCATGAAATAACACAAAGCGATTTTAAAGAAAAAGTAATCAATTCTAAAAAGCTAGTTGTAGTTGACTTCTGGGCAACTTGGTGCGGCCCATGTCAAATGATGAAACCAGTATTCAAAGAATTATCTTCTGAAATGAAGGATGTTAGTTTCGGTTCTGTTGAAGTTGATCAAAGCCCTGCAATAGCACAACAGTATGATGTTAGAAGCATTCCAACTTTTATTTTATTCAAAGGTGGTAATGTGGTTGATGATAAAATGGGTGGTATGTCAAAAGATCAATTAAAAGATTGGATAGAATCTAATCTTTAAATTCTAATTTTTTTTCTTGACCCTCTTAATCTTTCATAAAATCTAACTTCGTTACCATATATTGACGGCACATCTTCAATATCATGAACTACTACAGGCCCTTCATTACCCCATTTTGATTTAACTCTCCCATCATCTAACACATTGCCAACATGTTTGAACAAACAACTTACTCCTTTTCTGTTAAAGTATCCAACTATACAGCCTCCCTCCATTTCGGGAATTTCTCTTCCAACATATAATCTAAACATTGAAAAAACAGCGCCTCTAAGCAATGATACCCCCAAGACCTCTGTAACACAGTTCCCTGGTGTTAAAGGTAACTCTCTCATTTCACATCCATTTCCCAGAAGACTTACAAAAATCTCTGCCAGCTCATTATTGCCTCTTTTCTTATAACCCTCTAAGAATTCAGCTAAACCTTCAGATAATTGCACCCTTCTTTCAGTAACTTCTAATCTCACTCTATAATCTCCGTTTCTATTTCATCTAAATCACAAAAGTTAGTTGTAAAGTTATAAGCTCCTGCATTCAAGAACACTATTTTATCTCCAACTTTTGGCTCTTTCAAATAAACTCTATATCTGAATAAATCCAAACTACACGGTGTGATTCCCTTAATCACAAATGGTTTTACTTTTTCATTTGCTTCTTCTTTAGTTAGTTCCCCCTTAACTAATAATTTAACAGGAACAACTAAAGCATCCATATCTGAGTTATAAACAGATGCGTTAACAATGATATTATTGTCATGAATTCCAATTATTGTGGTGCATAGCTCACAGGGTGCTGCAGCAATAAATCTTCCTGGTTCAATCATCAACTTAATGTCATGTTCCTTAAGATTATTTTTGAACTCTTCAATTTTAGTTATTATTGTAGAGATCACTTCAACATTTGTGTTTGTATAGTCAGACGGAAGACCACCTCCAATATTTACCACATCAATCATCTTTAAAACATCTTCCTCAATCAAATTAAAAATTTCATACTTATAATTCCACTCAGCCATATTTTGTGTTTTTCTATGGAAATGGAGCCCTAGTTGATTTATTCTACTTAATAATCTCTCATTACTTTTTATTTCTCTGACCCTTTTATTAATTATTTCTGAACTCATTCCAAAAACAAAATATCTTTCTGTCTTTAGTGTGTTCTCTTTTAACTTCAGCCTTAATTGTAAGTTTATTTTAGTCTCACGATTTTCTAAGAATCTTAATAGAACATCTAAGTCAGGTTCATTGTCGACAGTGAATGATTTTATCCCCTTTGTAATTAATTTTTCAATATCCCCCTCATTCCATCCTTGTGCTAGAAATAATACTCTTGATAAATCATTAATATGTTTTAATTCATTTACAAAATGTACACTAAACATAGATTCTGTTTCTTCTTCAAGGATTTTTGTAATAAGTTGATTAGTTTTAGAACTATAAGATACCACATCACATAATGATTTGACTTTTTTATACTGCTCTAAAACCTTACTTTTACTTAACAAGAATCTAGAACTGGACATTTTCTTTCACATCCTCGATTGGTGTTTCATCCACTTTCTCCCTCCTCATTGACTTCAACAATCCTTCAGAATCTAATTGTTCTAACGCATTAATCATTGCCAAAGGAAACATTATAGTTACGTCTCCTATTACAGTACAAATGTCAGAATCTTCTTTCACTTTTCCCCATGACTTAGCTTCGTTAGTTGTAGCTCCAGAAACAGAACCTGAAGTCTTATGTGCGGTAGTCATATACAATGCATACTCAGCTCCACCATTCAATAATGTACAAAGTATCGCATGGTGCTTAGATATTGATCCACCTAAAGCAATTACAGCTTTTTTCTCATCAAAGCTAGTTGCAAATAATATGTTCCCAAAATCTTTTATCACGTCAATTACAAAGTCAGGACGTTTCTTCTGGAACAAATACAAATGAAATCCTAACGCTCCATCAGTAATTGCTGGACAAAAAACCGGGACATCATACTTTGCAGCTTGATACAAGATTGAATCTTCATCATCCAACATCAATCCTATTTCTTTAAACATTTCAGATACAGTCCACCTTTTTTTCTTTTCATATAACTTGTTTAACATTGGTAAGAACGCATCTTCAAGTTTCATGTAACTTTCATTCTTAAGATAAATATTTCCAATTCTATTTACACCCTGTTCATGTAACTCAACATCATCACTCTCAAACTTTCCAATCACAAACTTTTCTCCTTGCGCTTTCATAATATCTTCATCTAACCCACCTGCAGTTGTAATTATAATATCAGCCATTCCTAGTTTAATCAATTGAGAAAAAAATCCCCTTAACCCTGAAGTCACCATGTTAGAAGTAAAAGTTAAGAACGTCCTAGCATTATTTTTCTTAATCTTAACTATCAAATCCGCAGCTCTTTTCAGCTCAATACTTTGAAAACCAACGGAACCTAACTGATTCACAAAATCATTGACTTGCATTCCTTTTGCCCATTTAAAATCTTTAATATAAACCATTTTAACTAATAAAGAAATATCTAAGAAACATTAACTATTTTGTTTAACTGTGTTTCTTAACATAATAGTTGGTCAATCAAAAAATCTTATAAAGGTTTCTGAACAGATTATACCTATGGAACACTTAGGATATCTAATATTTTCAACATTTTGGTTATTACTTCCTGCAGGCATTGCTAATATGGGCCCTGTTCTATTCAAGTGGCTCTCATTTCTAAATTATCCAATAGATTTCAATAAGAAGTTCAGAAAAAAACCAATCTTCGGTAAAAATAAAACCTTTCGTGGTTTTTTTGTTGGGATTATCCTAGCTATTGTATTTGTCCATTTACAAGACTTGGTTATTGGCGGATATTATGATTTATTTAATCCATATCTTTACATTGTTGGTTTCCTATTGGGTTTCGGTGCTTTGTTTGGGGATTTAGTAGCAAGCTTCTTCAAGAGACAGTTAAACATCAAACCTGGAAAACCTTTGGTCCCATTTGATCAATTAGATTGGGTGGCCGGAGCACTTGTATTTGTAAGCTTTTATGTCCCCTTATCATGGATAACAGTAATAACTGGGTTAATCCTATTTGGTTTATTACATCCTTTAATCAATCTGGTCGGTTACGCCCTAAAAATAAAGAAAAACAAATTCTAAGAAGTCTATTAGTTTCAAAACACAATGCGAACTAAGATGTATAAAAGGAATTAGGTTTCCCTTTCTCTAAGCCAGTCAATGCTAAACCAAGTCTACAGAGCCAAGCATTATGACCTGATTCGTGACCAAAATAATGGGTTTCCCCATCAAGAGCTCTTGTTTCTGTTGGGGGCCTAAGTAAGTCAACGATGCTGTCCCTAACTCTCGCTAGACTTTCGGCTGCCCCAAAGTGTTCCAAGCCTAACGCAAGAGCTACTAATCTATATGCCCTATTTTGCTTAGGACTATCACTAGCAGGGTCTTTCTCTAACTCTTCCATAATTCTATCTTCATCAAAGAGTCGCTGCCCTCTTTCATCACCTGCAAGATCAAGTCCTCTTAACATACTTACTGTTCTATCCCAATTTCTATAAACAGGTCCTGCCCCATGACTATAATCATTTCTAAACAAACCACTTTCCTCATCATAATACAAATCAAATACCTCTTCTATAACTCTTCCTACATGGTCTTGATTCCCTAGGGCCAAATTTGCATATATCGCAAAAATACTCTCAGCTAAAGACACACAACCCAAGGCAGTACCTCTTTGTTTTCCCTCTCCTTGAATAATTCTCACATTATATTGTCCCAATTCTGTACCATGTTCTCTGATTCCTTCTTGAAGCCTTTGTTTTGTATCCTCCCTCATTAATTCAACCCAGTGGGGATGAAGATAAGCAATACCATCTGCATAGAAAATATCCCTTTGGGCTTGTTCTAATTGTCTTGCAAAATCAACATCTGCTCTTTCCAAACTTGCAATTACCCCAGTTAATACCTCCTCGTTCTGGTTTATTCTTCTAACACGGGGGGTCACTTGGGGGCCTGGATCAACAAACCTACTAGCTAAAGAATCTTTTCCAACTCTTCTTAACGCAGTTTGGAAGATATCAGAACTACCATAGGGGTTAGCAAAGACTACATTGTCAGCGTCCCCCATCATGCATAACTGTGCTTCAGCCGCATTAGTTATTGCCTTTCTTCCGATATCAAAATGATCAACCATATTAATAATAGGCCACCAAAAAACATTTAAACTCTTCTGATCAAAATTTTCCTTCAATTCTGAAACTAATTTCCCAAAAATTCTAAGAAACCCTTATAAAATTTTCCTTGATACTTAAAACACATGTACTTAGTAAGAGCAGGAGAAATTTTTCTGAAGGGAAAAAACCATAGAATCTTTGAAAACAAACTAATCAATAATATAAAAAAAGCAACTGATTGTAAAACTTTTAAAAACTTCAAGAACTTATACTTGATAGATTCTAACAAAAACTTAGACAAAGTATTTGGCATCACAAGTTATTCTGAAGTTATAGAAACAGAATTAGATAAAATAAACGAAACAGCACTAACTTTCGTTAAAGATCAAAAATCATTTAGAATAAGAGCAAAAAGAACAACTAAAGATTACAAACCCTCTCCACAAATAGAAAGAGAAGTTGGCGCTCATGTAGTAGAAAAAAGAATTTAAAAGTTAACTTAACAAAACCTAAATTAACAATTTACGTTCAAATCATAAAAAACAAAGCTTACATTTATGATAAGAGAATTCCCTGCTTAGGTGGTTTGCCTGTTGGATCTGAGTATGAAGTATTAATCCAAGTTAATGATGAAAAACTATCTACAGTTGCAGGATACTTAATATTAAAACGTGGTTGTACAATTTCATTAACAAAAGAATTACCAAAACTAAAACAATTTTATGATTACAAAATAAAACAAGACCATGATGTAATAGCTACAGATGAAACTTTAGAAACATTAAAACTTGAAACTAATAATACACTAATCTTAAGGCCTTTAATTGGACTTACAAAAGACAAGATAGGCGAGATTTACTCTAACCTGTAACAAACTCCTTAATTTTTTCAAGAATTGGTTTCTCTTTCTCTAACTCTTTCAATTTAGAAAACAATTTTTTCTGCTCTTTATTCAATTTCTTAGGTGTCTCAACAATAATCTGCACATACTGGTCTCCTTTTCCATATCCGTCTAAGTAAGAAAACCCTTTTCCTTTCAATCTAAACTTCGTTCCTGATTGTGTTCCTGAAGGTATTTTCAATGTAACTTCTTTCTCTACAGTTGGAACTTTAATCTGATCACCCATTGCAGCTTGGGAAAAACTAATTGGCACATCTAAATAAATATCATTTCCTTCTCTTCTAAAAATCTTAGATGGCTTAACAAACATCACAACATACAAGTCCCCAGATCTAGATCCTCTCAATCCTGCTTCGCCTTCACTAGAAACTCTTAATTGGGAACCTGTCTTAACTCCTGCAGGAATCTTAACTTTTATTGTTTTACTTTTAGAAACTCTTCCTGTTGCATTACATTCTTTACATCTTTTCTTAACTTCTTTTCCTTCACCTTGACATTGTTTACAAACTCCTGTAGTGGCAAAAGTTCCAAAAGGTGTTCTTTTAACATGTCTTACTTGTCCTGTTCCATTACATTCAGAACATGCTATGTACTCTCCATTCTCTGATCCTGTTCCTTTACATTCTTCACAAGAAACAAGTTTTTCAATTTCAATTTCTTTAGTTATTCCTCTGAATGCATCTTCGAATTCTAATTCTAAATCAAACCTTAAGTCGTTACCTCTATTTGATCTTCTTCTCCCTCCACCAAAGAACATATCAAAGATAGAATCTCCCCCTCCAAATATATCTCCGAAATCAAATCCTCTAAAAATATCTTCTGTAGAATATTGTTGATTGAAACCTTCTGGCCCGAACCTATCATAATTGGCTTTTTTCTTTTCATCAGATAGGACTGCATAAGCTTCTGATATTTTCTTAAACTTATCTTCAGCTCCGTTTTCTTTATTTCTATCTGGATGATACTTCATTGCTAACTTCTTGTATGCTTTTTTAATTTCCTCTTTAGTAGAATCTTTACTTACTCCTAAAACTTCATAATAATCAGCTGACATAATAAAAAAAGAAAGGAAATTAATCCTTTTTCTCCTCATCTACTACTTCTGCATCAACAACATCATCTTTCTTATCTTTTACTTCAGATGATTTAGCTTCTTGCTCTTGCTTCATTGCTTCTTGATACATTTTAGTTGAAGCTTCATGTAGTATTTTGTTTATCTCTTCCAACTTTGTTTTCAAAGCAGGAATATCTTTAGCTTCAATCAACTTCTTCAATTCTTCTTTTTGTTTATTAATTGTTTCAAGTTGATCTTTTGGAATCTTATCTCCCATATCTTTAGTTTGTTTCTCAATTGTATAAACTAAAGCATCAGCTTGGTTCAAAGTTTCCACTTCTTCCTTCTTCTTCTTATCTTCTTCTGCATGACTTTCAGCTTCTTTTACCATTTTCTCAATGTCTTCATCAGATAATCCTGATCCGCCTGTAATGGTAATCTTTTGCTCTTTCTTAGTCGCTTTATCTTTTGCAGAAACATTTACTATTCCGTTTGCATCTATATCAAAAGTAACTTCAACTTGTGGAACTCCCCTTGGTGCAGCAGGAATTCCTTCTAGGTTGAAACTTCCTAATGCTTTATTCCCTGATGCCATTTCTCTCTCGCCTTGTAACACGTTTATTGTTACAGCAGTTTGATTATCTGCAGCAGTTGAGAACGTCTGTGACTTCTTAGTTGGTATTGTGGTATTTTTCTCAATTAACTTTGTACAAACTCCCCCTAATGTCTCAATTCCTAAACTTAATGGTGTTACATCTAATAGTAATACATCTTTTACATCTCCACCAATAATTCCTGCTTGTATTGCAGCACCTAATGCTACAGCTTCGTCAGGATGTACAGACTTATCAAGTTCCTTTCCAGTTAGTTCTTTAACTTTCTCTCTTACTTTTGGAATTCTGGTTGAACCTCCAACAAGTAAAACGTTATTAATCTCTGAAGGACTTAACTTTGCATCTTTCATTGCTTGCTTAACTGGTCCGATTGTTCTTTCAATTAAATCATCAACTAATTCTTCGAACTTTGCTCTAGTAAGATCAATGTTAAGGTGTTTCGGTCCAGAACTATCTGCAGTCACATAAGGCAAGTTTATGTTAGTCTTCATAGAAGCACTTAATTCTATTTTCGCCTTCTCTGCAGCATCTTTTAACCTTTGCATTGCAGCAGGATCTTTTTGTAAATCAATACCTTGCTCTTTCTTAAACTCAGAAACTAAGTAATCAATTATCTTTTCGTCAAAATCATCTCCACCTAACTTATTATCTCCTGATGTTGCCTTAACTTGGAAAACTCCATCTCCTAATTCTAAGATAGAAACATCAAAAGTTCCACCACCCAAATCATAAACCATTATAGTGTGATCGTTTTTCTTATCTTCTCCATAAGCTAGTGAAGCAGCAGTTGGTTCATTAACAATTCTTTCAACTTGTAAACCTGCAATCTTTCCTGCATCTTTTGTAGCTTGCCTTTGTGCATCATTAAAGTAAGCTGGCACAGTAATTACAGCTTTAGTAACTGTTCCACCTAAATAATCTTCAGCATCTTTTTTCAATTTCTGTAAAATCATTGCAGAAACTTGTTCTGGAGAATAACTTTTTCCATCTACATCAACTTTCTCTTTTGTCCCCATCAATCTTTTAATTGATCTTATAGTATTCTTTGGATTAACAATTGCTTGTCGTCTTGCAACTTCTCCAACAATTACTTCTCCATCTTTAACTGAAACTACTGACGGTGTAGTTCTATTTCCTTCTGCGTTAGGAATAATCTTTGGCTTTCCACCTTCTAACACAGCTACGGCCGAAAAAGTGGTACCAAGGTCCAAACCTATCATCTTACTCATTTTGTTTTCCTCCTAAATGTTTTTCAATCACTTCTCTCAAACTAGTATTTCTGTCCAATAATCTCTTACCATATACTGCTGTTACACCTGCATCATGTGCCTCTTGTAACAAACCCATTTCGCCATATGACATTGTGGCTAAATATACTGGTGTCTCACAACCTGCTTCCCTAATTCTTCTTGTAGCTTCAATTCCATCCACACTTGTCCCCATATCCAGATCTGTTAGGACGAAATCATACTCTCTGCTCAAAACTCTATCCACTAATTCCCCTCCGGAATCAACCACGTCAATTTCCGCGTCTGGGTCAACAGCCCTCACTGCTCTTTCCATCACTTTTCTTTGAAATTTATCATCGTCTGCAACTATTACTATCATTCTTCATTCCCTCCAGAAATTTTCACTTTACTCGGTCTGATTACTTTATCATGTAACGCATAACCTTTAGAAAAAACTTCTATAATTTCTCCTTCTTTTTTATCTGAAACTTCTTTACATATTGCTTCATGTACATTTGGATCAAACTGTCCTTTAGTTTCAATCTCAACAACACCTTCTTTCTCTAGAATATCATGTAATTGTTTATGTATTAACTTCACACCTTCATCTTCACTATTTGCCCTATCAAAATTATCTAACACATCAAGTAAAGATAAAATCAAATCTTCTTTTGCAAATTTCACAAAATTTTCTTGATCTCTTGAAACTCTTTTCTGAAAATTCTCAAACTCTGCCTGAACTCTCTGAAGAGACTCTAAATACTCTTGGTTCTTCACCTTCAAACCTTCAATTTCTTTATTTTTCTTAGTTCCAACCACAATAGTCACAACCCTGTTGACTTGAAATCAACTAAATTGTGATAAGACCAACAACTATATAAAGATTACCTTACATCTAATACTATAGGCAAAATGTTAAATGAGTTTCATATCAAGATAATCAAGTTAAAGAAACCAAGTCAAAAGGACGTCAATTCTGACATCCAATGGTTCTCTGAATCTCTAGGCCTATTTGGTAAAAGGGACAAAGAAAAGAGCTGTTTTAGAGTATTTATCGAGCTATTAAAGGCAACTAGGCAAAGAAAAGCATTATCATCTGATGAACTAGCTTTCAGATCAAATCTATCAAGGGCTACAGTCGTACATCACCTAAATAAGCTGATAAAAGCAGGTATTGTACTTAGTGCCCAAAACAGGTATTTCTTAAGAGTAGACAACTTAGAAACTCTAGTAGAAGAGATAAAAAAAGATATTAACAGGGTATTTATTGACCTAGAAGACATGGCTAAAGAAATAGATGATGAACTAGGCCTTCTAAAAAGAGAAAAAAAAGATCCTACTGTAATTGAGTAATGCTTATATTTGAAAGACTTTTCTCAAAATCATGCAATTCCAAGATTATTTGAGGGATAGATATAATTGTATCTGTAATTTTGACCCATCCCCTGGAGGAGGCGTTGGAGATTTAGATGAAGATTTCCAAGTAACGATTTCAGATCTTCCCAGCGGCTATAGGGAAATTGATTTAATTAGGGAAGCAGAAAGATTCTACAAGGAGCAAGGGCTTGAAACTGAATTTGATGCTCGTGAAAACTTATTCTTAATTGGTGAAGGTGGTGCAAGAAGATTTGTTAACATAACTCTCATAGATAGGTGGTCAGGGGAGAATAAGAGGGTAATGTTTTCTCTAGTGCGCGCATTACCACAAGATTAATCTTAAAATACGACCTATTGTTTTATTCAACTAGTATCGCTACTTTACTTGGCATTGCTTTACCGTTATCGTTTTTATCTATTTGTATTGTACAACCTAAAGCTTTCTCTAAATAATCTTTATTCTCTTTAAGAATTTCATACTCTTCTTCTTGACTTAAAACTTCTTTAGGTAATTTCGCAGGGTTCTTTACAAATGAAGGTACTAACTTAGAAATTTCTTTAGCATGATCTTTATCCATTAACTTTCTGATTAATTCACCAACATTCCTTGTATTCTCTATTTCTTTCTTAAAGTTCTTAACAAACTTATACTTCCAAGAAGAAGCTAAGTACAAAGTAACTTTAGATGGCTTTTCTATCTTAGTCAGTTTCAATACTGAATTAACATCTGATAATGTTTCATGTACGAATTCCTCAGCAATTTCAGCTTTTAGGTCAATCTTACTTTCATCATATGATGGCCACTGAGCTTGAGAAACAAATCCTTTGTCTATCTTACTCCACATTTCTTCACAAACATGCGGTGCAATAGGACTTAGTAATAAAATAGTTTTCTTCACAACTTCATTGTAAACTTTCTCATTAACTTCATGCTCTCTATACTTATGAACGTGATTAACCAAATCCATTAAAGAATTAATTGCAAAACTAAACTTATAATTTTCAAAATCTTCAGACAACTTCTTTATTGTAGAATTCAACTTGGAAATTATGTGTTTATCTTTATTGTTTTTACCTTTCCTAAACTTAGGTTTCTCTAATAATGAATAAACTTTCTTAATGAACCTGTGTGTCCCTATAACCCCTTTATCATCCCACTCTAATTCTTTTTCAGGTAATGCTACAAACAACATGTACAACCTTAATGTGTCTGCTCCATACTTTTCTATGATACTTACTGGGTCAACAGTATTACCCAGGGATTTACTCATTTTAACTCCACCCTTGTTTACCATTCCTTGGCAAAGTAACTTTTTGAAAGGCTCATCTATATCAATTAATCCTAGATCTCTCAGTGCTTTAGTAAAGAACCTAGCATAAAGTAAATGTAGTATTGCATGTTCTATTCCACCAATATACTGATCAACATTCATCCAGTATTTAGCTTCGTCATTAAAAGGTAACTTAGTTTCTTTTGGACTGCAGTACCTTAAGAAGTACCAAGAACTATCAACAAACGTATCCATTGTATCAGTCTCTCTTCTAGCATCTGACTTACACTTAGGACATTTCACATTAACAAAACTTTTTGAAGTTTCTAATGGATTTCCTTGTCCAAACTTAACATCTTTAGGTAACACAACTGGTAACTTATTATCTGGTACAGCACCACATTTCTCACAATGTATAATTGGAATTGGTGTCCCCCAATATCTTTGCCTTGAAATTAACCAGTCTCTTAGTTTATACTCAACTGTTCTTTTCCCTAGTTTCTTACTTTCTAACCATTTGGATATTTTCGGAATTGCTTCTTCAGAACTTAACCCATCAAACTGCCCGGAGTTACATAAAATTCCAAAATCAGTATAAACTTCATCTTTCTCTAACTCTCTATCTTTTGGTTTTAAAACAATCTTTAATGGTATCTCATACTTCTGTGCAAACTCATAATCTCTTTCATCATGTGCATCAGCCATTACAATTCCAGTTCCATAATCATTTAACACAAAGTTTGCTAAGTAAACAGGGATTTTAGATCCATCTGCAGGATTAATTACGTGTCTACCTAAGAAAATTCCATCTTTCTCTTTATTAATATCAGTTCTCTCAAACTTATCTTGTTTAGCAACTTTCTTAATGAACTGTTTTACTTTCTCTTCTCTTCCAGTTCCTTTCACTAACTCTAATGCTAAAGGATGTTCTGGTGCCATTACTAAGAAAGTTACACTAAATATTGTATCGATTCTTGTAGTAAATATTGGTAATGACTTATCAGAATCTACTAATTTAAACTCAGCTAAAACTCCTTTACTTTTTCCAATCCAATTCTTTTGCATTACTTTAACTCTTTCAGGCCAGTCTTTTAGTTTTTCAATATCATTTAATAGTTCATCAGCATACTTTGTTATTTTGAAGTACCACTGCTCTAAATCTTTAGTTTCAACTTCATGCTTGCATCTCCAACACTTTCCATCTTCAACTTGTTCATTAGCTAGTACAGTATTACAATCATCACACCAGTTTACATTAGCTTTTTTTCTATAAGCTAATCCTTTTTCATAGAATTTTAAGAAAATCCACTGGTTCCACTTGTAGTATTCTTTTTCACAAGTCGCTAGTTCTCTTGACCAATCATAAGAGAAACCCATCATCTTTAGTTGATTTTTTATTCCTTTGATATTATCATGTGTCAACTTATCCGGATCAGCATTGTTTTTTATTGCAGCATTTTCAGCTGGTAGTCCGAAAGAATCATATCCCATTGGGTATAAAACATTGAAACCTTGCATTCTTTTGAATCTAGCAACACAATCTCCTATAGAGTAGTTTCTCGCATGTCCTATATGCATATAACCAGATGGATAAGGAAACATCTCTAAACAATAGAATTTCTTTTTACTTGATTTTTTTACTTGAAAGATCTTTTCTTTTTCCCACTTCTTCTGCCATTTCTTTTCAAGTTTAACAAAATCTGTCATAGTTTATGAATACCTGAATATTCTATTTAAATCCTTCCATGGCGCAAATTCCAACGATACCTTTATAATTTTTTTAGTTTCCCAAATCTCATGGATGATAATCGTAGAACATTGGATAGTGGATTCTTTTCTGAAGATGAATGGGAAAGAATTATTGATGACTTAGGGCTCTCTCCAAGGAAAGCTCAGGTTTTACAAGGTATATTTAATGATCAAAAAGCTACTGCAATTGCCTTTGACCTTGGAATTAGTCCTTCTACAGTTTATGCCCGCACTCGGCGTTTATATAGTGCTCTAGGGGTACGTAGTCGTGTAAAAGCAGTTCTTTATGTTATGAGAAGATATTACTGTGATTAACTATCGACACATTTTTATTTAATGCTCCAATCTCATTTTTTCTGTGAAAAAGACAATAACAATAAACACTCCACGTCACAAACTCAAGATAAATTACTATTACGATTTCATTAAGATGAGTGGTGTGAAGACAGACAAGGCTCTTTTCTTTAATATGTGTAAAGGTGGATGCAGAAACTTTAATAATAAATACTCTTGCCCCCCATGTTCTCCACACTTCTTACAATACACTAAAAATTACAAACACTTACTTGTAGTTCTACTTAAGATTAATTTAGATCAACTTAATTACAAAGAATATCATAAACTAAGGGTTGGTAATGCTGTAATAAAACCACGGATTGAGAAACTAATGCGTTCATTAGAAAAGAATTTTGATAGTAAATTCTTAAGCACTGGTGCTTGCAGATTATGTAAAACTTGCCAGAAAAAATTAGGTAAACCTTGTAAACGTCCTAAACAGATGAGATTCAGTTTAGAATCAGTTGGTGTAGATTGTAATAAATTAGTTGAAGATGTATTTGGTTTTCCTTTATTATGGTATAAAAATAAAAAAGCTCCTGAATATACTTCTGTAGTTTCTGCCTTACCTCTTCAATGTCAAGATGATAAGATATTTGATTTGATTAGTAAGGATCTTGATCATAGCAAACTTTCTCAAAGTAGATACTACAGTATATAGCCCCACTTGACAACCCCCCACAACCCTTTTTAAGATAAAAATCAGTTTTAAAATATGGAAATTAATGTTCCCAAACAACACAAATATCTAAAAGATTCACCTTTCAACTATAAGACATTACAGTACAATCCCAGATCTCTTATTATCTTCCGATTATTCTTAAATTTGGGAAGGGGGGACTTCTCTAACATCATAAAGGTAAGTGAAGGTCATATCTTCTATATGGAATCCGGAAGAATAAAAGTAGTCAAAAAAAAGACAGCCACACTAATCTTTGAAAGGATAAAATCACGTATCGTAAAGAATGATATTAATAATATTTCCTCCAAAGAGTTAAATTCGAGGCTAAGGAAACTAAGAAGGAATGGTTCATTAGACACTACAAGGGCGAGAAAAATCCGTTCTCTAGCAAAACCTGAGAATAACCACAAAAATGGTTTGAGGTCACAAACTAAGAACACTCCTACCAACAGCTTCGAATCTAAAATATACTCTCTTCTAAAAGAAAACAATATTGAATTTGAGATCCACAAAGTAATAAAAGCCAAGAACAAATCTGTTGTTGTAGATTTTGTAATCCCTTCAGCTAAGGCACCTTTATTTATTATTGAAGTAAAACAATCTATATCAAAAAATACGCGGTCTCGTTATGAGATTATGAAATCTTATGCTATAACTCTTGACCATAAAATACGAAATCTAAAGTTGAAGAATAAAGGGATTAAGGGTGTAGTAGTTTTGAGTAGCAAATACAACCCTATCAAGAAACTCTCACCTTACATTCTCTCTGAATTTCTGGATACGGATAAGGTGTTCATTGATTCAGATATCAATAAACTCATTCCTTACCTTAAAAGTAAAATATAAAAAGGCTTAATTGGTCCAAATAAGTACTGTGGCCCCGTAGCTCAGTTTGGATATTTCGATCGAGCTATCGGTTGAGACCAAAAAGAGCGACAAGGATCTAAAAGTCCTCGCTAAAGCCTTCTATTCCCTTTGGGAGAAGAGAGCTGTAGGTCGAGGGTTCAAATCCCTTCGGGGCCGCTTATGATTTACAAAATGGTTTACAAAGATACTGGCTGTGACTATTGGAAGAATAACCTTCCCGGAATACTGTGGAAAAATGTGAAATACCTTCTAAGGGTGGAAAATAAAGAAAGTCTCTCCTCTCATGTGATTACTGGTAATTTTCTGTGGCTTGAACCCCAACTCCAATTAATTTGTGAAAATTTACCCACTCTTGGTGACCAAGCATTACAAATTCGAATTGATTTCAAAGATCATAAATCTGTTGATATAGTCTTAGTTAAAGAAAGAGGGAGAGGAAGGTTCAAAGAATCAAAAGGTAAAAGTTACCATCACCAAAAAAAGTTTTCCGGAGAATTATATCATACTTATTTTAGAATTAAAGATGATTTTTGTTCTTTATCAATTTGTGAAACTCTTCCTTGGGCTGAATTCGTAAAGGAAGCAAAACCACAATTTAAGACACCTTTAGAAATAGAACTATGCCTTAAAACACCCAATTCTTCTAGTTCTCATTCATAGCTTTGCATATAATCTTTTGCGCTTTTATATTAGTCAAAAGTGTATCTCCCCAAACCACATTAGCTTTAAGGGTTTCTTGATTTGCACAGATTTCTGATAATTGGTCACACCTTTCAATAACATCTGGATAACCAGTTCCCCCATTCACCCTTATGACATCACATTCAACTTTATAACTTTCACATTCGGAATACAATTCAGGACATACCTTGGTTGGAGATTCATTACCCTGGACTGTACCATTAGTAGCACACCCAGAAATAATAAAAATCAATAAGAAAATAACCAAACCTAAAAAAACTCTTTTCATTCTAATCAGTATTTGCAATCAGTTCTATTTAAAATTAACTCTGATAAGTAATTATATCATCCTTTGAAGCTCTTCTAGAGCGAAACTAAACCTTTAAAAACACCACCATAGTACCATTTACTATCAAGACATGTGGGCCTTACATCCTGAATCTTGAAGGAACTAAAATGGGAATGTACAAATATATAAAAGAAGCTTTCAAAAAGCCAGACAAGAAATTACAACAACAAAGACTTATCCAATGGAGAAAAGAAAATTCTGTTACAAGGATTGAATCACCTACAAACCTAACAAAAGCAAGAGCACTAGGTTACAAAGCTAAACAAGGCGTAATACTAGTTAGAGTTAGGATGAAAAGGGGTGGAAAACAAAGACCACAAATCAAGAAAGGTAGAAGACCAAAACACTACCATCAAAAACTAATTTTAGGTAAAAGTTATCAATGGGTTTCTGAAGAAAGAGCTCAAAAGAAATTTCCGAACATGGAAGTATTAAATTCATACAAAGTTGGTAAAGACGGTAAATCATACTGGTTTGAAGTTATTCTAGTTGATCCTTGCCATCCTGCAATTGAAAGTTCAAAGAACATGCAATGGATAGCTAGGAATAAAGCTCATAACAGAGTTTACAAAGGAAAAACTTCTGCTGGAAGAAGGTCAAGGGGACTACATAAGAAAGGTAAAGGTAGAGAAAAGATCAGACCGTCTTTAAGAGCTAATAAAAGAACAGCGAAGTAGTTACGCTTCGCTACAATTTTTCCAATATCTTTATATCTTTTTTGAAATTACCAGACTTAGATGATAAATTTCTATTTTTTTGATGGACAAACAAAACCAGGGTACCCTGATATAATAGAAGAACAAGTTGGGGAGATGGGATTTGAACGTTGCGAATGGTATAATTTCAAGACTTTAATGGCTTGGAGAAAAGATGGTGGCCGTGGTAGTATATATGTTGCATGTGAAGTCCCTGAATGGTTTGAAAGAACTCCAAGTACAGCCCCAGTAGTAATACAAGCATTAGATGTAGATCACATGGAAAGGGGAGAGTTGATGTCACTAATAAATCGGATTGCCGGAAGGGGATTCACAGATGTTGAGGTTGAGTGGCGCTACCGAGATAAAGGTAGGGAACACAAAGAGATAATTTTTGATTAAAATTTGTTAGTAAATTAATTCTCTCTAACAACAATTTTTTCTTCCAATCAATTTATATATTTTTCTGGATTGCCATTTATCATGGCAGACCTTATAAAATACACTATTTGGGGAACACAAGGCGAATACAGATCAAGAACAGAAGAAGTCGAATCTGGTAAACCAAGGCTGGATTTTACTGACGACACTCCACGTGGATATGGTGTGATACTGGATATGGTTGGAAGTGGCGCAAGAAACGCAAAACGTGTTGAGTTAAACCTTGATAGGGCAGAAATGACTACACAACAAAGAAGAGTTTTGGAAGTTTTCAGCATACCGATTTAGTATTTTACTTTAACTCTCCTTAACAACAAACAACTTATCACTCACTCTTATTTTCTCAGGAACTTCAAAAGTCAAATCATCACCTTTCTTAGCAACTTCTGAAGAAGTACCATTAACATAAAGTTCATTAACAACCACTTCAATAATTCCAGTTGTTGGCCCAGTAATCAAGACCTTATCACCTTTATGAACTTCTCCAGTTTCAATTAAAAAATGTCCAACTTTCTTTTTATCAAAGTAATGTTTTCCAACTCCTACAAATTCCTTAACAGTTGTAGCTTGAGAACCATAAGCCCCACTCCACTCACCCATCTCACTACCTAAATAATATCCGTCTTTCCAAAACCCTCTATTATAAACTGATTCTAATTCCTTCATCCAAGATTTAACTTTCTCTTTACTAAACGTTCCAGAACTAACACTGTCAACTGCTTCTCGATAAACTTTAACAACTTTGTAAACATAATCAACTGCACGACCACGACCTTCAATCTTAAGTATACTAACGCCAGAATTAACTATCTGATCAATAATCTCAATTGTACAAAGATCTTTTGGTGACATCACATACTTATTCTCTAATACTAACTCTTTCCCAGTTTCTTCATCAGTAACTCTATACCTTCTTCTACAAGGTTGTATACAAGCTCCTTTATTTGCAGAACAATTGTATTGCATCAAACTCATATAACACTTTCCTGAAATAGAAACACAAAGTGCACCATGAATAAAAACTTCTATTTTAACTAACTCACCTGCAGGTCCTCTAATATTTTGTTCTTTAATTCCACCACAAATATTACTCACTTGTTCTAAACTTAACTCTCTAGCAAGAACCATCACATCAGCATAAGAAGAAAAAAACTTCACAGCTTCAATATTACTTACATTAGTTTGCGTTGACATATTAACTCTACATCCAATAGAACTTGCATACTTAACAACAGCCATATCAGTTGCAATTATACAATAGATACCAGAACTTTTAGCAGCATCACAAACCTCTCTCATATAAAAAAGATCTTCATCATACATCACAGTATTAACAGTCAAGTAAGTCTTAACTTTACCACAAAACTTAACAATCTCAGTAAGATCAGAAACTTGAAAATTATTCTTTACTTTAGCACGCATATTTAACTTACCAATCCCAAAATAAACAGAATCCGCACCTGATTTCACAGCAGCCCTCAAAGACTCCCAAGAACCAACTGGAGCCATAATCTCAACCATTCTCAACTTGCTCCGTACCACACCATGGACAAAACCACTTCTTTTTTCTTGTAGGAGCATCACCTATAGACCACCATTTCTTACACTTCTTACAGTTAAAATGGCTTATTTGTTCAATAGATCGTTTCATAACGAATAATTACTACAAAAAGTACTTAAATCCACCGTTTAGATAAATTTTATAAACTTAAGCACTTCACGTTTTCAAATGGAGAAAACATTAGACACTATAAAGAAACATTTACAATCTTCATCAAACATCTTATATTTTTACGATGACGATCCAGATGGATTATGTTCTTACTTATTACTAAAAAGAGCTTGTGGTGGAAAAGGTCATATTACAAAAGCTGGTCCTAGACTAGACAAATCATATTTGCATTATGTTGAAGAATACGGTCCAGATTTAATAGTAATTTTAGATAAGGCAGTTGTAGATCAAGAATTCTTAGATGGAATAGATTGTCCTGTAATTTGGATTGACCATCACCCTTTAGTAAAAAGAAAAAAAGTAATTTATCTAAATCCTAAACTCCAGGACAAAGAAGACAATAGGTGCACAGTACATTGGTGTTACAAGTTAGTTGGTGGACCGTTATGGCTAGCTATGGTTGGAATAACTTCTGATTGGAACATTCCAGAAAACTTAAAAGAATTTAGAAAAGAATTTCCTGAATATATAAAAAGAAAACCAAAAGTCCCTCAAGACTTACTTTTCAACTCTAAACTTGGAGACCTGATTAAACTTTTCGTATTTTCACTTAAAGGGACAACTACTGAAGTTAGAAAAACAATAAACTGTTTAGAAAAAATAGAAACTCCTGAAGAAATATTCACACAATCAACACCCCCAGGTAAATTCATCTGGAAAAGGGCAAATAAAATAAAACAAGATTACGACGACTTACTTAAGGATGTTAAGAAAAAAGCTACAAGAAGTAAACTTTTGGTTGCAGTATACAAGAGAAATATCAGTTTTACATCTTTCTTATCAAATGAGATTTACTACAACTATCCAAACAAGTTCATATTCTTAGGTCGAGAAAATAACGGGGATATTAAAA
>CAZGBX010000001.1:75088-95056 GCA_964524105.1 Candidatus Woesearchaeota archaeon
GAGTATGAGGTACAAAGAACCTGTTGTAGATAAGATGGTAGAAAAAGCTTTAGTAGGTGTTGAAGGTTATGGTGGCGGTCATCCCCACGCGTGTGGCGGATGTATAAAAAAACGTGACTTTAATAAATTCATAGATTCTATAAAAGAACAACTAAAATGATACAAAAAAAGTCTTGGAAAGAAATAAGAATTAAACTTCAAAAAGATCTCATCCACTTCAATATTAAATTCGCAATAGCTTATGCAATACTATTAATTCTCTTAGCAATCATATGGTCAACTAAAAACCCATTAAAAGATGTAACAA
The DNA here is from genome assembly GCA_964524105.1 of Candidatus Woesearchaeota archaeon. Classification (GTDB taxonomy): domain Archaea; phylum Nanobdellota; class Nanobdellia; order SCGC-AAA011-G17; family GW2011-AR18; genus JAGVXZ01. Next base: position 75,396 of record CAZGBX010000001.1, read on the forward strand.
TAACAACTATAATTTTCTTAATTCCAATCTTAGCAATTGCAACTATTCCTTTTTTCTCTTATTTCCAAGCAGAAGAATTCTCATATCCAGATTTAATACTCAATCTAGTATTCTTAATATTTAGTCTAATAACAATAATCTTCTTTGCTATTTCTTTGATTTAGAAGTCTTTTTCTTTGGCTCAACAGTTTTATGTTCTTCTTTAATATCAACTACTGGATCAACTACTTTCTCGCTTTTATGTTCAAATGAATGTCCCGGTTTACTTTTCTTATTCCTAGTAAATATTGTAATTAATAAAATTCCTGCAAGTGCAGCTATAGCCCAATAAAGATAGTTTGGACCCTCATCTTCCTTTGTATTCTCTCCAGTCATCTTCTTCATCTCCTCTTGCATCTTAGCAAACTCTTCTCCGGAAATATGGTCACTATAAATATTAAACCTAAACACAACACTTCGATCTTCCCTTTCACCATTCAGATTAATTATTTCAGGCCTATAGAAAAACTCAGGGGCATTCCCACCATAAAGATTAACTTTCTTATGATTATCAGTTCCTCTTAAATTATTATTTGTACTAATCTCATCTTCTTCAAAATCCCCCCCATTAACAGAGGCCCTTACAGAAATAAACTCTCTACCAATCTCATCAACTATAACTTTATACAATCCTTCCCCACCTGTTTTAGGGTCAGTTAGTTTTATTGCAATCTGGCTTGTCTCTCTTGCTCTAATCTTAAAAGTTGTACCAGGTACTGCATCTACATTAGCATCCTCTCCAAACTTCAGATTAAAATCTTGTACTGTTCCAGCACTAACTACAGTTACAAGTAACAACAATATAAGGGGAATAGCAATCTTTTTCATAGATTTGAGAATTTTCCTTTTGTTTATAAGTTTTTCTTATATCCTGGAAACTATTGATGGGAAAATATAAATTGTAGATTGTCTTTGGATTTATTCTCTAATTTAACAAAACCTACCCTAACAAACTGTACTACATCTCCTATCTTAAGAGATTTCAACCCTTTCTCACCCAATCCTTTAACTATTCTCCCATCTGAATTTAACAATTCCACATTAACTAAGTCCTTAGAAACAGGCAACCAGTGTAACATCTTTCCTTTTTTCCTTTCTTTAGATTCAAAACTATACTTATTTCCTTTTTTAATAAAATTCAAACAATCCATTAATCTGTAACTTCCATCACTTAACCTTTCAGAGATATAGAAATCAGTTGAAGTACTAAACTTCCTTCCCCCTTTTTTCTTATGCGGATGTAAATCTAACTCTATCTTTTGTTTTGGTGCTCCAACAACTCTAATCTTCTTAGGACTTGGAATAAAGAAATATCTATAAGTTTTATCATCAATACAATCTTTACTAAATGCAGCAAGTTTTTCAATTGAAACATTCAAATCATTCTTCCCAATTCCAGCTTCTTTGATAAACCTTGAAATTACTTCTGGAGAAAATCCTCTTCTCCTTAAAGCTTTAATAGTTCCTAAACGAGGATCATCCCAACCAGATAACTTTCCATTAGCAATCAACTTAACAGACTCTGATGTACTTTTCACTCCACTAACTAAAAACTTTCCTGCATAAATCGTTTCAGGGTATTTCCACTTAAAATAATTATACAAATACTTTTGTCTATCATCAGAGACCCTAAGATCAACACCCCTTAGGATGTGAGTAACTCCAAAATCATGATCATCTATTGCAGATGCAAAGTTAAGTAAAGGCCAAACTTTTCCTTTTCCAAACGGATGTTTTGGTTTATCTACAATCCTAAACCCTGGCCAATCTCTTAAAGCAGGATCTTTATTTTTAATATCAGTCTTAACTCTATAAACTGCTTGACCTTCTTTGTAACCTTTAAACATCTTCTTCCATCTTAACAAATTATCTTTAGAAGATAATTCTCTACAAGGACAAGGTGTTTTCTTCTTAGTTAACTCTCTCCAGTCTTCAGCACTACAAGTACATATGTAAGCACCATTTCTCTTAATCAGTTTCTCAGCATAATCATAATAAGTTTCAAACCTTGAACTTTGTCTAACAACCTTTTTAGGTTTAACACCTAACCACTTCAAATCTTCTTCTGCCCATTTGTAAGCTTCTTTCATTGGAACTTTATTTTTTGGGTCAGTATCATCTAATCTCAAGATGTAAGTTCCTTTATACTTTTGAACAAAGAACCAGTTCCATAATCCTATTCTACAATGCCCTAAAGATATTGGTCCATTTGGGTTTGGTGCAAAACGCATCACAACTTTCCCTTTAGTTTTCAAATCAGGTATCTCTCTTACTTTCTTAACAACCTTTTTCTTAACTTTAAACTTAGAAAACTTCTTCTTCTGCTCATCTAAACTTAACCCATTAACATAATCAACTATTTCTTTAATCTCTTTTTGAGCGGTTTTAATCTTTTTTTTCAATTCTGGAATCTCACTAAGAACTTTTCCAAAAACCCCTTTAACATTGGCCTTACCTTTGTACTTAACAGCATTCTCTAGAGCAATACGTAAAATCTTCTTATCCATTAATCAATTATACCAAAAAATTCTATTTAAAACTACTTATTTCCAAAACAACGCTGCTAATATCATGATTGCCGCAGTAAAAGATAATAATATCACAATTGGCATATTCTCATCCATCCAACTCTGTACCTTCTTTGAACGAATCATTCTTTTTCTCCTAGCCATCTATAAAATAATAATATTCCTAATATATAAGTTAATACGACAGCCAATTATTTGTTGCAATGTGAAATTTCCCAATTCTAAAAAGAAGGTTGAAATCCCTGCTCCCACACCCATAATTGTAGCAAAAGATGTAGAAGACTTCAAAAACAACTCAACATTTACCTGGGCTTTGAAGTTAATATGTTTTTACTAAAAAATGCCGTAAATATTTCGAGAATTAAAATAAATACCTAACCAAAACAACATAAAGAACAACTAGAACTACTGAAACAATCACAACTAAAAGTCCTTCAGCTTTAACTAACAACCCAAAAGAATCTCTAACCTCTTTAGGACTTTTAAATCGATCTTTACCAATCTCTCTAAACTTCTTCCACTCACACGGGAACCATTTGTCTCTATTATTTCCAATTAAAGAATTAATCAAAGCTAACAAAAACAATACTCCCGCAAATAAAACTAATACCTTAAACATATCAAAAGTACATAATTTCTAGTTTAAATATCTTGCTACTAAAGAAGGAAAAATAATTTGGAATAAGTTTAATCCCCTTCCACTTCCATTGGTATTACTTCTTCTACTTTAGTTCCTCTCATTCTAAACAAGGCCCTGGGAATGACTTTCTCCCATGGTTCAATTCGTCCTTCGGCTATAAGGGTGTTTGTTATTCTTGCTCTCTTTACTGGTCCATCACCCTCAAAAGTATTCAGAACTTCTCTCGCTGCATCATCATCTTCAGCCATGAATACATATGGTCTTGTAGCATTATCCCTGTCATCCCTCTCACCATTATTAAAATAAACTGGGCGGTGTGCCATCCTTTCAGGATCTAATGCCCATAACTCCCCTAAAATTCCATACCTTTGCATAACAATCAAAAAAAGAATTAATATTTAAAATTATAGTAACTTAAGTTCAGAAGTAATCTTATCTATTTCTTTTTCAGGTGCAGGTCCAACACCCATACAAGTCACAGTTCCTGGAGAAACAATTGTTCTTCCAGCATCAGTTATCACAGCAGTTACTAATCCTACCTGCTTAGCTAATCTTTCATACTTTCTTAACTCACGTAAGTTTTTAACTTTAACAACAATCTTAGCCATTCCAGATGAGCGCCACTTCTTAACAATCTTAATGTCAGAACGTAACACAGCTTCAACACATGCATGTCCTACCTGCGAACAGATTTTGCCTCGGGGTAGACCTAAGTCCATCCTAACAATGATAACTTGTTTATAGTCTGCCATTTCGTTTTATTATGTGTTGCTCAAATCTATCTCTCTTTCTTTTTAAATATAAACCTTTTGTATCTTTATACATTATCCTACAGAGTTTCCTTGCTTCATCTCCATAATAATGGCAGGTCCAAAATGTTCTGTCTCTACGAATTGGGTAAGATCTCAGGTTAAATTCTTTATTTAGGCTAATTTGCATTTTTGAAATAAACTTCTTGGTGCCAACAAATGAAATTTTAATGGTGTTGGGTTTATTAAATCTGATACTGCCATCCCCATCAAAATAACCCCTTATGAAATGTGGGAGATAACCTTTTTTTATTTGGGGGAAGCCCAAAATCAAACTTTTCCTTGGGACACACCCTAGTCTTATTATATCATCACAAAGGATTTTACTATTTATTCTCATTTGGGATGAATTGGGGTACTTGGAGACTGGCCTATCACTCCCCATAACTCGTGAGATCTTTTCCAAAATATAATGGTCTTTTTTATGGAGGCGGATTTGAGCTACTTTCTTTTTGTAATGGACATTGCCATCACTGAAAAAGAAACCAAGGACGTAAGACATTTCAGGCGTCCATTCCTTAAAAAAATCATGATCAACTTTATATTTTCTTCCAGACCAAACCTGTTTTTTTAAACCCAACCTCGAAGCTTTGTGATTAACAGAACTTATAGTTCTATTGGGGAATTTTTTATATGTCTCCTGTGGTGTGGTGTATCCCTCTTTCAAAGTTTTTATCTCTAATTTTGTCCAAGAAACTCTTTTTTTAGTTAATCTGTACTTCCTCATATGCCTTTGAATTGTACTATCATCAACTTCGTTTTCTTTAGCAATTTGAATATAACTCTTTGCTTTAAGTTGTTCAATTAAGTAACGTTTAGATACATATCTTTTCATTTTAATTTATTAAAAATATCCTAAAATAACTAGGGCTCACGACATTTAAATAGGTTGTGCGTGTCTGTCAAGTGGGGCCATATACTAGAGAATATACTTTAATATTTGACTCCGAAGAAAAACATCTCATCTTAAACTTTCTAAATATTTTTCTACAAAAGGGGTTGTAGGAACATGGATTTGGTCTCTTGATATCCACATAAACATTGAATGGTCTTTGCCTAATTTTATTTTCCCTTTATGCCTTGACGTAGAGAAGATTTTATAACAAATAGTTTTTCCTTTTTCCACATGTTCTCCCTCTAGAACAACATCTCCTACTACGGCATCTAAAGATGTTTCTTCTTTAGTCTCCCTAGCTGCACTTTCTGAAGTATCCTCATCACCATTTATCTTTCCACCTGGAAAATCCCATTTCCCTGGGAAGAATGTGGAATCATCAGATCTTTTAATCAATAGAAGTTTTCCCCTTTCTTCAATGATAGTTTTTGTTACCCTTATCACAACAATAATCTCCTCTACTTATTATTTTAAACTTTCTAAATAATCTTTCTTAAACTTAAAACCATTCTTCTTAGCTAACTTAGTAATTACCTTATCAAACCCACTTCCATACTGCGCAGCCTTCTTAGGTCTAAAAGCAAACTCTTCTTTCAATCCTATTTTCATTGCAGCTTTCCTCAATACCCACTTACTAACTCCTTCTTTAATCTTCAAACTAGGATCAATACACATACTGAACTTAATAAGGTCTTTATCTAAGAAAGGACAACTAATTTCAACACCAATAAATTTACTTACAGCCAAATCTCTAATCAAATCTCTTTCATAAATCGCTTTCAACCCTTTCCAACACTCTGCATGAACATCGGAACTTTCTGAATGTCTTTGATAACCAGCAAATATCTCTTCAGAACCTAATCCAGTCAACACAACATCACATCCATCTTTCTTAGCTTCTTCTAACACAACTAATTCAGGACAAGCCACCCCAACCTTAACTACAGAAGGATCAGGTAAGATTTTAACAACTTTTTTAATCACTTCTTCAGCTTCCAAAAAACTAACTACTTTTTGTTTCAAATTCCACTTATAATGTGATGCAACTTCATTAGCAGCAATAGCATCATGTGAGCCCTCAAGACCTACATTATACAATACAGCTTTTAGCCCTAATTTAGAACAAATAAAAGAAATTAAAGCACTATCTACACCACCAGAAAAAGCCACCCCTATCTTACCAATAGCTCTCTTCTTAACAGATGAAATTAAAAGTGTACTCAATTCATCAAGATCAACATTAGTAACTAAACTACTATTTTGTAACTCAGAATATAAATCTTCAATAGATTTAGAAATATTAAGTAAATTCATAAAAAAAGAAAGAAAAAAGTGTTTATCTACTTTACCTTCTTCTGAAAGCTAAGTAAATTATAAACACAATTATCAATACTAAGATTAAGTCTGCTAATACCCATAAAGCAACAGGTGTTGTTCTTTGAGTGTTAAACTGATCAAAGATTGTTTTTCCTGTAACTGTTGCAGTACCTGCAGATACAGTATCTTGTGCAGATTGAGTTGAACTTCCTTGATTAGTTACTCCAACTTCTTGTACACTGTCTTGATTTGCTGCTCTTAAAACTTCTTCTGCACTAGGGTTACATGTTACAGTTAAAGTTTCAAACACAGACTCATCAGAACCTGAGTACAATACTCTTGCTTCAAGACTATATTCTCCATCTTTAGCATTTTCAGGAACTTGAATTCTAAATCTAACAACTGCTTCGTTGTCATCTTCATCCTCTTCAAGGTCAAACCTATCAGATTCTTTTTCAATTCCTAATTCACTATTAAAGATCTTAGCTCTTACAACTTGATCATCAGCTCCGAAGTTCTTAATATCCAGAACAACTTCACCAGTTTGACCACACATTAGAGCTTTAGGAAGTAAATTTAATTCAGTAATTCTTACATCATCATCTTCCTTTTCGATTTCAATGTCAGTAAACTCTTCAACACACTCTGTATCTTCATCGCCTTCTTCATAAGCTTTTACAAAGATCATTAATGTGTCACCATCATCAACTTTATCTTCATCAATAGTTAATTTCAGGTCAAAGTCTTTATTATCGTTTTCATCGATTTTTTGATCATCTGTTTTTCTTGAGTCTAACCTTCTACCATCGTCCATATTGATCAATGTTGCTTCAACAATAACTCTCATATCACTGTTATCATCATTCTCAACATTAACTTCTAGGTTGATCTCATCACCTGGTTGATAATCATCACCTGAATCAGGATCTTCGATTGTAACTTGTAAGTTATTTCCTCTGATACCTTCATCACACATGTTTTCACTAACTAATACTTGGAAGTCAGTTGATAATGCTTCTTGAACAACTCCACCAATTAGAACTTCAAACTTACCGTTATATTCCCCTGGATCCATGTTTCTGTCAGCATCAATAGTTATTGTGATTGTTCCTATAGCATTTATTCCTAAGTCTTGTAACCTTGAATACCTAAAGTTAACTCTATCATTTCCATCTTCGATAGTGTGTACTGGATCATCTCCATGTACAAACCTTACTGTAACTTCATTAGCTCCAGTTAGATCAACATTTCCAGTATTTGTTAACTCAATTACAACTTGTCTCTCATCAACAGGATCATCTCCGTTTGGAACAATAACATCATTATCAGATAAACTTGCTGTCAAAGCACTTTGTGCTAGAACTTCAAAAGTAATTACTCCATCATCAACTAATTCTTCTACAACATCATCACCATTAATGTCATCAAATAAACTAAATGTGATATCATAATTTCCAGCTGCAGTCAATCTCTCAACTGGAACTTCAATTGTAAATTCTTTTGGATTTTCTGTATCCCAATCAAACTCACCAGCTTCAGCCGGAAGGTTTACATCAAATCCGTTAGAAACAGCTTCTAACTTTAATTTGCCTACTTGTTGTGCAGGTCCTGCACTTGTCATTGTTAATGTAAAACTTAAAGTCTCGCCATGATTTACTGGGCTTATATCATCTGATGTGAAACTTACCACATCTGCAGCACTAACAGTAAAGGCCAAAGCCAGAATAAATAATACACTCATAATTGTTAATTTTCTCATCTTTTGGTAACCCCCAAATTGTTACTATCGTATAATTGCAAAACTTATATAAAGGTTTCTAATCTTCGCTTAAATCAATAAAATAAACACTATTTCTGCCAGTTTCAGGTTCCCCATATACTAAATGAACTTCTAATTGGGGTGCTTCATCATCAGGTGGAATAGTTCCAACCAGATCATCTTCTAGAATAACAGGTTCATCATTTATTCTTGATTCTCTATACCTGCTAGCAACAGATCTTACAGCACTTCTTCCAAGTTCAAAGGCCCTTCTGCCATAAACTGCAGCTACAACAGTTCCACCTAGAGCTAGTGGCCAAGCTTCCTTCAAATGTAAGGCTACAGCGCAAGATCCAACACCAAATGCAAGACTTCCTATGTCTTCTACAAGGCTCCCTGCTGCCCTTCTCTCTCCTTCGCCCATCCCTCTAAAAAATGATTGTCTCATTGTTACTACTAAAAGATAAAGAAATCTTTATAAGGGTTTCTAATCCAGCTCAAGGTCAAAAGACTCAGGAATTATCTTCTGAATAAACTTCAATACAGCTGCTAGAATCACTAAAAATAACAGAAATGCACTAAAAGTGACGAAATCTATTGGAAATCCAGTATAGACTATAATTACTCCCACCAAAGCCAAGAAATTAATTGGCAACCTAGAAGATATCACAAAAGCAAGAGATTTGGGCAATAAATGGAAGAAGTCTAGCAAAGTAAACATCACTCCAACAAATATTATAGATACTACAATAGCTGTCCTAGTATTGAAATCAAACTGTCCATGAGTAAATAAGTACCTAAGGAGATCCAGACTAACAAAAATAAGAACTAGACTATTCCCATAAGCAGTATTCCATCCTAGCTCTTCACTCTTATATCTAGAAAAATACAACTCCATCAAAAGAATTACTAATAATAATGGAAAAAGAATCCAAAGCATTTCCTTATACTGAAAAGGAGACTGAACAATCTCTATGAATCTATGAAAAGTATCTACAATATGTGTTATAATGGCATCTCCCCAGATTGGGAGCTTAGTCATGAAAGCTTCTTTAATTCCCATCCTCTTTTTTCCACAACCTTTTTATCGTAATTCTAATATAAATAGTTTATGAAATATGAATACTCTTTAATTATCAGATTATTACTTTGTTTTGTCCCTTTACAATTATTTTATATTATTTTAACACCTTTAACAATTTACTCAACTTACTTTTTATTATCACCTTTCAATCCAGTTTTAATTGGTAACTCCATTTCAATTAGTAGTTTTAGTTTTGATTTTGTTAGAGCATGTATCGCTGGCGCTGCGTATTACTTGATATTATTATTGGTTCTGTTAACAAAAGATATTAAGTTAAAATTAAGATTGAAATTAATTGGTTATGGTTTCTTAGCTATTTTTGTCATGAACGTTTTAAGAGTTTTAATTCTAGTTTATTTAGCAGTTAACTTCGGTCATTCTTACTTCGAAGCAGCACATTTAATATTCTGGAAGTTTGTTTCTGCAATTTACGTTGCATTAGTTTGGATTTACTTAGTTAAGAAGTTTAAAGTTAATTCAATTCCAATCTATGATGACTTAAAACATTTGTATAAAAAAAGTATTTTTAAGAATTAAGCTTCCCAACACTCAAACCATTCAAGGTCACAGAATAATCCTTCATTACAATCTCCTTCTTCAAAGCAAAGGTCAAATTCATCTCCATTGCCTAATCTCTCACATTCATTATGTCTTGGATGACAAACAAATCTATCATCACAATCATCATCGGTTAAACAGTTTTCTCCAGGGCCACCATCCCCTATATGTTGACATTCATTTTGTCCCGGCAAACAAACTAACCCTTCTTCACAATCTCTGTGACTCCTACACCTTTCTCCCCAACTTCCATCTCCAATAAGAACGCACTGGCCCCTCCACCACAGACAAAGCCTTCCGTTTTCACAATCATTATGGTCTTCACACATAATACATTCTACCCCACCACAAATTTCTCCACAATCAATTCCTTCTTCTTCATCATCCAAATATCCATTATTACAACAGGCCTCAGTTCCAATACATTCTTCATCTTCACAATCCCATAAATCGTCATCATCATCATCACGATCATTGTCACAAATTTCTTGTGAATTACAGTAATGTCCTACTGCATCTGGGTCATTATTACATGTCATCCCACCAACTTCAGCACAATTTACTCTCACTTCCCTAACATTCCCATCTTCACAAACCATCTCACCAAGAGTATTTTCATTAATACAATGATCACTCATAATTCCATCTTCGAAAGATTCAACGTAACTTCCCCATAATGGATAATTTCCAAGGTCATAATCGATACAAGGTGCATAGAATGGAATATTCTCTGGTAAACCTACCTCTCCCTGTTCTCTTCTATCTTCAGTTTGTTGATGCATATTATCAGGGTCTCTATTTTCAACATTTCCATCTGGAACTCTCCATCGCCTATAACAAGCGTTATCTCCTCTACAAAAGTATTCATAACATGCTCCACGACAATGATCTACAAACCAATCATCAAACCTATCAACAAAACCAAACCATTGAGTATTATCTCCTCCATCAGAATCAAAACACTCAACTTCTTCTTCGGGCGCACAGATTCCATCAGCACAAACAGTTCCTGCCGGGCAAGGCACTCTTTGACTTACTAAAGTACCATCTGCAGTACATGATGCTTCCTGAACAGAAGCTTGGTCTATACACATCGCAACATCTTGATCACCTTCCCAGTTACATCTGTCCCACCTAGTTCTGATTTCTTCATTTAAGATATCAGCATTATTATCAAACAAGTCTTCTTCTCTACGCACATAATGTGCTACAACCGAAGCTCTACTCTCTTCAAATATATTTACACCACCATCTCCATCTTCACAAGTATACCATACAAATTCAGGATTAAACTCGTCATTTACAGTTTCAATATCATAATCTGATGGCCTTACACACTCTCCTTCATCACAGAACCCATTACAAAAATGCGGCATTTGTATATGATATTGACAATTGAAGTCATCTCTACACCTAATACTCTCTGCCGGCCTACAATCTGCTTGATATAATAATTCATACGTTGTAGAATCACAAATATCTCCTTCGGGTTGGTAATGTCTGTAACTTACTCTCCCTTTAAGGTATTCATCATTTTCTCTATCAGTATCAACACAAGAATTAATTACTTCACCATCACACAATCCGTTCTCACAAGTAGTGGGTTCCCCGTTTCTTAGTGGACACCTTGTTACTTCCTCTGTTGACCCCCCTTCATAACATACAATGTGCCTTACATGGGTTTCATCTTCACACACTTTAATGTGTCTTGTGTCTGGCATGTTTTCATCAAAGAAAAAGTAAGCATTTTCTGGAACATCTTCAGGGTCATGAATCTCACACCACTCTGGTTGCACTGGTGGTGGTAATTCACAATGTACTAGCTTTTCAACTGAAGCACATTGTTGTTCTAACATTGCAACTGAAAGTTCGGCATGTCCTCTAAAGTTCGCACACCATGGTTTTTCTTCACAACAATCAGGGTCTGTAAATCCATATTTGAAACACTCTGCAAAACATTTTTTATCTGTTTGCCCTGACTCTGAAAAAAGGTCAAAATTTTCTTCACAGGCTTCCCTTCTATTTTCTTCTTCTCTTCTTCTCTTTTTCTTGCTTCACAAACTGCCCTTTCATCCCCTTCCAAATGTTCACAATTAATTAATCCTATAGTACCAATCCACAAACCTTGTTGAATTGGTTCATCACTAAATATGTGAACATTACTTAAATCTGATTCGACACAAACATCATCTATGCATACTAAACCTTCAAAACATTGTGGTATACCATCTTTACACGGTTGCCCACGCGCACCATCTAACCTTGCAACAAATTGTGGATTATTATCAAACTTCTTAGCTCCACTATAGAACTGTGCCCCACCAACAATCAAAGAAGCTTTACAAGTATTATCTACACAAATCAAGTTATCATCACACCTAGGATTTTCAGATCTACAAAGTTCCCCTTCACCCCCTCTGGAATTAAAATACTTAAAACCTTCAAAGAACTTTCCTGTGATTTGATCCTCTTCTGCTGGAAGTAATTGTTGACAAGAACTAACTAAAAACAATACTAAAATAATAAATATCAACTCTTTTCTCATATATTATCTCTTCAATAACTAATACTTAAACTTTCCTATGAAGAATCTCTGATATGTTTAACCCTAAACTACTAGCATTTCCCTCACACAGTTAATAACATTTAAATAGTTAAAGAAAAATAATCCTTTTTATGGATTACAAATTTTCATTCATTTTAGGTTTGGTTTTGATTCTCTTATTTATTTCCAGTTGTGAACAACAGAAAGTTCCTTCATGTGGAGATGGTATCTGGGACGAAGGAGAAACTGGAATAAATTGTTGTATAGATACAGGTTGTAGCACTGGAAAAGAATGTGTTGGATTAAGTTGCCAATGGATTGAATGTGGTGAATGTCAAACTATGAAAGGCAGTGTTTGTGTAGATGATGAATGTTGTACCAATGATGATTGTAATGATAATGAATTTTGTGTAACCGCAAGGGGTGAATGTATGGAAGTAGGTGATTGTGGAGAATGTAGCTATATTGAAAACCACCAGTGTCAAGAATACGAATGTTGTAGTGGTGACGACTGTGTTGGGGGCAGGAACTGTATAGATCCTGAAACAACTGAATCGCAATGTTCATGGTTAAAACAATGTGACTTAAATGCAGATTGCGATGATGGTAAAGGCCATACTAAAGACAATTGTGTTCAAGGATTCTGTGAAAATAAAAGAATCTCCAAATGTATAAATGATGATAACTATTGTCCTGATTGGTGTACTTTCAACGATGACAATGATTGTGAAAACGAATTCACAGACTGCGGAAATGACATAGATTGTTTTATAGCAACATCCTATTCTTGTACTCCCTCTACTGCAACAAGTTCAATAACTTTTGAAATATTTGGGGTTCTTGAAACTGTAGATTATGCCTGGGAAATTTTCGGAAGAGAAAGCAGTAAGTGTGTTGTTAAAACAGAATATTTAGACATTGAGATGGAATATACTGACGAAGTTATTCAGGATTTACTTAATGAAGGCAAGACACAAGAAGAAATTGATCAACAAGAACAAGAAGTTAGAGATGGACTTGGAACTCTTATTGGAAAATCAGGGACTTGTAAATATCCTGGGAATGTATGGGGTGATACAATAAGGGACTTCAAAGATGGGGATATCAGTGGTTCTACCGAGGATGTGAAAAAGTACGAATGTACTGGAAGTATGTATGAAAACATGATTTTCTAATTTTACTAAAATTCTTGACTAACTCTAACATCAGAATCAGCCACAACACAGAAAGCAACAGAAGAATCTTCTCCTCTTTCTCCTTCATACCTGACCTCTAACACTTGAACACCCAAATCTTCACTTACATCAACACATTCCCCTTCTAAAAGAGCATGTTGTCCACGATCTGTTCTAAAACTTGCACGCACTACAGGATTTAAACTTGACATCCCTTGGCGCCCCACACCTAATAATTGAATCTCAGTACTTTCTCCACTAGAAGTTAAAGTAATTGGGTTTCCATAAGCAGTTTCAAAAGATGCTGCACACCCATAATTATCACAAGGACTAATTGCTTCTTCCTGTTCACCTGTTCTTGCAGTTCTTGTATCTAAACAAGCTACTAATCCAACCATTCCCAAAGCCAATGTGAAATATCTTCCAAATACCATTTTCATTTAATAATACCAAAAGTATTATAAAACTAACATTCTCATTGCTATTATTGAACTCCTTCTAAGAATTAATCTTCAGGCGCCCTATACTTGTCTCTCACTTCAACAGCTAAATCACCTAACTCTTCAGCACTTAAAGATGTTTCTTGTTTCATAGCATCTACCCCATCCATAGTTACACCTACAACTAAAGATAGGATCCTTGGCCTCATTTTAGGACCATAAGTAAAAAGTCCAATATCTTCAAGATCTACTCTTCTTTGTCTTGAGATTCCAACAATAGCGTCAGCAACAAGTCCCAAATTTAAAAACTCACCACCTTCTTCTATTCCGTCATGAACATTATATCTCCATTCACCCCATTCTTCACCATTAAATCTTCTTCTTTTATTAACAAAATAACTCATTTATACCTTCTCCAAATAACAAACACTAATATTACTATTAAAGAAATTAAAATTGTATACTCATTAAAGTAAGTATCAAAGAAACTCAAGGCCCTTTCACCATAATAATAAATAAAAGCCCCAAGAATAAAGAATCTTAAACCTCTACCAACAATAGAAGCAATAACAAACTTTCTAAAATTAACATAAAAAACTCCTGCACTTAAAGTAAACAACTTATAAGGTATTGGAGTAAAACCAGAAACAAATATCACTAAAGTCTCATACTTCTCATATAACTTATGGACTCTCTCAATCTTTCTTTTACTAAAGAACTTCTCTAACAAAGGTGTTCCACCTGCACAACCTAACCAGTAAGCAAATATTCCACCTAACACAGAACCAATTGTACAAATAAAAGATAAGAAAAATGCATTAGAAGGGTCAGCTAAAGCTAAAGTAATCAATAACAAATCTGGTGGTATTGGAAAAACAGAAGATTCTATAAAAGCAAGGAAAAATAATCCATAAGCACCCCACCCAGCAAAAATCCTATTGGTCCAATCAATAATCTCAGAAATCAATCTTTCTTACCTTGTAAGGCAATTATATCTTCTGTAGTCAGTTTTTGTTTTTTCTTAAGTTTCTCTTCTACTTTTTCAACTTTCTGAGCGATTATCTTCTCTTCTTTCTCTTTAATCTTTGCCCTATTATCAACTACAAACTTTTTCTTTTGCGGCTTTTTAAATTTCTTAACCCCTTTTCCAAGTTTTTTTGATAAATTCTTAAACTCTTTATGTTTAGCATTAAACTTATTCTTAAACTCAATAAATTTTGCAAAAGCATCTTCCTGTTCTTTTTTCAACTTATTAATTTCTTTAGAAATCTCAGTAAACTTCTTTCTCTTCTTATCATCTGCAGCATCTTTAATTTGTTTGTGAACATCATCAGCTTTTTTCTTAGAAACCTTAATATTTTTTTCAAGTTCTCTTCTATCTTCTTGTCCTTTTGTTTCTTCACGCTCTTTCTTTAACTTCTTAATTTCATCCATCAATTCCTGTTCTTTTTTAAAATTCGTTTCAACTTCGATCTTCTTTTCTATCTCATTTATTTTCTCTTGTATTTTCTGTGGGCTTGGCCCAGTTCTAAACTTGGCACCTTTGATCCTTCTAATCAAACCTCCAACGTGCTTGTTCAACCTGTCTCTTTCTTTTCTTAATACAGAAATAATTTTGCTAGCACCGTCTATGTTAAGAGACTTGATCTCTTTGATTTTATCATTAACTACTTCCTTCAGGTCTTCTTTCTTCTTAAACCACTTCTCTTTTTCAGCTTTAAGTTGGTCTAACTCTTTCTTTAGGGCCTGAACTTTCTTCTCTGAATTTTCTTCTGGTAATTTGCTCATTTTTAAAACTTAATTATTGCGTCTTATATATAAAAAAAGAAAAAATGCTTAGCCAAATAGGCCAGCTAATCCAGCAGATGCTTCCTCAGCGGATTTTCCTTCGTCCTTTTTCTTATCTTCTTTCTTCGCAGGTGCAGCTTCAGTACTTCCACTAGCAGCAGGTGCAGCAGCAACAGGTACGCTTGCAGAAGCAATTGCTTCTTCAATTTTAACTCCCTCTAATGCAGCAACTAATGCTTTTATTCTACCCTCGTCTGGTGTAATACCAGCAGCAGCAAGTACAGCTTTAACTCCAGCCTCGTCTACCTTTTTTCCTGCTTTATGCAATAATAATGCGCTGTAAACATATTCCATTTTTGTTCCTCCACAACTTTATTTGGTTACTATGACTAAATATTTAAGCTTTTGGCATGCCTTTCAGCCTTGGCCAGTAATTGCTTAATAGTCTCCTTACTTATGATGTTCGCCCCGTCAGCTAATCCTAATGCATCCATGTGAGCTTTCTTAATCAATAACTCTATGTTATCTTTAGTTACATAAGTAATATTAAATGCTAAGTTGAAAGCCTGTGTAGCAGCCAACTTAATCTTATCTTCAAATTCTTTCTCATCAACTTCTAATACACTCTTCTCATATATTGTTCCACCTTCATAAACTCCAGTTAGGTTCAACCCAATCTCCATTGGTTCAATACTTAACCTTCCTAATAGCGCTGCAATCTCAGAGTTAATCACATCTCCTTCTTTAACAACAACAGAATCTTCTTTAATTACAACTTTCCCACCATCAATGCCAGCTTTAATTCCTGCATTTCCTAACTCTCCAATAATTGGTCCTGGACTGAACGGTGTTGGTCCTGCACTAACCTTAATATCATTCGGTGCAGTTTGTCCTGCTTTTGCAGCAACATTAGTTTTTGATCTTTTCAAGGTATTAGCTAACTTGAAAGGACTTTCTTTAGTAAGTATTAATGCTGGCATTCCTTTAACATAATCTTTTAATTTCACTAACTCTTTTTCTTTTGCTTTATCTAAAGCAATCTTAATCAAAGTTTTCTTACTTGTTTTAATCTTAACAGTTTTTCTTAAGGCATCCCTCATACTTTGTAATTGTGTTGATGGTAATCCTGTCAAGTCAACAATTCCAACAATAGGATAATCATTAATTAGTTTCACTAGATCTTTCACTTCATTCTTATTCTTTTGTGAAACTATTGCTTTCATTTCTTAATCTCCTTCTTAACAACTTTTTTCTCTTCAACCTTAAACCCTTCACCAAACTTATAGAAAGGGCCCATTGTTAGTTTCAAACTTATAGTTTTAATATTTTGGTCACCTTGTGCTAACTTTGGTAATAGGTTAGAATAAACTGCATCAATATTATCAACAAGATCTTCATCTTTCATACCTTCGTTTCCAATTGGAACTTTAATTGAAGTCTCATTTCTAGTTGCAACTTTAACAGTCTTTTGTAACTTAACATTTAAAGGTTTCAAATCTGGTATAGATTGCGGTACTACACATCCAGCTTTCGGGTTTGGCATTTTCCCCCTTGGTCCCAAGACCTTACCAAAACTTCCAGCAACAACACCCATTAAGTCAGCTTGCGCAACAAAGAAATCATGTCCGTTAACTAACTTCTTACACTTTTTCTTATCTTTATACTTTGCAAAATCATCTTTTATAACTACAGTATCAAAAGCTTCTTTTGCTTTCCCTGATAATTTATCAACTAATGCACATACTTTCATCTTCTTTCCGATTGTATGTGGTAATGTTAAGTAGAAATCAATTTTTTGATCTTGTTTTTTTAAGTCAACACCTTTTAGTCTAATAGCTAGATCAAAAGTTTGTTTAAATTTTCTTTTTGGGCCTTTTTCCCTTACAGCCTTTACAGCTTCTAAAATTTCCTTTGTATTCATTTAATCTCCTCCTACATCAAGTGTAGTAATCTCGGATAAGAATTGGAAATTTGTTTTGTTTATAAGGGTTTCTAATCTAAACGTGTCCCATTTTTTAGATGGTGCCTTTCAACAAGCTCTAAATGATCATAAACACTTCTAAGTGTTAAAGGGCTTCCGTTAGGGTTTGTCAGTCCAAACAGTCTACTTCTTTCATCTAAATCTCCCTCTGACCTTACCAGATCATGTAATATAGACGAAACAAACACAAACAAACCTTCTTTTCCATGTTTTTCTAGTGCCTGACGTACATAATAAGCAGAAGCAGGTTGGGCAGTATGCCTTACTCTGCTAGTGTATCTATCTGAATTATGAGCATTTTTATCTATCCTAAATCCGTGTTGTTGAATACCGTTTGCTATTTTTGCATTAACAAAACTTCCATATACAAAAGATACATCAAAATTATCACTTTCAACTCTGGCTGCAGCCTCCCACATTACAGCAGCAAACTCTCTCCAGAAAACTGGTCTTTTTCCACCATTTGCTTGTGAAGTTATATAATCTCCTACATGCAAACATTCATGCCTTGCTAAACTTTCTAATAGTTTCCTTTCCCTTACATCTCCTGAACTAAAGTTCCTTAACCACTTTGAAAAGTCATGTCGAATAATGTTAGTATCTCTTCTTGTTTCATTATATGTTCTAGCCCTTTGTAGGTTTGATAAAACAATGTTGTACTCGTCAGTAGGTGAGTGAAGTTTTCTCTTTATCAAATCAAAAGCTTCTCTGTCTACTCTTTTCACATATTCCAAAAATTCATTCCTTTCATTTTCTGGCAATCTATCTAACTCATCACTAACTTCTGAATCTAAAAATAAATTATATCTGACTCCGTTCTCATCTTCGGAATGGACTTTAACAACTTTCCCCATTGCTTCATCTTTTCTTAACTTCTCTGTATACGCGTTTCCTATTGGTGTGTCTACTTTTGTATCATAAACTCTTGAAGAAAACTCTCTACTCATACTCTCTAGATCTAATGGTGGTTCTCCACCTCCACTAACTGGTGTTCTATAAGAATCAGCTTCAGCTGTTGCAGCTCCACTATCTCTTGGAACTGAACTTGGTTCATCATTATCTAAAAATAAATGGGCCCCGCCTAATAATGCTAACAAACCCCCACCTACAGCAATCAAACCATTTCTAATTGGGTGTCCTCCCTTACTCTTAGCTTTGGCAGCGGCTTTCCTTGCCGCTCTTTCTTCAGCTCTTCTTTGTTGCCTATCTATTTTTCCTTGATCTACAGGCTTCTCTCTACCATTTCCCTTTCTCTTTCCTTTCTTCCGGTTTTTCTTGCCCATTGTTACTACTGGTTGGGGGCCCAAGACAATATATAAAGCTTCCGTAGGACTAAAATGCCAATAAAATCACCAAAAAACCCAATCATAACTTTTATAAACCACCTTTCACAATTCCAGATCATGGCAAAAAAGAAAATGAGTGCGCCAACTGGTATTAAAATTCTGTCAGTATTATATTATATCGGGGCTGTTATTTTGGTTCTATTGGGAATTGCAATGCTTGTAGGTGCTGGGTTCGTAGGTTCCCTTGTTCCAGAGTTCGGAGCTATTGGTGGTGGAATACTAGCTTTTGTTGGAATAATTGTGATTGTCTTAGCAGCAGTAGAGTTCTTTATCGCAAGGGGCTTATGGAAAGGTCAAAGCTGGGCAAGAATTTTAACAATTATTTTTTCAATCTTAGGTGTTCTATCAGGTTTACTATCCTTAGTTCAGGGTGTGTGGACAGCTATTATTGGTTTAATCATTAATGGTTTAATCGCATGGTACTTAATCTGGAATAAGAAAGTTAAGAAGCATTTTGCTTAATTTTTTTCTTTTTTTTTCATTAATTTTATAAATCTTTTAATAGTTTCAAAATTTATGGACGTGCATTATGGGTTTAGGCCACAGAATGAAATTCATTTTGATGAATCAGGCAAGCCCCACAAAGGGTTGTACATTATGACCTTGACCAAGGCAATTTAGCTCCTGAGACAGATTTTGAACAGGCTATGATTCCTGGTGTTTCTCCATCATTAAGAATGTTAGTTTATACTTATGAAAGAAGAGGAGATAAAATTCTTTTTACTGGTAGAAGACAATCTGATGGATTCTGTTTTAC
>CAZGBX010000002.1:0-37940 GCA_964524105.1 Candidatus Woesearchaeota archaeon
CGTTCCGTAGCGAAGCGGAGGAAAAATTCAAAGTAAATTTGAAGTCCGTTCTATCGAATGAGCGAAGCGATACATCAAGAACAAGAATCAAAAGGCAGGAAATTTTATTTCTCAAGTTTTTTTATTATTTTTTTAAGATGTATGCTTTTATTATCTTTTGAAAAGTTAGCGTCAATAGAAATCAATTTATCTAAATCATTTTTAATATTTGGTTTAAATGATTTCATATCTTGATGCCATCTCTTCATTGAATTCATTAGGAAAGCTTTATTTTTTGCATAATGAGCCAGAGCGATGAACCAAACAATATCTCTTATGTCGTTTACAAAAGAATATTTATTTCTTGGTGTCCAGTTATTACTTACCCAAGTAAGTTTGACTTTAAGATTTTCAACCATCTCTTTCACAATATCTTTTGAGAGAGAATTAGGGTATTTTGCGACCATAGATTTCAATTTTTTGACATATCCATTAGGATCATAAACAGCTTTAGCTTCAACTACTAAAAATTGTGCAAAATCTTGATGTTCAAGAAAATACTTTTTGGTTGAAAATAATTTTGAAATGGTAGAAAGCATTTCTTTTGTTGTAATTGTGTGCCAACCAATATCATGGAAATGTTTAGAATTTTCTTTCCATTCACAAACTTCCCAAACTTGTTCTGGATACCAACCTCTAGTTTTTTTGAAAACGATTAAATCTTTTAATGCTTTTCTTAATTTTGGTTCATCGGTTTTCTGATTTTTTAACAGAAACATATAGTCAATATCAGAAGTAGGCGAATGTCTATTTACTCCTCTTGAGCCATGAATATAAAAGGCATCAACAAAAGCTAACTTTTCAACTCTCTTTTTTATTTCTTCAGTAAGTTTAGTATAAAGCATATATTAGAAATAAATTCATAGATTAATAAAGCTTTCTTAAAATTTCCTGCCCTCTTCTATTTTTAGGACTTCAAATTTATTGAGTTTAACTCTTTTTATGTAAAGTATTAAGAATTAAACTCTAAAACTTCCAAATTTCATCATATTAGAAAAAGTGGGAATCTCTTTTTTGTCACTCCTAAATACAAGTAAATCTGGAATTATTTCGAAAAAAACTAGTAAACACATATTAACTTCAAACTTCATTATAAAATCATGGAAATCCTCTGGAAAGTTAAAAGAGAAGCTGAAAGAAGAAACTTAAGCCCCAGAACAATTGAAACTTATTCTTTTTGTATAAAGAAATTTCTATTAAAAACAAAAAAAGACCCAATGACTATCACAAAGAAAGATGTAAACGACTATCTTTACTTCTTATCTCAAAAGAAAAAATCTGGGAGTACATTAAATGTCTACTTAAACTCAATAAAATTCTTTTTAGAAGATGTTCTAGGTAGAAGACTAATCTGGAACAAAAAGTTCTCAAAAGTTCCAAAAAAACTTCCTGAATTCCTAACAAAAGAAGAAACAGTTAAACTAATCTCTAAAATTAAAAACAAGAAACATCAACTTGCAATTGCCTTAATGTACGGTGCAGGATTAAGAGTATCAGAACTACTAAATTTACAAGTTAAAGACTTAGATTTCAGCTCAAACTTTGGCTGGGTAAGGCAAGGTAAAGGCAGAAAAGACAGGGCCTTTATCATACCTTTATCAATAAAACTCGAATTAAAAAACTTTATGAAGAACAAGAAAATAAACGAAATAATCTTCTCAAGGTCAGATGGAAATCCCTTAAGTAGGGCAACAATGCAAGCTATTATAAAAAAAGCAGCAAAAAAATCAAAGATAAAAAAGAACGTCCACCCTCATACTTTAAGACATTCGTTTGCAACTCATTTAATTCAAAACGGCTATGATGTAAATTCAGTTCAATCTCTCCTAGGGCACAATTCTGCACAAACCACAATGATCTACGTGCATCTAGCCTCACCAAATCTAATAAACGTTAAAAGTCCATTAGACAATCTAGAAAAACCTTTATAAACCCTTAATTTACCCACTTTCTATGGCATCACTAAGAAAGTTCGCTGCATATAGAAACATTAAGAGACCTTACACTAGAAGATCAAAGTTCAAGAAGAAGAACTACGTTAAATCTACTCCACCTCATAGGATAGTTAGGTTTGACATGGGAAATACTCAGAAGGAAGGTTGGAAGTACAAGATCACACTAAGACCAAAAAGAGCAACACAAATCAGGCACAACGCAATTGAAGCTACAAGGTTAGTTATTAACAGGAGACTTCAAAAGTTAGGTACTCAAAATTATCATTTCAAAATTAATGTCTTTCCACATCAAGTTCTAAGGGAGAACAAATTACTTACAGGTGCAGGATCAGATAGAATGCAAACAGGAATGAAGCACGCGTTTGGTAAAGCTATTGGTACTGCTGCAGTTCTTAAGAAAGGCAAACCTCTTATGACAACTTACACCGATTCTAATGTCAAGACAGTTGAAGCAGCAATGAAGAAAGCAGCCCCAAGACTTCCTTGCCAAATCACAGTTGAAACAGAAAAGCTAGAGTAATTTCAAAAGTATATGCTATAGTATATAACCGCACTTGACAACCTTACACAAGCTTTTTTAATTATTTTTTTCATTAAATATAAATGAACAAAAAACCCGTAAATCTCCCCAGGGATAAAGACAACGAAATTCTCGCACTTATTATTTCTGCTTTACTTAGTGATGGTTATATGAGGGGGGATGCATTGATTAAATTCATAAATAAAGACTTGGTTCTAATAAATCACTTCAAGGGAGCAATTAAAAAATATTTCAAATTAGGGGATGAAAGGATAAAGGGTAACTTTGGATATAAGGGCGAAAAAGATGTTAAATGCATATATATTTGTTCTGTAGATATAACAAGATTTCTTAGAAGGTATGTTAGAAATTATAGAACAAAACCATATCGGGATAAGAACAAGGGATTATTTGCATACCCTCTTTCCTCAGTTCCAAAATTTGTTATGGTGGGTAGTAGGGAACACAAGATTACTTTTCTAAAAACATACATTTCTTGTGATGGTTGTGTTGAATTTAATGTGATGTATATTAAGAAAGAAAAAAGATATTATGCCCGAGGTAATCTTTCCTTTATCTGTCACCATCCTAAAATCTATCATCAAATTTTGGAACTTTTAATTGATTTAGGATATACTCCTATTAAGAAATTTGGGATAATCAGAATAACAAAAAAAGAAGAAATAAAAAGGTTTGCTAATGAGGTTGGTTTTGTAAAAAAATGTAGAATTTCCAATTCAAGTAGAAGGGTCCACTTTTATTGGAAATGCAAGAATGACGTGCTTCTCTTGTTGATTCACGCACTTTATGTTGGGGTTCCTCAAAAGCTCATGCGGTGCGAAAAATCTAAGGGTAACAAATTGAAAATAATCTCTTATTTAAGGTGGGTTTTGGAATTGATTGAATCTGGTAAAAATCTCCCTCAAAAAAGAGAAAAAATGAATTATGGTTTTCTTACAAATAATGAAAAGGTCTGGCTTTTCAAAAACAAAAACAAAGTATTTCAAAGAAAAGTCTCCTACCAGGGGTTGGCAGATTTGTTTTTAGGAAAGTTTAATAAATCTATCACTCCCCAAGCAATCTACTATCAGTTCAAAAAATACAAAAATGTCTAAAATATATCTCCGCACATTCGGTTGCCAAAGTAACATCGCAGATTCAGAACAGATAGCAGCAATCCTAAAAGATTATTTAGTTAAGACAGAAGAAGAAGCAGACACTATTATCTTAAACACCTGTGGAGTTAAAGAGAAAACTCAGACTAGGGTCATCACTTACTTAAAATCAATTAAAGATAAGAAAATCTTCGTTGGCGGTTGTTTAACTTCCATGGTAGATTTAACCAAGTACACTAACAACATAACTGCAACTTTCGACACTAATTCTATTACAAGGATCAAAGAAATATTAAATCAACACAACAACATAGAATCAAAAGAAAAAGAAGACAGAATAAACCTGCCACAATTAAGAGTAAACAAAGAAATAGCAATCATAAACATCTCTCAAGGTTGTTTAAACAACTGTACTTATTGCGGAACAAAAAAAGCAAGAGGGCACTTAAAATCATACAAAATAGAAGACATAAAACTTCAAGTAAAAAAGGCAGTAAAGGAAGGTTGCAAGAAAATTAACTTATCATCTCAAGACAACGGCTGCTACGGTTTTGACATAAACACAAACCTTCCAAAACTATTAAACGAAATAACAAGGGTTGAAGGAGATTATATAATTAGAGTTGGCATGGCAAACCCTCAACACGTAATCAAGATCTTAAAAGAACTAATCAACTCATACAAATCAAATAAGATCCAAAAGTTCATACACATCCCAGTTCAATCAGGATCAAATAAGATCTTAAAACACATGAGGAGAATGCACACTAAAGAAGATTATATAAAAATAATAGAAGAATTTAGAAAACAGATACCAGAAATACATATTGCTACAGATATCATAGTGGGTTATCCAATTGAAACAGAACAAGACTTTCAAGAATCAATTAAACTAATAAAAGAAACAAAACCTGAAGTCATAAACGTATCAAAATTCTCAAGAAGACCAAAAACTTTAGCAACTACAGACTTAAAACCATTAAGAACAGAAGAAGTAAAAAGAAGATCAGTTATAATGTCAAGAACTATCGACAATCTCCAACAAAAGAATTACTCCTAAGTTTACATCTTTTCCCATTAAAACAATCAGAATTACTCAAACAACTTCCAATACAAATTTTATTCAAACATACATCTGTCACACAATCATTAGGCCTTAAACAAATCTCACCACTTCTACCTGGCCTCTCACAAAACTTCTCAGGCTCAGTATCAAGTAACCTCCTACAAACAGAACCTTCTAAATGTCTACAATCATCATCATTATTACAATTCTCACCTTGGATGATTATCACTTCATCTGTATCAGCAAATAACTCATCTAGGTCTTCTACACTCAAAGAGAAATTACCTGTTATACCTCCACCTGTAAATAATAATATTACTGTTGCACAAAGAATTACTATAAAAATAATCAAATTATTATTCATTCTTCCGGACTTCCACTGACTCTCCTCTAGTCACTGTGTGTACAGTCCCGAGCTCTTTTATTTTAAGTGAATAATCATTTGCATGGTTTCCGTACACTAACACTTTATTACTTTGCATCCCATAAAAGTCATTTTGGTGTACTAATGCTGTTGCAGCTTTCACAACATCCTTCTCTGAATTTCCTGATACAACCATGTACCCACTATCTGGAATACTTGATTTAGAAACATACTCTAAGTATCCTTCTCCTTTGTTCAATCCTAAACTACAACTTGAATCTCTTACAACTTCTGCCATAGTTTCAAACCTGCAAGGTTCTCCAACTAATATCAAGTTTCTTCCGCATGATGAGGTTTGTATTTCACTTTCTGGAATCACAAATGGTGCTCTAAACCTTTTTTGTTGTAATGAAATTGCAATTAACCTCGCTGCATAAATCTCCTCATCATAATAATCATCACTTATAACAATACAAGTATCATACTGGTTGTTTTTAATGAACGGATAAGGCCATGTAACAATCCCTGCATTAGGCCTTGCACCCATAGCTTTTGAAACTAATATCTTTATCCTCACATCTGGAGTTTTTGGATATTCTGCAGAAAGTAATTTAATTTTTAATCCATTAATATCACTTGCTTTTCTCATATTAATAGTTCCAGCAAACCCTGAAACTTTTAGAACAACCTCACTTTCTCTCGGACTTCCGAAAGTTGACATCCTTGTTGCATCTTTAACATTAATTATACTAATCTCTCTTCCTAAAACTTGAACTTCATCTTCAAGTCCTAGTTCAACAACTTGTGAGCCTACAACTGCATTTCCAGTTATAGAATCTCCAAAACCACCTACAAAAAGAACTCCTACAAATAAAAGAATTCCAATTACTACCACTCGCCTCGTTTTATTATCCATTATAGAAAATTTCTCTTTTATTATTATTTAAATGTTACTTTTTTAAAGAAATAAAAAAAGAAGCTCAAAGCTTCTTATCTGCTGGTCCTAACTCATCCCAGGTTTTAGAAAACATTGATTCTAATGCACTTGCGAAGTATGGTGTGTTTACCCAAATTCCAATATCATATGTTGGATGTACTTTCTCATCATGCATCACCATAAACATCAGATCTTTATTATCAACCACACAGAACCTTCCGCTCACATCTTGAATGTGCCTGATATCTGCAAAATCTTTCAAGTCCTTCACTGCTCCTTCACAATCTGCAGTTATTGGTGCTGCAATCTTAATGTTCACATCTTTCTTAGACAACTTTTGTAAGATTGGCTTTAATGCATCAGCTTTTCTCTGTAACCCTTTAGTTGTAGTCATTATTGTCACTGACTTCTCAGCACTTTTCACCATAGTTTCTAAGTGAGCATATAAGTTATGTTTTCCTCTTACAGCTCCAGAAAGATCAGTCGCATCAATAAAATCAATACCTTGGGTATGTAGCCTTTCAAGCTCAGAAAGAACTTCACTTTTCCCTAACTCTTCTAACTTTCCAATACTTTCATTTGCATTTTTCTGAACAAGCTTCTTCACTCTTTCTACTACTTCTTTTGGTTCAACAGCTAAGTACTTGATTGGTTTTCCTAACTTCATTGTCACAAAACCTTTCTTTTCTAATGATTCTAATACATCATACGCCCTTGATCTTGGTACTCCACCAATCTCAGACAATTCTCCTGCTGTAGAAACTCCTCTAGAAAGTAAAGCCGTCCAGACTCTGACTTCATACAAATTTAAATTAAAATGTCGTCTTAGTTTACTTAAAAATTCTTCTTTTAATATCATGGTCGATATAGCCCCCTGACAATCACCCTTTTTTTGTTACAAATAAGTGTCATAACACTAAGTAGTAATCACTTTATATTTAAACTTTGTTATTATTGTCATGTAGTTTTAAAAAACACTATGTATTGATAACTAATTCTCATCTCTGAGTTTTGAATATACGCTTCACATCATCTATACTATTTGGTACTTTCAGATCAAGACGTACGTGTACAACTCTCGGGAATCTCAAAGCAAATCCTGAACTATAAGTTGGAGACTTTTGTATTTCTTCATAAGAAACTTCAATTACAATTTTAGGTTTTAGTTCAACAACTTTTCCTTCTTCTTTAATTATTAATGGTTTTAACAACTTAGTTATTTGTTCATACGATCCTTCATCACTTTTCTCTTTTACTCCAGTACTTACTTTTCCAACTTCTAAATATTTACCTTTTCCTTTACAAGCTACAGTAAAAGATGATAACCACTTTGCTCTTTTCCCTGTTCCCCACTCAGCTTTAACAATTGTCAAGTCTAAGTTTTCTAATACTGGTTTTAATTTCACCCAGGTTCCAACTTTCCTTCCGCAAGTATATTGTTTGTTAAGACTCTTCACCATAATTCCTTCAAGTCCTTTTGATAAAGCTTCTTTGTAGAACTTATCAATCTCTTTTACAGTCTTAGCTATAGTACCAGTAACATAAGTTAATTTATTCTTGACTTTAGGGATAATCTTAGTTAACAGCTCTCTTCTAGATTTCTGTGGTAACTCAATCAAACTCTTATTATTATAGTATAGGATATCAAACACTTGTAATTCAACAGGAAGCTTCTTCACCATTTCTTCAATTTTGTGCTTTCTTCTTATCCTTTGAGAGATCTTCTGGAATGGCAAATGCTCTTTAGTTTTAGCATCTAACCCCATAATCTCTGCATCTAAAACAAAGTTCTTTCCTAATACTTTGCTTTTAACAACTTCAATTACATCAGGGAATTGCTTAGTAACATCCTCTAATCTCCTAGTGAACAGTTTTATCTTCTTCCCATCATAATGCACTTCAACCCTAAAACCATCTAACTTATAATCAACTAAACAAGGTAAGTTAACTGACTTCGCTGCTTCATCCGCATTATCTAACTTCACTGCAAGCATTGGATTGATTGGTGTTCCTGGTTTAAGTTTCAAATCTTCTAAACCTCTGAAACCTTTTGCTTGAATTGTTTCTTGTATTGCAACAAAGTCACTTGTTAAATCATAAGCTTTCTGTACTGAATCTTGTAACTGATTATACTTCTCTCTTGAATCTGGATTTATCTTTCCGTCTTCGTAATTAACATTTTGATGTCTCCAAACAATTGCATCTCTCATTACAGTATCTCCAACTCCAATTCTCAATCTTCTAAAAACAATCTTACTAAGAACTTATTTTCTAATGCAGATCCCAAAGATAATAACTCTTTCATTAATCCGACTTTCAAATCAACAGAACCTTTTCCTTCCTGATCAGATAATTTTGTAATATTATCAAATACTTTTTTAACACTTAATTTCTTTGAGAATAATGTACTTTGTTTTTTACTTGTAGTAAGCTTTTCTGCAACTTCACCTAGGTCCCCTTTCCTTGCCCACTCTTTCTCAATATTCTCAGTTGAAGTTCCAACAACAGAAGCTAATGCCTTAATCACAAGTTTGGTATTCACTCCAGTTTTACTTTCAGAAGAATCAGTAAACACTTTCCCTCTTAACAATGGAATCACAGCTTTCAAATCATTCTTAGAGGTATCTTCAATCAAGTTAGTAACAATATTAGTCTTCGCTAACCTTTTAGAAGTCTTCTCTAGCTTATCAAAGAATTGGGATAATTTTAAATAATCCATTGTGTTAGATTTATAATGTGGTTGAATAAAAACCTTTTGGAACATGAACATAGATGATATAATTCAGGGTAGGAGAACAGTAAAGAAATTCAGTACTCGTTCAGTTAGTTTTGAACGGATTGCTGAGATTCTTGAAGCTGGTACTTATGCTCCTTCTTCAGGTAACGTTCAGAACTGGCAGTTTGTAGTAGTGACTGATAAGAAAAAGAAAAAAGAATTAGTTTCAATCTGTGATGGCCAGAAAGTGATTGAAGAAGCTCCTGTTTTAATTGCAGTCTTCTCTAAGGAGCAGAAGATCAAGACTTTATTTGGTTCTAGGTCAGAAGTTTATTCTACTCAGAACTGTGCGGCATGTATTCAGAACATGTTACTGAAAGCTTATTCTCTTGAAATGGGTACTTGCTGGATAGGTACATTTGACTCTGAGAAAGTAAATGAGTTATTGTCTGTTGATGGTGGGAAATTGCAAGCTATCATTTGTGTTGGTTACCCTGAAAGATTGAACCAATTATCTAGGGAACCTTTACAGTACAAAGTCTTCTTTGAGAAATGGGATGAGAAAGAAAGAGATATTGGTCTTTGGCCGATTTCTAAACCCATTTCAAGATCATTAAGTAAGTTAAGAAACTTCATTGATAGAACTAAGAAACGAAGTTAATCTCCATTTTGCTCGTTTTTTGTATTCAGGGGTAATACCTATAAAAGCCCTCGTTTCTTTATCTCTTCATCAATTTTTTCTATAAACTTTTCATCTAAACAAACTATTTTTATCCCTGGAAAACTTTTGTCGAATTGACTAAGACGCTCACCAATTTCCTTTCCAAAATTAATAAAATCGCGGGTATTGTTAGTAACAAAGAAATCACGGCGATTCATCACATGGTGTAATAAAATTTTCCAATCATTATTTTTATTCAATAACGATTTTTGATCAAATTTTCCAATGTCTTTTACTTCGGGGGAATGAATCTTTCTTATTTTTGACTCACTTTCATTTTCCTCATCAAAAGTCCAACCTTGGGTTTGTTCAATTAATTTAATAATTCTCTTTGGGTCACTGGAATATGGTAAGAAATGT
This sequence comes from Candidatus Woesearchaeota archaeon, assembly GCA_964524105.1. Lineage (GTDB taxonomy): Archaea > Nanobdellota > Nanobdellia > SCGC-AAA011-G17 > GW2011-AR18 > JAGVXZ01. The sequence continues at coordinate 9,794 of CAZGBX010000002.1, forward strand.
GCACCCTTCTCTCTAGCACAATGTAGGTCAATCCAATTTAATGCTTTTTCACGGCTGTCAATTGTCTTTAAATTTTGTTTTTCAAAAATCACTTCCCAATCACAGTAAAACCTTAATACTCCTTTTGACTCATATCTCTCTAATTTTTTAATAATGGGATTGTCTGGATCAATTACGTTTGTGTCAAGCGTTACTTTTATTAAATCCTTCATAAATTTAGTAAAATTACTTAGTTTAAATAACTTGTTCTATCTTGAAACTAAAAAAAAAAAGAAGGGCCGACACCTTTGGGGAAGGTATCAGCCACAGAGGGGTTGAAATAAAACTAGGGCAAAAGGGGGTTGCATAGAAAACAACGTGCCCTAATTTAAAACCATCTTTTTCCCAGAGAGCTTACCTCACAATGTCAATTCCGTATTCTCTTCCTACTGCTTGAGGTTGATTTTTAACTTGTGATTTTCCTACTACATATGGTGATTGTACTCCAGTAATAATTGTCATCACCATAATCTTTCCTTTTTGATTGTCGTCAACTCTTGCTCCCCAGATTACATTTGCGTCTGGATCTAGTGCTTCTGTTACCATTTCTCCAATTACGTTAATCTCGTCCAATGTCATATCAGGTCCACCTGTCACATGGATCAACGCTCCAGTTGCTCCGTGGTACGATACATCCAGTAATGGATTTGTCAACGCTCTTTTAGTTGCTTCTTCAGTTCTTCTTTCAGAATCTCCTTCTCCAATTCCTACTACAGCTACTCCACCGCTTGTCATGATTGCTTTTACATCTGCGTAATCTAAGTTAACTAGTGAAGGCACAGCGATAATTTCTACAATTCCTTTAATCATAGTTGAAATCAATTCGTTAGCTACAGCAAACGCTTGCCTTACAGGTAGATTTCCTGCGATTGAACTTAGTTTATTGTTGTCAATAACTACTACAGTGTCACATACTTGTCTAAGTTGTTGCAATCCAAACTCAGCTTTGTCAACCCTTGCCCTTTCAATCTCGAAAGGAGTTGTTACTGCCCCGATAACTATTGCTCCTGAATCTTTTGCAGTTTGTGCTACTACTGGTGCTGCTCCTGTTCCTGTTCCTCCACCTAAACCTGCACAAACAAAAACCATGTCGGTACTCTTTAATGACTCTTTAATTTCAGAGATTTGTTCTTTAGCAGCTTCAGTTCCAATATTTGGATAACCTCCTGCACCTAATCCTCTTGTCAAATCTCTTCCAATTAGAATTTTTTTATCAGCACTTACGATGTTTAAGTGTTGTTGGTCTGTGTTACAAGCAATTATTTCTGCTCCTTGTACACCTTTTTTGTACAACCAATCTCCTACGTTACACCCACCACCACCGGCACAAAATACCTTTATGTTGGCTTGTCCAATTTGGCTTTCGTTGTTAAGTCCTGATTGTTCAGCTGTTTGCAATGCGTTTTGTATGATAAAATCCATTTTTTTTCGTTTTCCCCCGTTTATTTATCTCTGATATATACTTTGCAGTATGATAATGTATTTAACTAACTATCAACATTATTCCATTTAGAAAAGTTTCATACCGCCAATTTGGAACTTTACCGCCAAGAAAAGTTCATCTTTGTTTTTAACAACAAGGTCCGCCAAGATTTGTTGTTTCAAACCTTAATTCTTTTATTTATTGGCTGGATTTATATACTTTCAGTTATGATAAAATATATTTTAGAAAAAATATGGCTATCCTAGTGAGAACCTTGCTTCTAACATATGTTTATACTTAAAATACAGCACTTATCTCTCTACCTTTTCCCAGTAACAATTATATAATTAATTTGATTAGAACTACATAGCAGAATGATTTCTCAGTGATAAAAACTAAAAGATTATTTCAATTTTCAATAATATTTATATAATTAAATGAAACTAAAAGTTTTATGGTTAAAATTGAAGGTATGAATGGTGGTTATCGTTTTAGCTCTGAATCGGGAATGTGTGATTCAAGAGAGTTCTTTGATCATATTGGAAGATATAGGGATCTTCTGGATGCAGATCTAACTTTAAATGTCGATAGGCGTGGTCTAGAGGATGCTACATTAGTCCATGGTTTAGTTGAATGGCGTGAAGATTCTCGCGCTGTTAGTGTAACACTAGATGGTGGAAAATTTCACCCTTCTGTAAGTTATGGGGATGGTGTAAGGGTAAGTTATACTACTACTGGAAGATTAGGGCGTGCAATTGATGCAGGAATTAATGCTGATGGGACAGAAATGAATCTCTACCTTGCTGAAGATTTAAAATCTTTTGAATTAGTTTCAACACTGCCACAACAAGATGGTGGGGCAGAAGAGGATGGGCCAGAAGGTCCGTTTGGCGATTAACCAGAATAATAAACTTCTTGACAACAACATTTATAAACAAACTGAATTATAATCACTTCTAATGAAACCAGGTGACAAATTCCAAATCACTCTAAAAGATAATTCTAAAAAAGAAGGTTTAGTAATGCCAAGCAGAGACAAATCAATTCTAGTACTAAAACTCAAATCTGGTTACAACTTAGGAATAAAGAAAACTAAAATAAAATCAAAGAAGAAACTAAAGAACACAACAAAAAAACAAAAAACAAAGAAAATCACTCAAAACAAGAAATTGAAGAAAATCACAATCCTACATACTGGTGGAACAATAGCAAGTAAAGTCGACTATACTACTGGTGGTGTAATCTCAAAGTTCACTCCAGAAGAAATCCTAAAAATGTTCCCAGAACTAAAATCTATAGCTAACATCAGCTCAAGATTAATAGCTAACATGTGGTCACATGATTTAAGGTTCTACCATTACAATAAACTAGCAAAGGAAGTTCAAAAAGAAGTAAAGAAGGGCGCTAAAGGAGTAATCATCACCTTAGGAACAGACACTATGCAGTACTTGACATCAGCACTTTCATTCATCTTAGAAGATATAAACATCCCGGTAATAATCACTGGAGCTCAAAGATCATCTGACAGAGGTTCTACTGACGGCGGAATCAACTTAATCGCAGCTTCAAACTTCATAACTAAAACTAATTTTGTTGGTGTTGCAGTTTGTATGCACGCAGACACTAATGATAATCTCTGTAATATAACTCACGGTTGTAAAGTTAGAAAAATGCACACTTCAAGAAGAGATGCGTTCAGACCAATAAATGTAAAACCAATAGCTCAAGTAGATCCAAAAGGTAACATCAAGTACTTATCAACTTACACTAAAACTCACAAAAACAAATTAAAATTAAAACTATTCAAAGAAAACATAAAAACAGGGATCTTAAAGATCCACACTAACATGTGGCCAGAACAATTCAAAGCTTACAAGAACTTCAAGGGATTAATTATTGAAGGCACAGGTTTGGGGCACACCCCTGGTGAAGTTATGGACAAAGCTACATCATCACACAAGACTATCTTTAACGAACTAAAAAAACTATCAAAAACTTGTACGGTTGCAATGGCATCACAGTGTATTTACGGTAGGGTTGACATGAACATCTACACTAAAGGTGTTAAGCTACAAGAGATTGGAGTAATAGGGAACTTATGTGACATGACTCCAGAAACAGCATTCATTAAACTATCATGGTTACTTTCAAACTACAAGAAAAAAGAAATCAAAGGCTTGTTTGAAACTAACTTAAGGGGAGAACTAACTCCAAAAACAAAATTCACAGAGAAATTTTTACAATGATCTTTATACTCGATCTCCTAAGGAAAATACAAGAGGATAAAAGAGAAGATCCAAAAGCTTACTTAATCATTTACAAAGAGAGTAATTCTACTAAAGAACTTAAGTTCGATAATATTAAAGACATAAACAAACTTTATGTAATATTCGAACTAGAAAACAAACAATTCACAGTTCCTGTTCATAGAATAAGAGAAATAAGGAAAGAAAATAAAATATTATGGAAAAGGGAACAAGGACAAACTTCAATGGGGGAAACAATTCATGAAATGTGGAATTGAGATCCATCAACAACTAGCAGGAAAGAAACTTTTCTGTAATTGTAACTCTATTATTATAGATGGTAAACCTGACTTCACTTTTGAAAGAAAACTAAGAACATCTCAATCAGAAATGGGAGAGACAGACAAGGCAGCATTATTTGAAGCTGGAAAGAAAAGAACCTTTGTTTACAATGGATACCACGATTCTAACTGTTTAACTTGTATAGATGAAGAACCACCACAAGAGATCAATAAAGAAGCTTTAGACATTGCAATGCAAGTTGCTTTACTATTAAACGCTAAACCTGTAGACGAAGTTCAAGTAATGAGGAAAGTAGTTATTGACGGTTCTAATGTTTCAGGGTTTCAAAGAACAGCATTAATTGCAACAGATGGTTACCTTGAGACTTCAGAAGGTAAGATTGAGATAGAATCAATTTGTTTAGAAGAAGAAGCTGCTAAGAAACTTGGAGAAAAAGTTTTTCTATTACAAAATAAAAACAAAAAGAAATACAATGTCTTCCAAATAAAGTATAATATTTCAAGATTAGGAATTCCTTTAATAGAAATAGCAACAGGTCCACAGATCAAATCACCTGAAGGTGCAAAAGAAGCTGCATCTAAAATTGGAATGATCTTAAGATCAGTTAAGGGTATGAAAAGAGGGATAGGTTCTATCAGGCAAGATGTTAATGTTTCCTTTAACAGCCCAAGGGTTGAGATCAAAGGGTTCCAAGATTTACAATCTATTCCTAAAGTAATTGAATTTGAAAAGAAAAGACAAAAGAAAGAAGGGATTAAAGATGCTCACGTAAGAAAAGCAAATAAGAATTTAACAACTTCCTACTTAAGGCCAATGCCTGGTGCTGGAAGGATGTATCCAGAGACTGATGTTCCAACAGTTCAAATAACTCCAAAGTATCTCAAATCTTTAGAACTTCCAGTTTTAATTGATCATCAAATAGAAGACCTAATAGAAGTACATAAACTACAACCTGCACTAGCAAGAGAGATAGTAAAGAAAGATATTATTTTCGAACACTATTCCAATGAATATCCAAAGTTAGACACTAACTTAATTGCAAGAACTTTAATTGAAACTCCTAAAGAACTAAAATCAAGATTAAAACTTGACACATCTAAACTAACAAGTAAACACTTCCATGAAGTATTCAACTTACTTAATAAAAAGAAAATAAACAAGAACAACATCACTGGTACTTTAACTCAACTAATAAAAAAAGGTAAAGTAAACTTATCATCTTTTGAAACAGCATCAGATAAAGATCTAGAAAATGCTATAAAACAAATCATTAAGAAAAACCCTGGAATCTCTTTTGGAGGTATCATGGGAGACTTAATGAAGAAATTCAAAGGTAAAGCAGACGGTAAGAAAGCATCACAAATTATTAAAAAGTTGCTCTAGATCACAAAAATCCTTATAAATCAAGCAAATTCTAGAATTCCAATGAAAAAACTAACATATCTAATACTATTCATTCTTCTATCAAGTACAGTAATAGCAGCAGACCTATCAGACTTTCCTAGGCTATTCACAGAACACAAACCAGTACAATCTGTAAAAGGATACACTCAATCAGTTAGACACGTTCAAACATCAATGAATATTCTATCAATTCTACCTAGAAACATTGAAACAATAAACAGGATAGACAGAGACAGGATTGACTTAGGCCCAGACTCAATCAACTTAGAAGGGGACTTTATTTTAATAGGCGGACCATGCCAAAACCAAATCACAAAACACTTCTACCCTAACGCTGATTGTCTATTTGGAATTACAGATGAAGATACAATCATCAAATTCGAACAAAGAGGACAACAAAGAATATTAGTAATCGCCTCAGGTTCTGATGAAGACTTATTCAAAGTTTCAGAACTAATAAAATCTAATCCTAAGATCTTAGAAGATGTAAACAAATCTGAAGTTATCTTAGATAGAAAACAAATCAAAGAAGAAAGAGAACCAGAAGAAGAAAACAAAATCCCTGATGAAATCGAAGATGAAGTAGTAACTAAAAAATCAGGCAAATGTTCAGCTTGTGAATCAGAATACGGTTGCCTAGACTTCCATGAAGTAACTTCAATTAACGGTAAACCATTCTACTGTGCAGACAACGCAAAACTAGCACAACAAAGAGACGTTGGAGAAGCTTGTAAACTAAACCACGAATGTATTTTTAACAACTGTGATAACGAAGTATGTGGGAAAGCATCTTGTTGGAGAAGGTTTGTTCTCTGGGTAAAGAGCATCTTTTAAATACTATTAATTCTAGTTAACTACCATGTTAGACAAGAGAGCATTCTCCCAGATAAGAAAGTCATTTGAAATCTTTGAAAAAAAAAGAGAAGAAACAATTCAAAAATCAAGAGAGATAATTCAAATTTCTAAGAAAATAATTTATGATTTACATCGTAATGATATGAAGTCAGCTTCAGAGGGAATAAAGAAAATAAATAGTTTAGTAAAGAAACTATCAAACAAGAAATTCGATACTGGTATGGGTTCAGTTGCTCAACAAGAATATGTTGAAGCAATAACTTTCTACGAATTCGTAAAGTTCAATAGAATTCCAACACATACCAAACTTAACGTATCAGCACACAACTACTTAATGGGTTTGTGTGACCTAACTGGGGAATTAGGTAGATACTCAGTTAACCAGGCAATAAAAAGAAAACACAAAGAAGTTTTCAAAGCACAACAATTAGTGGATGAGATCTACGGAGAATTTCTAAAATTCAACTTAAGAAACTCTGACTTAAGAAAAAAATCAGATGCAATCAAATGGAACTTAAAGAAGATTGAAGATTTAGTTTATACTATTAAAACAAAAAATTAATTTCCAACTAACTTAGCATTCTTAAACATAATGTGCGGCATGTAATAAGAATAATAATGACTTTGTTTATTCTCTACAGAATCAATATCCTTTAACATTTCAAAGAAGTTACCAGCTAACATTGAATCTTTCAAAGCAAATTTAATCGCTCCTTTCTCAACATAAAACCCATTAACAACAGACAAAGAGAAATCTCCAGTTAAAGAATTTGCAGTATGATACCCCATTAAAGAATCAACATAAATTCCTTTATCAATAGAACTAATCATTTTATCAAAAGTTTTAGAACCTTTATCAACATACACATTACTCATTTCAATAGACGGAGAATTTGAATAATTCCTAAAACCATTTCCTGTACTTTTAACTTTCTCAACATTGGCAGAGTAAGAATCATACAAGAAACTCTTCAACACTCCTTTCCCAACTAAAACTTTCTTAGAAGATGGGGTTCCTTCATCATCACACTTGGTACAAGAAGATCCTTTAGTGCCATCATCAATCAAACTAAACTTTGGAGAAAACACTTCTTTACCCAACTTATCTCCAAAACTAGACTGTTTCTTTTGAACATTATAAGCTGACAAGTTCTTAGCAAACAAAGTATCAATCATCTCAGCTAAAGCCTCTGGCCCAAACAAAGTTGGCACATCAACAGTGGGAATATGTTTTTTATTTTTTAACATTTCTAACTTAGCAATGTGTTTGTCTAATTCTGGTTTCAAAATACTTCTTCCTGAATCTTCAAAACTATCAGACACTTTCCCTTTTAGTAACTGATAATAAACAGAATTTGAACTAAAGTCACAATCTACGTCCACACCTTCAGAATTAATGACCTTAACATTACTTAGGGATCTCCCATACCTACCTCTAATAATTTTTACTTTAGCTTTTTTCACACTAGAGACAATATCACTTGAGAATTCATGCATATCTTCTATGTTTAAGTTAGTTAACTTTTTATCATAAGACTTAACATTTGGATACTTTCCTGGACAAGCAAACTTAACAAAGTCTGGGTCTTTCTTATTTAGTTTAGCAATTTTAATTGCATTGTCTACACATTTCCTAAAGTTTGGTACGTTATTTGTACTTGCAAATCCAATTTTATTTCCAATATTAACTCTGACACCTAACCCGTCAGTAGAACCTTGGGAAACAAAATCAATCTTAGTATCACAAATTTCAAATCCTTCTCTGTTAGATTCCTCTAAGTAAATTTCATACGAATCACAATTCTTCTTAACATAACTTTGTATCTTATCTATCATTTCTGACCACCAACTTTTGCAGTATCAATCTTCATATGTGGAGCACCATCAGATACTGACACACTCTGCCCACATTTCCCGCAATGTCCACCCATACTAAAATCCAAATCATCACCAACCATACTTATCTCTTTCAAAGTTGTCATAATGTTCCCCATCAAAGAAGGTCCTTTAACTAAATGATCTATCTCACCATCTTTGATATAATAACCGTGTGAAGAATTAAACAAAAACTCTCCTTTTTGTGTATCAACCACTCCCCCAGCAGAACCTTTCAAATAATATCCTTTCTTAATTGAACCAATCATTTTCTTAAACTTATCTTTCCCATTATCAACAAAAGTAGTAGTCATTCTTGGAATTATCATTGAAGACAAAAATTGTGCTCTTCCATTACCTGTTGGCTCAACACCCATTACTGAAGCAGTTTCAAGTGAATGCAAATAACCTACTAACTTTCCTTTCTTAATCAAAGTAGTTGCACTAGCTTTTGAACACTCATCATCATAAGGTAACCACCCAAAGGTTTTCTTTGTTCCGTCATCTAAGATTGTTACTTTTGGATTTGCTAACATCTTATTCAACTTCCCTTTAAGCACAGACCCGTTTTGTAATACTAAATCAGCTTCAGTTGCATGCCCAACAGCTTCATGAGTAAAAACTCCACCCATATCTTGATCAACTACAACAGGAAAGTTTCCTCCAATAGCATGTTCAGCTTTCAACATCTTATGGGCCATATCCATTGACTCATTAACTAACTTCTCTGCCTTATCCATAATTTCAAATCCTTTATGATCAAGTTCCCTTCTCAAAAACTGTTCTTGTTTACTCCCTTCCTTAGAAAAAGCAGAACTATAAAACGCAATTTTAGAATCATTCCAAGTAAAATCCTGACCATAAGAATTCAAAATCTTGTAATCTCTTAGCAACTCACCATAAATTTTTCTTAAAGAAACGATCTTTGGGAACTTCTTTCTATCACCTAATCCTAAAATCAAATCTTTTTTCTCTTTCAAACTAATCTCTTTTGGATCTTTTTTCAATATAGTCTTAATATTTTTATTAAATCCTGGAGATTCTTTAATCTTAATTTTCTTCTTGATGGTTTTAGCAGAAGCAATAGCTTTGTCAATTATCTCTTTCCAGTTTGGATGATTAGAATACCCCAGCCCAAAAGCTCCCTTATACAACACACGAGCAGAATACAACTTTCCTTCATTAGAGGTCAAATCTTTAACATCTTTGTTCACAGTTTCAATCATACTATCTACAGAAGAAACCTCTTTCAATTCTACATAATCACAGCCCTTTTCTTCACCATATTTGATAAAAACTCGCATATCTTCCAACTGTCTCGCCTTATATAAATACCTTTCCTAAGCGGAATATTTATAAGAAATAACCATGATTCAAACTCTAATGACAAAAAAAACATCCTTTAGAAACTATACTTGTGGTGAATTAACCAAGGAACATACTGGAAAAGAAGTGAAGTTAGTAGGTTTTGCAGATTCTGTTAGGACTCACGGTAAAATTGGTTTCATAAACTTAAGGGACAGGTATGGAACTACCCAATTATTCTTCAAGGGATTAGTTAGAGACAACATTGAAAACTTAAGAAAAGAATCAATATTACAAATTTTTGGTAAGGTTTCTGAAAGGCCAGAGAATCTTATCAACAAAGACATGGTTACTGGAGAGATAGAAGTAGTAGTTTCAAAGATTAATATTCTTAATGACGTTCCTGAATTACCATTACAATTAGATGGTAAAGCAACTGAAGATACAAAATTAAAGTACAGGTATTTAGATTTGAGAATGCCAGAGATTCAAAAAAATATTATCTTAAGACATAAGATTATCAAATCAATTAGAGATTTCTTAGATAAAGAAGACTTCTTAGAAGTTGAAACTCCAATTTTAGCAAAGTCAACACCTGAAGGTGCAAGAGATTATTTAGTTCCTTCAAGAATAAACAAAGGAAACTTCTTTGCATTACCACAATCACCACAACTATTCAAACAACTACTAATGGTTGGCGGTTATGACAGATACTTCCAGATTGCAAAATGTTTTAGAGATGAAGATTTAAGGGCGGATAGGCAACCTGAGTTCACTCAATTAGACTTTGAAATGAGTTTTGTTAACGAAGAAGATGTCTTTTCAGTATTTGAAAAGATGTTAAAGCACGTTTGGAAAGAAGTTCTAAACATTGATTTGAAAGTTCCTTTTGATAGGTTAACTCACAAAGAAGCAATGGAGAAACATAAATCAGATAAACCTGACTTAAGAAAAGATGGAGAAAAGTTCAAGTTCCTTTGGGTAACAGAGTTCCCATTGTTCGAATGGAATGAAGAAGCACAAAGGCACATTAGTTGTCATCACCCGTTCACTAGTGTACACGAAGATGATATTGATAAGTTGGGTAAGTCATACGATATTAGATCAAACGCTTACGACTTAGTTCTGAACGGTTGGGAGATGGGTTCTGGTAGTGTAAGGATTCACGATAGTGAATTACAAAGTAAGATATTTAAAGAACTTAAGTTAACAGAAGAAGAAGCTAAACAAAAGTTTGGATTCTTCATGGATGCTCTAAAGTTCGCTCCACCTCACGCTGGTTTCGCAATTGGTTTAGATAGATTAGTTGCTTTGGCTGCAGGCTGTGATTCCATTAGGGATGTTATTGCATTCCCTAAGAACAAATTTGCAAAGGACGTTATGATGGACGCACCTGGTAAAGTAGACAAAGATCAACTAGATACCTTGGGTTTGAACTTAAAATGATTCCTTTTGAAGAGATAAAGAAACTTCTTGAAGATAATAATTTAGAATTTCAAGTCTCTGAACACGAAGCAACTCCAACTTCTGAAGATTCAGCTAGGGTAAGAGGTTCTTCTATTGAGTCGGGTGTTAAAGCATTAGTAGTAAAAGCTAAAGACAAATATCTTATTTGTGCGATTTCAGCAGCAAAAAGGTTAGACCCTAAAAAACTTCAGAAACTTATTAACAAGAAAAAATCAAGGTTTGCAACTCCAGACGAACCCTTAAAACTCACTGGATTAAAACCTGGTTCTATTCCACCTTTCGGAATGATTTTCAACTTACCTACTTTAGTTGACCACTCAGTAAAAGAGCAAGAAACAATCAACTTCAACGCTGGAGACTTATGCAAATCTATTTCAATGAAGTCTAAAGATTACATTTCTCTATTCGGAAATCAAACCCACGACATCTCTAAATAATAATCTTTTTATACCACTCACCACACTATTCTAATCATGAAATTCCTCTCTATAAAGGAAGCAATGAAAAAAGGGAAAGGAAAAGTCTCTATTAGAGGTTGGATCCACAGAGAAAGAGGATCTTCCAAATTCAAATTCATAGTTCTAAGAGATTTCACTAATATTATACAATGTGTAATAAAAGCAGACAAGTTTACTACAAAGAAGTTCAAAGAAGCAGATAAGTTACAAGTTGAAGCTTCAATGGAAGTAACAGGTACTATCAAAAAAGACAAAAGGGCACCAACAGGTTTTGAAATTGAAGTAAAAGAATTTAAAATCATTGGAGAATCAGAATCATTTCCTATTCAAAAGAATCAATCAAAAGAATTCTTAGCAGACAACAGACATTTATGGATAAGATCAAGAAAAATGCAAGCTATTTTAAAGATAAGATCAACAGTTTTCCAAGCATTCAGGGAATACTTCAACAAAGAAGGTTTCTTAGAACATCATTCTCCGATGTTCCAATCAACTCAATGCGAAGGAGGTTCAACTTTATTCAAGGTAGATTATTTTGGTAAACCATTATACTTAACACAAACATGGCAGCTTCACGCAGAAGCAACAATGTTTTCTTTAGGAAAGATCTATACTATTGCTCCTTCATTTAGAGCAGAAAAATCAAAAACATCTAGACATTTAACAGAATACTGGCACGCAGAAATGGAAGTTCCTTTTTCAGACTTTAAAATGTTACAAGATTACGCAGAAGGTATGACTAAACATATTATCAAAACAGTTCTAAAAACTAACAAAGAAGAACTAAAGATCTTAGAAAGAAACATAAAAAAGCTAGAACCAACAATAAAAAAGAAGTTCCCAAGAATAACTTACACAAAAGCATTAGAATTATTAGCAAAAAAGAAGAAAATGAAAGTTAAGTGGGGCAAAGATCTAAGAACAATTGAAGAAGATAAGCTAATGGAACTATACGATACTCCTGTTATTGTTACACATTACCCTAAGAAAGTTAAAGCATTCTACATGAAAGAAGATAAAAAAGACAAAAATGTCGTATTAGGGTTTGATATGTTGGGCCCAGAAGGTTATGGTGAACTAGTTGGAGCTTCACAAAGGGAAGAAGACATTAAAAAAATAATTTCTAACTTAAAATTACAAAAAGAAGACCCCAAAGATTACAAGTTTTACTTGGATACAAGAAGATATGGTTCAATTCCCCATGGTGGTTTTGGTTTAGGTGTTGAAAGATTAGTAAGTTGGATTTGTGGATTAGAAAATATTAAAGAATCAATCGCATTTCCACGAACAATGTTAAGATTTTCCCCGTAGTTTTTTATTAAACAGTTTTTAATTTAGTTATGTTTAAACTAGTTAGAACAAAAAGAAACCTTTTTAAATACTTGAATCAAAAAAATAAGTATTATAATTGCGAAAAAAAAGGAGGTGAAAAACAAATGGCAGTAAGAAGAAAAGTTAAAAGAAAAGTTAAGAGGAAAGTGAAGAGAAAAGTGAAGAGAAAGGTTAAGAGAAAAGTGAAGAGATAAGTGAAGAGAAAGGTTAAGAGAAAAGTTAAGAGAAAAGTTAAGAGAAAAGTTAAGAGAAAGGTTAAGAGAAAAGTTAAGAGAAAGACTGTAAAACGAAAAGTTAAGAGAAAGACTAGAAGGAGATAACTTCACAATTTAGCTTTCTTTTTTTTATTTTTTTTATTTTACTTTATATTTTTCAGAACTAAGCAACTGTTTATACTGATTTTCTAATGTTTTGTCCATTTTTGGGCCTGAATGCATTAATTTATAGATAATACCGAAAGCTATCAATAATAACCCTACAAATACCCATTCATTCGTGAATATCTCGTACATAAGCATGTGTAAATCTCTATCTATTTATAAAGCTTTATCTATATTTCCGCTTAAATTCATTCAAAAGGGCATCAGAATCCATCATCATTGAATAATCATAAGTATCTAGCTTCTTAAAATCAATAAAAGCTAAGAATTTCTTCTGTCTTCTTTCATTCCAAGACTTAAACTCTTCAACAGTGCTACACATAAAAGAAGAATAACAATAATTACCACGGAAATCTTTTCTATTATTTACAGCAGGGTGCAATGGACAACCAACAGATCCATCTTTCAACTTACAAATATTTCTACACATCTTATACGGGTCTCCATTATCTTTGAATAGTGGCCCATGTCTCTCTCTAAACTTCTTAAGGTCTTCAAAATTCTTTAACTCTTTAGTATTAACTTCTACTTGTTCTATAATCTCTTCTTTTTTCTTTTCAAACTCTACCCCACAACATCCAAAACATTTCGGACCATATCTACATAAGTTCATAACCCTCAGAAAAAACAACTCCTATTAAACACTTTCTAATAGGTACTTCTTCCAAACTTTAACAGCTTCAGCTCCAGTCTCTTCTACACTTTTAGAAGTATCAATGTAAACAACACTAGTCTCTTCATTCTTCAACATCTCTTTCAACACTCTGCTCTTATACAACTTACTTAGTTCAGTAAGTGTTTTAATATCCTCGAAAATAGAATCATCCACTTTCTCTTTTCTCAATTCTTTCCTTCTAATCAAGTCAGCAGTATCATCTACAATGTTAATACCCAACAATCCTGGCAAATAATAAGTCCACACAAAGTTATTTCCACTTATCTTAAGTATGTTCATCATTGCTCTAAAAGACGGCATCTTCATTTGGTGCGCTTGATAAACTAAACTTGATACTAGGCTTCTTGACCCTAACAACTTCATGTCTTTTCTATTTTCTAGTAAAGGCCCTAAGAAATTCTCAAACAATACTCTTCTATCTAAAGCATAAGCCTCTGCAGTTGCAAGCCCAGTATAATCTCTTTTATTATTAGCAATTATCTCGCTTCTAATTACCCTTCCAAAAATGCACCACGTTGGCTCAGAATAAACAACTAATCCAATCTCTTCGGGTATTTCTTCTAAAGTTGGGTTGTGCCCGTGCTTCTTTTGATACTCATCTAGGTCAAATACTTTAGTCCCTCGACTTTTCTCAAACTCAATAATAGCATTTATTGCTGTACCTTTTCCACAAAAATCTACACCTTCAAATACAGCATGCCTTTTCTTATAATTCATTCTTAGAGTGGTTCCTTGGGTCCCAAGAAAAGTTCACCTCTTTGAAACTTATTGGGATGATTAAACTATATAAGCAATTCCTAATACAAAAATATGTATTCAAATATTTCTTTTACAATATGTCAAAACAGCAAACAATCCAACACCCATTAATGCCAGAATCAACATTGCAATAGTGTTCCCTTGCCTAAAGTTAGCAGGATGAATTCCAGTCACAGACCCTGTTGTTTCAGAAAAATCCGCAGTCTCATTACTACTTTCATCAGTGATTGGCCCAAAAGTTGAATATGCACATACAAAACTAGATATTAATACTACCATTAAAATAAAGGTCACTACTCTTTTCATCGTAGAGTAGTTTATACTAAAACATCTATTTAAACCTTATTATATTGCAATAAGAATTGCACCAAAGATCATAATTACTGATGCTACTAATTTTCTTTTAAGATTATGTTCGTGGAAAAGTTCTCCACCACCAATAACAGCGATAAGACTCCCTAATTTCTTTAACGCAAGGATTGGTGCTATTGATCCAAGAGTAATGGCAAACAACTGTGTCATTCTTAACAAGAAAGATAAAAATGAAGATATTAACAACAAACCACCCACTCTCTTTGCTGATTTAATCATTGGCGCCATTCCTTCAGTCAAGCACGCCATAATAAAGAAGTTTGTCCATAAAAATATATTAACAAAGAAAAGGAAAGTTAATGGTGTCATTCCGTTATTAAGAACAAACTTATCCCCCACAGATCCAAAAGCATATAACAAAACAGAAATCATAGCAAGGTGTATATACTTATGTTTCTTTACCTTTTTAATAGCTTCTTTAAAGTTAGTAAAGTGTCTAGTCTCTAAGATGTACCCACCTAAAATAAGAAGTAAAATCCCAAAGATCTGCAACATTGTAACTTTCTCAGCTAAGAATATAAAAGCAAATAACGCTACAAATAACGGCCCAAAGTTAAACAATGGCGCAACAGAAGATACTTCCCCCCTTTTCAAAGACCTCTCATATAAGTAAAACGCAGAAGCCCCAATCCAAGTTAAGAAATACAATACAATCAAATATTCTTTTTGAAAACTTAAATCAATAAAAGGGATTAACACCATTGCAATTATCATATTAAAGAAAGAATACAAGAAAGAATTTTCTAACGGGCTATCTTTCTTTAATGTTTTCTTATGTATTAAACTAATTATTCCTGTCAGTACAGCCAACACCAGACCCAAGATTATCCAGTTCATAAGAATAAGTTAATTGCCCCCATAATAAATAATAATAAGAATATTACTTTTAACCATATTGGTCCAGGTATAGAGAACTCTGGTTTTCTATTTCCTAACTTCTTAGCTCTAGAATGCATAATCATTATACATGCTAGCATAGTTGAAGTTCCAAGTATGGAAGTATATTCTATTATCTTAATGAAATCCCCTATCTCTAATAATATAATTGTCAACGGAACTATAATTACAAAAACCCATGACTGCATATTCTTTAAGTTATAATCCTCAACATAAGAAGTTTTTAAAGCAAATCCCATTGCAACAAAAGAGGTTGCCATTACAAACACTGCAAATATGTTTCCTACAAAATGTACTAAGCTACCTAATGCAGCCCCAAACCCTACAGTTGCAACTTGTGTTGTATCTAACCCATTGACTCCTATTACAGCAGCAGAAAACAAGATATAAAGTAATGCTGGTATTGTTACCCCTAAGATTACCGTTCTTTTATAGAATTTCTTATCTTTTAGTTCCTTTTTCAGTTCAGGTATAACTAGTAACCCTGTTGATGCGAATAATATTACCCCGTAAGGTATAAACACTTTAGTCAAGTCAAAGCTCATAAGATTCTTAGAATTAAAAGCCATTAAACTTGAAACACAAACAAAAGCAATAATTGCAATTATCCCTATTGTCGCTCCTGACTCAAACTTCTCAAAAGTCCTTATTCCAAAATAAAACACTAAAGATAATAGTAAAAAGAAAACTACAGAATTAAAGAAGCTACTACCCCCTACAATAGAAGTTATTGCATCTCCTGATCCATAAGAGTAAGCAACTAAGGCACCCACTACAGTAAAAAACATTGTTAAGAACATAATAACTTTCCCTGTCTTTCCAAGATATTTCTCAGCAAGCCCAGTAACTTGGTGGTTACCTTTTGTTCTTAGAACAACTTCAGCAAGGTATAATGAAATTACAATTACTAATGCACATAAGAAGATTATATCTAATACTCCGGTAAAGAAACCAGCTTTAGAAACAACATAAGGGATTCCTAAAATTCCTGCACCGACTGTAGTTCCTACCATAGTAGCTACAGCACTCCAATACCCCTTTTTCATATCTTAGTTTAAGAGGTTAAGTGTTTATTAAACTTGCTCTTTACGAAAGTGTTTTAAGTTTAATTTTATTTCAAAAATTTATGGGCCCGTGGCGTAACCTGGATAGCGCGAATGCTTGCGGAGCATTAGGTTAGGGGTTCAAATCCCCTCTGGCCCGACTCTTATGAATATGGAAGAATCAAAAGCACCCCCAATATTAAGCACAACATTATATTAAATGCAATGAGCACTACGTCAACCCATCTTTTATTCGTTATGAATGTAATGATTAGTGGTACCAAAGGAAGTAATAGTAAGAACCACATGTTTCCATGAAGAATGGACTCGAAATTTTTAGGGATATTGGTGATCCACAATGAAATAAGGGTTCCTAAGAAAATCAAAGCATAGTTTACTCCCCTTAGGAAACTTGGTTTGAAAATTATTAAGGATAGAACAAACAGTGCCACAGGAATAAGTAGTTTCCCAACATACCAAATCCAGAAAGGATGAAAACCTATTAAAGTTGTACTATAAAAACAATCACTCTTGCTTCTTGAGATACCATCTTCAACTATTTCCTCACATTTCTTATATAGGCTTTCTCTATTATTTCTTTCATCTACTTCTAAACACTTTTCTTCAAGTTCTTTTAAAGTTGGGGCATCCCCACTTGAATATTTAACATCTATGTATTCGGTTTTCTTTTTACACCCTTCCCATTTTGTACATTTTTCATAATTACATAAAACAATGTTTACTTTTGGATCATCAACCTCTGGCAAACACATAATGGTCCTATGGTACCCTTCAAAATTAAGAGTTACAGGACATTCTCCAGTAATTTCTTCTATATACGGTAACGATTTTTCTGCAGCAACAGGCACAAGACTAACACTAAAAAGAATCAAAATAACCAAGAAAATCTCTCTTTTCATCACTAATTTAATCTTATTTCAATTATTTAAGTCTTCTCATCACTTCTTTAACTATTGCTGGTTGATGTTTCTTCATACCTGGAAGAACTTTTTCTAATCCATACTTCTCTACTAACTTCACAGCAGAATCCACTAACTCTTTATCGATTTTAGGAAAATACTTCAACCTGTTTCTATGATAAATAATCTTAAACTTCCCTTCTTTCTCAAGTTTCTTCATGTATTTGCCCAAATCATTAATCTTAATCTCTTCGACAACTGGAACTTTTTTCTTTGACACATATTCTTCTTTCCAAAGATTCTTTTTCTGAGAAAAATACTTTTTATTCACTACATATATCGAACCTTGCTTACCTTCATAGTTTCTCTTGAAAACTCCCCTTTTCTTCTCACAAAAGTAAGGTTTACCTTTCAACCGCCCCCAAGATGCAACCAAAGATCCTCCTGGCCGATTAATAAAAATTGCAGCAAAAGCTTCACAAGAAACAGCATAAACATATTTTTTATCATGCCCCCCATCAGATGGCACTAAGACCTTCAAGTTCCTTTTCTTAGATCCATGATATAACATATCATTATTAACACTAAACTTATTTAAAAAACTTCTTCCAAAGAAGTATCAAGAATATAACTAGAAGTATAATCTTAGTAATATCACAATAAATACAAATTGTATCTAAGATAAAAAACTCAGCATAAGTAAGGTACGCACAAAACACAACAAAAACTAAAGTAGAATAAAAAAGAATATCAGAATAATATTTCTTCTTAATATTCCAAACCATATAAGGGATAAATAAAAACCCAATAGCACCCAAAAGAGCAACAGGAATTGGTAAATTAACATAAATCCCCCACTCATTCAAAATCCCATCAACAGTAGAATACATACTTCCTGTTGCAATATCACAATCCCCACCTATCAGGTCACACAACTTGTTCTCAGTTGGCACATAATGGCTATAAGTTAAGTAAACAGATAAAAGAAAAGCAATCAAAGACAATACATAAATAGTATTCTTAACGTTCCCACTTAATTTCATATTCTTAAGCTACTTTAGAAGATATAAAAAGCTTTTTAAGTTCTCAGAAGACACAACTTTGTGGGCCCGTGGCGTAACCTGGATAGCGTAGCAGGCTTCGGACCTGTTGGTATCGGTTCAAATCCGGTCGGGCTCATATCTCTTTAAAATCAACTTCAAGATTTTGCTCAGGAAACTTATACCTCAATTTCAAATTCTCTCCTAACAAAGCACACTTTCTTCTCATCTCATCCATCTTCAATTTATTCCTTTCAACTTCTAAGTACTTCTGAATCTCATGAGTATGCACAGTCACAATCACAGTGGCCCTAGTAACTCTCTCAACTTTTCCTTCAGTATCAGGCTGATAAATCAAACTTACATTAACATCAAAGAAATCTCTTTTAAACGCTCCAAGAGCAAAAGAAGCAAACACATGAATCTTATATGAAATTCCTAACTGGTCCCCAAACTTACTCTTCCAATCTAACTCTTTCTCTTCTTTTGTATGTACCCTCATACTTGGAGAAAAAGAATGCATTTTCCTCCTAATAGTATCTAACAAAGGATCAGCTAACAAAAACAATTCTCCATAAACTTCCTCTGATGTTTTATGTTTTCTAATTGCCATTTACAAATTCATAAGCAGAATAAGCTCCTAACACAGCCTCTGCAACTCCAGTTATTGCTTGTTTAAACTTTGCTTCAACCACATCACCAGCAGCATAAACTCCTGGAACATTAGTCTCAGCACTTCTATTAATCTTAATCTCTCCTTTTTTATTTAATTTAACACCAACTCCTTTTGCTAGATCAGATAATGCAATGTGTCCTATAGCTACAAACACTCCATCAAGTTGAAACTCTTGAGATTTCTTATATGGCTTATCTAATAAAACAGAAGTAACTTTACTTGAATCACCTTTGATTTCTTTCACATTAGTGTTATTAATAATCTCAATCTTTCCTTTCTTAACAAAAGCTTCAACCTTCTTCAAGTTAACAGGTTCAGCTCTAATCTTTTCTTTTCTATAAATAATATAAACTTTTTTTCCACCCTGAGCTAATACTAAAGCATCTTTGGCAGCACTATCAGAACCACCCACAATTGCAGTAACCTTCCCTCTATAAGCAAAAGCATCACATAGAGCACAATAGTGTACACCTTTGTTAGCATACTTAACCTCTCCAGGTACTCCTAACTTTTTCCATTTAGTTCCAGTTGCAAATAGTATAGTTTTCCCTTTGAACACTTTCCCGTCTTCACTCTTAACTTTAAAACAAGATTTTAACTTATCAACTTTAACGATTTTTTTATTCTCAACAGAAATATCATAATCCTCAGCATGTAATCTGATTTTATTAGCTAACTCAAACCCAGTTAACTGTTTAAATCCTGGATAATTAGAAACTTCATCTGTAGTAGTTATCACTCCACCCATTTGATCTCCAAACAATAATGGCTTCATAGCTAACCTTCCTGCATACATTGCAGCAGAAAACCCAGAAACACCACCACCTACAATAATAATGTCATAAAGAACTTTAGTGCCTCCTTTTTTAGCTACCATACAATTATCAGTACAGAATTAATTAATAAATGTTTAGATTAAGCACCTTCCAGCAATCCAATATTCAATTTTCGGATCTTGACAAGCCACACAAGCATTAGTATAAGTATCAGTACACTTCCCTGTTACACATCTAAAGAATTTAGGGTTAGATATCCCACATACTGGTTCATGTTCCATTGTACATGCTTCAGCTTCTTTTAATTCTGGTGCACAGGGGTTTGCATAAGGATTATCCACTATTACATACTTGTATTGTTGAAAAAAGAAGTAACCTATTGCAATCAAAACAATTATTCCTATTATTGTCCACACTTTGCTCATACTAGGGTTTCACATTTACTGATTTATAATGTTTGTGCTTAAGCTCAACCATAATACTTATAAACTTTTGTTAACTATCGTTAACGCATGGAAATCTACTTAGATCACGCAGCAACAACATACTGTAGAGAAGAAGTAATTCAAGCAATGCTTCCTTATTTTAACCAGAACTTTGGTAATCCTGGTTCTTTCAATTCATTCGGGTTAAAAGCAAAAGAAGATATAGAAAAAGCAAGAAAACAAGTTGCAAATATAATCAATGCACTTCCAGAAGAAATAGTTTTCACAGCCGGTGGAACAGAATCAATTAACATAGCATTACAAGGAATAAAAAAAGGACACATTATCACTTCTAAAGTTGAACATCCTGCGGTCTTAAACACTTGCAAAGCATTAGAAAAAAAAGGTTATGAAGTAACTTATCTTGAAACAAACAAGTACGGTCAAGTAGAAAAAGAAACTTTAAAGAAAGCAATAAAAGAAAACACAGTTCTAGTTTCAATCATGTACGCTAATAACGAAATCGGTTCTATTAACAACATAAAAGAATTAAAGAAAGTTTGTAAGGGCATTCCTTTCCACACTGACGCTTGCCAAGCTAGTGAAGAAATAAACGTAAGAGATCTTAAAGTAGAATTATTAACATTAAACGGTTCTAAAATCTACGGCCCAAAACAATCAGGTATTCTCTACATAAAGAAAGGAACAGAACTAAATCCTATCTTATTCGGTGGCGGTCAAGAAAATAATTTAAGGCCTGGAACAGAAAACGTCCCTTATATCATTGGATTCACAAAAGCTTTACAGCTATCATACAATGAAAAAGAAAATAAGAGACTAACAAAACTAAGAGACTACTTAATTAAAGAAATATTAAAAATTCCAAAAACTTCACTTAATGGCCATCTAACAGAAAGACTACCAAATAACATTAACATAACTTTCGATAACATTGAAGGAGAATCTTTACTTTTATACTTAAATGAACATGGGATTTGTGCAGCAACAGGATCAGCTTGCACATCAAAAACATTAGATCCAACCCATGTAATAACTGCAATAGGGAAAAGTCAAGAAGAAGCACATGGCAGTTTAAGATTCACTTTAGGTAAAAAAACTACAAAAGAAGATATTAACAAACTACTAAAAGTTCTACCTGAAGCAGTAAAAAAACTAAGGGAAATATCTCCACTATGAAACCTGACTTAGAAAAAAACAAAGAGAAATGGTTCTACAGTGAAACAGTCAAAGATCACTTTTTTAATCCTAAGAATTTACTTAAAGATGAAACTGAATTCGCAAAAGAAGCTAACGGCGTTGGTGAGGTTGGTTCTCCAGATTGCGGTGATGTCATGAAATTCTGGATAAAAGTAGAGAATAATAAGGTCACAGAAGCTAAATTTAAAACATACGGTTGCCTACTTGGTAGTACACGTATTATGACTCCCAGGGGAAAGGTTATGATAAAAAATATTGCCCCTGGGGATTATGTGTGGGGGTGGGATAATTATAAAGTTGTAAAAGCTAAAGTTTTAGGAAATGTAAAGAGGGAAGTAGACAAAGAAGAATTGATTAAAATAGAATTTAACAGAAAGAAAGGCTCAAAAACAAACTATAAGATGTACGTTACAAAGAATCACCTTTTCTTTATAAATAATTCATGGGTTGAGGCATCAAATTTGAAAGAAGGGGATGAATTATTTCATATTAAAGAAAAAGAATGGCGCTCTTTAAACAACGTTGGTAGAAGAACTTGGTTAAAACAAAGAAATTCATCTAGGCTTAAAACAAATAACCCTATGTTTGACCCTAAAATTGTTAAGAAAACAGTAGAGACATATAAAAAACTACTAGAAAGGGGGAGTATTGTTAATTGGATGCAAACGGAAATGGGAAAAAGAGAAACTGCTAAAAGGATGAGGCTGGATAATCCGATGTTTAATCCTGAAATTGCAAAGAAAAATAGAGAAAGTCAAGACCTCAGGCCCACTAAAATAGAACAAAAAGTTATGGATATTATAAAGTTAAATAATCTTCCAATAAGGTATGTGGGTGATGGCAAATTTTGGGTGACAGATAAAGAAACTAAAAGATGTAAAAATCCTGATTTTAAAGTGAATCACCAAAGAAAACTAATAGAAGTATATCTTTCAAATTACCCTTGGCAAAAAAGAGATAAAAAGTGGGTTAAAGAAAGAGAAATGTTTTTCACAAAACAAGGATTCAAAACACTATTTTTAGACATCGCTAAAGAAACAGATGTATTACAAAAAATTCAAACTTTTCTGCACAATGGAGAAAGGATTTCCAAGATTAGAGATATTAAACGATCTGAGTTTGTAAAAATTAAAAATAATTCTGGAAAAATTGAAGTTTACGACCTACAACTAACTCCTCCGCACACATTTTTTTCTTGGAGGGTTTTATCTCATAATTGTGCCTCAGCAATTGCATCAACATCTGTATTAACAGAGATGGTAAAAGGAATGACAATAGAACAAGCACTAAAGATTAAACCTAAAGATATTGTAGAAAAACTTGGTGGTTTACCACAAATAAAAGTCCATTGTTCAGTTTTAGGTAATCAAGCCTTAAGGGCAGCAATCAAAGATTATCAATATAGAACTAATTAACTCTTTTTGTATTCTTTAACTAATCTTATTTCATTATCCTTCAAGAATCCTTTTTTCCTTAAATCTTCTAATTCTTTTCTAGTTAACTCATTAAAACCTGCCTTTTTACATGATTTTATGGAGGCAATATTATCTTTCTTTATTGTGGCATATAATCTATCTAATTCATGCTTTTTTACAAGTAATTCCTTTGCTAAAGGAGGAATTCCCTTGCCTCTAAACTCTGGAGAAATTATTGTTTGAACAAAACCACTTCTTTTTAGGACTTTAGAAGGTATATACCCAATAATCCCTGCTTTTTTACCATTGACTAAGATAGTGTAATAAACTCCTTCCACTTTCACTAAAACTTCTTCCTTTTCTTTAAGAGAATTATAAAATCCTTCATCAAATTTAGTTAGTTTTATCCTCATGTTTTAAGAGGTGGTATAAAGTTATATAAGCATTTAGTTTAAAAATTCAATCAAAACACGAAAAACTTTAAATAGCATTACTTTCAAAAAAAATAAAAAGGGTGATATAATCTATGAATGAAGATTTCTTTGAAGAAGAACTTGAAAAAGAAGATTACGATGAATGGGAAGATTATGAAGAACCTGATTACGACGACGACGATTAGTTTGTATTACAGCATGCATTACCATGTGCTGGACAAACATACTCTTCTTCAACTACACCACCATTATCATCACATTCTGCTAAATCAACAGTACAAGAATAAGGACAAGCTTCTAACTCTAGCGCATTACAACAATAATATTCTTCTGGTGTACAATCATATTCATAACTCACTTCCCCACCTAAATCATCACATTCTGCTAAATCAACAGTACAAGAATAAGGACACTGTTCTCTTACTGGTGTAGATTCACTACAACAATAAGGGTCAGATGCATCATTATCACAAATAGTCTCTTCTACAACAGTCCCACCCCAACTATCACATAATGATGGACTATCTACACACTCTCCAGGACAAGGATCTAATATTGATTCTTGACAACAAAACACATTAATTGTCCCTAAACATTCTGTATTTTGTTCTAAAATATCTCCATAACAATCAACTCTACTTTCAACACAACTTCCAGGACATTCAACTAACTCTGGCATATCAACATCACAACAAACTTGTCCTTCTGTTTCACACATTGTATTATCAATCACATGTCCTCCATAACCATCACATTGTGATTGACTTCGCACACAATCTCCTATACAAGAATCTAAATCCGGTTCATCCACACTACAACACACTTCTCCTGGGCTACAAGAAGCTTCATAATCTACCATTACTTCACCCTCATAACCTTCACAAACAGACCTACCACTTACACAACTTCCAGGACAATCTGGCATATCTCCATAACAATCACAGAAAACTTTACTTGTATCACTACATGAATAATGCCCTTGTGTAGTTCCACCTCTTACCATACATTCCAAATCACTATCTAAACAACCATAATCATATTGACACTCATCTTCACAAGGACCACCAGTAGTGTCACTTTGATCCATTTCACAACACACAGTTGGAGAACCATGCAAGTCATCACATTCATAACCTTCTCTTACAACACCGTCAACTTCACAAGATTCTCTAATTGTACATGAAAAAGGACAATCTCCTAAACCTGGGTCTTCACTACAACATATTGCACCTTCAGCAGTACAAGCACCCTCTAACTGTTCTCCTCCAGCACTAACACACGCAGTTAATGTTTCAACACAAGTTCCAGAACATTGATACGGTCCACCAGCTGGATAATCACAACAAATCATTAAATCATCTTCACAATCAAATTTCTTATTTTCAAATCCATCCATAGATTCACAAGACTCAGTTGGCATACATTCAAATGGACATTCATCTTTTGAACCAAACCATCCTTTCAAAGTTCCAAAAAATCCCCCTCGGTCATGTCCTCTACTTAAAGATGAATAAGTTGAATCTCTTGGTCCACCACTTCCATCTGATGGTATTCCTTCAGTTTCAGATGGTGTAGTTGCTTCAGCAGTACCTTCAACTTTATCTTTTAAATTTCCTGCTAACAATCCACCAATCAATAATAACAATAATATCCCAATTGCAATATAGAAATACTTACTCTTGTATATCACCCCTAAGTCCATATATTAAAATTATAAAAAATACTATTTAAACATTACTATTTTTCTCTAAGGTAAGCAAATTTCTTAGGATTAGAAATAAAATCAATATATAACTTCATTTTGTGTTTCTTTGCATTAGCCCTTCGTGTTAGCAACTTGAACCTCTTATTAGGGACGAATTTGTTTCTTGATAATAAATAATATGCTGCCCCGTGTGTCTTTTCAATCTTCTTATAATCAGCTTTAACTTTATCTGGCATCAAGTTACACATTATTAAGGTAGCTTGTGATTGGTTTGAAGTAACATGGATAGATTTAGATGGGACTTCAACCCTGTAACCTTTTTTACAAACAATTGGATAGAACCCATTGCTTTTATGTAACATAAAAACTCCTTCACCTTTAAGAACTTCATATATCTCTCCACACTGATGAGAATGTCCGTGAGTTTTAACAAACTCATGCCCTAGTTTTCCAGAAGGCATTATAGTGATGTCAAACCTTAACCTAAACTTTCTAAATATCTTATCATCTCCCGGTACGTAAATTCCTTTGTAAACATAATAAAGTCTTTTATCTTTTCCTTGATTTCTATCTTTCAAAACTTTATTAATGTCATTTATAGTTTTAACTTCTGGTTCAGGAATTACAGCTTCTTTTGAAACTAACTTTCCATTAACATATTCTAAATCAAAACCTACATTAAGTTTCATAATAAATTAAAGGAGTGATAATATTAATAAATGTTTACTTAATCAAATGGTCCATCACCATTTGGATAGGGGTCAAACGCTGGTGGGGTATCTTCTTCATCATCATAAGGTTGGAATGGAAAACCTTCAGGTGATTCTACTGGACTATTAAATCTAATAGGCGCAACATATCTCATACAATAAACATCACTCTCTGGATCATTCAAAATCCTTCCGATTCCATCACCTAATAATTCTCCACTTTCTGTAGCTTTTAATCTTTCTCTAGCTGCCAAATATGCCTCTTCTGAATTTAGGGTTTCATCATCTAATGGTGCACCACCTTCATCTTCATGATAAAAAAATACAGTTAATCTTCTCAAGCCCCTTGCTTCTGCTAAACTACGAAGTTCTTGCTCCCTATATTGTCCTTTTGGAATACAAACAGTTGCAACCATATCATCTCCAACTCTACTAATTCCATCTGTCCATGTCTCTTCAGGTACTACTGCACTACCTAATCCTCGGTCTCCTCTAAGTTCCCCTACTGCCGCATTATCAAGTTGGCTTTCTCCTTCATCCCTTTTAAGTTCTGGAACACCTGGCCCCTTAGCAAGAACACACCATCTCTCTAATCCTATATCTTCAGGCCTCCCTGTAATTGCCTTCCAATCCATTTCAATATCATAACTATCTGGAATATCTCCATCTTCTACACCTGCTTCCCTATAACGATCTTCAAATGAAAGTCCTGCATATTGCTTAGCATGAGTAACAGCTGTTCTTTTATCTCTCCCATCTGCACATACAGCAACCTGTAAACCTTTTCCTTCTGAAAAAACAATGCCTTGTGCACCTTCTAATCTTTTTCTTTGCTCTACAACCCTTCTAACAACTTGCTCTGCAGTTCCTAAGTGTCTTTCAACATCTGGTCCTTTAGCAAAAACACACCATCTTTCTTTTCCTTCCTCAGGGGGTGCTGTCATTGCTACCCAATCATGTTCCACTTCTACGTCTAAGCCCCTAGTTTTATAAACTTGTTTTAAATCTTTTCTTGCAATTGCTACTGCACTGCCAACAGCTCTATCCTTATCTCTCCCATCTGCACAGTGAACTACACTTATTGCTTCACTATTCATATCTACCCAAGGAACTCCGGCAGTTAATTCAAGCTTTTTTTCCATTGCTTTTCTTACATCTTGACTTGATTCTAACACTGCAGTTAGTTCGCTCTCGCTCATGTCTGCGAAATCTTCTCTTCCATCATCACCTAATGCTCCATCTGCCAATTCACCTTGGGGTACACCGCTACCTACTAATCCCAGGTCTCCCCTAATTGCCTCTACTGGTGGCCCGTCTATAAGCACACACCATTTTTTATTCCCTGGTGTATCATCTTCTCCATGGACATATGTTACAGACTCCCATTTTCCATCAACAATATAGGGTGTTTGTTCTACTTCTAAACCATGTCTGTCTCTGTAAAATTCTTCTAAATCTAATCCTGCATAATTCTCTGCATGCACAACAGCTGTCCTATCAGTCAATCCATCTCCACATGCAACCGCTTTTATACCATTTCCCTCTGCCCAAGGAGTTCCAGCTCTTGATTCTAATTCCGCTCTCCTTATTCTTACTCTCTCTGATTCACTTTCTTTATCATCATCACCTAATGCTCCGCCCCTTCCTTCATGTTTATCAGTTTCAATCTCTGGACCAGTTAGATCAACACAAGCCTCTACATTCCCACCTTTCTCTTGGGGATGAAGAATAATTGGGGGTTTAGCTTGAAGAATTACATCTGAACCACGACCCTCTCTAAAATAATAATCTCTTAAAAATCTCTCACCCATTCCCACAGCTAACGCATGTGCTGTTTGAGCATCTAGATTTTGCCCGCAACTTGTAAGAACTGCTCTTCCATCTTCAAATCTCACTACTCCTTCTCGACTCTTTGCTTTTGCAAAAGCCTGCCTTATTCTTACTCTCTCTGATTCACTTTCTTCTGCTCTTCTTTTTCTAACTGCTTCAGCTGC
>CAZGBX010000002.1:37950-67708 GCA_964524105.1 Candidatus Woesearchaeota archaeon
TGCAGCATACCTAACAGAACTAGGACTAGGTCCACTTAACAAAACACACCTTGGTGCAACACCATCATATTTTTCACTAACAGAATCCCACGCATCTTCAAGAGCATAATTTACTCTTGCCGGATCAATGCTTTCTCTTCTATAAAAACGATCTAAAAATGGTCTTGTAAAATCAACTGCTTCCTGTCGAGCATCATTTGGATCACTTGCACACCCAACTGCATAAACCACACCATCTTCAATCCAAGCTTCACCCTCTTTAGCTTCAAGTGCCTTTCTTTTTTCTCTTTTATTTCTCTCAGCATCTTCTCTACTTCTTTCTAAACTATCAACAAGGCCAGAACCATCTTCATCTTCTTTTCTTCTTACTACTAACTTTGGCCCTTCTAAATCTAAACAAACTTTTTTTGCTCCATCAAGATCTTCCTCTCTTTGACTTCCATCTACAGGGCGATATTTCTCCCTTGGATGCTGCTGACCCTTATTTCCATAATATCCTTCAAGTGCCACAAGTGCATGTAAAAATGCCCTTGTCTGTGCATCTCTTTCATTCTTTCCAACTCCACAAGATCTTACAGTTGGTCTACCATCTCTAAGTACAACATCATTCGCACCTAAAATTGTTGGTTTAGCTCTTGGTCTTTCTCTCTGAAATACACGAATTGCCTTATCCCTACGCTCTCTATCTACAGTATCAGAATGCTTTCCACCTTTGAAAACTCTACTTTTAATCTTATGGGCTATAGAACCACAACCTGTACCTAAAGCTAATATTCCTAACAATGCTAATAATCCAGTAGCTCGTCTCATTTTTCCTTATCTTAAAGATAACCCAAAATCATATAAAACTTACTTTTAATGGGCAAATTTACCTTTCAGGCCCTTTTCCAGTAACTTCAAAACAAATATCACCTGGAAGGTCGCCCTCAACAGTTGGAACTTCTTCACTTTCAATTTCATCTAGTTCAGTTCCATCCTTCTCATAAAGGCGCCTAAGAAATTTCTTTGCACTTTCGAGTGCTACTTTTTTCGCATGTTGTGGGTTTACACCATGACCACAAGCTCTAACAACATGATATCCAGAGTCATTTCGTCCGATATAAGTTGCAGTTGCCCCACTACCTACGGGATCTTCATTTTCAGAACTGACTTCATCTGCTATATACGGTGCACTCCAAACTCCACACATTTTAATATCCCATTTTTCTCTTAAATTATAAGACTTCCAAAGTTTATCTCTACTTATAGAAATCGCACCTCTCTCGTGAGCGGTTCTAAGCCCTTTGGTAGTGCCTGTTATAACCTTAACTGCCTTGTCTCTTGCAGCTCTCCTAGCATCAGACCGCCTCTCCCAACTCCCTTTTGATTTATCTCCCTTCTCACCACATTGTATTGTCCAGATTCTGCCATCTTTAACACCAGACTCACCTTCTTTAGCTTCTAATTCTGCTCTCTCTCTCTCTTCCTCTCTTATTTTTTTAAGTGCCCACTGACCTCTTTCATACCTATATTTACGCTCTCTCTCTTTCTTCAACAGAATCAGAATGTTTTCCACCTTTGAAAACCCCACTTTTAATTCTACCAGCTACAGCTCCACAACCTGTACCTAAAGCTAGTATTCCTAACAATGCTAATAATCCAGTAGCTCGTCTCATTTTACAGTATCTTAAAGACAACAGAAAATCTTATAAACCTTACTTAGGCTCGCCGATCACTACCTAAAACCTTAATCCTATCAACTACAACTTTAGTAACCCCTTCCATCCCATAAGAAAATATCTTTCTATAATCAAATACTCGGGGATTATGGTGTAAGAACTCATGCATATAGGCTTCAAAAGCAATCCTTAAATCAGTATCAGAGTTTGCTTTACATATTCCTAACTTCACAGCTTTACCTATTTGTCTAGATGGAACTCCGCGAGCACCAAAGAACCTAGCACCATACTTCTCAGCTTTTGACACAATCTCTTTTGGTATAGAACTTGCACCATGTAAAACTAAAGGCACAGAAACTTTTTCTCTAATTTGTTTCAATCTTTTGAAATCTAATTTTGGTCTTCCATCAAACTTGTAAGCTCCGTGTGAAGTTCCAATTGATACAGCTAAAGAATCACATCCTGTTTTCTCAACAAAATCTGCAGCTTTTTCTGGATCAGTAAATATTGAATTCTTAGTTTTAACCCACCCTTCTTTTCCATGTAACCTTCCTAACTCAGCTTCAACAGGAATTTGTTTTTTATGACAATACTGAACAACTTTTTTAGTTTCTCTCACATTCTTCAAATAACTATAACGGGAAGCATCAATCATAATAGAAGTCCATCCGTTCTTAACGCACTTCTTAACTAATTCATAATCTGGAGAATGATCTAAATGTAAAGCAACAGGAATTTTGTAAGAATTAGCTAAAGTTTTAACAATCTGATACAATGGTTTAATGCCTGCATATTCTATTGCTCCTTTAGAAGTTGCAATCATCACTGGTGATTTCATCTTACTACAACCAACTAATATTGCTCTAGTAATTTCCAAATCTGAAGTATTAAAATGTGGCACAGCATAACCTTTAGCTTGCGCATTCAATAACATCTTCTTGCTTGTAACTAAAATCTCATATCACCTCTAAGAATAAATATAGTCTTCCTTATATAAAAGTTCTTATAAATTACCGATGATTTTATAATATTTTCTTTCACCCCAACATTAATGGCAGCAGTAAGTCTAGAACACACTTTAGAAGCATTAAGGGCATTTCCTACTTTAGCAAAGATGGAAGATACTTTTGGTGATTATGATGGCCAGTGGGGAACTCTTAGAAAACTCGAAAAAGCGTTTGAAGAATTAGAGGTCCTTGGTACAGAAGTGGATCCTGATTTAAGGAATAGGCGTACAGAACTTATGACTTTAGCTAGGGATGTATATGGGTGTGAAACAGAAAATAGCTTTGAAGAGCATATTAGATCTAAGGAACTATACCCTGATTCTGCAGAGTGCGATGGTGATCTTTTAATTGGTGCTGTAAGAACAGCCGGACAGTACTTGGCAAAACTAGAGCCAGATCGTGTAGATAATACAGGCAATAATATATTTGTTGACGGAGATTTGGATGGGACTTTATCAACTTCATTAGATGAATTAGACAGTGCTCCAAGATATTCACAGAGACGTGGAACTTTCTCTGGAAATTATCGTGAACTTAGGAGACTGGAAGCTTCTTACGAAGCCCATCTTGCAGAAGCAGACACCCGGGGCAGACAAGATCGTAGAAGAATTGAAGAAGGTCTAAGGGGAACAAGATATCAAATTGCTGAATTAGCTATGGACGTTCTTAATGCAGAAATGGGAAGATTATTTTCAACTTGTGAAGAATTTAATCCTGATCTAGCAGAGGCAGCAGCAAGAACTGTTTGTCAGTATTGGGACCTAATACACCCCGATGTTAAAGTTTCTAGGGGCGGAAACATCTTTGAAGAAGAGTAATTTCTTATTAGAAACCTTTAAAAAAACTTAAATTCTAATTTAGATTAATGAAAAAAAAGAGGGGAAAAGTTACAAACAAAGGTGAAATTATTGTAGACCTTCTAATTCCATATTGTGTAATTGTTTTAATGTTCTTGATTGTTATAGAATTATTCTTTCATCACATTGCAGAACAATACCACACAATAATCTTAATCTTAGATTACCTTATTGTTGGTATCTTTGTTTTAGATCTTTACTATAAATACAAAAGACTAAAAAACCTAAAACTTTTCTTAAAGAAATCTTGGTTAGACATTATCGCGGTATTCCCATTTTTCTTGCTTTTCAGAGTTTACGAAGAAATGGCTTTGTTGATTAGAGTAACAACAAAAGAGTTCAGGCAAGGACAATCTATTTTACATGAAGCAGTAGAATTACAAAAGGGTACAGGCAGATGGTTAAAAGAAGCAACACGTTTAGCACAAGAAGCAGAAAGGGTGGGCAAGGCTTCAAGATCAAGATACTTCATAAGATTAATAAGACCAATTGCAAGAACACCAAGGTTACTAAAGATATTACCATTCTATGAAAGACCAACTAAGAAACATAAGTTAGTTTCTAAATAAATTTATTACTTGAGCAAGAATCATTACCACAAAATAAATATTATAAATTACAAGTTCAACTAAATCATAACCCTTGTGAAACCCATAAACAACTAAAAAAAGTGAGAACACTAAAGCAAGCCGATTCAGAACTCCACCAACCTTTTTAATCATCTTAGAAAGTTAAAACAACTTTATAGAGGAGAAGACTAATACCAATAATTGCTAATACAATCCCAACAATCCCTAGTGTACTTAGGATCATGTCCTTAGTTTTTGGCTTCATAATCTCTATCAGAATTCCCCTCCTTAAATATTTATCTCCCATAAAATAACTTAAGTAATCAAACTTTAAATTTCCTTACTAGAATTCTCTGAAAATATTTCGAATTAAATAATCTTCTCTAACTCTTCAGGTTTCTCTACAACAAAATCAGCAAACTCTTCTTCACCACCAGAAGCATGCCCCCACTTAACAAAAATAGTTTTAGCATTAACTAACTTTCCAGCTTCTAAGTCACTCATCTTATCTCCAATAACAAACTCAACTTTCCCTTTAAGACCTTTAATGTTCTCTTCATTAGAAACTCCTAATATTGGTGGCTGTCCTAAAATATAATCAAACTCTAAATCAATTCCAGAAATCTCTAACATTCCTGAAATAATATCTGTTCTTACTCCAGAAACAATTGCAAGTTTATAACCTAAAGACTTTATTCTTTGCAACTGCTCAACAAATCCAAAAGGAACCATTTCTTTTCCAAACTCTTTTGCAGCCATATACATTCCAAACTGAAACAAGTTTGTTGCCATTTGATTTTGAACTTGTGAACCAGTTAACTCAATATCTTCAAGATCATTCTTTCTATACTTAACTTTAGAATCAGACTTTAAACCTGTTAACAAACCAACTAACTCCCTATTCATTTTATACATTACTTCAGGATTAGCATGTTCTTTAGTAGTGGGTAAACCTCTTTTCAAAATAGAAGACCTTAACTCATTTGCAGCATCAATAACTCCTATTCTAATTAAAGTTCCAGCAAAATCAACTAAAAATATTTTTTCCATTAAAACTAACAAAGAAAAAATAAATATAAATCTATTGGTCTAGTGAAATATACATATTCTATCCTAACATTATTTATTAACTAAAATAAAGAATTTCTATAAAATGAAGATTGCTTTTGTAGGAACCCATGGTGTTGGTAAAACAATACTCTGTAGCGATCTATCTTCTTTACTAAGGAAAAACAGCAAAACTGTAGTATCTATAACAGAACTTTCTAGAGAAGCAGTAAATCACGGATTGCCCCTTAATGAAGGTACTACCATCTCTGCACAAGGCTGGATTCTATTATCACAGATGGCAAGAGAGATAGAAGCAAAACATAACGCAGAATATGTTGTATGTGACAGAGCAGTTATAGACAATTACATTTACATGATGTCAAAGTTCAAGCAACAAGATTTCTATGAGATGATGGTTTTAGAATGGTTAGAACAAGAACCTTATGATTTCTTATTCAAGGTTCCAATTTGTGTGAAACTACAAAAAGATGGAGTAAGATCAACAGACCCTGAGTTCCAAAAAAAGATTGACAAATTATTAGATGAATTCTTAGAAAAGTATAATATCCCTCATATTAGATTACCAGAAACAACTAATCCTGATGAATGGTTAGAAATAGTAAAGAACAAAGTAATAAAACAAAAATCTTTAGATGAGTTTTAAGGTAACTTCAAAACCTCTTTCAGTTTCTTCTTAACATCTTCATCCCAACCAATAAGATAAATCGGTTCAACACTTGAAGAAAAAGTAATCTCCACTTGCGGTACACCAGGACTATTAGTTTTACTCATAATATACCCTGCAGATTTAGAATCTTTAGAAACATCAATATTAGTAAAGTGTACATTGTGCCTATCCAAAAACTCCTTGAGAGCAATACAATATGGGCAGGTGGGGGTACTGTAAAGTTTAACTTTCATAACTATGATTTCAACTCGGGATTATTTAAAATTATCTAATACAATGCTCCAACCACATACAAAACAATAACCATACACAATATTCCTAATACAAAGAACAACGGTTTTCCTTCACTTTCTTTTGGTATTGAATCTCTAACTACCATAAACAATAAACTTCCAGCAATAAAACTTGCTAAACCCAATACTACTGTGCTGGGTATAGAAATTAACAAAGCTAAAAATACTCCAATTAAAGTTGCAGCACTTTCTAACCAAATAACAACTGGGTGACTTTTCATTGTATAATGTATCCTATGGAAAGAAACATTACTTACAGACAAGTTAAAGAACAATGGAACAGTAAACAATACAGCTGACATTGGATTAATCCTTACAAAATAAACTAACAAAACTCCAACAAACAAATGATAAATGAACAAAGATACAGCATGAAGTTCTTTTATGTTACTAACAATCTTTTGCCTTTTTCCATGTTGATAAATAAACTTCTCAATTAAATGGAACACAACGAAACCAACCAAAATAAACAAGTAAGGTACATGACTTTGTAAAACATTCAATCGTAAAGTAACTTCTGGTAACAATTGAATTAACAAGTAAGTCACAGAAACCCCTGCAGCAAAAGAGACCAAGTACTTTTTCACTCGGGGATATGCAATATGGACTGTCTCACTAAAATAATGAACTAAACCTAAAATAACACCCAATACAATCGCTAAAATATCCATATCTAACATAAAATTTGCAATTCAATCTATTTAAAATTTACCGAAATGTTTAAATTATGACAACAACCAATCTTTATAAAGAAAAGAGGGAAATTAATGGATCAAATTTACCTAATAGGGATTATCGTAGCTTCTGCAATAGTTTTAGTCATTGACATCTTTGTAATCATAAACATTTTCAAAACTCAAACAAAATCTTCAAATAAAATTCTTTGGACTGCATTAGTAATCATCTGGCCATTGATAGCAGCAGCATTATACTGGTTCACTGCAAGAAAACCTTCAAAGGAATTATCTAGTTACGAACCACCAACACCAAAAGCAATAAAAACTTCTAACAATGAAAAACCAATTTTCAAGATAGAAAAGAACCCTGGTATTCCAGAAATCCCTGACTTCAAAGATTTAAGCCAAGTTAATATTAGATACCCACTAATTGCTCCATACTCTTTTGCCCACATTTACTGGGACACAGCAAACTCAGAACTTATTTACAAAGTTGAAGAACCAAAACTAACAGAAGAAGAAAAGAAAATATTAAAACTTTTAGAGGACGGCATTAAAGAACTAATAAACTTAAGCTTCATTAATGTAAAAGACCAGGAAACAGTTTTACTTTATTTAGAGAAGAACGTTAGAGTTTTACTTACAGAACTTTCAATTCAAATAACAAAATCTTCATTTTTAAAAATTATTTATTACATCTACAGGGACTTTGTTGGGTTAAATGAACTTGAACCTTTAATGAACGATTATTATATAGAAGATATTGAATGTAACGGAATCAATTCTCCAATTTACATTGTGCATAGAAAGTTCAGAAACTTAAGAACAACCTTAGTTTACAAGGACATGCATAAGATTGCAAATTTTGTAGAAAAACTAGCACAGAAATGTGGTAAGTATGTTTCATACGCAGAACCTTTACTTGATGCTGCATTACCTGATGGGTCTAGGGTAAACGCAACATACTCAACTGATATTACTTCTAAAGGTCCATCATTCACAATAAGAAAGTTCACAAAAGAACCTTGGAGTCCTATACAATTAATGCAAAAAGGTTCAGTCTCAGCAGAAATGTTAGCTTACGTTTGGTTGTTAATTGAATACGAAAGGAGTTTCATGGTTATTGGTGGTACAGGTTCAGGTAAGACTTCTTTACTTAACGTTGTTGCATTCTTCATTCCACCACAAGACAGGGTAGTTACAATTGAGGATACAAGGGAACTTAAGTTAGAGCATGAGAACTGGTTACCTTCAGTTTCAAGGGCAGGTGTTGGTTTAACTAATTTAGTTGGTCAAAGGTACGGTGAAGTTTCACTTTTCGATTTACTTAAAGAATCATTCAGGCAAAGACCAGATTACATCATAGTTGGTGAAATAAGAGGTAAGGAAGCTTTCGTTCTTATGCAAGGTATTAGCAGTGGTCACCCTTCATATGGTACAATGCACGCAGAATCAGTTGAAACAATGGTAAGGAGACTACAAACAGCACCAATCAACTTGTCAGGTTCATTAATTCAAGGACTTACATCAGTTTGTGTAATGAAACAAACCAAGGTTAAAGGAAAACCAGCAAGAAGATTAGCAGTTATTGATGAAATATTAGAGATCAAAGAAAACTTAGCTGGTGCAAGAACAAACACTGTTGCTCAATGGGATCCTAGGACAGACAAGTTCAGTTTCAACACAAAATCTAAAGCATTTTATGATATTGCAAGACAGTACGGTAAAACAACAGAACACTTATTATCAGAATTAAGGTTAAGGTCAAGGTTACTTCAGACTTTATATTCCAGAAGAATTTTTGGGTTTAAAGAAGTTCAGAAGATTATACACCAATACTACAAACACCCTAAAAAAGTACTCACAACTTATGGTATACAATGAGCACTAGCATGTTAAGGCACAATATTGAAGTTCTAGCAGAAGTACATAATCACTACTCTAAACTTGAAGACACTAACCCAAAAAAACAAAAACTAAAGGGACAAATCTTATTTTTAACTACTCAAATTCAAAAACTAATTGAAAAAACAAAAAATGAACTCTCCTAAAGATATGCTAATTTTATTAAAACAAGTAGAAACTTATCAGTCTTACTTAAGTAAACTAAACAAGGGGGTTGGAGATAAATCTCAAATCCCAATAATAATAAAAAAGATTCTTGAAAAATTAACACAATTAGAACAACAAAACTTACAGTTAACTACTTCCCTACAACCCACAATCCCAATTCCACAACCAAAAAAGACTGTAGCACCTAAAAGTAACATTCCTATCCCTGAACCAAAAATAAAAGTTCCAAGGACATTTGAATCTGAAACCTTCAAAAACTTAACAAAAGAAGAAAAGAATAAATTCCTTAAAGACTTGGGATTAACAACTCACGATATTCAAGACTACATAAAAAGAAGCAAAAAATCAAAGAAAGCTCACTTTGAAATAAAAGAAGACTACACAATCTACAAACCCAATCCTTATGGTGAGTTCGCAAACAAGTACATGCAAGAACACAGTTTAAACTTATTAGCTAAATATCCTAAACTATTTGGCCCGTTATTCAACCATATCCAAAGAGTTCACTTAAACTTAATCTCTACAACATACGTCAGTTTAATGTTAGTCTGTACTATTCTAGCATTCCCAGCATTATTCATAGTATTCACAATCCTAAACTTATCTTTTCAACTTAATTTTCTTATTATAACTGGAATTTCAATCTTAGCAACAATTGCAACTTTCTTTGGATTCTATTTCTACCCTAGTAGTTTAATCTCACAGAGAGCAAATAAAATTAAAAACGAACTTCCTTTCGCTTTAGTTCACATGGGTGCTGTTGCAGGTTCAGGTGCAAACCCATTAAGTATATTCGAATTAATCTCAGAATCTGATGGGTACGAAGAATTAAAAAGAGAAACAAAGAAAATCTTAAATTACGTTAACTTATTTGGTTACAATCTTTCTGGTGCATTAAAAAGAGTTTCAAAGACAACTCCGTCTCCTGACTTCAAAGAAGTTTTAGAGGGTATTGTAACTACTGTAGAGACTGGTGGTAGTTTAAAAGATTACTTAAACGAAAAATCAGAAGACGCTTTAAGACAGTATAAACAAAGAAAAAAGAAACAAGTTGAAGCTTTAGCAACTTACTCTGATGTTTACACTGCAATTCTAATCGCAGCACCTTTACTATTAATAGTAACTTTAGCAATCATTAACGTCATAGGAGGTGACTTAGGTGGTTTTGATGCCAAGACTTTATCTATTCTTGGGGTTTACGGTTTAATTCCTTTAATGAATTTAGCATTCATGGCATTCTTACACGTTTCACAACCAACATGAGATTCATAATAAAAACCCAACATATTATTGGAATAGTTTTAGGTTTAATTATTTTAATAACAGATTTCATTCTTTTCTTTAGTTTCACTTCACCTATTGGTCCAAAAATCTGGTACTTCAGTCCAATAATTGTTTTAGCAATTGTAATTGGTTTATTATCATTCTTCTTAGACTTCTTAAAAGAAAACGAAAGACAAAAACAAATAGAAGAGAAGTTCTTAGAGTTTGTAAGGGGATTGGTTGAGGTTGTTAGGTCTGGTGTTAGTTTACCTCAAGGAATAATTCAAGTTTCAAGATCAGACTTCGGTCCATTAACACCTTACGTTAAAAAACTTGCACACCAACTTGAATGGGGATATTCTCTTCACGACGCCTTAGACATCTTCGCTAAAGATACTGGTAATGACGTTATCAAAAGGTCAATCGCGATTGTAATGCAAGCAGAAAAGAGCGGTGGTGACATTGCATCAGTTCTAGAATCAGTTACAAAAGCAGTTTTAGAAATAAAGAAAATCAAAGAAGAACAAAAAACTAATGCTTACAGCCAGATGGTTCAAGGTTATATCATCTTCTTTGTATTCATTGCAATCATGTTAGTCATGGAGATTTATTTAATTCCAAAACTAAGTGCCATCTCTGGTGAGATTGCTCAAGGTTTAGGTGGCACATCATTCGCAGCTACAGCAGGTTCAGCAAGTGACTTGGGTAGCATATTCTTAGCAACAATCGTCATTCAAGGAATTTTTGCGGGACTATTAATTGGTAAATTCTCTGAAGGAAGATATAAACTAGGAGTAAAACATTCTGTTATCATGGTACTATCAGCTTACTTAATTATGACAACAATCTCTGGAGTTTTCGAATCGTTAGTTTTATTAATACCTTTCCAGATGTTTATTAATAAGAATGAACAAAAAAGGGGTTAGTGGTCATATAGATTGGGTAATCGGTTTAGGATTATTTATTGTATTCTTAGGTTTAATGTTAACATTCTTCAAGCCTGGAGTTGAAGATGTATTTGAAGAAGACACTTTGTTAGACATTGTTGAAGAAAGTTTTATTACAGAAACTAACTGGCAGATCATAAAGCAACCTGTATTCTTAGAATCAATTGAATACATTGATGAGGGTGCTGACGTTCGTTCTCGTGATGGTTATTATACTTTTGAAGGAACTTGGGATGGTAATGCAGTCGCAGGAGATTTCCCTTTCTCAGAAGATGCAAATGTAAATGACGAGGATCAAGTCGAAGTATTCTTTGTTCCACAAGAAAGAAACCAAGAAGTTCGTGGTCGTAGGGCTGAAGGTGCAGAAAATCGTGGGAGGGCTGCAAGGAATAATGATGGTGGTAGAAGAGAATTAAGAGAAAAAGTTGAAGAGGTAATCAGGCCAGAAAGTTTAGTTTTTGGCCTTAACAATAGAAACCCTCAGTTCTACATTGATTTCCAAGGTAACCAAGACCAAACAATGTTAATTACATATTCAGATAAGAGAATCAATTTTGATGATGGTGCAACTCTTGCAAATAGTGTGGAAGACATTGGTTTAGATTTCAACCCTGAAAACAAATATGTTGCATGTCAAGACGCACCAGAATTAGTTCCTAATGATAACTGTAATGCAAAGTACACTTTAGGTGCAACAGAAACATTAGAAGGTTTAAGCATAGAAGAGATTGTTGCTTTAGAAGATTACGAGAACTTAAAATCAAGCTGGGAATTCCCTGATTCAAAAGAATTTAAGATAAGGATCTTTGATAACGATCAAGAGTTTGAAGTTATTACAATTAATGATAGGGAACCACCTATGGACTCAAATGTTTATGCAAGAACATTTAATACACAAATCTTAAATGATGATTCAATGTTAGTTCCAGTAACAGTTAACATATTAATTTGGTGAAAATGAATAAGAAAGGATATATCAGGACATTGGAAGCTGTCATAGCAGCAGTAATAATACTTGGTGCAATCATTTTCTTATTACCTAAAACAGGCATCGATCAAGGTGAGATGCCATATGAGTTAGAAGTGTCAGCTCAAGCAATTCTAGATGCTGCTCAACAAAATCCTGACTTTAGAAGGGCAGTTTTAATTGATGGTGAAGAAGAAACTTTAAACAATAAAATAAAAGAATCCTTACCTAAGTTTTCTCCATGGGACTATGCATTTTCAATCTGTGATGGGAATGATCCTGATGCTGTCTTATGTGAGAACTTCATTATTGAAGAAGATAACGTTGAAGCTATGGGAGATTTCAATGAATTCTCCAATCAACTTCCAAAAAACATTTACACTAAATCTTTATTCTTAAGTTACGATGATGTAACAAGCCCTACTCACGAAGATAACGTTGGTGAACAAAAGATAATTAGGTTATACTTCTGGGAGAAATAATTAATCTCTCATTCTTTTACTCTGAAATCCGAAAGCATAAACTAATCTTTGGGGCAATCTTTTGGCCAGAACCTCTTCTCTATGTCTTCTTAAAGTTCTTCTCATCCTTAAAAATTCTTCACAAGATTCAACTGCATCCCCATTACCATTCAAACCTGAATAAAGGGCCTCACTCATTCTAACCACTAAACCGGCATCATATCTGCCTTGCATGTAAGTCCCAACTGTATCCAATATTTTCCATAACATTAAAAAAAAGAAAAAGTCTTCTTTTAAAAGAATTATTCCTTTACAATACTTATTTTCTACTTTCTAACTCTTCTCTACAAGCAATAATGTCAGCAGGTTCAGAAAAGATAGAATAAAATAATTTCATTGCTCTGCTAGTTCTTTCTTCAAACCTAGAAACTTCAGCTTCCAATTCATAAGTCCTTTTCCATCCAGCACTCATTCTAGCTTCTTCATATACCGCTTGCCTTGCAACAATTGTCTCCCAAACTAAATAACTTGGTGGGTTCATTTTTCAAGAATAACTCCAGTTCCAATCAATCTCCATCTCCCACCCATATGTCTTGAAACTGCAATCTTAGAACCAAACTCTGCACAAACTGGCATCTTTAATTTCAAATAAGCTTTACTCTTTTCAACTTTATTTACAACTCCTGCTGTAGTAGCAGAATTAACATTAAGCATAAGTGGCTCACCAACTTTAATTGGGTCAACTTTAGTCTCTTCTTTAGCTCCAACAACTTTTTTCAACAACCTTGGTTCAAATACTAAATCATAAATTACAGGTGGTACTTTTCCTGGTAAACAAATTAAATTACCAGTTACTTGATCAGACTTAACTAAGCTTGGGTCTAATGTAGTTAGCACTGCCAAAGACCCACCAGGCCCAACAGCATCAACTCTCTCTCCACCAGTTACAATCTGAGTAATAGTAGTTTCAATTGGAATCCATCTTGGGATATTTTTCTCAACAACTTTCCTTCCTGGAGAAATCACAATTTTAGAATTATTCTTAAGAACTCCTTGTTTCAAAGTTCCACCTAAAACTCCACCAACCAACTTCTTTATGTTAGTACCTGGTTTATTAATATCAAACGATCTAGCAATTAACATTACCAAATCTTTTTCATTATCTCTTGCAGGTGTTGGTACATTCTTTTGGATAGCATCTAATATCAAATCAACATTAACATTGTGTTGTGCAGAGATTGGAACTATTGGTGCGTTCTCAGCAACAGAACCTTTAACAAACTCTTTAATTTTCTTATAGTTTTCTAATGCTTGTTCTTTAGAAACTAAATCAACTTTGTTTTGTACAATTACTACATTCTTAATTCCAATAATTTCTAATGCCATTAAATGCTCTTTAGTTTGCGGTTGAGGACATTTTTCATTTGCAGATATTAACAACAAAGCACCATCCATAATCGCAGCACCTGAAAGCATTGTTGCCATTAAAGTCTCATGCCCTGGAGCATCAACAAAAGAAACAGTTCTTAGATAATTTCCTGTTTTAGTATTAAGTTTTCCTTTATCATCAAAAATATTAACATCAGCATAACCTAATTTGATAGTAATTCCTTTTTTTAATTCTTCAGAATGAGTGTCAGCCCACTTCCCAGAAAGCGCTTGTAACAAAGTAGTTTTCCCATGATCTACATGACCGATTAAACCAATATTCACTTCTGGTTGTTTAGATTTAGCTCCCACCATAAAATCTCCTTATAATTTACTTATGTGAGAAATGGTGGATATTTAAATGTTCTTATTAACCTTCAGCACGGTCCCTTCTAGCTTTCATTTCTTCTGCCAAGGCAGGCAAACCTCTACCCTCATAAAATCCCTCTACAACACTAGAAATATCATCATCACTTGCAGTACCATGAACTACACCACCGCCTTCACGGCCAACAAATCCTTTTGTTCCAGAACTATGTGAAAATAATGATATATCACTTAACTCTATTTCTTCTGGACACCACTGTGCCATACCAGCTCCAAGATTATGACAATTTGAATAACCCTTTCCATCATTATCTAATGACTCTTCTCCGTCCTCAGTTGAGATTCTATACAACCATGGCCCAGGGGGGTGACCCATACTTTTCCACTTATGCAAATAATATACTTGTCTTTCAACCATAAAAAAAGCACCGAACTACAGATTTATAAATATAATCTAACTATAGAATATATATGATAATAGCAAAGACTTGGCTAAGACAATTTATTGGGTTAATGTTTCAAACACCTAAAGATATTTTATTTGTACTAAACAAAGAAAAAAGAGTTACTTTACACATGTTCTTTGTGTTCTACCCAATTTACATAATATTCTTAAATAAAAATAAAAAAGTAATCAGTTTCAAAAAAGCATATCCATTTCAACCATTTATCTTATCACCTAAATGTAAGTTTATTTTAGAAACAAGAAATAAAAACTTCAATTGTGACATTTTGCAACAAATAAAAATTTAAAACTTATTTTATAATTTTTATAGCTTTCCCTTTTACTATAGCATCTCCAATCTTTTCTCTTGCAGATTTAATTATTCTTGATAAAGTTGGCTGGGAAACTCCCATCTTTTCCCCAGCCTCTTCTTGTGTCACTTTGATTGCATCAACCCACCTTATTGCCTCGAATTCAGAAAGTGTTAACTCAACTTCTTCCAACTCCCTTATTCTTCTTCCAGCAGGTTTAAAATAGTTACTTCTTGGCTTGCCTCTAACTTTTCGTCTGATGCAAGGTCGTGGCATTTTTTAGTTTCCTCTCCTTCGTCTACACATTCTTCCTCGTGGTCTTGGCCTAGTACCTTCACAATTTCCTCTTTGATTTCCAGTCTTTGGGCCTTCTCCATTTGGTCCGGTTCCA
This sequence comes from Candidatus Woesearchaeota archaeon, assembly GCA_964524105.1. Classification (GTDB taxonomy): domain Archaea; phylum Nanobdellota; class Nanobdellia; order SCGC-AAA011-G17; family GW2011-AR18; genus JAGVXZ01. Next base: position 53,363 of record CAZGBX010000002.1, read on the forward strand.
TCTTGATTTGGCATTGTAATTACCTCCAACAGTAATGAATATATATTCATAAAACTATTTAAGTCTTTTGGAATTACCCAACTTCAATCTCTAACTGATGATTACTTCCAGAACTAATTACTTTACTACCAACAACTTTTAAACCTTTCTTAAACAACGGACAATTTAAAACAAAAGTTTCAAACTCTCCACCTTCACCAGCAGGATGAATCTTATACTTTTCATACAACTTTTTAACATCTGAAACAAACTTAGAATCAATCTCTCGACCCAACCATTTCTCATCTAAAGGATCAGCAGCAACTCCAATAATAATTACCTCAAAACTCTCATCAATCAAATCTTCTAACAATTGAAACTCTCCTTTGCCCCACAATGGATTAACACATCTCAATCCTAAAGAAGAACAAATATTCTCAATCCTTGAAGCTTGATACTTACTAGCAACAGCACCAGTAACAACCCCTTCAATTTCAAACTTCCCTTTAGCTTCTTTAATAATCTCTTCCAAATCCTCTAATTCTTCTTCCTTCTTACCTTCAGTCTCTTTAGTTATCAAGGGTAATGACATAACAGAAGCTTGTTTAACAACTTTAGATATTGAGGGTGTATGAAACATGTAACTATACTTATTAGCAGAAAAAACTGACATCAAACAAACTAACTCATGCCCTTCTTTTTGAGCCAAATAAGCAGCAAAAGTACTATCTTTCCCACCTGAAAATAACACTCCTAGTTTCATATAAAACCTAAACTCCCAAAAGAATCTTAAAGGTTTCTGAAATAGCTAATTTAATAAAGGACTTTATTTAAACACACAATTATGGGCCTAGTTAGAACAATAACACATTTTATATTTCGTGCTAGAAGTTTTAGTAATAAGTCTGTTAAAAACTTTGCTAAAGGCATAACAGAGAAAAAGATACTTGAATTGGGTAGTGGAAAAAAACATAATGGTTGGGACTATTATTCTGCAAAACAGTTTTTTGATAGTTCTAATGATTTCATTCAATCAGATATTTCAAGGGATTTTGGTCACAAAATAATTGATGTGACAAATATGAAATTTAATAAAAAGTTTGATGTAATTTTATGTTTGAGTGTATTAGAGCACGTATTTGATTTCCAAAAGGCGATAGATAACATTCACAAGGCTTTAAAGAACAATGGTGTGGCAGTAATTTTTGTCCCTGCTTTTTATCCATTACACGATGAACCCTCTGATTACTGGCGGTTCACAGAACACTCTTTAAAAAAATTATTAAGTAAATTCCAGGATGTAAAGATAAAGAATTCTGGATTAAGAAAATTTCCTTCTGCATATTATATAGAAGCTTACAAATCAAAAACCATTTAAAACATTCAAGGTAACAAATTACTATGCTAGACTATATAATTTTAGGAATACTTCAGGGAATATTTGAGTGGCTACCAATCTCAAGCGAGGGTATTGTAGCTTTAACTAGTAACTTCTTAATTAAAGATATTAACCCGATTGATGTAGCACTATTCTTACACCTTGGAACTTTATTTGCTGTACTAATCTACTTCAGGAAAGATTGTATAAATCTTATAAAACTAAAAGATAAAAACCTATTAAAGTTCCTAACAATAACAACAATTATTTCTCTAGCAATTGGCTATCCTTTATACAAAATCATCAGTGACATTGCAATTGGGTCCTCACTTCTAATCATCATGGGTCTTGGACTAATCTTCACAGCTTACTTTCAAAAAAGAACAAATAAAAAAACTTCAAACAAAATAGCAATCATCTCTGGTGTGCTTCAGGGTTTAGCAGTAATTCCTGGTCTATCAAGATCAGGTTCTACAATATTCGGTTTATCATTTAGTAAACTAAAACCACAAGAAATCTTAAGAATCTCTTACCTTATGTCTGCTCCAGTTGTTCTAATTTCAAATGTTTATCTTATAACCAAAAACCCTGTTCTTCTACAAGGCTGGCCAGCTTTAGTTTCAAGTTTTATAGTGGGAATACTAAGTCTTTCTTTCTTAATGAAATTATCAAAAAAAATCAACTTCTCAATCTTCGCATTAATCTTTGGTATATTATGCCTCTTAGGTGGAATTATTGGATTAATTTAATGCCCTTCTCATAGTTAAGTTTAAATAATTTCTTTTTGCCTTGATTTTTATGGAAGTTACATTATTAACAACATCTTTTCCAGCTCATGCAGGAGACATAAAAGCACCATTTATCTTAGAATTAGCCAAGGCTATCCACAAGTCTGGGGTGAATGTCAATGTGGTTGCTCCAAAGTTTTCTAGTGGTTTAGGTTATGAAGAAATGAATGGTGTTAAAGTCTATAGGTTTGGTTACTTTCGTTTACCTTTCTTCCCAAATTTACTAAAAGCAACATCATTTGCTAAGAGCTTTTCTTCTTTCGCTGGAATTATTCAAATGCCGCTATTTCTTTTCTCTTTTATACTTAGAGCAAGAGAACCAATAATGAGGTCTGACTTAGTACATTGTCAGTGGATATTTCCTTCAATAGTTGCGTATTTTTACAGTTTCTTCAAACCTTTTATGATTACTAGTCGGGGTGAAGAACTTGGGATTATTCAAAGAAGTAAGTTCAAAACTTTTATTATTAAACTGATCTTAAAAAGATGTTCTTATATGACTGCGAATAATCAGCATCAATCAACAGAATTAAAATCTTTTTTTCATGATTCAAATAAAGTTTCTTTCACACCAAATGGTATTGATATCATTAAATTTAAAAAAAATGATTCTAAAAAAAGTAAAAGTTTAACCAAACTCCCTGATAACAAATTCGTAGTATTATTTATTGGGTGGTTAATCAAAAGGAAGGGTATAGATTATTTAATGCCTGCAATTAATAAAATTGTAAAGAAAAATAAAAAGTTCTTTTTTGTAATTATTGGAGATGGAGAGATGAAAGACTTTGTCACAAAGTATTTAGAAAGAAATAATCTCCTCAATAATGTTAAGTTATTGGATAAGGTTGAACCAAATAAAATGCCATATTTCATTAACTCCTCAGAGGTATTTATTTTACCTAGCCTTGCTGAAGGAAGACCAAATGTGATCCTTGAGGCCATGGCTTGTGGAGTACCAGTGATAGCAACAAATATTGGTGGAAATAATGAATTAATCAAAGATGGAGAAAACGGGATTTTAATCTCACCTAAAAGCGTGAAATCCATATCCAATGGTCTAATGTCTCTATATAACAACAAAACACTTTATAACAAAATTAAAAGAAACTCTCGAAAAGCAATTATTGATGCCAAGGTAAGCTGGGAATCATGTGCCATAAATTTTATCAGAATCTACAAAGAAGTTAAGAGATAATAGAAAGAAATTCCTCTAAGACAAAACTCTTATAAACACAGAAAATTACTCCTTTCTAAAAGTGGTAGAAATATACACCCTTGGTGGTTATACAGCAGTTACAAAGAACATGACTGCAATCAAAGTTGACGACGAGATTGTTATTCTAGATATGGGTATCTACTTACCTGCTTTCATTGATTTTCAAGAAGAAGGTGGTCATATGGAAGATTTGGAAGAAGATGAAGTTATGAGGTTGGGTGGAATTCCTAATGATAAAAAAATCAGACCTATGAAAGAAAAAGTAAAGGGCATCTTCATTGGTCACGCTCACTTAGATCACGTTGCTGCAGTTCCTTACATGGCAGACAAATACAACTGTCCTGTTTACGGTTCTCCTTTCACAATGGAACTTTTAAAATCAATTTTAAGAGACCATAAAAAACAAATTCATAATAAAATCATTCCATTAAGATTAAACTCAACTTTCAGAATCTCTGACAAAATACAAATCGAATACATTGCAATCACACATTCCACTCCTCAATGTGCATTAATGGCAGTCCACACTCCAAAAGGTGTAATAGTTTACGCTAACGATTTCAAATTAGATAACTTCCCTACTTTAGGAAAAAAACCAAACTACGAAAGACTAACACAAATTGGAAAGAAAGGTGCATTAGCAGCAATAGTTGAAACAATGTATGTTGAAAAAGTAGGTAAATGTCCTTCAGAAAAAGTTGCAAAAGAAATGCTAAGGGAAGTTGTATTTGATGTTAATCATAAAGGAAAACCAATATTTTTAACAACATTCGCATCACACATCGCAAGAGTAAGAACTGCAATAGAATTTGGATTAAAACTTAACAGAAAGGTTGTCATTTTAGGTAGATCAATGGAAAAGTATATTGGTGCTGCAAAGAACTTAAGGATAATCCAAGATCACCCTAAAGTAAAGGTCTACTCATACAGAAGATCAGTGGAAAAAGTTTTACACCAAATAAAAAGAAACCCTGGTAAATACTTCATAATCTGTACAGGTTCGCAAGGAGAACCAAACTCAGTTCTAGACAAACTTGTATCGGGTCGGTTACCTTTTAGATTAAGTCCAGAAGACAGAGTAATTTTCTCAACAAAAACCATTCCTGTAAAAAAGAACATTGAACAAAGGGCAGCACTAGAAAAGAAACTAATCAATGCTAAAGTTAGGATGTTCACTGACGTTCACGTCTCAGGTCACGCAGCAAGGGAAGACATGAGGGAATTAATGGCAATGATAAAACCAAAACATATTATTCCTTCTCAGGGTGACCCTCATATGATTGATAAATTCATAGATTTATGTAAGGAAGTTGGTTTTAAGCCAAAACAGATCCACAAGGTCAAAGATGGAGATATAATAAAACTTTAAATATTAGTTTTAAGATATTATCACTATGTCATTTGAAACTCATGTAGAAACAGATAAAACATTTGATTACTCTGGAGCTTTAGACTTTCCTGAGTTCTTAGATCACATTAAAGATTGGTTTGATAGGCACGGTTACGATATTAATGAGAAAGAGTACACTGAGAAAAAAAGAGAACCTAGGGTACACCAGATAAAATGGGAATGTGACAAGAAAGTTGACGATTATCATAAGTTTGTTATTAAACCTAAAATCAAGATAGAATTCAAAGAAGTAGAAAAAGATAACAAGAAACTTTTTGAAGGTGATTTAACTGTAACAATCAAAGCAGATGTAATAAGGGACCATGAAGAAAACTGGAAAGGTTCTACTACAAAGAGATTTGCAAGAGCAATCTATGATAAGTTCATCATGGAAGAAAAAGAATCTGTAGTTAACTCTAAACTAAAAAAAGAAGTAATATCATTATTTAATGAATTAAAGAAATACTTTCAATAACTTCTTCATTTTTTTGGCGTATTATGGAATATCTATCAACTCTAAAATATATTTTACTCTAACTAACCGCACTTGCCAACCTTGCGTAAGATTTTTTAAACTAAATTAATTTCATAATACATGGAATTTAAAAGTAAGATTTCTAGAAATAGATTTGAAATCCCTCAAAAATTCTGTAAAAATTTCACTTCTTTTAGCACCGGAGATGTTATCCTTGCAAAAATAAATGATAAGTTTTTAATTGGAACAATAAATGTTTCAAATAATAAGAGAATAAGATTAAGGATTCCCCTCCAATTCTTCCACAAAGGATTATTGAGTGTAAATACAGTAGAAATTCTCAAACATGTAACTGATAATAGGAAGTTAGACTATCATAAAGCAACAATAAATCTGAAAAATAAAAAACTTGTAGATTTATATAAAATTCTCCCTTTAAATGACAATTTTGGGGGCACAATAAAAATTCTAAAGTTTAAAGGAGAATTATTTATCTTCAAGCGTTCTATAATTAAAATAACCCCCATAAATCAATTTGTTGATTATTATCGTTTCTTAGAAATTTTGGGGTTATATCAGGGTGAAGGTTTAAGGAAATTAAAAAACTATGGAAAAATACAGTTTGCCAACACCAAAATCGAAATCATAAATAAGTTTCTTAATCTTTTTAATGAATTAGGGATTAAAAACGAAGACTGGAAAGCTTTTATTGTATTAACTGGAAAGATCTCAAAAGATCGAGAAAAGAAAGCGTTACAATTTTGGTCTACCAAGATTAAAATTCCAAAGAAAAATTTCAGGAAGTTTGGATATACTAAAACATCAGGTGAATTGTGTAGTAAACATGGCTGTTTGGCGGTTGTTCTAGATAGAACTTCTCTTGCACACTGTTTAATTGGGATCTTAAAAAATGTAGAAGAGATTCTAACAAACAAGAAATCCACTTGGTCATTTATCAATGGACTTTTAGAAGCAGATGGTTGTATGTCCACAAAAGGCAAGAATTTAAGCGAGATAAAAATTGCTTATGATTCTCTTGAAGAAGCTTTGTTCTATAAAAGAATAATTGAAACAAGGTTAAAAATAAAGACAAAAATAAACCCAAAAAAAAGAGAAGTATCTTTACTTAAAACATATAAAAAAGATAAATGGCAAACATGGTACAAATTAGTAAAGTGGAACATTTTCAAAGATCACAAAGAAAGAAGAGAAAAATTAATTCTGGGATTTTTAATTCACAAAAAAACCAAGTGGATAATAAAATATCTTTCTCAGATTCATGAAAATCAAAAAACTGTAGAGTTACTCCACATAAATGCTTCTCGTAGCGGTTTGAGAAGAGCAATGATGACTCTAGAAAAACATCATTTTTTACAAATTAATAAAAGAAAAAATTATTACATTTACAACCTTACTAGGGAAGGTAAAGATTTCTTAGGGTTACATAAAAAATTAATAAGACTTACCAACATAAGCTAAATAGTGCGCTTTTCTTTTTGAAATTACACACTTTCCCAATGTTTTTGGTTGCTCTTCTGGAATATTTAACACTTTTGCACCATTTGTTTTATACTTCAGTTCTTCCTCTACTTTTGGGTCTGCACACAGTGGAGTCAAGCAAACGTTATTTTGCATAATATTTCTTTTCAGTTCGTTCAAATCTTTAACTTGAACCAAGTTATCTGTAAATAACTTTTTCGACTTTCTAAAAAGATTTTTTTGTATGTCTTCGAGGATCTTAGGAATTTCTTTTTTTACATCCTTAATTTTAATTGCTTGTTTCTCTCCATTATCCCTCCTAGAAACAATTACTGACTTATTTTTCAGGTCTTTGGGTCCGATTTCTAACCTAATTGGGATTCCTTTCAACTCCCATTCATTAAATTTAAATCCAGGGGTATATTCCTCTCTGTCATCGAGAATTGGACTAAACTCTTTCAAAGAATTAAATATCTTTTTTGCTTCAGCCTTGACTCCCTCAGCATCACCCCTTATTGGAATAATGACGACTTTATTTGGTGCTACTTTTGGTGGCAAGACAACCCCTTTATCATCTGAGTGAATAGCGAACATCACCCCTAACATCCTAGTTGTTATAGCAAACGTATTTTGAAATGCATATTGCTCTTTACCATCTTTATCCTTAAACTTAATATTATACGCTTTAGCAAATATCTGGCCATCATGGTGAAAGTCTGGTCCTTGTATTGCTTTGCCATGAGGCATATAAAATTCTATTGAAATTGTATATTCCGCTCCGGGAAAAGTTTCTTTTTTAGATTTCTTTCCTATTACCCCATACAAAGCCATATAATCTTGACAAATCTCATTATAAATTTTGATAATCTCTTTTTTCTCTGCTTCAGCCTCTTTTTTTGTGGCATAAACTGTATGACCTTCATTCCATAAAAACTCTCTTGTTCTCAAAAAAGGTACAGGATGTTTAAATTCCCACCTAACAACATTATTCCACTGGTTTAGTTTTAAAGGAAGATCTCTATGACTTCTGATCCACTTAGAGTACGATTCATACATAATAGATTCTGAGGTTGGCCTAACAGCAAGCCTTTCGTTTAACTTTGTGTTTCCACCTTGTGTAACCCAAGCAACTTCTGGACTAAAGTCTGCAACATGTTTTTTTTCTTTAATTAGGGTTTTTTCAGGTATAAATAACGGGAAGTACACATTTTGAATCCCTAATTTTTTAAACCTACTATCTGTTTCTTTAACTATCTTTTCCCATATTGCATAAGAAGTCGGCCTAAAAACAATACATCCCGACACATCGGTATAATCTGCTAGCTCTGATTTAATAATTAACTGAGAAAACCACACAGAAAAATTCTCATTCTTCTTTACTGTAATACCTTTAACCATGGATTTAATAGAATTTCAGCTATTAATAAATGTTTTCAATACTTTTTCTTCTTAAGAATTCCAGTAAACACTGCACTTCTACTTCCTCTTCTATACCTTTTGGCAGTAAACCCATCTAAAATATTAATTTTCCTAAAACCTACTTTCTTCATTAACCTTTTAACATGCCTCAAACTTACCATGTTATATTTATGATGATCAACATGGAAATCTACTTTATTCTTGAACTTAATTAAGTAAACAAACTCTGCAGCAATATTATCTTCTTCAATTGGACTCCACTTACTTATTTTCGCAACTTCAGTTGCTCCATCAACATAACTACAAATTTGTGTTTTCTCTTTTGGTGCAACAGCTAAGAAATCAAATATCACAACTCCACCTTCATCTAAATGTTTGGAAAAACACTTCAGTGTATCTAAGATCTCATCATCAGTTAAATTATAAGAAAAAGAATCATTCAAACACACTACAGCATCAAAAGTTCTATCTAAGTTAAAGTCTCTCATATCTTCTCTAAAGAAATCCACATCTTTCACTTTTCTTCTTGCAATATCTAACATTGACTTTGCACTATCAATTCCAATCACGAAAAAATCTTTCTTCAAATGCTCTGCATGGGATCCAGTTCCACACGCAACATCTAAAACAGAACTAACTTTTTTCTTAGACATTTTTTCTAAAGCAAACTCAATAAACTCAACTTCTTTTTGATAATCCTTATCAGAATTAATCATATCATAATACTTTGCTAATCTAGCGTATGATTTATGCTCTACTTTGTTCTCACCCATTTTCAGATTAATTATGTGGATTCTTATTTATAAGTCTTTTGAGTACAGAAATCTTTAAAGATTATATTAGTCCCTATTATATCATGAATTTGAGCAAATCCCAAAAGATTATTTTTTTAATTATTATACTAATTGGAATCTCATGGGTGTTCGGTCATGGCTTACTAGAAAACCCTGAAAACTTAGCTCTTTTTGATTTCGACTCTTTTCTAACATGAGGGGGTGTTCCGACAGAGGCAGTAAGTGATTACTCTGAACTTCCTTTGTGGAACCCTTACGCTTGTGGTGGTGAAGCAATGTTAGGAAATCCCCAATCGTATTTCTTAGGACCGATTTTTATTCCTATGTTACTGTTTGGTGAATTACTTGGAGTAAAACTTGGAATTCTTTTATACTTCTTCATTGGTCTTCTAGGCTTCTTCTTCTTAATGAAACATTACAAAACAAGTGATTCAATTTCAATATTTTCTTCAATTTTATTTATGTTTAGTGGTTATTTAGGTGGACATCTTTTCCCTGGTCATTTATCTTGGATAACAGTTGCTTTCATCCCTTATGTTTTCCTATTTTACTTGAAATCAAAAGAAAATCCAAATTATCTTTTTACTAGTGCATTATTTTTATCCTTAATCTTCTTGGGTGGTGGTGTTCAACTGTTCACAATCACTAGTTTATTTTTGGTTGTACACTTCATAGTTCAAGAGATTATAAATTCAAGATCAAAACCTGATAAGAAAAGAACGTCAAGGTTAGCAATTATTCTAATCTTAATTTTAATTTTCACAACTTTATTTGCTGGTTTCAAACTTTTACCTGTTATGGAATTTTATGGTAATAATACCAGAACATCGATCGACGGGAGTTCACTTTCATTTAATCTTGCGGTCTTAAGTCTAGTTTCAAAAAGTGATATGTTAGATGATTCAAAAGAGTGGATTCTTTGGGGAATTACTAAATCCTTCCTCCCTGACAGGTCTGCATTACACGATCAGAACTGGCCAGTTTGGGAATACCTTTTCTATATTGGTGTTATTCCTTTATTACTTTACTTAGTTTCTTTCTTTTACCTCAAAAATAATTTGGATTTAAAAATAGTTGGGATAATTTTCTTCTTTATTGCTCTTGGCTCTTTTGCTACTTTTGCACCTTGGTCTTTATTACAAAAACTTCCTTTATTCAACGCCCAAAGGGTACCTTCTCGTTATATGATATTTTTCTTATTCCCTTTAACAATTCTCGTTGGTAGGACACTAGAAAACCTAAAAGCCAAATTCAAAACTAAAAAGATTTTCAAAGTAATATTAATTTTTGTTTTAATCTTTGTTCCTATTGATTTGTACTCTGGGCATGATGAAATGTACTCTTCAATGTTCTTGGCCCCCCAAATGGATCCTTTCTCACCAGAGAACGTTAAAAAACATGACTTTCAACCTAAATTTGATGAAGAATTTTATATCACTACTTCTCAAATAACCATCATGGACACCCCAGCTATATATCCTTATTTTAAACAAGGTGTTGGTGTAACTCACTGTAATAATGTTATTCACACTGATATAGCTGCAAAAAGTATCCTAGATGATCCGCGTGGATTTGTTTATACTTTATTACCTTCAGAAACAAAACTAGAAAAATTCACTCCAAATACTTTAAAAATTTCAGTTAAAGATAGTTTGGTACCTAACACTTTAATTATAAACTACAACTATGATAGGAACTGGAAAGAACTATCAGGTAAAGAAGTTAAAAACAAAGATGGTTTACTTTCAGTCGAGATTTCTGAACAAAATGAAGAGATTAACTTAAAGTACAGCCCAAGATCTTTCTATTACGGTTTAATAATCACTTTGTTTGGTATTTTAGCAACATTCTATATTATTAAGAAGAAAAAATTATATAAACTATTAAAACCTAAATGATAAATATGAATATAGCTGATATTAATTGGTTAGCAATTATAGTTGCAGCAGTTGCTTCTATGGTTCTCGGTGCAATCTACTACGGTCCTTTGTTTGGAAAGACTTGGTTGAGGTTATCTAAAATTAAAGCGCTTAAAATGACCTGGAAACATTACTTAGGTGGTTTAATCACAACTTTAGTTACAGCATTCATTCTTGCTTACATGGTTTCTAAGTTCGAATCTAACACTTGGTTGTTAGGATTAGATTTAGGTTTCACAATGTGGATTGGTTTTATTGCCCCAATCATGTTTGGTATTGTACTTTGGGAAAGAAAACCTGTAAGACTTTACTTACTTAATGTTATGTTTCAATTAATATCTTTGTTAGTGATGGCAGTTATTTTATCTATTTTCTAACAATCAACCAAACATTAATCAGAAGTAATCCAATAACTATCAGTACAATATCTAATCCAATATACTTTGAAACAAACAACACCATTCCAAGAATAACACAAACCAAACCTAAAAACAAAAACATAAGTTCAATCACAGACCTAAACAACATTCTCCTAAAACTATAAATCACTTTATTAAAATCAAATAAAGAACCCAGTCCTTTCTGGAACCCATCTAAAAAACTCATCTTCTATTCATTAGATATCCTACAAGAGCACCAAGAGCAACTCCAGCTCCAAAAGCAATCCCCACAGAAGCTTTAGGGTTGTCTTTAATCTTATCTGACACCTGTGCTTCATAACCTTGAAGTTTTACTTTCATAGCTTGTAACTCTCTTTGTAGTCTTTCCAACTTTTTTTCCTCAGCTATTTTCTTCACCTCACTTCTTTCAATTCCAAACAGAACTTAAAAGCATTATTATGAGTTAATACTGTAATTTCCATTGTATATCTTAGAGGCTTTAGATAAGTTTATATGAAAATTGTCTTTTAAAATTCTATGGATATTGTAAAAGAAATCCGTGATTATGTGGAAAACGAATGTAAAAAACCAACTAGCCATTATGGTTATGAACCATTTCCTTTTCATTTAATTCCAATGGTTAAACATGCGGAAAAACTAGCAGAAACATTCAACGTTGATAAAGAATTAATTTTACTTGCAGCTTGGTTACACGATATTGGTTCAATAATTCATGGTAGAAAGGATCACCATATTACTGGAGCTACTATAGCTGGAGAAAAATTAAGGGAATACAAATACCCTCAAGAAAAAATTGAAATAATAAAAAAATGTATTTTCAACCACAGAGCGTCACAAAGAAACAACTGTGAAACCATCGAAGAGAAAATCATCTCTGAAGCTGATGCCTTAAGTAACTTTGATAATATTCCTGGGATTTTCAAAGCAGCCTTCATTTTTGAAAACTTAAATCAAGGTGAAGCTAAAGTCTCAGCAAGGAAAAAGTTAGAGGGCAAGTGGAACAACTTACATTTCGAAGAATCAAAAAATCTAGTTAAAGGGAAATTTGAAGCTGCCATGCTACTTTTGAAATAAAAACCCTTATAAATCAAGTAATTCTTAATTCCATATATGAACAAAAGAGGTCAGATGTTCGTAATAGCTGCAGTTGTAGTAATTCTTTTAGTTTGGATGGTAACTACAACTTACAATTCTGTTCATGAAGAAGTTGCATTAGAAGACTTTAATGAATTATCAAGCAATTATCAAGAAGAAAGACCTAAAGTTATTAACTATGCAATTGATCAAGGTGCAGAAGATGGTGGTGCATCTGAGTTAGCAGAATTCACAGAAGAATTTGTAGATTACGCTCAAGGTTCATCTCAACCTAATTTTGGAATTTTTAATATTGTAAAAGTTGGTGAAGACACTTATGAAATTCAGAACTTCTTGCCAGAAGGTAGGGCATTAAAATTGATTGGTTCTGGATTGGAAGATCAACTAATTACGCTTTCATTTAACGAACAAACAGGTGCTAATGTTGGTATGGATATTGGTGGTCAGATATTTTATAATAAAGTTTCAACTGATGTTGTTAACTTTGATGAAGGTTATGCTTCAGCTACATTTGGAAATAACCAATTAGTTGGTGGGAATTTGCTCCTACAAATCAGTGGTATTGACCAGACTTATCGTTTTGGTCATAGAGAGATTTTTAGGGGTACAAGTTTTATCCTTGGTGAAGGTGGAGAAAACGAAGTTGCTGTAGAAATATATTGCCCACTTGGTGAAGAGTGTAACAACTAAAAATTATTCTTCATATAAGAATCTTGCTCTATCAGTTGAGGTCTCGCCTTGATCATCAGTAACAGTTAGCTCCGCTTCATAGACACCTGGTTCATCAAAAATGATTCCCATTGAACCATGGTCATTAACAGTTCTTAAACCATTACCTCGTGCAAGCTCATACCTTTCAATACTTCCATCTGGATCTTCAGACTCTGGACAATAATGTTCACCAAACTCACATGCTCCAGAAAAGTCAATATCAATTCCACCTCTTGGAACTCTATAAGTACAAACTCCATCTTCACCAATTTCAACACCTTCTAAACCTGGTACAAGATCATAAGGGCAAGCTCTTGCAATAGGTGCTAAGTTTCCATCAGGTTCTCCTTCACCGCCCATGGCGTCTCCAGCATCAAACCAATCTTGTTCAGCATCAGTAAAACCATCAGCATCTTCACAATCATTACAACCTGCATCTTCTCCAACAGGTGGAACGTAAGGTGTAACATCATCACTTGAACCAGCATCAACTTCTGGATCAGGTTCAATTGGATCTTCTACAGGTGGAACATAAGGATCTTCTCCACCAGCTTCTTCTCTTCTAAATGGACCAACATCATTATCTAGTCCTCCAGCATCTACAGTTCTTGTTCTCTCATCAATTTTAGCTTCTAAAGCATCCCAATCAGGTGCACAACCAGCAACTAAACCTAGTGCAGTAGCTCCTAATAAAGATAACAAAGTATTAGTCCAGTATCTATGTGCCATTTTCCCCTATCAAATATTTGGGTTAGAAACTATTTAAAACTATCGTTACCCACCAATAGTAACCAAATCACTTCTAAAACGCTAATATAAGCACTCTAGCCCTCAATAAAATAAGAAATTACTCCTCACACCTAAATCTTGCTCTATCAGTTGAAGTTGCTCCATAATCATCAGTAACTTCTAACATAGCTTCTCTTTCTCCAGGTTCATCACACCTAACTCTCATAGATCCATGATTACTTACTTTAGATATCCCATTTCCAAGACATAATTCATACCTCTCAATCCGCCCATCTGGATCTTCTGATCTTGGGCAGTACTGTTCACCTAATCCACATCTTCCAGAAAAATCAATATCAATTCCATTTCTTGGAACTCCATAAGTACAAACTCCATCATCACCAACTTCAACACCATCTAATTCAGGAACTTGATCATAAGGACAAGCTCTTGCAATTGGCGCCAAGTTCCCATCTGGTCCATCATTTTCTTCTCCAAAACCACAATTATACCTTAAATCTCCAGCATCAAACCAATCTTGTTCAGCATCAGTAAAACCATCAGCATCTTCAC
>CAZGBX010000003.1:0-59923 GCA_964524105.1 Candidatus Woesearchaeota archaeon
TGTGGAAGCCCTCTTCGAGTCCTTTGGTATGTTACTAAGTCTGTAACTTTTCTTCTGTCTCTTTGACCATTAATTGCCATTAACAAATCAAGTTGTAGTTCATCTCTCATGTCCATTTTGTCATCACTATTTTGTGGATTTTAATTTTTCAGCGAAGAGGTTAAGCTTTTCATCCAGTACGTCCAAGCTCCTTTGTAACATCTCCTCGCATGAAATTTTACCCTTTGATTCTATTGTAAATATGAAGTCAGTTTCACTGTTCTTAATTTCTATTTCGTGTTCTTTACAAATTTGTTCGTGTGCTTCGTTCCATTTGTCTAAGTCTTTTACAATTAATGTATTGCCTTTTTCTTCTAGTAAATTGTCACAAGATTTAATGCAATCTTTAACTTGGACTTTTTTATTGATAGTGAATTCTGGATAACCTCTGTAGTAAGCTAAACCTGGAGAATATTTTATGTGATCTTTTCCTTTTCCAAGAATAACTTTAGCTTCAAACTGAAGTTCTTGACCTTTAAGTAATTTAACAATTGGGATTTTTCCTTCAGCAGGTTTAACTTCTGGGTCTTGAATTTTTAAGTCTTGAGAATAAACTGTGATAGGCCCTTCTGAGTTTAGGCTCATTATTGTTTGACATTTTGCACAACCTTCGTTTTTACAAGTGCATTTTTCAGGTAGTGTATATGAATTTAAGTCAGTGATTAAAGGAACCATTGCTAATCTGTGTGCTATAATCTCATCAAATAGGGCAGAAGTGTTTTTACTTAAGCTAACTTCTTTAACTGCTAGAGTTGGAACTTCCGTCATGATTATTCTTCTTAAGGTGTTTACAAAAACATAGTTTGAGCCCTTAATTAGTAGTTTTAGCTCGTCTTTTGAACTTGATAGCTTGGTAATATCCATAGGGTTTTGGGAAGGATGAGTCTTTTTAAAGGTTTTGGTGGAAATTAGACTCTTCGTCCTCTTTTACCGCCTTTCTTCCTACAACCACCGTGAGGTACTGTAGTGACTTCTTCGATAACTCCAATTCTTAATCCTAATCTAGAAAGTGCTCTAACTGCTGCGTTTGCACCAGGGCCAGTATTCATCGGACCGTTATGTCCGCCAGGTGCTCTGATCCTAATATGTAATGCTGTAATTCCTTTTTCTTTAGCTTGTTCTGCTGCAAGTTTAGCTGCTGACATTGCTGCAGTTGGAGATGATTCCATTCTGTGGGCTTTAACAACCATACCACCTGAAGCTTTAGCTAAAGTTTCGCAACCAGTTAAATCAGTAATATGAATAATTGTGTTATTGTAAGATGCATAGATGTGGGCAATTGCCCATTTCAAATCTTTAGGATGATCAAACATTTTTCTTCTGAATGGTTTTCTTTTCCTATCTTCCATTTTATGCTTCAACCTTCTCCTCTTTCTTTACTACCTCTTTGAATTCATCACCTAACTTTTCTTCTTCAACTTTTTCTTCTTTTGATTTACTTTTCTTTTCACCTTTAGTTCTTTCAGCATGTTTTTCATTAAATAAACTTGAACTGTTAATGTAACTTAGTTTTTCTTCTAGTTCTCTTGAAACTAAATAAGAAGGAACTGTGATTTTTTTGCCATTAACAGCAATGTGGCCGTGAACAATAAATTGTCTTGCTTGTTTGGATGATCTTGCGAATCCTTTCTTAAGTACAATTGTTTGTAATCTTCTTTCTAATAAATCAAATAAACTCAAGTCTAGAACGTTCTCTAACTGAGCATCTTTTTCTAATAATTTTAATTTGAATAATCTTTCTAAAAGTTGTTTTTCTTCTACAGGTGCTTGTTTTGAACCTTTAATTCTGTCCCTGATTAATTTTTTAGCATGGGAAGCAATTCTTTTTATTTCAGAATTAGCACGCATGATTTCTTTCTTATTTTTTAAGCCAAAACTTCTAACGATTTTCCTTTCTTCTTCTATTCTTTCTTTTACCCATGGTTTCTTGGGTGTTTTATATTTCTTTTTAGGTTTTCTTGGGTCGCCCATTTTTATCCTTTCTTACTCTTCTTTGATTTTTTCATAACACCAACACTCTTTCCTTTTCTGAAGTTTCCTCTTGTTCTTTGGCCCCTCACAGGTAAGCCCCAAGAATGTCTCATACCAGTATAAGATTTGTTTTTTCTTAGTCTTTTAATATCAAAATCTTTTGTTAATTTTAGTTTTGAACTTGTTAAGTGCTTGTCTTCACCAGACTCTAGATCTTTTGATCTGTTAAAATTCCATTTTGGAATTCCTTTTGGTTGTTTAATGAATTCATTTAACTTTGATGTTTCTTCTTCAGATAATGTTCCTGCTTTTTTATTTATGTTAATATTAAGTGCTTTACAAACTGCATGAGCAAAATTGTGACCAACACCTTTAATTTTTGTTAGTGCTAGAACTAAGGGTTTTCGACCAATTAGATCAGCGTCAGCTACTCTCACAAAGTGTTTAATTTTCTGTTCTGTCATCCTATTTTGGGATTTTGGAGGGTTTTTAAAGGTTTTGGTGAGAATCTAGAACTATCTAACAAATAAGTAATATTTCTCTTCTCCTTCCATTTCTTGAAGGACTCTTTTAATTATAGCTGATTTTGGATCTGGTAGTAACTTGACTCTTGATTTCATGTCTTCAAGGCTTTCAAATTCTTTTTCATCTCTAGCTTCTAATATCTGTAACATGTGTTTCTTTCCAAATCCTGGTAACAGTTCAATTTGGTGTCTTCTCATATTGATAGGTCCAGCTTTATTGAAGAAATCTACGAATCTCTTTTCTTTCTTGTCTATTAATTCCTTAACAATAAACTCAACTTCTTTTCTAGCAGTAGCTGTTAGTTTAGATAGCTTTAACCTGCCTGAGATATGATGTATCTTTTCTCTTTTCCCTTCTCCAACGTAAACTTTCTCATTTGGTTGTAAAAAAATTTCCCTTTTAGGAACTAATTCTAATAATCCTAAGAAATCTTCACCTATTGCTTGAGCAACTGAGTTTTTTTTGTGAGACGGCCGACTATCAAAAGGGTATCCGTGTTGTAGGAAGTCCAAGATAATTGCATATTCTTCTTTTGCGGCCATTTTCTCTTTGTAACATTTTATGCGTGCTTCTTAACGATCTCTATAATTTTGTTTAAGTCGTCTTGTTTTAATGTAAGGTTTTCACCTGTAAGTATAGTCTTTAAGGTGTCTGAATCTAATGGAAGTAAATCCATTATCTTAACCATGTGTCTTTCTTTTAGTCTTGAAATGTCTAAACCTTCAAGGGCTTTTTTCATTTCTTTTGCATCTTTTGATTTTAAAATGTCAAATCCTGTGACGTATTCAACAACTTTATTCTCTCTGAAATTAAGTTCCTTTTTTTTCTTTTTCGTTTTATCTAAATGTTCTTTCAATTCTGTTAATGATATTGATCTTTTGTTTACGATTTCTACTTCGCTCATTTTCTATTTTTTATCAGGTGAACCGGGTGTAGGATTAAAGTCTTTATGCTCTTGAAATCTCTTATTGAAACTTCGTAACACTTACCTTTCTTTCCAACTACTTTACCTGCTTTACCATGGAACCTTGAATGGTACATTCCTTTTTGGTATGCTGGCTCTGCTTTCAAGGTCACTTTGTCACCTTTTGTGAACTTTTGAAAAAACTGAGTTAAAGAGATTTTACCTTTTTCTCTAATGTTTTTCCTGAACTTGTGCCTTGATTTTCTTCTAGTTCTGCCTGTCCTTTGCATAGTGAGATTAAGAAGTATGGCGGTATTTATAAAGCTTATTCTTTGGGTTCTAGGCCCTTTAACACTTTATTTATAGCGAAGAAGAGATTATAGTCTGTTGATTCGGATTGTTGGATTTTCCCATCTAAATCTAGTTTTCCAGAGATCTCGAATTGGTTGCTTGAATGGACGTGTTTTAGGGTTAAGTGTAGTAGAGACATTTTTTGGTTTAAAGTATCTAGTCTCTTGACGTGATTACCCACCATTTTCTTAACTACTATTAATTTAGCTGGTTCTAAGTCTGAGAATCCTGATAACTGAATATTTCCCCCTAGCTCAAGCATATAAGATAACCCCCATCTAATCTTGGGAATGGTAGAATATATAATTTTCTATTCTGTGGATTATAGTTGTTTTGACATGTAAATGCCGTCTTTTTTATACCCTAATTTCTTGTAGTATTCCTTAACTCCAATACCTGAAATTACTAGAATTTTCTTTGCTTTGAACTTTTCTCTTGCTATTCTTTCTGCTTCTTGCATTAATTTTTTTCCTAAACCTTTATGTTGGATTGAACCTTCTCCTTTAACTTTTGAAGCTTGACCGTAAGTGTGAAGTTCCCTTACTCCAACTGAATCTTTTGTGATTTCTTTTCTGAAAGGTTTGTATGGTTTTCTTAATCTTAAGAATGCCAATAAATTATCTTCTGATTCAAATGATAGGAAAACTTCTTTTCCATTAGATGAATCGTAGTCTATTCTTTTTAGTTCTAATTTTTTTAAGTTGATGTCTTTGTTTTTTGGTTCTCTACATCTGATACATCTGCAGTTTGCTTTAATGTATTGTCTTAAGTTGGTTCTGTCAACACCTGCTTCTGTAAATTTCGTTGGGATGTCTCTTTGCACTCTGTAAACTCTACAGTAAGGTTCAATGAAACTTTTTCCTTGTTTGATTATTTCTGTAGCTCGTTCTGTTGTTAAAGGTTTGAATTTTCCTTCTTTGTATTCTTTGAATAAAGGTGTTCCAGGCATTACCATACAAGGGTAGATTTTTAATCCGTCAGGCCTGTAGTCTTGGTTCTGAAAGTATTCTTTGAAACAATTAATGTCCATTTCTTTAGATGTACTAGGTAAACCTGGCATTATGTGATAAACTACTTTTAATAATGAATCTTTTAGTAACTGAACTGCTTTAAGTGAATCTTTTACATCATGACCTCTATTAGTTTTCTTAAGGACATCTTCGTATATAGTTTGAACTCCTAATTCTACTCTTGTTGTGCCTTGTTCTAGCATTTCATTAATGTGTTCTTCAAAGCACCAGTCTGGTTTTGTTTCAATACAAACTGCAATTGCTCTGATGTTAGTTGTTTCGTTTTTAATTAATTCTTCTTGTAAGTTACAGTCTTGTTTTATTTTGTGAAGTTTTTTATGAATCTTATTTGTTCTTTCTTTATTGTTTTTTTCTCCAGGTAATTCGAAGAATTCTTTGAATTTTTTGAAATTAAATTTGTTATTGTTAAAGAATAAGTCTGAGAAATCATTCAACGCTTTGAAAGTGAACTTGATGAATTCCTCTTGGTAATCTTTGTCAAAAGAAGGGAATGTTCCCCCTTGAACTATGATTTCTACTTTCTCAGGTATTTGGTTAAGTAAAATGTATTGTTCTAATCTGTTGAAAACTACCAAGTAAGGGTCGTAGTTTGCTCTTATTGATCGCATTGCAGAAGGTTCGTTACCAGTGTAACTCTGTGGGACGTCTCCGTAGAATGATCCTGGTCCTCCTAAACAGAACGTGCATTTTCCATGTTTGCAAGCAATTGGTTTGGTCATTAAAGCGAGAGGAGCAACACCAGAAATTGTTCTAACTGGTTTTGTGAGTAATTGGGGGAATTTTTCTTTTTGTTCTTTGGAAAGATATTGTAAGATTTCTATATTGGTAGGTAGCTTTTTCAATTTAAATTCTTTTGAGACATTTTTTTTAATATTTTCAAGTTTGTCGGTTTGATTCTCAAGCTCTTTAATTATTTTTTCAATTGCGTCTTTTCTATTCATCTTATTGTCTCCAGGATTTTTTTTGACTCTTCTACTGCCCACCCTTCTTTAAAATCTGAAAAGAGGATGTGACATCCGACAAGTTTACATTCTTCGACGATTGAATAAATGTGTTTGATCTTCTTCCACCCTTTTGAGATTATGACGAATCCCACTTTGCTATTTTTGCCCTTAATTTTGTCAATTACACACCTATGATACACATCAAAGATATGTGCTCTAATATTTCCTCCTGCGGATTGATGTTTGAAATTAGCTTGATATATGGGAGACACTTCTTTGCGGGTAATCTCAATTAGAACACTTTTCTTTTTGTGATTTAGTTCAAGATCGTGTCTGAATGAAGAAGTAAATACTCTTCTTGGAATGATCATCCCTTTATTTTCCAGTTCTTTGGCAAGATCTGCTGCATCTTGATCAGGGTAAAAATAAAACTTTTCTAGTCCAAATATTTGTGGGTTAAAACCTACCTTTATAGGGAAGCTTAGTTTGGTGTCTTTATGTTTAAGGTTATCTATCTCACCCTTATTCAATACAGATTGTGATTTGAAGGAAACAGCAACCTCTTTTGATCTTGTAGTGAGTTTATTTCCATTTTTGTTGAAGTGGATTAAAAATAGCTTGCCATCCCTTATGACTTCACCCCTCACATCTTTATTTAGTGATTTTAGATACTTTGAGAAAATCCTGGAATTTATCATTAAAAAATATCCTGCTTTGGGTCGATATCTGATGTAACCTGTCATTATTACCAGATTGTTCTTTTTTTTAGCCATAATGTGAGTAAAATAGTAAACTTAAAAAGTCTTACGCGGGGTTGGCAAGTGCGACCCTGAATTACGGCTTAAAACGCCCGGAAAATTCTCGGTTTTATTATCTTAATAGTGTAAATCTAATTACACCATAGGCAAGGAATAAAATTATTAAAGCTATGCCTTTGATTCTGTGTGTTTCGTTGTGGTTTTTATAGAAGAATGCTATCGCTGTTAGAGTGAATAGCGTCCAGATTGGGATATCAAAGAAAAGCGCTGTTTTTGAAACTGAGATGTTACCAAATAAAGCTCCTGAACCTAATGATAATAGTGGATCCGTAATGTTACTTCCAATCAAAACTCCAATTGAAATTTGTTTCACACCTTTGAGAACCCCTTGGGCAGCAAGGATTAATTCAGGTAATGAAGTTCCAACTCCAACTAAGAAAATTCCAACAAGCATTTTACTTATGTCAAGAATTTCTGCTAAACCTGTTGCACTCATTACGAAGAAGTTTGAACTAATAATTAAAATTGCAAAACCAACAATAGAAATCAAACCCGAAATGGCTAGAACTCTTTTATCTATTACCTTTCTTTTTACTTTTCTAATCTTAGGGACTTTGTCACTTTCGTTTTTATATTCTAATCCTAAGTAAATTAGGTAAATGAAGATTAACATCATCCCTTCTAAGAATGTGATAGTTCCATCTGAAATTACAATTGTCATGTTGATAATTGCAATCAATAACCATAAAGTTTCTCTTTTCAAAGTTTTTTCTTTAATTTTTAAATTTGTGAATAAAGAAATTAATCCAACAATTAATGTTATTTGACTTAAGCAAGAACCAATAACATTACCTACTCCTAAAGCACCAACACCTTGTACTGATGCGTTAATGTTTGTGAAAATTTCTGGTAATGAAGTTCCAATTGAAGCTAATGTTAAACCCACGAATAAATTAGAAACTTTTGCTGCTTTTGCAATTCCTTGTAATCCTTTAACTGCCAAATCTGATCCTGCAAGTACTCCAACTAAACTTAAAACGAAAATAAGTAAATAATTCATATTATTAGATTTTGTAGAAAGGTATTTAAGTAAGTTTTGATTTTTTACATAGTAACTTTGGCTAAAAAGAAAAAGACGGTGAATGTTGGAAAGGTAATTGGATTAGTTGTTATTGTAGTTTTAATTGTTTTTTTGTTGTTAGTGCTTATCGGTACTGTAAGTAAAGCTGCTAAACCTAAAGTTGCTATTGTACATTTAGATGGACCTATTACAATTTCTAAAACTTCTGGGTTATTAGGTGGTGGTAGTTCTACTGCGGGAATATTAAAAGATCTTAAGAAAATTAAAAAAGATGATTCTATTAAAGCTGTTATAATTGAAATTAATAGTCCAGGTGGTGCTGTTGTTGCTTCACAAGAAGTTGCTAATGCTGTGAAAGAGTTAGATAAACCTACTGTTGCTTTAGTAAGAGAAGTTGGTGCTTCTGGTGCTTATTGGGTTGCTTCTTCTGCTGATTTGATTGTTGCTTCTGAAGTTTCTATTACTGGTTCTATTGGAGTGTTAAGTTCTTACTTAGAGTTTTCTGATTTGTTTGAAGAGTATGGGGTGAAGTATCAAAGGATGGTTTCTGGAAATAGAAAAGATTTAGGAAGTCCTTTTAGAGATATGAGTGCTGAAGAAGAAGCTGTATTACAAAGTAAGTTAGATGTTATTCATGAGTATTTTATTACTGAAGTTGCTAAAAATCGGGGAATGGATGTTGAAGATGTTAGGAAATCTGCTACAGGGGA
Source organism: Candidatus Woesearchaeota archaeon (assembly GCA_964524105.1). Classification (GTDB taxonomy): domain Archaea; phylum Nanobdellota; class Nanobdellia; order SCGC-AAA011-G17; family GW2011-AR18; genus JAGVXZ01. The sequence continues at coordinate 8,315 of CAZGBX010000003.1, forward strand.
GTTTTATTTGGGTTCAGAAGCTTTGAAGTTAGGGCTTATTGATCGGATAGGTGATAGATCTGATGCGATTGAAATTGTTAAGCAAAAGTTAGAAGTTAAAGAAGTTCAGCTTGTTGAGTATAAGCATTCTCAGGGTGTTTTAGATATGTTTAAGACTGGAGCTTATGCAATGGGGTTAGGTATTGGTGATTCTTTAGTATCAAATGAAGATTTTGACTTGAAAGTGTAGTTTTATAAGTTTTTTGTTCTGATATAATTTTATGGTAACAGCAATTGTTCAGGGTGTTCTTTTTGAAGATTCTGAAGTTAGGCCTTGGGTACGTAGGGGAGCAACTTGTTCTGAGATTGGTAAATGGATGGCTGGAAAAATTAGGCGTGCTAATGGTAATGGTAAACTTAAGCCTGTACATAGGTGTAGTGTTACAACTGCCCTTAAGACTTTACAATTGAGAGAGCAATGGGATAAAGAAAGAAAAAGAGCTAAGAAAAGAGATGCTGAACGAAGAGCTGTGGAAAAAAGAAGGGCTGCTGAAGCTGAGGCACTAAGAATTGCATCTAACCCTATGAAAGGGTTGGTTAATTCATTAGAAAGAAGGGCTTGTTCAATTTTAAGCACACCTTTTACTGATTTACGAATTGAAAGATATGTTGCGTCAAGAAAAGGTCTTGGTGGTGCTGGGAGTAGTAGGTCAGCATTGATGTTATTTTTTCGAAGTGTTGAGGATAAAATTGGTGAAGATGGATCTCTTCCAACATATAGAGCTTCAAAAAAAGGAACTACTTTCAAGCATGATCCATCTGCAAGAAATCTTATGGTGAGAGCAGGACTAGACCCTTCGTTTGGACGTTTATCACAAAAAGTTACTAGGGCTCAAGCTGCACAGATTGCAAGATTTGTTTGTTCACCATTAACTGATTTAGATATTGCTTATTTTGTAGGTGGTGTTTCTGCATTAACTGTGAAAAAAGTTCTTGAAGAAAAAGGTTATAGAAACAGGAGAACTGCACCTAATATTCACCAAGGTGATTCTGCTTGTCCTTTGACTTTTAGGTTAGCTTCTGAGATATTTTATTTAAGTGATGCTGGTTTTACTGAAAGTGAAATTGCTGATTATATGATTGCTGAAAAAGCGCTTGCGCCTGAAGAAGTTAGATTTGCTCTTTGTAATAGAAGAGGAAATGGAAGGGTTAGAGGAATTGAAGATGAAATTAAATTTCAATTAGAACAAGCTTTTCAAAGTGAAGATTTTGATGGACCTTATAGGTTAAGAACATCACCTTTTGAAACTGGAGAAGTTGGAATTTTCTAATCTCGTCCTTCTTCTGGTGAATCTTCTAAGAATGCTGCATAACCTCTGAAACGATCATGTTCTCTTAGTCCTGCAGCAATTGCAGCTTTGTCTCCAACATAAACATAGTCTGCAGTGTCATTCCTACAATAAAGGTATTGGCCTTCTATTCTTTTAACATCAGGGAGAGTGACTGGACCATCTTCTGGTTCTTCACCACTAAGATCCCAATCTAATGAATTAAGAGTACAACCCCATGCTGCTCTAAATGAATCTTGAAATCTTCTTCTTGCAATTCTAAATAATCGTGAATATCTTTCAGCATTATCAACAAATAAAACTAAATCTCCTACTTGAGCATCAGGAAAATCTTCTAAACTTTTTTTGTTTCTTGTCATAAATTAAGTCTGAATCCTTAAGATATATAAAATTGATTGATGTTAAAAGTGGATATTTTATCTATCAAAACATTTAAAAAGATTCTAAGTGTAAATATTATGTAGGCTAGACTGGGTGTTTAGGCCGCACCTGTTACTGCAAATGGTCTTTAGTAGGGTTGAAGCTTTGGGAGCGGTATTATTGTTTGGAGAGGTCCTGGCAACTACTTTGATACTCTGTCCTAATCGGCTTATGCTTATGTGAACCAGATCAGGTGGGGAACCAAGCAGTCTTAAGCGTTTGAATGAGTGCTTTTGGGGTCGCGGGGTTGAGGAACGGCGAGGGTTAAACTTTTCTGGGCTTTGGTATCCATCTTGGGGCGTGCCTACACTTTTTTAAATAAGTAAATTCTTTAGATTGTTTATGATTGTAGATGATATTGTTAAGAAGAAGACTCTTAAGAACTTAGATAGAGAGTATGTTGAAGAGTTATTGCCTGCTTCTATTCCTGATAAGAAAAGAAAGTATAAGGAAGTGATTAAGAAAGTTAGGAATGAATTGAATAGAGTTTATGGTGTTTTTAATTTAGGTTCTAGTTTAGATCTTAGAAGTCATCAGTCAAGTAAAGAGAGATTGAAGATTTATCCTTTATTGTATAAAAGAATTTTTACTGTAACTGGGAATCCTAAGTCAATTTTAGATTTGGGGTGTGGATTGAATCCTTTAAGTTATAGTTATTTAGGATGTAAACCAAAATACATTGCTTCAGAGTGGAATACAAAAGATTGTTTGAAATTAGGGAAGTGGTTTAAAAGTAAAAAGATTAAAGGTAAAGTTGTCAAGTTTGATTTGAGAAAAGAGAATAAGTATCCAAAAGTTGATGTAGTGTTTTTGTTTAAAGTTTTAGGGGTTTTTAAAGATCATAAAATTGATGAGCAGATTATTCGGTCTCTTAATTGTAAGTATGTTGTAGCTTCTTTTTCCACTCATGTTTTGAAAGGACATAGGATGAGGTATCCTCGACAGGGCTGGTTGAATCAGATGTTGAAAAGATTAGGACTAAGTTATTCTATGATTGAGTTTGAGAATGAACAGTTTTATGTTATAAAACTCTGAATTGAATGACTTCAACCTTGGAACTATTACTTAACTTTTCTTTCTTTTTCAATGATTCTAGACTTTTTTTTGGAATCTCTAATTTACTTACGGTTGTTTTTGTAACTTTAGTAATTTTAACTTTAATATGCCAATCATTACCTGCATAAGAACAAGCTGAATAAGTTTTACCAACTTTATACTTACTAATCTCTTTTCCTGTTCTAATTGTAGTATTCTTAGTTTTATTTACTAAAGCTTTTTTGTATTCTGCAGGAAAGTTTATAGAATTCATTTCTTAGTTGTATCTAAAGCATCCTGGAAGCCCATAGTAACTTCTCCAAGATTACTTGCAACTACACCATATAATCTTTCTAAAGTAATTTCTAAGATTGCTTCTTTCAAAGGACCAGAACAGTATTGTGAAAGTTCTTCGTATTCAACTAAATTATTTGACATATCCTTCATAGGAACTTTACATGTCATTCTTTTATTTTCTAACTTAGCTTTCTTATCAGGTTGAACAGCATCACTTACTTTCAATAAATGAACAGAAACTATACATTGATCAGATTTATCACCGTGGACTTTGTACTGGTAGTATCCACCTGGTTTGAACAAGTCAATCTTTGTAGGTGAACATTCTTGAGATTTTGAGAAAAAACATTCTTGGTCAGAACCACAGTCTTTTGGGTACATTAAATAAAGTACTCCAACAATAAGTAAAACTGCAATACCTAAAGAAATAAAATAAATCTTCTTCTTTGAAGACTTCACCTTCTTTTTTACCATACAGTTTTTAATGAACTTTACTTTTTAAAGGTTTTGATACTCAGAAGTCACCGCTAACTAAAACAGTGACCCTTGTATCTTTAGAATCTATTAAAGATTCCATTCCAATTAAGTATTTTATTCTTGATCTTTCTGCTGTCTTTGCAATATCTTTTGTGACTTGACCGTCAAAGATTACTGCATCAACGTTTCTAAGATCTTTTAATGTAGCTTCTAATTCAGATGTTGGAACTTTACCTAAAACGTTATGTTCCTTATCTAAAAGATAAGCTCCACGAGTACCAATCAAGTCATTTAACATGTCCTTGAATAACTCTTTATCTTTAGCTCTTACCATAGGTTTTCTGAAAGTTCTTGTTGGTTTTCTTCTATCAAACTTAGAATCTTTTCTTTCAAACCTTTTATTTGGAGCTCTTGAAGGTCTTTTACCATTAGATTCTGGTTTGTACTTTGAAGCTTCAATTCTTGATCTCAAAGCAATATGAATCTCTTTTTTAGTAAGTTCTTCAAGTTCTTTTCCGTCAGGTGCTTTAACAATATAGTCAATATTTGCAACTAACATTAATTCTTTAATAATTAAGTCTCCACCTCTGTCTCCATCAACGAAAACAGTAACAGTTTTCTTTTTACATAAGCTTGCAATAGAATTTGGAACTGAAGTTCCGTTTAATCCAACTGCGTTCTTGAAACCAGCTTTTAGTAAATTAATAACATCTGCTCTACCTTCAACTAAGATTATTTCGTCTGATTCTTCAACTGCAGGACCTGCAGGAAGCTTTTCTCTTCCCCAAGTTGTAATATCCATTACTTTAACACTCTTTGAAACTTCTGAAGTTATTTCAGCAGAATCTGGTGTTACAGTTGAATGGAAATTTTGTAACAATTGTTTTGCTCTTCCAACTACAAAGTCTCTTTTTGAGATTCTAACATCGTCAATTTTATCAACTGTTATAATTGAATTACATGGACCAATTCTTTCAATAGTCTCTAATGAAGCTGCTATTACTGCAGTCTCAGTTTGATCTAGACTAGTAGGAATTGTGATAGTTCCTGAACTTTTACCAGCTTTACTTACTAGTTTAACTTCTATTCTACCAACTTTACCTGATCTTTGAAGTTCTCTAAGTTCTAATTCTGAACCTAGTAATCCTTCTGTCTGACCGAAGATTGCTCCTATTACGTCAGTTTTTTCTACACTTCCCTCAATCGTAATTGAGGCATTGATTATATACTTAGATGATACTAAGCTAACTTTTCCCATTTTATTTACTCCTGAAATTTCTTTTAGAACAAGTTTTTACAAAGTTTACTCTTTTTTTTCCATCAAGTTGTGCTTTTTTCCCCTCATTGATAAATGAAAAGTGATAATCGTGATATTTTACTTGTTCTTGTGAATTTCTTATGATTATGTCGGCCGCTACTAACTCCCAAGCTCATTGCCTAGGTTTCACCTTAGCTTCCTTGAGTGATTCTCAAGACGGCCTAGATTATACTCAGTTTGATTATATATAAAGGTTTCTATTTTGGATAGTTAGAGGGTTGGTGTGTTTTAGGCCGACATTTGCTTTTGGAGATGTGTTACTTGTCAGTGGTCAATAAGGGGAAGATTTATAAAGTCTAGAGGTGTGCAATAATTGATAGAAAATGAGATTAACAACACTTACATTAGCGGTTTTGGCAGCTGCAGCAGGCTGTGGTGCAGCTAGGCAACAAATTCCAGATAAAATCCCAGATATGCCTGGCTGGGAACAAGGAGCAGTAGATAACGGTGATGGTACAAAGACTTTTACAAAATGTGTTGTACATGATACAATTCCTGGTGCTGAGGAGTGGTTCTGGAGGAAATATGGCGAGTTAGGAGTAGAATATCAATTAGTTGATACTTTTATTAAAACAGCAGATCAATATCTTCCACCAAGTTTACGTGGTTGGAGATATACTCGTGCGTGCTTTAAATTTAGAGACCGAAGAGAAGGAGAATAAGATAATTTAAAGTAGAAAGATAATTCTAAGAATGCATGGAATTAGATTTTGAAGAAATCTCTGAAGAAGATTATATTAAAAAGAAGAGGAGAAATAAGGTTATTTCAGCAATATTAGCTGTATTTCTGATACTTATTCTCTTAGTGTATTTGTTTCCAGGAGATTTATTGAGCTTAATTGAAGGACAATTAGTGAGTTCTGAGATAGATGAGTTTAAGGTAGAGTTTCAAGGTGGAGAAGTTCAATTTGAACAAGAAGTTTATGATGGATTATTAGAGCATTATTTAGAAAATCAAAGAAGAGAAATTAAAGCTTGTCTGTTGGGCACTATTGATGAAAGTACTTATTATGTTACTGAGGTAGTGTTCCCTGAAGTTAGAAGTGCTTCTGTAACCCATATACTAACTGATCAATGTCCAAAAGAAACAATAATATCTTTACATTCTCATCCTTTTAAGAGATGTATTTTTTCTGAGCAAGATATAAAATCTTATGAGCATTTTAAAGAAATTAATCCAGAAGGAATAATTGGACTTTTATGTGAACCTGAAAGGTTTAGTTTTTATAAGGATTAAACAACAATCACGTTTTTTCCACTTATTTTTTGTAGTAAGTCAGGATTATTCTCTTTTATGAAAAGAAGTTCAATACCTACTATATTCCCCTCTTTATCATAATCTACAATTGTATTGTCATTGATTTTTTTAGTTTCTTTAACTTTAGATTTGTTTATGTAAATGTACATTGCATCTGCTTCTGGATCATATGTGATTTTCATTTTAAATAGTAACAGGTTATAATCTTTATATATTTTTTCTTTATGAATACAACTTCGAGGGAAAATCCATTTAATCTTTTATTATGGATGTATTTTTTATTGATCCTTTTAGTTGTATCCGGAAATCTTATGGTTTCTTCAACCCAAATTTGGGGAATATTTCTCTCAATCATTTTGATTCTAGAATGAAAAGTATAAAAAATCTTCATGAAATTAAATTATCTTTGAAATTAATATGTGTTTACTAAAAATTTTCGAAAGATTTACTTTTCTAAGTTCCTTGTTGCTTCAAGAATAGGTAAGTTTGCTTCTGTTGGAACATAAATTACATCGTTATCGTTCTCTTGTAGACCTTGAATCCATAAATATTTTAGATAGGCTTCGTTATCTTTTAGACTTTCACCAATGATTTTGTTTGCTTCGGCAACACCTTTTGCTCTTTCAACTTCAGCTTGAGCTAATAGTTTTGCAGATTCTGTTTTTGCTCTTGCTTCTTCAATTGCAATTTTCTTAGTCCATTCTGCTTTTGAGAGTTCTGCTCTACCATCTTGTTCCATGGTCCAGATCTTGTATTTTTTGTAAACAGCATTAATCCCCCAAAGTAAACCAACTACAATGAAAACAATTATTGCAAAGAAAATAACCATACGAACGATCTCTTTTGGGTTCATTGGTTGTTGTGACATAAGAATTATAGAATGAACTTAACTTATAAGCTTTATTATATTAAACCAAATGCTTTGAAAATGACAATGTACCAGGGTAACTCCTTAACTAAGATAGGAAAGTCTTGTTCTAAATTGTAAGGGGCATTACTCTCGTCTTTGTAAGTAACTCTAAGGTGGAACTTATTATTCATAAAGTCTTTACCTTGAGATTTTATTTCTACATTTTTGGAGTTTTCTAAACGATCTAAAGAAACTATTTCTCTGTTATTAATGAAAACCTTAAGGTCTTTTGCAGGTTCAACTTGTTCTAGTAAAAATTTTATTTTGAATTGTTCTTTGTAACTAGGATTTTTATTATATTCTAAGTTTTTAATCTGAACTAAAGGTGAAGATGGAATGTCTTGGACTACAAAGTTTTCATCTTGAGTTTTTATCATGCTCTCTGCTTTCTGTTTAGTAATTACTTCTCTTCCAACAGAGTAAGTTAAGTTATATTGTGATGATTGATGGAACATATCTTCAACTTCTATTGTTGTATAATACTTTGTGTAAGGTTCTAGAGTTTCTGGAATTTTGATTATCCAAAATACTGATTCTTCTGTGTGTGGTTCAAGTAGAACAGACTTGACGTTTCTTTCTGTAAGTTCAGGTGCTTTTGTTACTACAATTTTTTCAGGTAAATAGTATTTGTTATTGTTTGCTACTTTAACTTCAATAGGGACATAACTACCTGGACCAACTGCGTCAAACAAAGGCAATACCTGAATTGATGCTAAGTTTTCAATCTTGTTACCTGTTTTTATTAATTCAGTGTTAATGTTTATTTCTTCTGCAGAGAAATCAATTCTTCTTCCTCTCCAAAGATATTTTATTGAAGGGTCACCAGAGTCCAAAGTTGTTTTTAGTTTTATATGTGATGGGTCAACCCAACCAAATTGACCGTAAGTAACGTCAAAAGGGACCCAACCAACATCAGGAAAGTAAACTTCTGCCCAAGCGTGAGGACCCCATTCATTGTTAATGTTTGTATGAGCAACACCTGTGACGTACCTTGCTGGAACACCTAAAGATCTTGACATGGAAATGAATAAGTTAGTTAGTTCGTCACAAACACCTTCTCTATTCTCTAAAACCCAAGATGAAGGTTGTACAACATCAGCTGTTAAGGTTGATAAATCGTATTTTATATTCTGTTCAATCCATTGTGCAAGCTTAAACTCTGCCATGAACAAATCGTTCTCATACTTTACTATTTCTCTTGCTTTGTCATGAATGTCTTTGTTAATGTCAATGTGATTGCTTGGTGATGTGAACTGTGATCTTACTTCTGTAACTGGAAATTTTATTTTTGAATCTACTGCGTGGAGAACGTTCTTAGACTTAACTGTAGATTCTAAGTTAATTTTGAAATTACTTTGAGTAGGTTTATCCCACTTGAAAGAGATCATGTCATCTGATTTCTGATAATCATCAGTTGTTGGATTTGAAGTTGCAATTAAAGAAGTAACTTGAGAGTTATGGGATTCGTGAGGGAAAATAGTAACATTAGCTTCAATAAAATCAATTTTTGAGTCTTTTGCCATGTCATTTAATTGAAAGTTTGAGTTAAGATTAAACTTCATATCTAAAGTTTCGTAGTTGTTGTAGTCTGAAGATTGAGCTAAAGCTAAAGGCATTAAAAGTAAAAATAAAATAAGTAGTCTCTTCATGTAGAGACTTTAGAATTTTTGTCTTTATATTAGTTTGGAATTGCTGGAGGTGCACCTGCACCTTCGTTACCTAATGAACAAGCGTTTTCAGTGTGTACAGCGAAACCTTGACCAACCATGTTTTTCATTTGTTCAGTATTCTTTGCTGCCCAGTTTTGTGCATTAGTATCCCAATGGAAGATTTTATCAAAGTCACAGTCACCAAAACCATATTCTCCAGTTGACATTTCAATCGGAACTACAATGAAGTTCCAACCTGCTTTGTAATTTGCATTTGGAGCATCTTCAAGTCTATTAGGTTCAACGTAATGGTTTACAATAATATCTTCTGTGAAGTAAGCCCAGTGACCTGCTAAGTTCATCAGCATTTCGCTGTTGTAATTGTTATGCATTTCCCTTTGTAGTTCGTTTAGATCTGCTACACCAGAGAATTTAACCTCGTCACCTAAGTCTCTAAATCCAATGTAATTGTTTGATAATGGTAAGTACATAAACTTCCAAGACCTTCTCCATTGTTGCATTGCTGCTGGATCGTTGTAATCTTCACCATCGTAAATACTGAAATATGTAGTGGATAAGGGGATTATGTTCCAACCTTCTTTGTAATGAACCGGGACTTTGGTCATTTTAAACGTCTCTTCAGCAAATTTGTTTGGCCTAACTTCAACTGTGTCAAAAGCACTAACAAAAAATACTGAAACTAGCATTAAGCAAGTTATGATCAGGAATATTTTTTTCATATCTTATTTTGTCCTATGAAATTATTTAAAAGTTGCTATTCTGAGTTATTTGTTCTTTTTCATAACTTCATTTAATTTACTTAGGGCTTTTGTAGCGTCTTTTTCTTTAATTAGAAATATTGATTCAGACATAGTTTCAATTAAATCAATAATTGTTATGTTTTCCCAGGCAAGCGCTTTAGTAAGTAAAAATAAGTTTCCAGGTAAGTCTATAAGTTCATCAGAATATTTTAGTGCGATACTTACTAGATTTTTATCTTCTCTAATGATTTCTTCATCTTCTAGCATATCTCTTACTTTATCAGCATATCCTGAGTTTGTAATAATCGCCATTTGATAGTTTCCTTGAACTGTATGGAGGACCCCACCTGACTTGAAATCAATTATTCTTCGAATTTTGTCAACCCTTGAAAATATTGTGTTTGATTTTGTCACTGTAAACATATGAAGGTTGGTTTTTAGGTTTGCTTCTGCATTAGGACCGTAATTTATTTTTTTCTTTGTGATTTTACTTAGATTTTCTTGGTACCTTCTAAGTGCCATAATAACTGAAGTGGATTTTATCTTCGGATCTAAGTCTTTTTTAATTAGTTCAGCAAGAGCAGAATAATTAATAATTTCCAGTCTAAGAGCTTCTTGGAGAAAGGGTTTGTTTTTTAGGTATTCTTTCACTTGTTTTGTTATTTTTGACATTTTTCTTTTTAGATGTATAATATTACACATAATGTTTATATACTTTCCTGTTTCCTAAATCTTGAAAATGACAGATAAATTGTATATTCAAGACTCTTATGTGAAGGAATTTGAAGCCAGGGTAGAGGACATCAAAGGAAATAAAGTGTCCTTAGATAGAACACATTTCTTTATTCAAGGTTCTGGACAGTCAGGTGATTCTGGAAAAATAGGTGGAATAAAAGTTATTGATACGCAGAAAGGAGGGTGGCATATTCTTGTAAAAGAACCAGATTTTTCTATAGGGGACACAGTTCAATGTAAAATTAATTGGGATAGGAGATATCCAACAATGAGGATTCATTCAGGGGTACATTTTGTAGAACACTTTCAGGATAAGCTTGTTGGGAAGGCCCCAATGTTGAAGACAAATGTGAATCATAAAAAAGACTTGACTGATTATAAAATGGAAATGCCAAATGAAGAAATACAAAAGAAGATCGAAGATGCAGCAAACGAGATGATTGCAAAAAATATTGATATTAATATTTGGGTGGATGACTCTGGTTATAGACATTGGGATTGTGATGAAATAAAAATGGGTTGTACTGGAACCCATGTTAAAAATACAAGTGAAATTGGAAAGATTAAAGTGAGTTATACTCAGAAAGCACCAGGAGTAGTAAGAGTTGAAACAACTTTAGCTTAATTATTTTCTTCTAAACATCTTTTCTAGTTCATCTTTTGTGACAGTAATGATTATTTCCCTACCATGTGGACAAGTATAAGGTAAAGTACACTTGTCTAATTCGTAGAGTAGTTTCTGAATTTGTGGTGTTGAGCATTCATCTCCTGCTTTAATTGAGTTTACACAAGCTAGTTTTGTTAGGATTTCTTCTTTTATTTTGTCTAATGGTTTTCTTAAGTTGTTTATGATTTCTAAGATTAGTTCTTTAGGTTGGACTCTTGAGAAAATAGAAGGGACTGTTCTTATTATGAATTCATTATTACCAAATTCTTCAACTTGGAAACCTAGTTTGTTTATTTCTTCTAAGTTTTGTTTAAGTTTTATTGCAAGTTCTGGTTTTAGTTCTAAGACTTGAGGTGATAGAAGCTCTTGAGTTGCAATTTCGTCTTCCATCATTTCTTTCATGAACTTTTCGTAAAGAACTCTTTCTTGAACAATGTGTTGGTCAATTATGAGTAAACCTTCTGGAGATTCTGCTAAGAAGAAAGTTTTGAATACCTGGCCCAGGATTTTCATGTCTGGTAATTGATGAGTTTCTTCTTTTATCTCTTGAATTGTCCCTTGAAGTTGTTCTGTGGTTATTGTAGGAAGAGATTTTTTGTAAGGTGTGGGTTTATGGAAGTTGAAAGTTTTTTGAGTTTCTGAAAGAGTTTTTGTGTCAAAGAGGTTATGGCCTTCTAAAGTTGTTCTTATTGCTTTATAGACTTCTTCGTAGAATAAATTATCTTGAGTTATTTTTATTAGTTCCTTTGCAGGATGTACGTTAACATCAATTAGTGTTGGATCGATTTCTATATCTAAGATTATTATGGGGTGTTTTCCTACAAAAAGTAAAGAATGGTATGCGTCATGTATTGCTTTAGATATTGTTTGGTTCTTGATGTATCTTTTATTGATGAAAAATGATTGGTCTGATCTGTCTGATCTTACAGTCGAAGGTTTTGAAATAAATCCTTTTACTTTTATGAACTTACTTTCGTAATTAACTTCTATTAATTTCTTTATTGTTTCTGTACCATATATTGCTGCTAAGTTGAAAAGTAAGCTTTTGTTTTTTGGAGAGTTAAAAATCTCTTGATTATTGTGTGTTAGTTTGAAGTGAATATGGTTGTTGATTATTGCGTACCTTGTAATAACTGTGATTATTTTTTGTAATTCTACTAAATCTGATTTTAGGAACTTTAGTCTTGCAGGCGTGTTAAAGAATAAATCTTTTATTTCTATTATTGTTCCGTCTTGCGAACCAATGGTAGATTCTTTTAGTAATTTTCCTCCAGCGACCGCTATAATATTTCCTTCTAAATTGTCCTTTTGCTTAGTAATTATTGACAATTGAGAAACTGCTGCAATAGAAGATAGTGCTTCACCCCTGAAACCCAAAGTTTGAACTTTAAGTAAGTCCATTTCATTTGAGATTTTTGAAGTTGCGTGCCTTTCAATACAAAGTTTAAGGTCTTCTTTAGTCATGCCAACTCCATTGTCTGTTATTTTGATCAAATCTTTTCCAGAATTGTTTATGTTAATTGTGATTTCAGTTGCTTTTGCGTCGATAGAGTTTTCTATTAATTCTTTAACTACTGATGCAGGCCTTTCTATTACTTCTCCAGCTGCAATTTTGTTTACTGTTTTTTCATCTAGGATTTGTATCATAGTAATCTTTCCTGTGAATCTTCTATCTTTTTTGTTCTGATTCTTTCTTTGATTTGGTCTTCAGATTCTATTTCTTTTTGAACTTCCTTAGCTCTTTCAATAACTTTTTCAGGTAAACCTGCAAGTTTTGCAACGTGAACACCGTAACTCTTATCTGTACCACCTGTGATTAATTTCCTGAGGAAAATTATTTCGTTATCTTCTTCTTTAACTGCAATGTTATAATTTTTTATGTACTCTAATTCATTTGTTAGTTTGTTTAGGATGTGATAATGAGTTGCAAATAATGTCTTTGCTTTGATGTTGTTGTGGATGAATTCTGCAACTGACCAAGCTATTGCAACACCATCAAAAGTTGAAGTCCCTCTTCCGATTTCATCTAATATAATTAACGATTTGTCTGTTGCATTATTAAGGATATTTGCTGTTTCTGACATTTCTAGCATGAATGTGGATTGTCCCATAGTTAAGTCATCATGAGCTCCGACTCTTGTGAAAATTCTGTCTGTGAGAGGGGTTGTGGCTTGTTCAGAAGGTATGAAACTTCCAATTTGCGCCATTAAAACGTTTAACGCAACTTGTCTCATGACTGTAGAATTATGGTTTATTAAACCATTGGCAGTAAATGAATGGCTTTGGGGTACAGTGAAATCAAAAACATCTTTTTTCAATGTAGATTTAGTAATAGAAATAATTTTATCGTAGTGATAATTATTATTTTTTATTAAGGTTAATTCTTGACATCCTACTTCATTTTCTAAGCAGTATTTGATTAACTCTTTTAGTTTATTGTATGAGATATTTCTTTTGTTAGGTAAATAAGTATAGAAAATTGAATTTATGTCCTTCCTTTTTTTAAGAGCAATATTCTTATCCTTTTTCTCCATGATCCTTTTCTGTATGGATTTGAGAATCCCCTCTAAATGGGGAATGCCATAGTTAGGCATTCTTGTATTAGAGATTAACTTTTTTCTTATAAGTTTTCTTGAGACCTTAACACCAATTCTATTGTGGAATTTTATTGCGTTTTCCCCATAAATGCCAATAATATAGTTTATTTCTCGGGGGGTCTTTTTGATTTTAAGAGAGCTAATAATACCAAAATTTAAGAGGATACAATGAACTTGCCTTGCAAGTTTTTTTGAGGATGTGGATAGGCTTGGAGACCCATACCTATTATCTAAAGTTCCATCAGTATCAAATAATCCCTGTAAAAATGATTTAACATATTTCTTAGGCGAGTGAAGAATACAGTAGGGAATTTCCTTATTTGTACTTCTTAAGTAGTCTAACCCGATTTTTTCAAAAAATAATCTTATCCTTTTACTAGAAATAACAAAATCGTTTTTATTTGGTTTTTTAGAAACTTTTGCTCTGAATTTTTCCCAAATTATTTTTTTAAAATCCCTTACAATTTCCGGATCATTATTTGAAAGGGCCAACCCATTTTTGTAAGTTAGTGTTCCATCCCCAATTAATAGTCCAATAAGATATGAAATATCTAGATCTAACTTTTTCGGGAGGGGATATTTTTTGATTTTATTATTATAATTGTAATTTTTGACTTCTTTTATTAGATTTGTGGGGAATCTGGTTTTTGATCCCCAGAGATTTATTTTTCGATTAATGATAATGAAGTCATCTTTCTTAATTTTACCAAGTTTTTTCCAAACTTCTTGTCCTTTATTATCTCGCACTAAAATTGGGTGGTTTTCAGTCCCTTCAATTTCATATCCGAACTTGGTTTGTATCTTAATTGTTTCTTTTTTACCATTATAGTAGATGTGAGAGGTTTTTTCTTTCCCATTTTTCCCAACAATTGTTTTGTTGAATGCTTTAAACTCGTTAGCTTTTATTCCTGGCGGTACAATTTTTTTGAATTCTACCATTCCCATTTCAGTATAAATTAAAGACTCACCAGTAACACATTTTCCTGCCATGTTGGGACCAGTGATAACCATAACTTCGTTTTTGTTTAGATGGATATTGTTTGGGATGAAGTTGTCTACCATTTGTTCAACAACAGGGTGCCTACAATCTTTTAGTTCTAGTAATGGTTCTTCTGTTATTGAAGGTTTTGTGTAATTGTTGTTTGAAGCTATAGTTGCGAATGAGATCAAACAATCTATAGTTGCTATTTTGTTTGCAATGTCTTGGATCTTTTGAGTATATTTTTGAGTCTCTTGGATGATACTTTGGAAGATGTCAGATTCTAAAGCGTGAATTTTTTCTTGGGAGTTAAGAATCTTTTCTTCAATTTCTTTTAAATCTGGAGTTACGTACCTCTCTGCGTTAACTAAAGTTTGTTTTCTTATGTAATCTTCAGGAACTAAATGTAAGTTTCCTTTTGACACTTCAATAAAATAACCAAATACTTTGTTGAACTTTATTCTTAAGTGTTTGATATTAGTTCTGTTTTTTTCTTTTTGTTCTATCTCTAAAATTATTTGTTTTGAGTTTGACCTTATGTCATGAAGTTCTTTTAACTTTTCGTTATATTCAGGTTTTATCATACCACCTTCACGAATTGTCATAGGAGGATTTTCCACAATTGTTTCAGAGAGTAGTTTTTTTAAATTGTCTAAAGTGTCTATTTCTGCTATTTTGCTTAGCAAATCTGTTGATTTAGGTGTTTTTTCTTTTAAATAAGGAAGTTGTTGTAATGACAAGTTTAATGATAATAAATCTCTTGCGTTTGCGTTACCATAATTTATTCTTGAAATTAATCTTTCTAAATCATTAATCTGTTTCAAAATATTAATTATTTCGTCTTTTAAAACTGGATCTAAAGTGAAAACTTCCACTGAGTTTAATCTTTCTTCAATTTTTGTTTTGTTAAGTAAAGGTTGTTGTAACCATTTCTTTAGCATCCTTGTACCTAAAGATGTTGAGGTTTTGTCTAAAACCGAAAGTAAAGTCCCTCTTGAAGTATTGTCTTTAATATTTCTAATAATTTCTAAGTTTCTTAAAGTAGTAGAATCTAAAACCATGTGTTCTTGCAAATGAAGTTTTTTTAAGTTCTTTAGGTGATTTAATTCATTAAACTGAGTTTCTTGTAAGTAACTTAAAAGAGCACCAGAAGTTGAGATTTCTAAATTCTCTTTAATACCAAAACCTTCTAAGTTAAAAATTTTAAAGTGCGTAAGTAACTTTTTTTGTGCGTTATCAGTTTTAAAGTGTCTATCATCATAAGCAGTATAATATACATCATGTTTTTTTATTATTTCTATTACGTCTCTGTTAACTGTCAATGACAATGGTAAAATAATTTCTTTAGGTTGAAACTGAGCTAGTTGAGTATTGAGGTCTTCTTCTTTAGTTGAAAAAGTGAAAAACTCTCCTGTTGACATGTCAGAGAAAGTGAATGCAATTTTGTTGTCTTTTTGGTTTAAGCTTGCAATGTAATTGTTAGATTTTTCATCCAGCATGGTTTGATCTATTAAAGTTCCAGGAGTAACTATCCTTGTGACGTCCCTTTTTACAATTCCTTTTGCTAGTTTTGGGTCTTCAACTTGTTCGCAAATCGCAACCTTGATGTTGTTCTTTACTAACTTTGCTAAGTAAGGTTCTAGTGCGTGATAAGGAATTCCTGCTAAAGGTGCTCTGCCTTCTCCTTTTCCTCTTGCTGTTAATGTGATCTCTAGAACTTCTGCTGCTTTTTTTGCGTCCTCGTAGAAAGTCTCGTAGAAATCTCCCATTCTGAACAATAGAAGACAGTCTGGGTACTTATCTTTGAAATACATGTATTGCTTCATAGCTGGAGTAAGAGGCATGGATAGAAAATAGAGATATGATTAATTAAAATTGTTATTCTACGTCGTCATATTCAGGTTCTTGCTCTTCTTCCTGAACTTCTTCTTCTGAAACGAAAATTGTATCGTCGTCTTCATATCCCATTGTGGGCTAGAATATGGAAAGAAAAGCTTAAAAGTGTTATGATTTGGTTTAATTCTTAAGAATTTGAGAGATATAGCTCATTCTTGTATGTATTCTAGGTTATTTTCCATACATTCTTTTGCTCTTTTTAGTTCTTTTTTTAAGTATTCCAGGTGATTAGCTTTTGTGGTTAGATTGTTGTTTTCTATCCAGTTTAGGATTTCTTCTGTATTACTTGAAGAGAATTGTTTTAGAACCTTATTTGATTTGTTTAATACCATGTCTTGGTATTTACAGAATCCTACCTCTATTTGATTTCCTTTTATTCTGATTAAAAAGTACCCTTTTGGGTCTAAAATTAGGTTATTCATAGTGTTTTTTTAGCTCCCCTAAGATTTTATTAACGTTTTGCTGGTCTTTTTTTGAGAATTTTTGAGGTGATGTGACGAAAGTGTCCCTGTATAAGGTTGCTATTGCCTTGTCTTTATAGCTTAATACTAGATGAGTAGGGATTCCTTTGGTTTCTGGGGGTTCTAGAAGGTCGATTTTTCTGCACTTTAGTTCCATGGATTGTTTGACTCTCATAGCTTCGAAAGCTGCGATCTGTTCATGGGTTAATGAGTTTGAAGGTTCTTCTTCTTTATGAGAAAATAGTTTTTTGAACAAATTCATAAGAAAAGAATAAAAAAAGAGAAATATAAAGGTTTTTAGTAACTTACTAGGAACTCCTCTGTGAAGTCGTTGATGTAATTCTTGATGAATTCAGGGTAATTTTCCTGTTCTTTTTCCGGGTTGAATTTGATTTTTAGTTTGAATACCATTTTGTCTTACCTCCGGTAAGTATAATGGAATTGATTTTAAAAAGCGTTACGCGGGGTTGTCAAGTGCGGATATATACTGGAGTATATGCTTTGGAACTGATTTGGAAGATATAAAAGAATCTCCAAGAAAACTTTATAAATCTAAATAATTTCAGAATGTGATGATTACAAAAGATAAACTTAAAGTGTTTCTCAAGAAAATTCTATTAATTAATACCACTAAGAGAAGCATACCTCCGTCTTTAGAAGAAAAACCCTTTACTGGGAGCAAAGAATACTGGGAAGAAAGATATCTTTTTGGAGGAACTTCTGGTGTTGGTTCATATGGAAAACTTGCAAAATTTAAAGCTGAAATCGTAAATTCATTTGTTAAAAATAATAAAATTAATTCAGTTATTGAATTTGGGTGTGGGGATGGAAATCAGTTGTCTTTATTTGATTTTCCAAGTTATATAGGTTTAGATGTTTCAAAAACTGCAATAAAATTGTGTGTGAAGCGTTTTGGTAATGACAAAAGAAGTTTTTTCTTGTATGATCCAGAGTGTTTTGAAGACAATCACCCTAGATTTAAAGCAGAGCTGGCTTTATCATTAGATGTAATCTACCATTTAACTGAAGTTAATATATTTGAGCTTTACATGAAACATTTATTTTCGTCTTCTGAGAGATTTGTTATTATCTATTCAGATGATATTAATACTAATCAGAGAGATCATGAAAAGCATAGACAATTTTCAAAATGGGTGGAGGAAAATTTGCCAGAATGGAAGTTAATTGATAAAATCAAAAATAGGTTTCCTAATGAGTCGTGTGCTGATTTCTTTATTTACAAGAAGGTAAAATAAATTTTTAGTTCATTTTATAAAATTATCCCCTTAACCAAATGGGAAAATGGCATTAATGTGTGATAAGGTAAGAAGGAGATTGGAGGCCCAAGGATTTACTTCAGATCAAGTGAGGGAGATTTCTATATTCCAATTAAATTTTTCACATGCTACCGGAGGAAGAACTTCTTATATTGATGCTGTACGACTATATGAGTTATATGAAGCGTACGGGAATGACCGGTGTGCTACAGCTGCAGAAGAGTTTGCATATTTTAGACGAGAAATGGAAGACCCTGGAGCTAGAGTTACAAGAAGAGATGTAATGGAAGCACTATTAAGATTTAGAGGAGTAGAAGTTGAGGCGCCATGTTAAAATAGTGTCTTTTTAATACCGAAATCCTTAAGAATTAAACAAAACTTGACTTTATTGCATATGATTAAGAAATTAAAGGGGTTTTTTAAATCTGTATTTAAGATATTTAGAGGTAGAAAGTCAATCAAAATCGGACTTTACGGGCCTCCAAATGCCGGTAAGAGTTCTTTAGCAAACAAGATTTGTATGGATTGGTTAGGGAAGGAAATGAGTTCTGTTTCTTCAATACCACATGAGACAAGAGAAGTTAAAATTCAAGAGTCTGTGATTATGAAATCCAAAGGAAAGGAAATTACTTTTAATTTAGTTGATACACCAGGAATTTCTACTAAGATTGATTATGAGAATTTTCTATCTCATAAGATGACAATAAAAGAAGCTAAAGCAAGAGCTAAAGAAGCAACAAAAGGGGTGATTGATGCTATTAAATGGTTAGATAATATGGATTGTGTTCTAGTAGTATTAGATTCAACTAAGAATCCTTATTCACAAGTTAACATTACAATTATTGGGAATTTAGCTGCAAGGGACATTCCAGTTTTAATTGTAGCAAACAAAATAGATTTAAAGAGGTCTGACATTAAAAAAGTAGAAGCTGCGTTCCCACAGTATCCAGTAATAGGAATTTCAGCTACGAAAGGTCATAATATTGAAGATTTTTATGACTCTGTATTCAAGTTGGTGAAGAAAAGGTGATAACGTTACAATATATTCCACATAGTGAGTTTGGACATTTGGATGTTAATTTGAAAATAAGAAAGATTCTAAGGTCTGTTAAAGATGATAAAATCATTGTAATTGAAGGAAGGATGAGAGCTGAAGAAGAAACTGAATTAATTGCAAGGACAATGGAACAGATTGATAGAAAGTTTAAAGGAATCGAGATTGCTACTGTTAATGTTAAAAAAAGAAATGAAGAAGCAATTAGTGTGATTAAAAGAGCAGTTGCTAATTTTCTAATTGGAAAAAATGAAGGTTTGACTATTGTTGGACCTGCTTCTATTGTTAAGGAAATAAGAAGAGACCCTAACAAGATAGAGTTATTGACTAAGATGAAGAAGTCGAGGAAAAGATAAATGCCACACAAATGTGTAAGGTGTAATACAACTTTTTTGGATGGATCTACAGATTTACTTAAAGGGTGTAGTAATTGTGGTGGAAAGTTTTTCTTCTTTGTTAGAAAAGATGCTTTAGAAAGAGCTGATAGAGTTACTAAAGAATTAAGTCCAGGAGAGAAAATTCAAATGGAAAGGGATGCTTTAGAAATTATAGGTTCCAAAGATGATCCTGATGCTCCGATTGTATTAGACTTAGAGTCAATTAATATTCCTTCTTCTGGAGTTTTTGAATTGGATTTAGTTAAACTGTTTAGAGGAGAACCTGTAGTTTATAGATTAGAAGAAGGGAAGTATGTGATTGATGTTGCTCAGACTTTTCTGAATCTTAAGAAATAGAAAAGAACTATTTCAGAAGAGAAAAATATATATACTTTAGAACTGATAAAGTGTTACTATGAAACAGATTGAAAAAAATATTATTGCTTCTTTTAATTTAGCTAAACGAGACATATACAGGTACCATAAAGACCTGGGGAAATTAATTACTAATCATAGAGACGTTCTGAAAACTCTTGAATTACTTCAAAGAAGGGATGTTGTACTTAATAAAAAGATTCAAGAGCTTGAAAAGAAACTTGCAAAGAAACCTAAAACCATTATTAAGACTATAACTAAAAAAGTTATTAAGAAAAAGAAAAATGAGTTCTGGGCGTCTAAGACTGGAAAAAGTTATCATGACCCACATTGTCCTTTTGCGCATAACATAAATAAAAAAAGAAAGGTTGTGTTTAAGACAAAAGAAGCTGCAAAAAAGAAAAAGTATAAAGCTTGTGAATGTGTTAAAAGGATGAAAAAGTAAATGGTAAAGTATAGAGGTGTTGTGATTTGTGGTGAGGATGGTAGTTATAGGGCTTACTATTTTGAAGAGGGAGATAGAGCTGCCTATAATGCTGTTGTAGCTTCTGGTTCTTATAAAGGACAAACACTTGTTGCACCAAGGTGGTTAGATGAAGCTTTAGAGTTAGAAGAGATTGAGGGTATGGGGCGAGACACAATAAGGGATTTGAGTAGAAAATCTCCAGTTTGATCATTCGTTTCTTTCAAACTTCATGTGAGTTTTTAGTAATTCATCATTATTAGTTAATGCTGCCATTAATGAAAGTTCTCCTGCAAGAATAGTTGCTGCAATAATCTCTGCAAACTTTCTAGCTTTAATACCAGGGTCAACCCCGTTACCGTAACATTCCATTTTCTTTAAGTTTTCTTTAGCGTATTCTAAATTAGTTCCACCACCAACACTACCAATAATTAAAGATGGAAGTTCAACTGAGAATTCTAAATTATCTTTTAGTTTTACTTCTGTTTTACCCAATGAAGATTCAACAACATTTGCAATGTCTTGACCTGTTGCTAAGAAGATTGCTCCAGCAATGTTTGCGAAATGAGCGTTTTCTCCCAATGAACCTGCAAGTTTAGAACCATCTATGTTCTTAGCTTGGTTTAATTCAATTAGTTCTTCAGGTGTTGTTTTTAGATGTTTTTTTAATAATTCTTTAGGGATTGATACTGTTGCCTTAACCCATTTACCCCTACCTTTTTCTTTGTTAATTTTACTTGGTTTTTTGTCAGTACAGTAGTTGCTACTGATGGAGATTAATTTGAAGTTAAACTTTTCTTTTAAGAAATTCATGATAGCTTGTGATCCTTTCTCTACCATGTTATGTCCTGCAGCATCAGCTGTTGACATTCCAATTCTAATGTAAAGGTGACCATTATGAGTTTTAGTTTCAATACTTGAAAGTTTACCGTAGTTAGTAGTTGCATTAGCAACTTGTTCTAGCTCTTTGAAATTATTTTTTATGAAGTTTTGGATGTTTTTTGTTTCTTCTTTTTCTGCTTTGATTACTGGTGCCCTTGTCATTTCATCTTTAATGATTTTTGTTTTTATTCCCCCAGCTAAGTTTGCAACTTTCATGCCTCTTTTTACTGATGGGATTAAAGGTGATTCTGTACAAGTTAAGCAAACATTAAATTCTCCTTTAGCATATTTCCCGTTTACTTTTATAGGGCCTATTTCATAAGTAGGTATTTTTGTATAAGAATAGTTTATTGCCCTGATTTTGTTGTTCATTTTTATTACTTGGACAAGTGATAAGTTTAAATAAGTTATTGTTTACCCTCATTCTTTATGGTAGATGAGAAAATTACAATTGTGGAATTATTAGAGGAAATACCTGAATCAAGGGAGATTCTCTCTAAGTATGGATTACATTGTGTTGGATGTATGGCAAGTCGTTTTGAAACTCTAAAAGAAGGTTGTATGGCTCACGGTATGGATGAAGAAACCTATAATAAAATGATGAAAGAGATTGATAGTTTAACTAAACCTCAAGATTTCATTGTTGAAGTTTCAAGTATAGAAGAGTTTAGTTCTGATATAAGAATAATTAAGTTTAGTGTTGAAGGTTTTAGTTTCTTACCTGGTGCTTATGTACTGTTGTGGCAAGAAGGATATTTATCTGAAGGCAAGGTAGTAAAAAGAGCTTATTCAATTGCTTCTTCAAATAAAGAAAAAGGTTTTGAAGTTTGTTTTAAGATTGACCCATTAGGAATGTTCTCTAAGAAAGTTAATAGTTTACAAGTAGGAGATAAGCTAAACATGAAAGGGCCTTTTAATGCACACTTTGTTTTGAAACCTTCCCAAGACCCTGCTTTTATTGTTGCAGGGACAGGGATTGCACCAGTAATGTCAATGATTAGAAGTAGAGACTTAGAAACAACTTTGATTTATAGTATTAAAACAGAGAAGAATTATATTTATGAAAAAGAATTAGAGAAATTCCCAAACATAAAAAAAGTGATTTGTGTAACTAGGCAAGATGAAACTAAGTTTGTTAAAGGAAGAATAACCAAAGAGATTATTTCTGAAAATTTAAAAGATACAAATAAAGATGTGTTTATCTGTGGGCCAAAAGAAATGGTTGAGAACTGTTTATCTTGGTTAAATGAACTAGGGTTTACTAAAATTCATGTTGAGAAGTGGGGTTAGAAATTAACTTTATCTCCAATCATAATGTCCTTTCTGAAAGTGTAACCACCATTAACTTCTAGCACATACTTTACTTTTGCCAGAGGTTTAATGATTTGGCAATCATTATCACATGGTTGGGCGTTCTTTGTAATCTCTACAATTTCTTTATTTCCGTTTATCCAAATAATGTCTAAAGGTAATAGGGTATCTTTCATCCAAAAAGTTGGTGATTTTTCTTCTTCTAAAATAAATAACATCCCTTGGTCCTCTGGTAGTGCTGCTCTGTTCATTAATCCCTGTTGTCTTAGTTCTGGGGTGTCTGCAAGCTCTACATCAACACAAGACCCATTAATACAAACTTGATTACTGCCACACGCAGTTACAAATAGAAGTAATACTAGTATGAATATCTTTTTCATTTTTATCTGAATAATAACCATAACATAAGAACTGCGATGATGACACTAATTAAAGACATGATTCTCATCCAGCCACTTGGTGCTCTTAAAACCTCTCTGATCATTGACCTGTATAATTGTGGCCGTGAAGTGAATAGTAGGCTAATTAATAGTGAATATACAACACCTGCAACTAGGAAGTTTAGTAGCCCAATTACTGGTAATATGAAGAATAATAAAACTAAGAATACAATGAAAGTTGCCCAGAACATGTAATTTATTGTCTTGTCTGTTGTTTTCTCAAACTTCCGTAATCTGTTTTTCATGAAATTGAAAGCTAATAAAGTTGGTAAATGTTTAATTAATATGATAATTGCTAGAATCAAACCTATAATCTCTACAGCTCCCATACTAGAAATTATTGATTAATTTATATTTAAAGTTAATGGATTTAAACCCATAACTCAACTTTTCTGTTATTATCTAAGTCTTCGAGTAAAGTTTGACCTACTTTAGCTTTCTTAGTTACTTTTAAGTTTCCTTTTTTACTTAATTTACTTGAGAATAGGAAATGACCATCAACATAGATATCAACTGGTTGTCCACCATGGAACGGTTTAGTTTTGAAACTGATGAACTTATCTGATTCTTTTATTTGGTATTTGATTGGTTTAGCATCTTTTTTTTCATCTAAAGCTCTAACATCTAATGATATTCCTAACTTAGATTCTATTTTTTCAATGTTCTTACCTTGTTTACCAATAATATATGAAATGTCTTCTTCTGGAACGTAGATCTCTGCTTTGTTATCTGAGTTTAGTCTGACATTTACTTTGTTAGTGTAGTTATAGAATTCTTTTTCAATTTGTTTGGCTGCTAGTTCTTGTAAAGGAGATTTAGAGTCTTCTTGGACTGGAATAACTACTGTTTGTTCACCGTAAGTGTAGATTTCGAATTGTAATTCTTCTGTTTCAAAGTCAGTTACTATAACTACTGGTCTTGCTAAGTCAGCTTCTGTCATACCTGAAGGAACTTTAACTGCCATTTCAAGTGAAAGAATTTTGTTTATTTTCCCATCTTTGATGAAGATGACTGTATCAACAACTTGGGGGATTACTCCAAGTTCAATTTTACCTATGAATCTTTGAATAGAATCTATAGGATTAGTTGCGTGAACAATACCTACAAAACCAACACCTGCTAGTCTTAAATCTGTGAAAAGTTCAAAGTCTTTCTTGTTTCTCATTTCATCGTAAATAGCGTAATCTGGTCTTGTTAGTAATAAAATATCATGAATCTCTTCTTGGTCACCATGAGAAATCGAATATTGAGTTATTTCATTATTTAATTGTAAGTCTCTTGGAGCTTCAACTGTCTTTACTATCTTTTCATTAGAAGCGTAGAATTCTGCTAATGCTGATGCGAAAGTTGATTTACCATTACCTGGTGCACCTGAAATTAATATTCCTTCTGCTTGTTCTTTGATTCTGTTTAGTAATTTATCAGTAATATTATAATCTTTCATTGCAAGTTTCTTTACTGGCCTAACTGCAGTGATCTCCCAACCATCAGATAAAGGGGGTTGAGTAATTACAATCCTGAAATTTCCTAGTTGAATTATATTAGAACCAGGTCTTGCGATTTCAATGAAGCCATCTTCCCTATATTCTACTTGTTGGATGATCTCTTCTGAAAGTTCTTTGATCTCTTCTTGTTTTAAGTTCTTTTTTGATAGTGCTGTGAATTTCCAGTCACCAGGTTGACCTTTTTTAGCGTAAGGTAAGTTGTTCTCTCTCAAGTGAACTGACATGGTTTCCTTGTCAAAATATTTCTCTAGTTTCATAAAGAATGGTCTGATAGGAATTTATATAAATGTTGGGATGGGTTTCAAATCTTAAGCGGGAGTGCCGGAGTGGTCAAACGGGACGGACTCAAGACATTTGAGTGCTGAGGTGCCCTAAAGGGTAACTATGAAGAAATAATGTGAGCTATCCGTTGGCTTAGTGTCTACGCAGGTTCGAACCCTGTCTCCCGCATTAACTTTTAAAAGAAAAATCAATTATTTTTTTAACCAGTGTTCTGTACTATAGAAATAATATCCTACACCAATCCCAACTAAAGCTAGTATTGCAATTAACCATGCCCACCAATATCTACTTCTTGTATCTTGATCAGCTGTACCATCAGAAATATCTATCTCTGAATCATCTAATTCAGCAGCTTCTGCACTTTTATGACCCTTAATTAATTTTGGGCTATCATCTAACCTAGTTATTTTAATTACAGCGTTTCCAACAGCAGTTATTTTCTTTAAATAAATCGAAACATCTGCTTTTTCATCATTATTTACATCAACATTAATTGTTTCTGCAAGCTTAACTATGATTGTTTGTGGTTCAGATCTAATTTCGATTTTAGCTCTATCCTCTTCAACTTCTTTTATTGTAGCGCTGTGCTTTTCTCCATTTGGTAATGTAAATTCTATTCTTGCACCATGCTCCATCTCTCTTTCAGCACCATAAGAACTTAACCTTCCTAAAGACTTTGTTTCCCCTTCCCCAATTGTTGCTGGAGCATCACCTGCTCCACCACCACCGCCACCACCACTACTTGATGATGATGAAGTGCTTGAAGCAGCAGTTACACTAAATTCTTTATTTGATGAAGGATACACGTGAGTCCCCTCATTACCATATGCATACATCTCAGCTTTTGCAATATAAGTTCCAGGTGAGGAAGGAGGAGGAACAGTCCATGTAATAGAATAAGTTATAGAACCATATGAACCAGTAGACCCATACCCGTATCCATAACCTAAATTATATGATGTGGTATTGGTTACATCATAACCTGTTCCATTAGCATAACTGTAACTTAAACCCGCATCTTGTGTAACGGAATTGACAGCAATATCATCACAACCTGATACAGTGCTATCAAGGTCTATTTTACAAGTTCTAATTTGGGTACCATCAGGGTCAGTTATAGTTAGATTTGTGTAATTTAAAGGGACATAAGAATCTGGACTAGCTATTGCAACTTCAACAGTAAAAGTAATGCCACTTCCCACTGTAACAGTATCTGCTGAAGTTACACTTACAGTAACAGCTGAAGCAGGACCAGATAAGAATAATAAAATAATTATTAGCAAAGTTAATGAAAAACTTACTACGCCTCTTATTTTTTTTGCCATTTGGTATGTTTTTTTGGTATTACTTACTTATAAATATTTTGGTTGGTTAATATGGTAATTATTACTATTTTTAAAACCTAGATATTCTTAAATATGTTCAATCTTATTGATTTACGATGATTGAGAGAATTCTATTAATATTCTTGGTTTCACTTTTTGTTACTTTAATACTGATTAAATTTTATATTAAAAAAGCAGAGAAAAAGAAGTTGGTTGTAAGGGACATGTATAAGTCTGGTGAAAAAATGGTGGCTAATATGGGGGGTTTGGTTGTACTAACTGGAGCGATGTTAGGGTTGATAGTAGCAGAGTTTCTTGGAATAAATATGGTGCCTTTATTGTTGTTTTATTTTGTAGTGATACTGTATGGATTTTATGGACTGGCTGATGATTTGTTAGGGTTTAAGAAACGTCAGGGGAAAGTACTGGTTTTGTTTATCTTAGCGTTACCGATTGCAGTATTAACTAAGGATACTAATCTAAGTCTATTACTTTTTGAGATTGAGTTAGGGTGGATGTATGCTTTTATTTTTGCTCCATTGTATATTATGGTTGTAGCTAATCTGATAAATATGCATTCAGGTTATAATGGGTTGGCTGGTGGTTTATCATTAATAATATTAATTTTTGCAGGTGTTAAATCTTACTTGGTTTCTGGTTGGGCACATAATCTATTAATTATACCTATCTTAGGTGCCTTGTTAGCGTTTATGTTTTTTAATCTTTATCCCTCTAGAATATTTTTAGGTAATATTGGGTCTTTCTTGTTAGGTGGGGCCATTGGTGGATTTTTGGTGTTAGCTAATATTGAGTTTTTTGGAGTGATAATTTTGATACCGCACATTATAAATTTCATTTTATGGATTTATTGGACTAGAAATATGGATAAATATCCCTTTGCTAAGTTTGGTAAAGTAAGAGAAGATGGGACTATTAAAACACCTAACTATTTGACTGTAAAGTATATTGTATGTAAGTTGTTTAGAGTTAATGAATGGCAGGCGATTTTAATTTGTTATTCAGTGACTATTGTGTTTGGTGTTGTGGGGTTAGTGATTTGAAAATTATGATTGATATTGGGCACCCAGCACATGTACATTTATTTAAGAATTTTATTAAAATCATGGAAAAGAAAGGGCATGAATTTTTGATTACAGCTAGGGACAAAGAATGTGTATTAAGGTTACTTGATACCTATGGTATAAAGTATATTCAAAGAGGAAAAGGGTATAATGGGATCTTGGGAAAAGCATTTAATTTGATAAAAACAGATATTTTTATGTATAATGTTAGTAAGAGTTTCAATCCTGATATTCTAATTGGAGTAAATAATCCTTATATTGCTCATGTAAGTTGGAGAATGAGAAAACCTTCTTTCATATTTAATGATACAGAACATGCTAAGATTGGAAATTTAGTGACATATCCATTTGCAACTAAAATTATAACTCCTTTATGTTATAAAGATAAATTAGGGAAAAAACAAGTACGATATAATGGGTACCATGAATTAGCTTATTTGCATCCGAATTATTTTAAACCAAATCCAAGTGTTTTGAAAGAACTTGGTCTGAAAAAAGGTGAAAAGTTTTTTGTTCTGAGGTTTGTTTCATGGGGTGCAAGCCACGATATTAGGCAGAAAGGATTGACGATTGGAAGTAAAAGAGAGATAATTCAATTGTTTAGTAAATATGGAAAGGTGTTGATAAGTTCAGAAGGAAAATTACCAAAAGAGTTTGAAGCCTATAAACTTAATATTTCCCCTGAAAAAATGCATGATGTTTTGTATTATACCACCTTGTTAATTACTGAGGGGGCTACTATGGCTACGGAAGCAGCAATTTTAGGGACGCCCTCTTTATTTGTTAATACTGGTTATTTGGGAAATCCATATGAAATTAATGAAAAATATGGGTTATTATTTCAAATAACTAATCCAAAGGATATAATAAAAAAGGTTAAGGAATTGACTAATGAAAAAAGTACAAAAAAACAATGGAAGAAAAAAAGCTCTCAATTATTAGAAGAGAAGATAGATGTTACAAGGTGGATGGTGAATTATATTGAAGATTCTAATTATAACTAACTCTTACCCAACAAAAAAGAACACAGTAGCTTCTCATTTTGTTAAAGAACAAGTGGATTCTTTAATAAATTTAAATGGAAAAGTATTTGTTTTTTTCAACCCCATATTTAACTATGTAAAAAATCCACAATATAAAAAAGGGGTCTTATGGACATTTATAAAGTACATTTACTTTACTGTGGCCTTTATTCCTTTTTTATTAAGAAAGTTTGATGTTGTACACTGCCACCAAGTTTTTTATCCTGGGTTTCTTGGTTATATTTATTGCTTATTACATAATAAACCGTTAATTATTACTTCTCATGGAGGAGATATAGACTCAATGGCAAAAAAATCAAAAATTATTTTTTCTTTGCAAAAGAGAATTTTTAGAAAAGCTTCTAAGGTAATAGCTGTAAGTACACCATATGAAAATAAGTTAGTAAAAGAATTTTATGTGGATTCTAAAAAAATTGAAGTTATAAGCTGCGGTACAAATACAAAATTGTTTAAGCCAAAAAAGAGTAGAATACAAATAAAAAAGAACCTTGGGCTGAATACTAAGAAAATACACCTCCTTTTTGTTGGACACTTAATTGATGGAAAAGAGCCAATACTTTTTTTAAAGGCAATAAATGAGCTAGGTAATAAAAGAATTCAACCAATAATAATAGGGGAAGGGCCCCTAATTAATAAATTAAAAACATTTTCAAAAAAGAATAAGATAGAGACATTTTTTAAAGATTATATGCCTCATGAGGAGGTGGTGAAATGGATGCAAGCATCAGACATGTTTATCTTTCCAAGTTCTAAGGAATCATTCGGGCTTGTTGGAGTAGAATCACTGGCTTCTGGAACTCCTGTTATAGCATCAAAAGTTGGTGGGAAGGTGGATTACCTTAAGGAGGGTTACAATGGAATGTTCTTTAAAAACAAAGACAAAGGAGATTTAAAAAATAAAATAAATCAAGTATTAAAAAACAAAAAGCTATATAGTGTATTATTAAGAAACTCAATAAGTTCAGTAGAGAAATTTAGTTTAGAAAACCAGGCAAAAAAGATTCTTAGGATTTATACAAGTGCGTGGAAAAATGATTAAGATACAAATTTAAAAATGTTTGTGATGTGAAGTGTAAATGAATAGAAAGACAGAGAATAAAATTGTGTTTGTAGCTTTCATAATATTTGTTACAATCTTAATTTTTATGCTTGTTAATTTTGCCAAATTTGAATACCCTTTGATTGGAGATGGTGAGGATCATTGGAAAACTGCTGAAAAAATACAAGATGAAAAATCTTTATTGGAAAAAAATGTTTTTTTTCCAAAAGCACCACATATGTATCCACAGGGTTATCCATCATATTTTGTATCTATAAGTAATATAACAGGTATGACATTACAGGAGACATTCATACTTCTACCTGTAATATTTTATCTCTTCTATTTTTGTAGTGTTTATTTCTTATCAAAAAGTATTACAAAGAATAAAATTGTGGCTGCCATTTCAGGGCTTAGTATATTTTTATTTTGGTGGCAAAATCCAAGATATGATTATATTTTTTCTCGTTTTTCGTTTGCCATGCCAGAATACTTAAATCTTTTCTTAGGTTTGTTAATCATATCTTTACTAATTAATGGAGCAATTGAAAAAAAGAGGTGGTTTTATACTTGTTGTATAATTGTTTTGTCTATTTCTTTTATACATAGAACAACCGCCATTGGATTGTTTGGTCTAATAGGATTATTTATAATTTTTAATATTATTAAGAAAAGATGGAAGACGTTAAAGAAAGAAATAATTCTTCTATTAACATTGATATTAGGATTAAGTATACAGTTTGTCCCTAATTTGATAGACTAT
Source organism: Candidatus Woesearchaeota archaeon (assembly GCA_964524105.1). GTDB lineage: Archaea > Nanobdellota > Nanobdellia > SCGC-AAA011-G17 > GW2011-AR18 > JAGVXZ01. The sequence goes on from CAZGBX010000003.1 coordinate 38,321, forward strand.
GGTTTTCCAAAGGGGTATATTGAACCCCAAATATTATCTGACTTTTCTCGTGTAAGCGTAATGCAACAAACACAAAATTTTTTCACAGTAGATTATTTTAATTTCAATATTGGAGTAACAAACTATCTATTCTTAATGTTCCTAATCATAGGTTTAGTCTGTTTATTTAGAAAAAGATTAATTAACTTTCAAAATCTCCCTTATTTTTTATTACCTGTATTTTACATTTTAAACCTGCTTGTTTTTAAGATTAATACTTTAAATTATCCTATAAAATATTTTTTTGTGCCTGCGGTTTACTTTATTTTTGTTGGTTTGGGGATTTATTACACATTTGTTAATATTAATAAAAGAATTCGAATTGTCTTATCTATAATTATTATATTAACCTTTATAATGTCAGTAACTTACATAATTAGTGATATACCTGAAATAAACGGTCCATCAAAAGCACTACAATCAAAAGAAATGCTTGGTATTTCAGATGGTGCAATAGTATTTTTTGAGTCAATAGAAGAAAATGCAGTCATTATTGCTAAACCAGTTACGTCTAAAACACTTGGAATTATAACAAAAAAAACTGTGTTATTTACTTATTTGGGACATTACGGTATGTATGTCCATCAATTATATAACATTTCCCAAAGGCATGAAGATGTAAGGGAAATCTACGAATCTTGTGATTTAAACAAAACTAAAATGTTAATTGAGAAGTATGGAGAAGAAATTTATGTTTATATTGGAAAGAGGGAAGAATTAAATTATGATATTTGTTATAAAAAATTTGAAACCAATTTTAAGAGTAAAGAGTTTGAGAATGATACTATTTATTACTTGGGGGGCTAGTATTCTTACAAATTGCAAAGAAAGTCATAGAAGAATCTATTCTTTTTTTATTTAAATAAAAATGGCTAAGTTTAAATCTTTTCATTAATATTTTCAAAATTTTCTTTTTAAACTTTGGAACATTTTCTTTAATCCCCTTTTTTCCTTTTCTTGGTTTGGTAATTATTATTATTATTTTCAGAATCATTTTAATTGGAAGTAATAATATCCCTCGTTTCACCCTATATTTTTCAATAAGCTGAATCCATTTTTTAGCTCGAAGCCCATATATATTAAATTCTTGAAAGTTTTTTCTAAGAACTTGTTCTAAATCTCTTTTTGTAAATTCTTGAAAATGTTCTGGGTTAAATGGTTTTTGAAAAGGTAAAAGTCTAAATTTTCTATTTGGTGTGGTTATTATTAGTAATCCCCCAGGTTTTAATAAACTTTTCATTTTTTCCAAGAAATCTGGCAAAGAATTTGGCTGGATATGTTCTATTAATTGAAATGCTGTTATCACATCAAAAGTATTTTCTTTAAATGGTAATTCTAGTGCATCAATTTTTTTAAACTCTATGTTCTTTTTGGATCTTGTTTTTTTTGCAAAATTTATTGCTTCCAGATCTTCATCTATTGCTACAACTTTCTTAGCATTAGAAGCTAAGATTTCTTCACCATAACCAATAAAACAACCAATACTAAGTACATTTTTATTCTTAGTATATTTCAAGGCGTATTCATAAGAGATTAGGTGTCTTGCATGCAATAAAAAAAATTTAAAATCAAACTTATAATTCAATAAATTTTTAATTTTTCCTTTTTCATAAAGATATTCCGCAAGGATTTCGTAATCTTTGAAATAGTTTTCTTTTTTTTCCATCTTAAATTTTTACTTTTATTTTCCTTCCTAACACCATTAATAAGTTTTGCTCTTCTTCACTGGGGGAATATATTTAAATTGTATGACCTCTCTAAAAGGCACAAAGATGTTAAAGAAGAAATTACAGGAAGTGAGTAGTAAAAAAGAAATCATTTTTATCATTGATTCGCCTTTCCCTTATTATTCAGGTGGAAGAGAGACTTGGCTTTTTCATATTTGTAATAGCCTTATAACAAATGGAGATTCTATTTATTTAGTTAATCAAAAAAAATTCTTTAATATGAAAAAACCTTTTTTTAACTTAAACTCCAAAGTAAATATAATTTCTGTACCCATCTTGCCACGTTTCATTAAAACTTATTGGCCCCTTGGAACTTTATTTCGCGTAGCTAACTCTTATCTTTTTTCCATCCTTTGTTATATAAAATTATTTAGAAGATTTAGAAGGAAGAAACCTTTAATTATAGCTATAGGGTCTGGATTTACTGCCCTTCCTGCATTGTACTTAAAAAAACAGGGCTATAAATATATTTGTTGTGTGAGAGGGAAGTATGCATATGACTCGACTTTAAAGACTGCGATTTTTAAGAAAAAATGGTTTAATTTTTTTCAGAAATTAGAGATTAAAACCATGAAACATGCGGAAGCAGTATGGGCAAATGGATATGATACAAAAGAAAATATTTCAAAGTATATAGATCAAAATACTAAAAAAAAGGTTAGTGTTATGCCTAATGGTGTTGACTTTCAAAAATATAAAAGTGGTGGAATAATAAAAGAGAATATTATTATGAATGTTTCCACATTAAGAGACATAACCGGCATCCGTGAAATTATTAAGTGCATACCACATGTCGTAAATAAAAATGTAAAGTTTGTTTTTGTTGGTAAGGGTAATAAAGAACCCTATGTTAAACTTGCTAAAAAATTGAATGTTCTTAATTCTATTTTATTTTTAGGAGAAAGGAAAGATATTCCAGATGTATTGAAACAAGCAAAAATTGTTCTATGTGTCAGTGACGGTTCAGGGATCTCACATTCATTACTTGAAGCCTTAAGTTCTGGGGCAGTAGTAATTGCATGGGATTACTTTAAATATAGCCAATTAATTGTTAATAGAAAGAGTGGTTTTTTAGTTGAGGAAAATAATCCAGCAAAATTAGGAGAAATGATTGAATATGTTCTTGAGAATTATGATAAGATGGGCCAAATTAGAATAAATGCAAGAAAAAGTGTAGAAAAATATGATTGGAAGAATGTTACTCAAAGATTCTTTAAAAAAATAAAACCATTTATTTAATATTTTTGTAGATATTAATTATTTTATTAATAATAACTTTATCTGAGAAGTTTTTGTTTGCATAGGCTGCAATTTTCTTATTATTATATTTTTTAAGGTTTTTTTTCATAAAAATTATAGATTCTGCTAAAAGTTTAGGATTCTCTTTGTCTACAACTAAACCTGTTTCTTTTGTGATATAATCTTCAGGACCGCCGCACTTTGTTGCAATAACAGGAAGTCCCAGGCCCATAGCTTCTATCCCTACTATACTGAATGTCTCTATTCTACTAGATATTACTAGTACTGAATGGTTTCTTATTTTATGCAATAATTCCTTATGTGGCATCGGGTCTAGAAAATTAACATATTTGGATATATTCTCTTTAGTACAATATTCTTTGTATTTTTCTTTATTTGGCCCATCTCCAACCACAGTTAAATAGATCTCATTATTTCCATTAATTAAAATCTTTAATGCCTTTAGGAGAATATCTATCCCTTTAGTTTGGATTTCATCCATCCACCCAATACAAATTATCTTAAACTTAGTTTGTTTTTTCTTCTCTTTTCTTTTCAGACCTTCTAAATCAAAGAAATTATGTACAACCTTACACTCTTTTTTGTAATACTTTGCGAGAATATGTTTTAAATATTTACTTACGACTATAACTTCAGAAGCATTAGAAACAGCAAGAGTACAATATTTTTCAAATCTTTTTATTCTTGTTTCTACTTTACTTATGTGTTCTGTAATTACATAAGGAATCTTAAATTCTTTATTTAATAAATATCCACCATATCCACCATAAATTAAAGAATGTGCATGTATTACATCTGGTTTCCCATTTTCTTTTACTACTTTTTTGAAAGCTTCAAATAAATGTTTTTTGTATAACCCACTGTTAAATAATTTAGGAATTTTAAAACCTTTTTTCACTACAGTATAAACCCCATTGATTGTTCTTGAGGTATTATCTTTTAATCTTAGTTTACATGGGTCTGCTTTCATCCATATATCTATTAATGAGACTTTGAATCCAGATTTTGCTAGTGCTTCTGCTTGTTGTTTGAAGAAAATCCCAGAATTTAAATTATCTTTTGTTAAATACCAAGAAGGGATAATTAAGATATGCTTTACTTTTTTTTCCATTTTAAAATAATGTTTTTATTTTCCTTCCTAACACCATTAATAAGTTTTGCTCTTCTTTATTCATTGTAATTAAAAATGCACAGGCTGAGATCAAAAGTATAGCTAAAAATCCAAAAATTACAATGAAATAAATATTAAAATCCATAATCAAAGGTTTGATTAGTGAACCTAAAGTGATAGCTACTATAAACATGATTATTGGCTTGAGCATAGCCAAATTGTATGTTGTAGTTTTGGTTAAATAATAATTTTGTAGAGACCATAATAGAGCATTACAAATGTAAGCTATTGCTGTAGCTATTGCCACGCCTATTATACCATATTTTGGTATCAAAATTAAGTTTAAAATTATGTTTATCATTACAATAAATAACGTATCATATAAAACCCATTTATTTTTTCCTAACATAATAAGACTATGTCCCACCGGTCCAGCAGAAACAGTTATGGCTTGCGCTACAGTAATAATTATTAGAGGTAAGAAAGCTAAAGAATAGTCCTTTCCAAATAAAATTAGTAATTCTTTTCCAAATAATAAATAAAAACTTAAAATAAACATGGAGAAAGTAAATGCCCACCTTGTTAATGATTGAAATAATCCCCTATAAAGTTCCATTTTTTTGCTATGATATAGTTCTCCAATAATTGGCACGAATATTTCATTAATCCCTATTAAAATAAATGTAGAAAGCAATGCCAATTGTATGGCAATATTGTAGATTCCCACATCTTTTGCAGTGCCAAATATCCCAAGCATTATTTTGTCTGCCCAAAAAGCAATTAGAGCAACAGATGAATGTAGGAATAATGGAAAAGAAAAACTTACAATTTTGAGTTTTACAATTTCTTCTTCTTTAATTTTTTGGAATTTTTTAAGATATAATTTACAGACATAATATATAGCAAAGAGAAGAATGGCCACTTTACTAATTATTTTTGCCACTAAAATCCAAAAAAATGAAAGGTCCATAAAAAAAGCAATGAATACCAAAAGCAACCACGCCAAACCACCAACAATGCTTGAAATTAATACATTTTCATAAACTTTTTTGAAAGACCTTAAAACAATAAATAGAAAATTGATAACTGCTTGTAAAGGTATTAGAATACTAAAAATTAATATTACTAATGATAAATTTGGTTCAGAAAAAATATAATTAGAGATGTAATTTCTCATTAGAAATAGGAGAAGGGATATAATTAAACTCCAGATAAGGATTATTTTAAATACGAATTTAATTAGGGTTTTTATTTTACCATATTCTTTTTCGGCATTATATTTTGTAATGAATTTAACTAAACTATTTTCAAATCCCAGAAGCGCAATAATTCCAAGAATTCCAATTATAGTATTTCCTAATGTGAATAGGCCATATTGAGTAGGAGAAATTAAATGTGTTATAAGAAAAATTGAGACATACCTAATAATTTTATTTAGAATTTCCCCAAAGACCTTCCACCCTGTACCCCTGACAATAGTTTTTAAATAATCCATTTATAAGAGGTATTTTTGTTAGGATAGATAAATCTTTCTAAAGTTTAGAGTAATGAACTAGCAAAATATATTTAAAATAGGCTTCTTAACTTAAAAAAGATGAAATTGGATAAGAGGGTTCTTTTTCTTGTATTAGTACTAGCTATAGTGTTTTCTTTAGGAACACAGTTTATGCCAAGACACGTAGATTCTTGGATTGAAATAAATATGGCAAGCCATTTTTTAGAGAATGGTATTAATTTTACAGAGCCATTTACAGGTGAGTCTAGTACTTATCCCCCAGGGAGTTTTGTGATTATTTCAGTTTTAAGTTCAGTTACAGAACTAGACTTTTTATTATTAGGTTATATTTTAAGGATTTTGAATTTTATTATTTTAAGTGTTCTGGTTTATACTTTAGCTAAAGTTCTTTTTAAGGATAGTATTGTTGCTGTTGTGTGTGGGTTATTTACACCCTTAATATTAACTAATGTCACAATGTTAGGACCAGCATATCTGACCCCATTAGTATTTGCGACAATGTTGTTATTGTTATTTTTTGTATTTTTAGTAAAAGAAGAATTTCTTTTGGCGTCTTTAGTTTTTGTTTCTTTGGCACTTACCCACATTAGTACTACTGTTTTTGCAATTATTTCATTATTTTTGTATTTTATATTTAATCGTAAGTACTGGAAAAGATTATGGTTTGCGTTATTAATGATGTTTTTTGGGATATTGGTATTTGGTTATGTTCATAGTTATGGTTGGTTAATAGAGAATTTCCTGGAACTAATTGTTTACCATAAGTCTAAACCATTTTTTAGTTTTGATGAAATGTTGACTTATACATTTGTCCCATTATTTGGTTTAGGGTTATATTTTATCACTCAAAAAGCAGAAGAAGCGAGAAAATTTTTAATTCCAATTATTGTGTTTTTAGTTTTAGATCTGTTTTTATTGTGGAACTGGCAAGGTTTTTTTATAAGGTATAGAAGAGTAATTTATTATATTTTTATGTTAATGCCTTTTTTTGTAGGGTTTGGGGTTTATAATCTAGCACATTATGTTAATTTTAAGAAATTCAATTTTAAATTGGTTTTGGTATTATTATTAATTATTTTAGTTCCTTTAGCTATAAAGGCTAATGTTGAACTAAGGGGTAGTGATTCCATCCATGTTAATGAAAATGAGCATGAATTTTTTCAAGAATTTGGTAAGTTATATCCAAATCAATCTGTAGCTACAAACCACCTACAATCTTATGCCTTACCTTATTATAATATAAAGCCAGTTCAGTTAAGTCCTGGGCATGGGGTAAATAACTTATACTTTAAAGAACTAGCACCTTGTTTTAAGTATAAAAGTGTAGAATGCTTTGAAAAGTTTTTTACAGATCATCCAGACATCAAATATTTATATTACGGTGGAGAAGTTAATTCCACTTTTTTTGAGCCATTTTTTGAAAGAAATGGCCTAGTAATTTATAGATATAAAAATTTAAATATGGAGTAATGCGGTATAATTGAAGATGAAAAGTTGGTTAAAATATGTGTTAATGTACTTATGTTCTGTTTTGGCAATCAGTATCATTTTGGAAGTGGTTTATGGTTTTGGGGTTCTGAAAGGTTTAAGGGCGTTATTTGGAATTACTTATGTATTATTTTTACCAGGGTTTGTTGTTGTGAGGTTATTTTTTTGGGATATAGATTGGGTGGAAAAACTTGGTCTAAGTTTGGCGTTGAGTATAGCATTAGTGATATTAAGTGTGATATTTACTAACTTGATATTTAATATTCCAATTACAGCCTTAACAAATTTCTTTGTTATTTTAGGTGTGATTGTATTAACCTTCTTGGTTAAAAAGTATGAAGAACAAATTGTTATTTTCTTTAAAAAGATGAAAAGTGTTGTCCCTAATTTCTTAGGGGGTAGAAAATGAAAGATAATTCTTTTAGAGGTTCAAAGCCGAAATCATTAGGAGAAAGACTTCAAGAAGAAAGTACTTGGGGATATTTATTATTGCAAATGTTTATGGGTTTTTTGGGTTGTGCGGCAGTAATTTATTTATCACAATTGACAAATAATTTGTCTTTTCCAGGATTATGGAAAAAAGTATTATATGCAATTATGATATTATCTGTTTTACTGGTTTTTGCTTTTAGGAAAAGTATCTGGGAATCATTGTGGGTAATAAAGTTTAACCAGATATTACCTCGGATTCATTTTAAACAAAGTGAATTAAAAAGTGTGATCAATTCTTGTTTTGGTGTTGCTTTAATTTTGTTTTTATTATTGTTATTAATAAGGATATTTCAAGATAGCTTTTTGGAGTTTATAAACGCAGGATATTTTTTGATAATATTGATAATATTAGGAGTATTAACTGTATTAACAAGGGGCAAGAATTAGAGTAATTCTTTTCTTAAATTCTATCTAACCCTAAATGATTTTAAGTCAAAACTTTGTTCAAAACTATTTGGAACAATTACAGTTACATCATATCCATGATCTTGAGGATTAAATTCTTTATCAACTGCAGGAATGTCATATCTTTTTCCATTTAATTCGAAGCTACCTGGGGGAACTGTAATTCTCCTATTTTTTACAAATTCAGTAATATCATCAAGATGAGTATTACCAATCACAAGACCCATATTCCGGTTTAGAACTCTACCTCTCCCAAATTCCCTTTCAGCAACCCTAAAACTACCTTCGTAGTTTGCAGCAGACCTTGCACGAGAAAATTTTGCCCTAAACCTTTCTCCCTCCATGTATTTCCCGAGATCTTGGACTCTACTTAAATCTTCATTAAGGCCTAAAAAAAGTAAATGACTTGCTTCTGCACCTTGAAGTATAACATCTTCATACTTTAAAGCCAAGATGTCAGACCCCCAAAGAGTTATACCACGGGATCTTTTTACCCTCTGGATATCACTTGCCACATCCTTGGCAGTCATTTCTATTTCAGAAGGGAAAACAAACATACCCCTAGCCCTATTTGTTTCATCAAAGTAGTCTTTATCAAAATGGTAACCTTCCCTAACCAATAAATGTGTGTCTTCTCTTTCTCTTAAATATTTAAGAATTTGATAGACTTCACCTTGAACTATTAATGCGTTATCACTAAATTGGTCCTTGATTGGATCTTCATGTTTTTGACCAACAACATAAAAGTGGTGCGGTTGTGAATCTCCTGTTGTAAACTCAACTTTTCCATGATCTTCTAATCTTCTTGGTATTTCTACTTTGGGAATCGGAGCTTTTGGAGCTTGAACTCTTCTTACAACTGGTGTTGATGGGACAATTGGTTTAACATCTTTTTTAGGGCTGAATAAAAGTGCTAAAGCTGTTGCAACAGCGACCCCGCCTAGAATAACACTATATTTCCAAGAACCTTTTGTTTTATGTTTTCTCTTAATTCCCTTAGTCCTTCTCTTTGCTCTTTTCTTAGGCATAACTAATGGTGTATGCGAAAGTTATATAACCCAAGTTTGACAGTTTGCTAACTATTCATCATGAAATTTCTATTTGACAGTTGGTGTTTTTTTCTGAAATTTTAGGTGTTTTCTACGTGATTCCTTGATTTTGTAAACAAATTAATTCATTTATTGGGTCAAAATTAGAGTAAATTCTTCTTTTTTTATACTTTTTTAGCTTTTCAATCGTAACTGTCAAATTGGATAGGCTAATTTTTATGAATTTTGTTGAAAAACTTTTCAATTCTGGCTCATCATATCGTATTAATGATATGATTAGGTGAGCTAAATATCCAATTAACAAAGCCCCATAAATGCTGTTATCCGACCATACACGTAATGGCTTGATGTTTACTTCATTTTTTAATGAGTGCATTATTTTTTCTACTGAATCTTTTTCTCTGTACAAAAATAATGCTTCTTTAAGTGTCAAATTCTTACTGCTCATAAGGCAAAAAAATCCTTCTCTGCCAGTAATATTTGCTTTTTTTACAAGCTCAAATGCTTGTTTTTCGGACATGCTCTTAAGTTTTGTCTGATACTCGATAGTTGCTTTGACTAAAATATTATTAACGCGAAAACGTTTAGGTAAAGCTTTTCCTTTACTATGGGCTTGCTCAATATCTTGTGCTTCTTTTAATTGACGTTCTGCTCTTCGAAGAGCACTAGCAACATTTTCTTTTTGTAACTTTTTTGAAAAAAAGAGATAATTGATTCTGCTAGGAAAAGGGATTTTAATACCATAAATTCCTTTTTCTGAATCAATTAATTTGGGTTTCATCTTCCAGTATTTTTTAATTATTTTATCATCGCTAGTATTGAGTTGTTTTGCAGTAAGAAATTGCATCAAAGATGCAATTACTGAATTAAGATTATCTTTCCCGTTTGCACCTTTATCAAAAATAATTTTTGAGCCAATTTCTAATCTATTTTTTACTTGTTCAAATGTTGTTTGAAAATGAGTTTGGTCATTAACATTGCCTTTAGCAATTGTTAAACCGATTGGAATGTTAATTGGCTTACGAAGTTCTGTAATCCCAAAAGTAATCTGCTTTTTATCAGGACGATGTTCTCTACTATAACCATACTTAGCAAGTTTTGCTTTAATCCCCCACAAAACAAGACTGCTCCAATCCATATTAACATCAGTATGATTAAAATCATATTTTGAAAATAAAACGTCTTGTAAATCAAGAATAACTTCTTGATAATTCTCACCAATTGTTTCAATAGCACGATACAAAGTCTTTTGTTCAAAAGACTTTAAATTAAACTTATCAAGAACTTCTTTTCTATTAATCCAAGCACTACCACGAGTCAAACTAAGATTTTCACTAAGTTTGTAAGAAATCAAGGCTTCAACCAAGCCTTTAAGTGGAATACCTCGTTGTTTGAATTTTAAGAAAATAGATTCAAAATCAAGTTTTTCACTATATTTTTTAACTGCTAAAGCAGTCCCAATAGGAAAGCTTATATTTTGCGTCTTTTTTATGGATATGGTCCTTATTTTTGTTTTTGGGTTCATACTAAAAACAATTATAAGGACACTTTATTTATTTAACTGTCAAACTTGGGATATAAAATTGATTATTGGAGGTTTTTACCAACAGCTTCAGAAATGTTACCATAACCGTCTTTTTTTAGAAGTTTAACTAAACCGTGATTAATCTCACTTATCAATTGTGGGCCTTCATAAATCATGCCTGTGATTAACTGCACTAGAGAAGCACCAGCTTTGATTTTCTTGTAAGCATCTTCTGCAGAAGAAATACCCCCACAACCAATAATTACAAACTTACCTTTTGTTTTCTTGTAAATGTAACTAATATGTTCGTTTGCTAAATGTTCTGTGACTTTACCACCAAAACCACCTTTATCAGGGATGTCAGTCTCTACTAACTTATGATTATCCCTAACTTTAGTTAAGTTAGAACAGATGAAACCGTGAACCCGATGTTTCTTTGCAATGGAAATTAAACTGTCTAAAGACTTTTTATTTAAGTCAGGTGAAATCTTTAAGAAAATAGGTTTTTTAGTTTTTATTTTATCTAGTTCTTTTAGAAGTTTGCTAAGTTTCTTTGGATTATGGAATGGTTCACCACCAAATGTGTTAGGGCAGCTAATATTAACAGTATAGTAATCCCCAATATTAGTGAATGCTTTGAAACCACCTACATAGTCTTTTATTCCAGCAGAACTTTTGATTGTTTTCTTAGAGTTTGTTTTAGCAATGCTTGTTCCAACTGGAATTTTAAATTTCAAGTTTCTAAGTTTATTTGATAGAACTTTTGCACCTTTGTTTTTTAAACCATAGTAAACTAGTAAACTCTTTGATTTAGGGAACCGCCATAATCTCTTTCCTTTATTTCCTTCGCAAGGATCTGCTGTAATTGAACCAACTTCTGTATAACCGAAACTAACTGGTTTCATAATATTAATTATTTGAGCATCTTTGTCAAATCCTGCTGCTAAACCAACTGGGTTAGGAAAATTAATTCCCAAAATGTTTTGATTTAATTTCTTATTTGAATAGTAAAATGCAATAGAAGTTAAGAGTCTTGTGATTGGATTTGAGCCTAGGACCTTACCAAACCAAATCATACTGTCATGGATCTTTTCAGGGTCTGCCTGGAAGAAAATATGTTTTAAAATCCCTTTGTAAAGTAATCTAATAATAGTGTTCCTTATTAAAATCATAGAATTGTATCCACAGCGAGATTAATAAACTTTATGATAAAAATAAAGGTGACCAACTTTCACGAGTTCCCGTGTAAACACAGTACCATCGCAAACGGAGGCTTGCTTGACTTCCGAGATCGAAACGAGATCGGGTAGGACCAAGCCCCTTTGGTCGGCCAGAAAATAGGTCAAATCAGAAATATTTAAATGTTACTAATCCTTTAATTCTTATATTATGGTGCGTAAATCTAAGGTTGAGATGCAAAAAGATGCTTTAAAGGATGTGAAAGAGTACTTTAAGATGGCTAAGGAGAATCCAGTAAAAGGAGATTTTTACGTGAGAAAACTACGTAGAATCGCAATGAAGGTTAATCTAAGGTTACCTAAGTCTTTGAAACGAAAGTTCTGTAAGCACTGTTATTCATATTACTATAAAGACAATTATAGAGTTAGAACAAGAAATAAAATGGTAGTTTACTATTGTTATAAATGTAAAAGGTATTCAAGGTATAAAATTATCTAGCTCTTTGCCTAGTTTCAATTGTAGAGAGACTTTTGAAGATTTCTGATGCGTAAGCAATAACCTCTTCTAAAAATAATTTAACATCATCACCTACTTGTGGGTCTGTTATTAATCCTTTTAACACCCTTACTCCCATGTGAGTTTCCTTTGAAATACTATGAATTTCCACAAATAAATTAGATTTACCATTACCATTAAGTGAGATTCTTGGTAAGTTTATTGTTACTGGATCTAGACCCCTTCTGTCGCAAACAGAATGTTCTTTTAGTGCACCTCTGTAAATAGTTATCATTAAGTCATGAGCTGCCCTTTTATGTTTGTCACCTAAGAAGGGTTCTAACTCTTGGTAGATGGTATATAGTGCACTAATGTTTAATTTCATAAGAGATTAATTTGGATTTAATGCTTAATAAAATTTGTTGTTTCAGAACCAGTAGCTTCTTTTTCTCTTTCTTTTAGGGAATTCTTTTTCTATCAATGGATACCATGATTCTTTTAACCATTTTTTTTCTTTTTTGAGTTCTCTTATAAAACCCCTGTTTTTTAATTCTTTAGTTACAATTCCACCTTGATGTGGGTGTTTGAATAATCTCTTATGTGGAGATTGGAAACCGTGAGAGTAGTGAACTAACTCATGAGCAATAGTCAAATCAATAATGAATTCAGGAATTCTATGATCTTTGAAGAAACCGTTAACTACAATTTCAGTTGACTTGTCTTTCTTTAAATCAATATGACCAAACTTGTTCTTCCAGTTTCCTTTGAATCTTATGTTAACAAGGTTTAGTTTTTCAATGTCCTTGAAGTGGTTACTCCAAATAGAATCTAGTTTTTCTCTTAAGTAAATATTATTCCTAAGTTTTGATTCTACAGGTTTGATCTCTTCAGGTAATTTTGTCCATGAGCCCTCTAGAATTGTTTGAAAATAAGTATCACCTTCCATTTACAAATAGAAGTTTTTTGAAGTTTATATGGTTTTAGGAAGTTAAATTGGAGATTTTTCGAAAATAATATTAAGTATTAAATTCTAAATTAGCTTATGGAAAAGAAACCGTGGATGTTTAAAGCTGGACTTGGATTAATGTTAATAGGTGCTTTCTTAATGTGGCAAGGTAATGTTATAGGTGAAAGGACAATACCTGCTGCAATCACTTGCTTGATTGTTGGAATAGGATTACTAACACTTTCTAAGAAGAAAAAAGAAAATTTACCAAGGTAGAATACCTAATCTAAGTAATGCAAAACCAATCCATAATACTAGAGCTAAGTAAAGTAAACACCAACCTTTAGATGGTGGGAAGTGTTTGCAAAACCCTTTGTAGTTTTTCTTGTACCATTTCGTGCAGCAACCTACGATGATGTTCGCACCAACACTATCTAGTAAAAGAAGATACCAAATTATAGCTTCAATGTTTAACATACCCAGAATTTAGGATTAGTGGTATTTAAGCTTTCTTAAATCTTGCAACAGTATCAATTAAGTCAACGTGACTTATGAATAGTGCTCTACAACAATACCTTTTCAATCCTAACTCGTCCATTACTTTCTTTGGATCTTCACCTTTAGAAACTCTTTCCTTGTAAGACTCCCATAATTGACCAACAGTCTTACCACAACTGAAACAACAAACAGGAATAATCATTTTATGTACTGTGAAATTGAAATCTTTATAAAGGTTTCCAATTTGACTTAATTCTATGGAAAAAGGGGCAATTGGGGGCAGAAGGGTTGAATCACCTTCTAGTATGAACACTTACTTCCAGTGTCCAAGGAAATATTATTATTCTTATATCTTAAAGTTACGAAGTGATCCTAATATCTACCAAATAAGAGGTAATGTTGTACACTCTGCTTTAGAGGATTTTTTTAAGTTAGAGATTAATGAAGTAGAAGAAAGTGAGTTCTATGATGTATTTAGGCTAAGGTTGATTGAGTTGTTTAACAAACATTGGGTAACTGCCCTAGGTAAATTAATGAAGATTAACATGAGTAAAGAAGAAATTAAGAAATATTATGTTGAAAGTCTTGACATGCTTAATAATTTTCTTTATAGGTTTTGTACTAAGATAGATAAGGAGATGAAAGTACTTAGTTTATCTGAAGCTTTTAATAAATTAAAACCTATAGCTGAAATGAGGTATTTTTCTCAAGAGTATAAAGTACAAGGTTACATAGATGCAATACATGAAATTGATGGAGAGATTAGTTTATGGGATTATAAAACTTCTAAAAGAGATAAAATGTCTGATGAGTATTATTTGCAATTAGGGATTTATGCAATGATGTATTATGAGAAGCATAAAGTTTATCCAAAAAAAGTAGGAGTGGATTTTCTATTACATGGAGAAAGAGCAATTGAAGTTGATGAGAAGTTGATTTCAAATGCAAAAGAGAAGTGTGTTAAAATTCATTCTAGTACTTCTTCTAATGACATAAAGGATTACCCACAGAATATTACTGGGTTGTGTAAGTGGAAGACTGGGCAGTGTGACCATTATGATGCTTGTTTTGGACAGAAAAAGTTAGGAGATTTTAGTGTTAATAAGCCTGCTTCTTGTAGTGTTGATCCGAAAAAGACAATATAAATTTTTAAATAGGTTTCTTTAGTTTCAAATATTATGAGATTTGGATATGTTGGGAGCAATCCCACTTACTATGTGCACGGGTTTCTACCATTTCTTGAGACTATGCTTCCTGCTGCAAGGATTGATTTTGGAGAGAGTTTAGGTGAACTTAGGCGGACTGCAGGAGAAAGAGAGTTAGTGGATCATTATGATGCGGTACTATTTGATGTTCATGGATTTCTTGATCCGGATGATTTGAGGCTTGAAGAAGCTGCTGATAGGGCGGCTATGCTTGGTCAAGTTAGAAAATCAGGTGTTCCTGTTGGATTAGTGATAGATAATACACCAACAATGTTGGAGGTCAGGTATTGTGAAGAATTGGACCTAGTTCCACTTGTGTTGCATCGTGAAACTGAACACTTGGATGATAGGCACGGCCATTTCAAAAGATTTACTGATGAGATTTAATACTCAAACTCATCTTCTAGAACTCTAGGAGGTAAATCTTTCTCATATTCTTTAAGCATGTCTAATGCTTTTTCCATTGGATCTTTTATTGATTCATTTGTTATTTTTAATTGCTTGAGTAGGACAACACTCTATTGCCTCTTTAACTGATTCTTCATCTTCTTTTTTTACTTCTGATTTTTTTAAAGAACAAACACCACCTTTTACTTGAAAGTAATCTGGAGCTATAGCTTCACAAGCACCACACCCTATACATTTATCTTTATTTAATTTTAGTTTCATTCAAAACAAGCTTTGCAGCCACCTAAACATTTGTCTTCACAGTTTTGTTTGTGAATCTTACAGATTATTTTTTTGTTCTTTGCAACCTGTAATAGTTTTTGAATTTCTTTCATTGCAGAAACTTCATCTTTGATATTATTAATAGAATCTTTAATTTGTTTCTTGAATTCATTGTCGAACTTTATTTCTTTTGCTCTTTTTTTTGTTATGTAATTTGTGATTGCAGCTTTTGTTAATCCTAAACGTCTTGCAATTTCTGCTTGTTTTATTCCCTTAGCCTTCATAGCTAATGCAATCTCTTTTCTTATAGAAGGGATAATGTACCAAACCTCAATTTCTTGTCTTAATTCCATTGTAATTGATGTAGGTGAAAAGTTTATAAAGTTAACGTTGTTTACTCTTTATTGCAACTTTATGGGCCTTATGTAATGGGAGAGGTAACTTATGATTTTTACAAACTTTTTCTGTTATTAATTTTGCACTTTCAATTGATAAGTCATTACCAGGAGTTACGTAAACTGGGTTTGCGTATTCTCTAGCTTTGATTGCAATCCCAACTTGTTTTTCTTTAAACATTATTTTGTCCACTTCTAGATTACCAAAGATTAATTTTTTTGAAACCCCAATTGCTGGAATGTTTGACATGACACCAACATAAGTTGCCACACCTAACTTCTTTTCATTAATTATACCATTACCGTTTATCATTAAAATATCAGGTTTGTTTGAGAATTCTTTGATTGTGTTAATTATTGGAGTACCTTCTCTGAAAGCGATTAAGTCAGGTTGATAGTTCATAGTAATTTCATTTTCTGTTGTTTTTTCTTCTAATATCTCTAAAGTGTTAAAGTCTAAAATTATCCCAACGCAAATTATCTTATCTTCTTTGAAAATTAGAGAAAATCCTGCAATAGTTTTAATATTACCAATAGAAAGTTTATCTTCAGTTTTTACTTCTTCTAAAATCTTTGATTTTATTGCATTCAGCTCTTTGAAATTAATGCCCCTTTTCATACTACATCACAACATTCAATGCCCCCAAAAAACTTATAAAAGGCTCGCCTACCCTTAGAATTGAATAGCGAGATGGGGCAGATCAGTTGATTTGTATGAATCCGCTGAGTCCAATTAGGAGTGCCCGTCGAGAGGTCCTTATTCGTATGGATCTTGCGGAAGGCTCATAAGGGTCTAATTGACTCAGAGAAACCCGGAGAGATCATAAAATTGTTTTATGGTTCTGGAAGTCGGAGGTTCAAATCCTTCTCTCGCTATTTTTTATTTTATAGTTAACTTTTTAAAATCCCGATTAAGTCAGTTTTAGTGAATGGGCTGTTAGCTCAGTTTGGCTAGAGCACTTGGCTCTTAACCAAGGGGTCGCGGGTTCAAATCCCGTACGGCCCATTTTTATTCATAAGTGATTATTATTAAAGTATAAAGATTAGTTTTAAGTATTTTTCTACTGTAAGAATACCACCATGGTAAATAACCCAAATCTTGACCAAAGGGAAGTAGATGAATTAATCAGGGCCTTGAAGAAGGATGAGCTTCCAACAGTTTTAGAATGGGGAAATGGTGACCAAGAAGAGGATGATTTTGCCAAATCTTTAGAGAGTAATGTTTCTCCTGATATGGATTTTACTTGGCATGAAGAAGATACAAGGGCTGAGGATGAAGAAGAGGATGAGTATCAAGTAGCAGGTAATCCTTATCAAGAAAAAGATGATTCTACTGACTTCTATAACACAGATAGTAATCCTGAAGACCTTTATGCTGGAGAAGTGAAAGATATTGGTGGATATGAATCAAGAACAAGAGATCAAGAAGATATTGGAAGATCGTAATGTTTAAGAACTTCTTTGTTTGAAATTGTAATATGATAGCTGGATTGGATGATGCTGGAAGAGGACCTTGTCTTGGACCGATGGTTATTGGTGGGGTTAGTGTTAGTCCTGAAAACTATGAGAAATTGAAAAAGTTAGGGTTAAGAGATTCTAAATTATTAAGTGCTAAACAAAGAGGAGATTTCTATGAAAAAATAATTGCAATTGTTGATAAGTATAAAGTTGTTATTATCTCTCCATCTTTGATTGACAAACATATATTTTCTGAAGATTCTAACTTGAACAAACTAGAAGCTATGAAGTTTGCTGAAGTTCTTAATTATTTGAAGCCAACTAGAGCAATTGTTGATTGTCCTTCAACTAACATTCCAGAGTATACAAAAACTTTACGTGGGTTCTTGAAGTTTGATATGAAGTTGAAGTGTGAACATAAAGCAGAGAAGCATGTGCCAGTTGCTGCAGGTGCGATCTTAGCTAAAGTTACTAGAGATAGAGAGATTGAGAAGTTGAAAAAGAAAATTGGGGTGAATTTTGGTTCTGGTTATCCGTCTGATCCAATGACACAGACTTTTTTGAAAACATCTTGGAAAAAATATCCTGATTTGTTTAGAAAATCTTGGGCGACTTATAAGAGGGTTGCTGGAAGTGCTAAACAGAAGAATTTAGGTGAATTCTAGTATAGGAAATGTTATAAATTTATCCTAGTTCTCAGGGGCTATGGCAAGTAAAGCAGAGAATTTGTTAGGAAGGGTGAATGGGAATTAGAGGCACTTATTTAGCTAGAGGAGATGAACTTCAATTAGGTGTTGACCTTGAAACTGCTAGGCAAGAGTTTCTAGATTTTCCAGGGTTATCTAGAGATGATCCAAAGTATTTGGAAGCTGAGAGATTATATGCTGAATTATCTAGAGCTGCTGTTAGTGCCGGAGTTATTGAAGCTGAAGACTTATCTCTTGGTAATGGACAAGACACTTCTGTTTGGAGGGCACTTACTAGATAAATGGTAATTGCAACTGATGAATTATGGCCGAGGATTGCAGGAATTAAAGGGCTTTATGAGAGGGGAGAACTTGATGAGCTTGGTTTAGTTAGGGAGTTAACAGAGGTTAGAAAAGATTTGCCAACTGTTCTTTTTGGAACTTCTAATTGGGAAAGAAGAGTAAGATTAGAACGTTTATACGGACGAGGATTAAGACAGTATGATGAGCTTGTAAGTAACGTGGGTGATTCAGTGGCAAGAATGGAATTAAGAAGGCCTTCAGGACATTAACTCCGGAAGCTTTTTAAAGGTTCTTAGGTTTTTATTTATAAATATGGGCCACGAGAGAGTATACCAAATAGTGATGAAAGAAGACGAGATCACTTGGCAGACTATTCTACAAGACTTAGTTAAGAATAAAGAATTAAATCCATGGGATGTTGATGTGTCTTTACTTGCGGAGAAATATTTAGAAACTATTAAAGAGATGCAAGAGATGAATTTGTTTGTTTCTGGAAAAATGTTACTTGCTTCTGCTATTTTACTTAAGATTAAATCTGATAAATTACTTACTGAAGGAATTCCAATCTTAGATAATATCATGTATCCACAAGAAGAAGTACACCAGTTTGAAATGGATGGGCAAGGAAGGTTAATCATGGATGAAAGGCCAAGGTTGACAATTAAAACTCCGCAAGCTAGGAAAAGAAGAGTTAATATTTCTGATTTGATGAATGCTTTAGATAAAGCTCTTGAAGTTAATGAAAGAAGAATTAAAAGGTTTGAAAGAAGAAACTGGGTTCCTGATGTTGTTATACCTGAGAAGGGGGAAGATATTGAAGTATTAATTTCTAGATTATTTGATAAAGTTAAAGAGATTCTTTTAAGTAAAAACAAAGTTAAGTTTAGTGAGTTGATCCCAACCCAAAGTAAGAAAGATAAGATTTTAACTTTTGTACCATTATTACATTTAGCTAACCAAACTAAAGTTGATCTGTATCAAGAGACACATTTTGGTGATATTGATGTTAGTTTGAAACAATAAGCTTTAAATATTGAAATTCTTTTAGATTGATTAGAAAAAGATGGCTGGGTTTGGTTCTTGGATAAAAGAAGGAATATTTGGAATTGGAGAATATTTCTATGGGTGGTTTGTAGATTTGTTTTATAATGAAGATGCTAGGCATACTAGAGGTGTTAGAGGGATAGGTGCGCCATGGACAAAGGGGAAGGCTGTTGCTTTAGCTCCAGGAACACTTCATTTGTTTGCATCTACAGAATTAATTCTTGCAGCATTATATGTTAAATTTAAATTAGAACCTTGGGCAGCAGAGGCTGGTTCTCTAATGGATAAGAACGCTGAGGTATTTAAGATTGTTTCAGATCAGCGAGATCTGTCAGATAAGTTGGAAGAACAAGTTAGAAAAGAACTTGAAAAGCAGCTAGAAAAAAAGAAAGATGAAGCAAAAGATTGGGCTAAAAGCAAGAAAAAAGATTTTGATGATTGGGTAGATGATGTACTAATTGATGCAGGAGTAAAGGAGAAAAAAAAGAAAGGTAAAACAAAAGAAGAGGAAAAACCAGAAGCTAAGATTCTTAAAATAAAGGCCCTATCTGATGCTGAACTAGAACAAGTACATACAACAATTGGGCATTTTGATCACCCTAGATTTGTCCCACATTGGAATGGAGATGAACCTTGGAGACAAAAGATGGGTGACATTACAGGCGTTGTAAGCTTTATTGGTTTTGGGATACCAATTGGAATTATTACTGCTTTTACTGCATGGAGAATGTATAAAAGAAGAAAGTATAGAAAGAAGCAAGGTGTTCAAGATGAAAGGACGAGGAAAATTGCTAATGAACAAATTATTAGGGTTCTTAGACAAGTTAATCCAGCACTGTTAGGTGTTGCAGATGGGGTTGTAGGTGTTGCTGGAGCAGAGATTCAAGAGATAAGTGGAAGATTACAAGCTATTGAAGCAAGAATGCAAGAGTCAAACAGAAGGTTTATTGATTTTCAAAAAGCACAAACAAGGCTACTTAAAGCTGCTACTAATTTAGCTGCTGTTGGAGCTTTAGAAGGTCATCCAGAGAGAGAAAGATTTGAAGCTCAATTAGCTGGGATAATGCATGATTATGATGAAGCACTTGATATTTTTGAAAGGGCTGAACTTGATTTCGAGAATGAAGCACAGCATGCACAAGCAAGAGTTGTTGAAGCAATTGATTCAGCAGGTGAAGAGTTAAGAAGTAGAGCACCAGGCTTATCAAGGAGTGCACAAGAACAAGATCCAGAAGGACTTATGGCAAAAAGTCAATTGGCAGAAATGTTTAAGGATTCAGTTGTTGGAAGGTGGTTAAAAGATCAGTTTAGACCAAGAGGAACATTATCAAGAAGGCAAAGAGAAACGTTAGAATCAAGAGGAGAAGGACCAACCAGTATGAATGGAGAAGATGAAGGAGAACCTGTTCCTGCAAGAAGAAAACGTAGAACACCACAAGGCGGAAGTGATCCAGATAATATGTTTTAATTTTTCTTAATTAAATAATAAATTGCAGCTAAAACAAATATGATTTGTAATGGGATGAAGATTGGGTCTCTAATAGAAATGCTATAAACCAATAAACAAAGACCACCTAAAATAAAGAAAATGTGCTCTTCTTTTCTATTCTTAACTAAAGTACCAATTGTGATTAAGACTAATCCTATCCCACCTAAAATCTTAAAGATCATTATATATCTCTGATAAGTTCAATTCTAAAATTGATACTGGCACTTCTAATTTGAAATTATTTAAAACTAATGGATGTACTTCTCCAATGTATCCCACTTTAGTTTTTGTTTTAATCCTACCTGTTCTGCCCTCTATTAATGAAGGATGTTTAGTTACATCTAAAGAATAAGTTAATCCTAAAGCTGATGTTAATGCATCTAAGATTTGTTTTATTTTAGTAAAGTTTGCATCTTTTTCACATAAAACAATTGATAATCTAACTTGTTCTTTTACTTTTGTTTCTTCTTTTTCATCTTTCTTGAATACTCTACCTAAACCAAATAGATTTTGTGGGTATTCATGGTGTTTGTTATCTTCTAAGATTTGCATTAAAGATGGTGTTACCCATGATCTTAAAACATTAAATTCTTTACTTAATGCATTAGCTAAAGGAACTAGTTT
>CAZGBX010000003.1:59972-67479 GCA_964524105.1 Candidatus Woesearchaeota archaeon
TCATCTTAGTGTTTTGAGTTTCTTCTGATGCGATATTGTAAGTGTGAACTTCTAAAAGGTTTAGTCCAACTAGAATATTTGCAACTTTGCTTTGGAATACTTCAAATTCGTTTTCTTTTGCAATTGTTGCAACTTCAGGAATTTCTTCTTGGAAGTTTTCGTAACCGTATGCTATTGCTATCTCTTCTATGAAATCAACTTGGTGTAAGATGTCTGCTCTGTATGCAGGGACTAGAACTGTTTTATTTTGGTAACCGAAACCCATTTTTTCTAGAAGTTTTTTCATTTCATTCTCTTTTAAGTTTAAACCGAGATTTTTATTAACGTAATTTATATCAATCTTATGTTTAGTTGGTTCTAAGTTCGGGGATGAGATTGTTTTATTATCTTTTATTTTTATTTCGTAAACCTCTCCACCCATGTCTGCTAAAGCTGTGACTAGCATGTTTATACAAGTTGATAGAACTTCGTAGTCAAAGCCAGAACACTCAATGAATATTTCCTTTGTATCAACTGAAACCTTACCCGTTTTATGAGAGTTTATGATTGGGGGCATTGAGATAAATTCATTATTTGAATCTATGAAAACCGGGTAGACTGATGCGCCTTCAAGTAAATGGGCGAATTCTTTTCCTGTTTTATGCCTTGTTATGATTTGTTCACCAGTCATTTTACCAGGGAACTCTAAAGGCTGGAACAGGATATCTTTTGGTTTCATTGCTTTGTAAGTAACAGGGAATTTTATTTTCTCACAAGGGTATACTCCGATTGCAAGTTTCTTTCTGTTCCTAGCGTAAGTAACGTGAAGTTTTTCTTGGGTTTGGATTATTTGTTTTATTTTCTCATCTGAAAGTTTTAAGTTCTTTACAATTGCGCAAGCTGTGAACGGTCTTACTTTCTTAACTGACTTGTCAATGTTTACAACGTAATTGGATTTGTGTACTTTGTATTTCCTTAAACCAGTTTTTATTCCCATGAAAGATGATAGTGCTCTTGCAAAACCCTGTTCTGATAATAAGTCTGGTCTGTTTGGGAAAATTTCAACTTTAATTTCTTCATTTGTTATTTCTTCTAAATCTGTGCCAAGCATAGAAGTTCTATCTGCTAATTCTTTATCAGAGATCTTTTTACCTAAAAGTTTCAAAACTTCTTTCTTGTCTAAAGTTATTGTTGGCATTCTCTTCTATCTTTTAATCCATAAAGTGATCCCTTTGGTTCACCCCTTGTTAATAATGGGCTATCTAAGAGTAAATCATCAGGTGTAAGTCTCCTTACATCACGAGTTGGTTCTAAATCAGTAGGATCTAAATCGTACCTTTTTGTATCACGATATTTTACTTCCATTATAATACCTCCTTGAATTCCCTTAGTTTTTTCAAGTCGTTATTGTAAATGTCTCTTAAATCTGTGATTTTCAAGTAGTCTGTGATTCCCCTTTCTAATCCTTGGCCCCAAGCTAAAACTGGACATTCAAAACCTAGTAAAGGTTTAACTACTTCTGGCCTAAATAATCCAGCGCCACCTAATTCAATCCATTCTTTTTTCTTAGGGTGATAAACATCAATTTCTACTGAAGGTTCTGTGTATGGGAAGTGTGCTGGTCTTGCCCTAACTTTAGTGAACCCTAATTTTTTGTAAAATTGTAATAAGTATCCAAGTAAGTTCTTGAAGTTTGCATTAGGATCAACAACAATACCTTCAACTTGATAGAACTCAAACAAATGTTTCCAGTCTAATGCTTCGTTCCTGTAAACTTTTGCAACAGAGAAGAACTTCTTAGGTAAATCTTCTTTCTTTAGTTTCTTAATCTCTATAGTTGAAAGTCCAGTAGTGTGTGTTCTTAGCATAACTTTAGATGCTTCTTCTTCTGACCATTTGTTTTTCCAACCTGTACTTCCAGTGTCTGCACCGTGTTCATGGACACCCTTTACTTTCTTGTACCATTTAGGTAATGTACCTTTATCTTTTAAGTAGAATGTATCTTGAACTTCTCTTGAAGGGTGATCTTGTGGCATGAATAATGAATCCATACACCAGAATGCAGTTTGTGCGTGATCCCCTGACATCTCTTCGAAACCTAAGTCTAGCCATATCTTTTTTATCTTTTTTATTGATTGATCAACAAAATGTCTTTTTGATCTGTTTAGTTTAGGAACTTTTACTTTAATATCATATGATCTAAACTTCTTCTTTTTCCAAGCTTCTGTTAAGATAATATCTTTTGTTACTGCGTCAATTGTGTTTGATTCTAGTTTTTGTTTTTGTAATTGTTTTCCTATTGAGGTTATTTGAACTGTGATTTCTTTTTTTATTTCTGTTTCAATTAGACCGTGTCTTTTCTTTAAGTTGTCGTAAGCTAGTTTATCTAAGTCTTTTAAACTTGATTCTTTTAAAGGAAGTTTTTTTATTAGTTCTTCTTCAGGAGTTTTTTTGTTTAATAGTTTTTTTCCAATATCTGTTAGTTTTATGAAGAGTTGGTTATCTTTTCTTGTGTCTATTGAGGAGTTCTTTCTTAAGAAACCAATACAAACATTAACTTCTTGTTGAGAAAGTTTTGTTTTCTTCTTTATCTCTTCAATTGATAATTCTTTGTCTTTTATTACATTTAGAAAAGTTCTTTCAGGAAGTTCAGTGTATTTCTTTGCAAGTTCACCTTTTGAAACTATTTTTTCTTCTTTTTTGTTAATTGTAATAATATTTTTCTTCTCTAAATCTTGAATTGCTTTACTAACTTGAGCTTCTTGTAAGTTAGTTGCTTTAGCTAAATCTTGTAAAGAAATCTTTTCTTTTAGTTTATGAATTACTTTTATTTCTAAAGGATGTAATGAGTTGACTAGGTCTTGTATAGCCATGAAAAATGTAAGAAATTAGATAGTTTTTAAGACTTTCTTAACCTTTTTTTCTCACGTTCAATATATAATCCAACAGAGAGGCTACCTGAAAGGCACATCTCCATATCTAGTACTGTTGTTTCTCTTTCCCTAAAATCTGGGAAGGCTTCTAATAATCCCACATATGTTGTTAATAACCTTGCACAAGTTAAGTAACGTTCACCGTCACGAGAATGATCCATTTCAGAAAGTTCAGCTTCTGCAATCATAGTTCCTTTTAATGTGTGAATTACATGACTTGCAGTATCTTGACAATCGTCACCCTCAAGAAATCTTTCTGCTTTTGCGAAAAGAATACCATTAAGTTCTGCCATATCTTGGGCTTTAGAAGTGGGAGTCATTTACTCACCTCTAGGAATTGCGTCAACTAGTCTTTTGAATTCTGCAACTGCCTCAGTAATTGTTTTACGAGGTGAAACTTCACCATCAGTTAGAGTTCTTTGTTCTTCATCTGTTCTAACCATGTCACAACTCCACCTATCTCTGGCTTCATCATATGATAATTGTACCCCACCAGTTGTAGCAATATCTCTTCCGATAGGTTCATATCCTACTGTCCAAGTATGGTCACCTTCAAAAGATTCATATAATCCTCCTTTAGGAGTTCTTAAATTACCATATTCTGGAGTTCCAAGTTTGCCCTCAAGAAATCTCTCTAAATGTCTTGTAAGTTTGGGAGGTTCAAAGAGAACATTCGCCATATGTTCAAGTACCAGGTCAAACATTTCGTCAGTCATTTTCTATCTATTAATGAAATTATTGCAGATGCGAAAAATGGAGTTTGAGTCCAAATCGCAATCTCTGAACTTTCGTGAGTATCATTATTTAAAAACATTAAGATTTCTGAGTCGTCAATAATAATAAACCTTGCTTTAACATCGAAGTTATTTACTTTTGTAACATCTTTAAGTTCTTTTGCTGCATCTTTAGCTGTTTTTGAGCTTAAAGGTGCTAGAACTTGAATATTAACATTAGTTGATTTTGCTTTCTTTAAGCTAGATTTTAATTCATCTGCTTTTCTTACTAAACCATCTTCAGTTGTTGAAATTAAGATTGATTTCTTAGCGTTTGAAATTAAAGTTTGAATATGATTATAAATTGATTTTCTACCTTTAAAAGTTCCTGCGATTTTAGTTGGATCAACATGATCAATACCTTGCTTGAATAGTAAATCTAGTTCACTGAAAATATCACTTCTCTTAATGTCATCTAGAGCTGAAACTTCCCTTTTTGCTTTTTCTTCGTGAGTTTTCTTAACTCTCTTGATTATTTCTTCAGGTTCTACAGCTAGATATTTAATTGGTCTTCCTAGCTTCATAATAATGAATCCTCTCTTTTCTAAGGATTCTAGAACGTCATATGCCCTTGATCTTGGGACATTTGTGATCTCTGATAGTTCACCAGCAGTAGCAATACCTTTAGATAATAGGGCTGTCCAGACCTTTACTTCATAAATATTAAGATTGAAGGCTGACCTTAATTTCTTGATTTTTTCCTCTGCTAGTACCATTTTTCTAGTAATTTGGTGCCTCGAAACTTATATAAAGGTTGAGGTTTGTTGTTTCTAAGTGGTGGTTACGGCCCTTGCCCTTAAATGGCCTAAAACTGGAGAATTTTTAAGAATTCAGATTACTTAATGAATTTTACTTTAGTTTTTCTTGCTTTTTTTAGTTTAGAATTGAAGTCTTTCATGAATTTAGTGAATTCTTTAATTGCAATTTGTTTGATTTCACCTGATGTTAATTTACCTGATTTGTAGTCTTTGTAGATCTTGTCTAGTTTTTTATCATCTTCTATCAAGTGTTGTTTTAGAAGTTCAAAAACCATACATTTCTCTGGTTGGCCACCTAATTTTCTATGTTGTTCTAAAGTGTCTCTTCCCCCTGTTAGTGCCCTATTGATTTTCTTTTTTGCTATTTTAGGATCTTCTGGAATTTCTAAGTTACCCATAGGGCTTGATTTAGACATCTTTAGTTTACCATCTAGAGATGGAGTGTACTTGTGATAAATAGAAGATAATTGGACGTACTTATCTTTGAACTTAGGAACTAAGTCCCTACATAATCTAATGTGTGGATCTTGATCAGGACCAACAGGAATGATGCCAGGCATTTTCTTTTTTTCTTGAGGGAATAACATATCACCACATTGTAGAACTGCAGACATTATCCTTGATGGGTCTGCGTTACCATAAATCCCTCTAAATGTGTTTAAAGTTATTTTCTGTGAGAAAATGAAACCCATATTTGAAACTGTTTTGTTTTCAGATTGGAAGTAGAAGAAAGTTTTCTTAGGATCTAAACCTAAAGCTATGTATGATGGGATATGGAATTCCATTGCTCTTTTTCTAGCTTCTTCTAATGAAATTCCCCTTGTAGCTGATGCTTCTAAGTCTGCTATTAGTAAGTAAGTTGTAGCACCATGATCTTGGAAGTATCTAATGTTTTCAATAACACATTTAGTTCCGAAGTGGATTTTTTTTGCAGTAGGCATAATGCCTGACAGAACGTAGAACTTTTTTTTATTTTTAATACAAGCTACGATCCTCTTTAAATCTCTACCACCAAATACTACATTTCTTCTCATTAATCTGTTTGGTTTTGGAAACATTTCTATATGAAACTCTTCCATACCAAAGTCTTTGATGTACTTAGTATAGTTCTTTACTAACTCTGATCCCCATGGGTCAATCTTTACCATTAAAAAGAATTAGGTTGAAAGTTGTTTTTAAGTTTTTGGATTATCGCCCCTTAATGTCTAGTAGTTCTTGCCTGTATTTACAATCTTCAACTTCACAAAGTTCTGCACAAGAAGGTGTCTTAGATTCTCTTAATGCCGTTGTAGAAAATGCAGTTTCCGGACTGTACTTTCTCCTAGAATCTGGAAACAAGCAACCTTCAGGAGGTTCAAAAAATCCACTAGCGATATCTACCGAGTTATTTGGGAATGCGACTGTTTCTTTACCCACATCCCTTAAATAAATATAATTTATCATAATAATTTGTGAGAAAAACAAGATATAAAAGGTTTACTGGAACATGCTATAGAAAGTAGAAGTGTCAACTGTCGAAAGAACTATGCCACCAGTTATAACGACCCCAGTTATACCACCAGTGATGAAATCTGCTCTACTAATTGCTCTACGTTCTTCTGGAGTGAAAGGGACGTTCTCTGGTTTGTAAACTCTTCTGTCGTACAATAACGGGCCGATTAAAGGAATTAAGTCAGTTAGCCTCACACCATAAATTTCTGGGTCTACTTCCCTTGTCATAAAAAAGAATAATATGAAAAAACTTATAAGGGTTATTAAAAAGAATTAACATAATGAAACACACATGGAAAGTAACTTGGATTTTAATTCTATTATTCTTAGCTTCTAGTTTTGTTGGATTGTTAATAATAAAATCTTATGTTGGAGATGCATTACCTTTGAACATAGAGAAACCTGAACTTGAAGGGGCAATGTCTTACACAACAATATTTTTTGCAATCATATTTGCAACTGTGTTAGCTTTGTTATTAGCTAAGTATAAAGCTTTGAGATTATGGAAGTATTGGTATTTTTTCGGAGTAGTATTTTGTTTGACTTTAGGTTTTGGAGCTTTTATTGGTAGTATTGCTTTATTATTTGCTATTATATTTGCTTATTTTAAAGTGTTTAGGCCAAATATTTATGTGCATAACTTTACTGAGGTTTTTATTTATGGGGGTTTAATAGCTTACTTTGCTGAGTCTTTTACTGTGTTTAGTGCTGCTGTACTTTTGATACTTATTTCCATTTATGATTATGTTGCTGTGAATAAAATAAAGCACATGATTTCTTTAGTTAAGTTTCAATCCCAATCTAAAACTTTTGCAGGGTTGTTAGTGCCTTATCAAAGAATGAAGAAAGGGAAAAGTAAGATTGTTTGTAGATTAAAGAAAGCTGAAACTGCTATTCTTGGTGGTGGAGATATTGGATTTCCTTTATTATTTAGTTCCGCTGTTATGATTGAATTTGGGATTTTATATGGGTTTTTAGTTTCAATATTTTGTGCTTTAAGTTTGTTGTTTTTATTTTACAAAGCTGAGAAGAATAAATTCTATCCTGCAATGCCTTTTTTGACTGTAGGATGTTTTATTGGGTACTTAGTGGTTAGAGGGCTTATATCTGTGGTTTAGAGACCAAAGGTTTTAAATAATTTTTCCCCCCCAACGTTTCTTAAAATGAGACAATATTCTTTAGCTCAATCTTTGGTAGCGTTAGTTGGAGCTGCTGCTCTTTTAGTTTCTGGTTGTAATGATCAACTTCGTCCACGCCCACTTAAGTTAGGTACGGTACGTGCTACTGATCGTGATGCAGGTGATATTGGAGATGCTTCTAATGGCGGAGATGTTCCTGAAGGAATACCAGTAGTTTTTGTTTGGCCTGATGCTGGTGAAAGAGATGCATATATTCCATGTCCAGAGATACCAGGTGTGGATATAGGTTGTCATAATCCACCAACAGATGCAGGAACTGATTCTGGAGAAGTAGATGTTAGTCCATATCAACCACCTGTAGAAGATGCAGGTTGTAATGATTGTGAAGATGCTGAGGGTTTTACTGATGCTGAACAAGATTGGTTTGATGCTGG
>CAZGBX010000004.1:0-33380 GCA_964524105.1 Candidatus Woesearchaeota archaeon
ATAACTGGAGAAACTAATATCACTTCGTTTTCATTAGTAACTGGAATCATTACAGCAGTAGTTGAAGCCCACGCATCCCCAATAATAAAATCCACCTGATCAAAATTTATCAATTTATTTACAGCAGTAACCGATTCTCTAGGGTTTGCTTTACTATCCTCAACAATAAGTTCAATCAATTTACCATTAATACCACCCTCAAAATTTATTTCATCTACTGCCAACTGTACCCCTTTCATTTCCTGTTCACCATAATAAGATGCGAATCCACTAATTGGACCAACCACCCCAAATTTTATAACATTATTATCCCCTGGAATTTGCCAAATTACCACAGCCAAAACCAAAAGGACTAACAATAAAACAACTGTTATTTTTCTTCTCTTATTCATTCCATCCACCACCATAACTGGTTATATGGAATTGTACCACCAAAGAGGCAGATAAATACTGCTCCTCCAACACTAGAGGACAAAAAGAAAGGTTTATATCTTAAAAAAATAACATGAAAGAGATGAATACAGAAATACTAAAAGAAATTGGGCTATCAGACAGAGAGATTAGAATTTACTTAACATTACTTAAAACTGGACCATCTACAGCAGGCCAAATATTAGAAAAAGCAAACATACAAAATTCAGTTTTCCATTTTTGTATCAAAAGATTAATTGAAAAAGGATTAACATCATATACCAACCAAGGTAACGCTAGAGTTTACAAGGCTGCAGACCCAAGTAACTTTCTCTTGTATCTCAAAGACAAAGAAAAAAAAGTCAAAGATATACTACCACAACTCAAAGCAATCCAAGTTAAATCAAAAAGCAAACAACAAGTTGAACTCTTTGAAGGGTTTAAAGGACTTTCCTCAGCGATGAATGAATTAATTAGGAAATCCAGACCAAAAGAAGAATTTCTATTTTTCACAATCTTTATCAAAGAAAAAAATGAAGAGATTCAGAAATTTTACAAAAGATATGACTCAAAAAGGAAGTCCAAAGGTTTAATCACAAAAGGAATCGGACCACTTGAAGTAAAACCATTCCTTAAAGATAGGAAGTACATCAAAATGAAATTCACAAGTTCACCAGTACCAGGCCATATAGCAATTTGCAACAACAAAATGGTAATCTTCACATGGGAAGAAAAACCAAGGGGAGTCTTAATACATTCAAAAGAAATAGTTAAGAAACAAGAAGAGTTCTTCCATTCATTTTGGAAAACACTCTAAAAATCTTTTTCCCTTAGAGCTTTCTTCTGTTGTTCCAACCAACGATAAGCAGTTGAATGTGTCTTCCCGATCAACAACAACTCCACACCCTTCATAGCAACAGTAACATTAACATAATCACCAATAATAGAAATTGTTTTACCAAGGATCACAATTTTAGTGTTAGTTAAAGACTCAATAGTCTTCCTAGCTTTCCCATTAGTACCAATTAACCTTGATCTCAAACGAGCTAACTTTTTAGGAACTTTACCAGCAAACTCAGTCATGTCAATAACTTCCAAAGAAACATTTTCTTTTAACAAACTTAATGCATATTTAGGATTAAAACCACGACCAATAGCTTTCACAATTTTCTCAGCAGTCATTAAATTAATAGAATCTTTACAAATAATTTCAATCTCACCTTCTTTAGAATCAATACTCAATTTCACTTTCAGAGCTTTCTCTATTTTTTTCTTAATCTCTCCTTTCTCACCTATCAAAACTGCAATCCTAGACCGCGGGATTTTCATCTCTGACATGTACTCATCCATTCTTTATTTTCTCCAACACTTCCTCATAGTTTAACTTAGAACCCCTTTTGTTCAAAAACTTAACTGTAGTTCGAACATCCCTTTCAAGGTACTCATCAACATTAGGATAATCCAACTTCATTCCGTGACTCAAATCAATAATATAAGGCTTACCATTATGATCTAAAATATTAAACTCAGACAGATCACCATGAACAAGCTTTGCTTTATACAACTTCTTAATTTCATTAACCAACACCCTACCATACTTCTTAACATCAAACTTAGAAAACTTTAACAAAGGAGCAGCTTTAGAACCACCCAAATATTCCATAACTAATACATTCTCAAAAAATGCAATAGGTTCAGGAACTAAAACTCCAGCCTTACGTGCGATCTTCAAATTCCTAAACTCCCTTTTTGCCCAAGCATGAATTACAGACCTTTTTCTTTTCTGCAATCCTTTTATTCTCCTATCCAAAGAGATATACTTATACATCCTTTTAAAATCACAAGTGTTCAATCTATACACTTTAACACAAACTAATCCCTTAGAACTCTCAGCAGAAAACACATGCGCTTCTTTACCTTCAGAAATAGGAGAAAGTAAATTATCAAAAACCCTTTTACCTTCTAATCTATTCAAGGCCTGACGAGTCTTCTCATCAAACACAGACCCATAAGTCTTAAACTTCTCCTTTGAAACAACCATAACAATAAAACAAACAAGAAATAATATAAACCTAACTAAAATTCATCTTCAGTATTAATCTTCTTAAGGTAACCTTTCTTATTCAACCAATTAACCTGATTCTTTCTATACTTATAAACAACATCACCTTTCTCATCACCACCAAACTCCCATGGCTCAATAATAAGAACATTCTCCTCACGAACCCAAAGAAACTTCTTCAACCTTCCAGGCACCCTACAAATCCTAGTTTTTCCATCAAGACAAGCCACCCTCATTCTTCCACCACCTAATCTCTGGGTAACAATTCCAAGAACCTGTTTCCCTCTAGGTAAACGAACCCTAATCGGCCCACCTTCACCCATGTGAGTTTCTTCTTGAGTGTCTTCCTCTCCAAAATTCTCTGTGTTCTCAACCATAAAAGAAAAAGATCCAGAAAAGGTATATAAAACCTACTTTTCCAAACGGAACAATACAGTCCCTCTATATATCTTTCTAGAAGTCATTTTATTTACACCATACAATTTCCTAGTAACTTTCACTTCCCCTTTGAACTTCTTCTTAAACCTTGGAGCTAAAGACCTCAACTTCCTTTGTGATGTAACATAAATATCTAACCCACCTTTAACTTCTTCTTCTCTAGAAATAAACTGTTGCTCATCCTTATCAATTTGTTTTTTCACCCATTCATAAACTTCTTTATCAAAAGGTCTTAACTGTAATATCCCTTCATAATATCTCCCTGCATCACTTGAATAAATTACCATAGAATTAGTTTCAAAGAAAAACTATTTAACATTAACCCCTTAAAATTTCAGGATCTAATCCTTCCACGTCACGAACTAAAACACGATCATCAGGCCCCAATTCATCAGCCTTTCCCAAGGCATTACCAACATGGGTGTAAACTCTTCCACCACCCAATTCAGGATTTGGAGTTCTAATATGAGCCCCTTCAGGAAATTCAATCCTACACCCAGGTGTATAATCAACTCTTACTTTTCTTCTACAACCAGCCATATCACAACTCAAAGATTGCCCATCAAAAGCATTATCAACATAAAGAAAATAATCATGATCACAAGCGGGATCTCCTTCAGTCACAACTTGCACACCTCTAAGAACCCCATCATCTGGAACTTCCGCTCTCCTTCCACCAAGTAAGATAATATCTGTAACCATAAAAAAGAACAATCCCAAAAACTATTTAAAATGATATATTCAGACCCACTCATAAGTTTTGTCATCAAGAACCTTTCCACTTTTAGTCATAATCACAGTCATTTTATCATCACCAATAATATACTGGGCATGTAACTTATCTCCACTTACAACAACTTGTGAAAATTCTAAGGACTCTCCTGAATTAAAAGGACCATAGTTCTCCAGAATATATTCACGACCAATATGTTCAGCTTCACTTTCACTAATTGCTCCCCCGCACCCAACTAAAAACAAAAAGGAAAGTAAGACAAGAACTAATTTTATTTTCATAAACTAACCCTATTAAAAAGAATACTTAAATCTTCCTAAAAAAGTTAAAATTATCACTTAAATCGGAAATCCTCCGGAAGAAACTAGTAAACACATATAAACTTCAAAGTTTTTATATCTTCTTAGATGAACAAAGAACTAAAAGATAAAATTCTATACATCTCTGGATGGGTGGCCCTTGGAATAGTCACATTATGGTTAATCCTAAAAGCTGTTGGAATAATTCAGACCCCAGTCTGGATCCAGATGATTCCTTATGCAGGAGCAATCTTCTGGGCAGGAGTAACTTATCAACAGTTCAATTCTATAAAAGAAGACGTAAAATCTCTCAAAGTTCAAATAAATCATGTAGAAAAAAGACTAACAATAGTTGAAACTAAACTTTAAGAGGAGCCTGTGCACCACAAGCAGTACACTTCATATATGTAACTCCTCCTTTCTTAATGATTGTGGTATCAGGTTTGCCACAAGTCTTACAAAGAACATAAGCATGAGCATACTGTTCGATTTTAAGATTAATAAACTTAGCATTTAATTTCCTAGCAAAAACCAACCTCTGATTCTCAACTTTCCCAGGTGTTGCTAACTCCTTCAATAAAAACTTAAACAAATGATTTCCATCACAACCAAGAGAAGAAACAACTTGATTAAAATTAATTATGATAGTTTTATTTCCTTGAATATGACCTTTAACTTTTGGGATTTCAAACCTCTCTCCAGTTGAAGAAATACCTTCAGGTAACTCCTTATACAACTTATCCAGCATAGCCTCATATTCCATGAAACTAAGAAAAAACGAAACTATATAAAACCATCCCAAGGATTTATATAAAATAAAATCTAAAATTAACAATCATGAAAAAGAAACTCACAATAATAATTTTATTATCAATAATTCTAATCACAATAATTAACACTTTAGTTTTCTACCCAGATATAGAAGAATCAGAAAAAAGAATCTTAGGTGCACACAGAGGAAACTCAATAGACTTCACAGAAAACTCAATCCCAGCATTCCAAAGTGCAGTTGAAGAAGACAAATACAAATTCATTGAATTTGACGTACAATATACAAAAGATAAAGTTCCAGTAGTACACCATGATCTTTCATTACTAAGGCTACAAAAAAAGTCACACAAAATAAAAGACTTAACATACGACGAACTAAGAAAAGTAAGCAAATACAAAATACCAAAATACAGGGAAGTAATGGGGATAGTAGCAGGAAAAAAACCATTAAACATTGAGATAAAATCACAAGGTAACTTCGAAGACGACAAAGCCCTTACAGATTATATAATCCAAGACTTAAAAAGAAAAGGAATTCTAAAATCAACTTTAATAAGTTCAATTTCACCAGAAGTAATCGCATACATCAATGACAAATATAACCACAGAAAAAGAGATTACTGGCACATACCGTATATCAATTTCTGGTTTGATGAAAGGGAAGTAGACACAGGAATCATATTCTATGTAAAGAGCGAAACATTCACAGAAGGATTCCCAATCCTGGATGATATAAGGATGGAATTTAGAAACTCAAACACATTAAAAACAATGGACAAAACAATGTGGGACTCAGGTGCTAACTACATCATGGTACACCAATCAAACATTAGAAACTCAAAAAGACTTGCACTACCATTCGATTCGAAAATAGTCTACTGGACATTCGATGATAAAATGTATTTAATTCTCCCAGAAGGTCCACACTTCTCATACAGTGAAGAACGAGAGAAATTCAAATTAAAAGAAAGCGTCCCATGGTGGGAAAAAGAAGTACATATACCAGTTGTTATACCATCACTTTCAAAAACCCAGGCTTAACATAAAACAATTCACCATTAGAGACCATATCTTTCACAACTTCTTCACAATGTCCAACCTTATCAAAGATAAATGCAACATCTACACCCAAACCTTCATCTTTCTCCTTAAGCACTTCTAAAATCTTTCCACGTAAGTCAACAAAGTTATCTTTAGTAACTTCAACCCTACTTTCAAACTTACCATGCAACTTCTCTAACTCTTTCTGTCTTAATTTCAACCAATCAGTATCCAACTTCTTAATGATCTCTGGACTTAAATAAATCTCACCAGTATAATCTTTGACACGACCAACAATCAAAACTACATCCCCAACATTAACACCTTCAAACAACTTAGCTTCTTCTTGCCAACCTCTAACTCTTAAGTTTCCAGAGCCATCATCAATCATTAGAGTACCATAAGACCCGTCCTCACCTAAGAACTTATCAACTATAGTTGCAACAACATTAACTCTAGAAACTTTCCACTCTTTTACTTCAACATAATTTGGTTCCCACTCACCTAGAGCTTTAACTAACTTCTTTCCTAATAAATTTCCAATCCAAACTTTATATGCTACCTGTCTTTTCATTGCCATTTTCTTATATCTTGCTTATATGCCCTTTCTTAGGCTCAAACAAATCCCCCGATCTTTTTAATTTTTCTATCGCCTCTTCCACTGTACTCTCGTCCACACCCTTAGCAGATGCAGCAGCCATTATTTCTTCCACAGGAATTACTTTCATCCCCTTAGAATCAAATTCATTAATCACTTCTTTTACAACTACAATCTTACTTCTTGCAGAAGCAGTTATCCCTGAAGACATTCTATCAATATCAATCTGTCCAGTCTCAGGATCAAACCCAACATCCATTAAACAACTCCTTAATAATTCAATTGCAGTCAATGCATCTTCCCTCCTAACTTTATCATCCAACCTCAACTTAGAAGCAGCCTCCGCCATCCGCATTAAACCTTCTAACTGTCTTGCAGAAATTGGAATAGGTTTTACTCCTTTATCTTCAGAACTACTCCCTGAATTTCTTAACTTAACATAAAAATCCCTAATCTCATTTATTGCACCTTTAGTTAACACAGGACGAATTTTTTGTTTAACATAAGACACATACTTTCTCAAAAACTCAACAGAAACTTCAGTATCAAAAATACTTTTATCAACTGCAGACTCTAAAACGTGTGACGCAATTCTAGTATCCCTATCTTTATCAGGCAAATCCCTTACAGGAAAGATCAAATCAAACCTATTCAACAAAGAAGGTGGTAAGTTAATCTGTCCAGCAATTGGAGTATATGGATCAAACCTACCTAACTTTGGATTAGCAGCAGCAAGTAAAGTTGTTTGCGAATTTAATGTTGCTTGTATGTTAGCTTTAGCAATTGTAATTTGTTGTTGTTCAAGAGCTTCGTGCAAAGCACTACGATCCTCATGACTCATTTTATCTAACTCATCTACAACCGCAATCCCTTTGTTAGCTAAAGCTAAAGTTCCAGCTTCTAAAGCCCAACCTCTCAAGAACTCATCCCTTACAACAGTAGCAGTTAACCCTGCCCCAGAAGCACCTCTACCAGAAACCATTCTAGCTTTCGGTGCAGCCTTAGAAATAAAAGATAACATCTGTGATTTACCACTTCCAGGATCACCACATAAAAGAACATGTATGTCACCACGCCTACAAGTACCATCAGGCTTAACAATTCTATTCCCACCTAATAATTGTAAAACTAAAGCTTGTTTTATTTTCTCGTGCCCATAAATAGAAGGTGCAATTGATCTACTAAAACGATCAAACAACTTTTGTTTTTTAGAAAAAGCTTTGATCTCTTCAATCTCTTCACCTGAAAGGGAAATATCAGAAAAATCTTCATGTACAGACTCAATAAAGTTTGCTTCTAAAATCAAATCATACCTAACAGACTTCGCCCCAGTTTTCAAAATCACAGGAACTTCTTTTACAATCCCAGTAATTCTAATCTTAGAACCAGGAGAACATTTCTTCTCCATTTTAGGTTCAACTAAATCTTCTTTTAAGAAAACACTTAATCTTTTAGGTTGTTCACCACCTTCTAAACTTTCTGGCGCTTCTTCAATTTTCAAATGTTGTGCATCAACTAATTCTTTTGACAATAACTTAAATCTTCCACGCATTCCACAAGTACATCGAGTTGGCTCTTTAAACTTAGCATCAATTTGTAAAATCGAAATAGAATTACCACAACCCCCACACTCAAACTTTGCAGAAGTAACTTGCGGCCTAACATCAGAAGCTTGTCTAACAATTCCTTCAATACATAAAAACTCACCCAAGTTCTTAGAACGAACTTCACTTATCTTCATAGTCTGACTATCAGGTAAATTCCTAAACCTAACTCTTTCTAATTCATGTTTTTCTTTTATTCCAGGATCAAACTGATCAAGAGCTAATTCAGCTGCCCTAATTAACTCCTCCGGATCTTCTAGTAAAGCTTCAGCAAGCTCCATATCAAACTGAGATAATACTGCAAAATCTATAATAATAGACTTCAATCCTTTCTGTACAATCTCATGAATATCCTTTAAGTAATTCTCCTCAAAAAAGTCCTTAAACTTCTCAATCTGACCAACAGCATCCATTTTAAATCCTCTTTTATAGCCAATATTCTACTTCTATAAAAAGCCGTTATATAAAGAAACATATAAGTTTCAGAGTTTATATACCTTTACCAGATTCAATCGAAAGATATTCACTCTTTACCTTTCTTAAGCTCTAACAAGTTCACAATCAACTTATCTAAAGCTTCTTTTAATTGCGGTTCAGATCTTGTCCCAGTACATACAATCTTCCCATTTGAGAACAGTAAGAACGTTGCCCTTGTCCCAGGTAACTTGTAAACTAATCCAGGAAATTGCTCAGGCTCATACTCTGTGTTATCTAACTCCATTGCTAGAGTATTCAAGTTAAGGTCCATTCCAATCGCACCAGAAGCAACCATGTTTTGTACTTTTACTCTTGGTTGAATAGTAATCTTAATTCCAATTTTCTCCACGTTTTTAACAATTTGTTTTATACTCTCTCTTAACTTTGGCATTGACCTAGCACCAGTACAAACAACTTTTCCAGACCCGAAGATCAAAGCAGAAGTTTTAGGCTCTTTAATCCTCATAACTAATCCAGGAAACTGTTCAGGATTATATTCTGTGTTAGGCAATTTCTCAGCCAATTTAATTAACGGTACGTCTTTTGCTAAATAAGTAGAAGCAACAATATTAACGATCTTTAACTCTTTCTTAACCATGTTATCAGAAATAAAGGACAGAAAAGTATATAAAGCTTATTTAAAAAGGGTTCCTCCAAATCAGGTAGTAAATCCTAACTAAAACCCAATACTAAACTCTTTACCTTTAACTTTAGTAGAAGCAGTCCTCTCACCTTTAATTTCACCAAATTCTAAAGTAGTAGCACCAACTTTATTCTTAATATCTTCAGTAAAACTAGAAACATCCACATCACATTTAACAGTCAAATCAATCCTATCTTCTTTTGTCAATTTAGCTTTTCTTCTCTGACTTTGTACAAACCTCATCAACTCCCTAGAATAACCTTCAGTCTTAAGATCATCAGTCAAATTATCATCAACATACACAGCCCCACCTGTAAACTTAACTCCATCAACTTCCAACGAAATATCATCATCACAACCTATAACAATTAACTCTTTCACATTAGTCTGAACTTCAATCAAAGAACTCAACTTCTCTAAGGCAGGAACAAAATTCTCTTTATTCACAAACACTTCAACTTTAGGTAAGGGCCAACGAACACCATAACCAACTCTCTCCCTTCCAGCCAAAATAGATTGTATAACGTCCTTTGCAATTTCAAACTCAGACTCTAAATCAGTATCAACTAAATTTTCATCATACTCAACCCAATCACATAAATGAACACTTTCTTCTTTTAATTCAAAATGTTCTTTCAAGTTTAAGTAAATCTGTTCAGAAGTAAAAGGAGCTACAGGAGCTAACATTTTCACACTAGAAAGTATACAATCATACATCACTCTAAATATCGCTTTCTTATCTTCTAAAGAACCGCTCACAGACTTCTCCCTAACTAATTGTATGTAAAACCTAGACAATTCTAAAAATAAATTCTCAATCTTTTCAGGTGGTTCATTCAACTTATAATCTTCAAACAATTGTGTAACTTCACCCACAGTCCTATGCAAGTAACTTAACATATACTTTTCCTCTAAAGCAAAACTTTTAGGTGCGGTCCCAGCACCAAACTTATTCAACCTAGCAAACTCTATCAAGAACTTATGCAAGTTCCATAAAACACCTAAACTCCTCATCTTAACTTTTATATCATTAAAATTATAATTCAAATCCAATCCAGGTTTAGCACCACCAATCATATAGAACCTCATAGTATCTGCTCCAACATCATCTATTACTTCATAAGGAGAGATTATATTCTTCAAAGACTTACTCATCTTCCTTCCTTTTGCATCCATTATCATACCAGACATATAGACACCCTTGTAAGAAGGCTTCCCAAATGCAACCATTGACAAACACATTAAAGAATTAAACCAACCACGAATCATATCTTTACCTTCAAGTATAAAATCTAAAACAAAATCATCTTTCTTTTCTAATGCAGCCCAAGGCGCAGCACCAGAATCCATCCAAACATCTAAGACATCAGGCACCCTATGCATTACATTAGAACAATCACACTTTATTGTAACACCATCAACAAAAGGCCTATGCAAATTATCTAATTTCTTACCAGAAAGTTTCTCTAACTCATCTGCGCTTTCAACTAACAAATATTTATCACACTTTTCACATTCCCAAATTGGTAAAGGTATTCCCCAGAACCTTTGTCTAGATATACACCAATCTTGTAAGTTCTCTAACCAAGAATCAAACTGCCTATTCCCAGCCCAATCAGGAACCCAAATTATCTTCTTATTCAATTCCCTCATATCTTTGCTTAATCTTGAAACAGCCAAGAACCATTGCTCAGTTGTTTTGTAAATTATAGGAGACTTACACCTCCAACAATGCGCATAACTATGTTCAATTTCTGTGTTAACTATTAAAAAACCTTGTTCCCTATAATACTCAATAAATCTTTTATCATCTTTCTTAGCAACCCAACCTGCAAAAGGACCCATTTTAGAAGAAAATACCCCTTGTTCATCTAATTCATTAAAAGGTGGAATACCATTAGCCCTTCCAACTTCATAATCCCCAGTACCACAACCAGGAGCAGTATGCACCAAACCAGATCCTGAATTTGTATCAACATATTCTTTAGAAAGTACCACAGTGTGCAATTTAGGCACAGAACTAAACTGTTCAAAAGCAGTGTAATCCTTACTTAATGGATGCTCATAACTTAAACCTTCTAAATCAGAACCTTTCATCTCTTCAATTATTTCATACTTCTTACCCAACAACATGTTAACAAATGGCCCAATTACAGCTTTAGCCAAAATCCAAACTTCGTCATCAACTTTTATCTTAACATAATCTGCATCAGGATGAGCCATCACCGCCATGTTAAATGGAACTGTCCAAGAGGTTGTAGTCCAGATTACTAAATACTCATCTTTAGATCCAACAACTTTAAACTTAAGGAAGATAGAATCATCTTTTACATCTTCGTAATCTAACTCATGCTTAGCTAATGCAGTTGCACACCTTGCACACCAAGTCATTGCCTTCTCACCTTTATACAAAAAATCATTTGTCTTAGCTTTCTTCAAAGCCATCCAAGTACCTTCAATATAAGAATTCTTTATGGTCATGTAAGGATTTTCCCAATCCAACCAAACACCCATCCTTTTGAAATCTTTTATCATTGGATGCATTTGTTCAACTGCAAACCTCTCACACTCTTCTATGAACTTATTTAATCCAAACTTATCAAGTATCTCTTGTTTATTCTTAATTCCAAACTTCTTTTCAACTTGAACTTCAATAGGCAATCCATGCATATCAAAACCAGGCTTATCTAATACTTTACAACCCCTCATCCTTTTGTACCTTAACAAACAATCCCTCAGTGATTTACCCCAAGCATGCCCAATATGTATTGCACCATTTGAATAAGGCGGACCATCTAAGTACAAGAAATCTTTCCCTTTCTCATTCTTCTTCACAACCTTCTTATAAATCTCATTCTTATCCCAAAAGGACAATATTTCAAGTTCTATATCTTTAGGATTAAACATAATTAAAATGGTTTGAGCGACCCTATTTAAAACTTCCCCAACTATATTCCAGACCCCATAAACGCTTATAAATTTCTGCACTATCTGAGCCATATGAGTTCTGAAATCTGGACAGAAAAATACAGACCAAAGAAATTCGAAGAGATAGTAGGACAAACAGAAATAGTTTCAAGGATCAAAGCATTAGTAGAAACTAAGTCACTACCACACTGTTTATTTTCAGGCCCAGCAGGAGTGGGAAAAACAACTTTAGCATTAATCATGGCCAAGGAACTTTTCGGAGATTCATGGAAACAAAACTTCTTAGAATTAAACGCTTCAGATGACAGAGGTATTGGAATAATCAGAAACGAAATCAAGAACTTCGCAAGAACAATGTCAATCGCAAATGTACCTTTCAAAATAATCTTCTTAGACGAATGTGACTCATTAACAAGAGACGCACAGCAAGCACTAAGAAGAACAATGGAACAGTTCTCAAAATCAACAAGGTTCATCTTAAGTTGCAATTATTCCTCAAAACTATTAGACCCAATAAAATCAAGATGTTCAGTATTCAGGTTTAAACCATTAACAGTAACTAACATACAAGAAATAATTAAATTAATTTGTGAAAAAGAAAACATAACAATTGATGAAGAAGCAACAAACGTTCTATTCGAGTACTCACAAGGTGATATTAGAAAACTAGAAAACATAATCCAATCCACAGCGGCAATAACAAAGAACATAACAAAAGAAAGCATTGGAGAAATATTATCTTTCGCTCAACCAAAAGACGTCCAGAACATTATCCAACTAGCATTAAACAAAGACTTCACAAATGCAAAAAGAAAACTATTAGATACAATGCTTAATCAAGGTTTATCAGGATTAGATATCATAAAACAAATCCAACAAGAAGTTCTTAGAATGGAAATTGAAGACAACAAAAAACTAAAAATGATTGAACAATGTGGTGAAACAGAATTCAGGTTAGTTGAAGGTTCAGACGAATTTGTTCAATTACAATCATTATTAGCAAGCTTCTCCAGATGATATGGACAGACAAACATTCACCAAAGCTAGAAGATATTCCACACAGGAATGAGATAGAGATAATTATTCATAACTTAAAAGAGAAAAACCCAATTCTATTACACGGACCTTCAGGAGTTGGAAAAACAACAGCGGTAATTAAAATCGCAGAAGCAAAAGGCTACGAACTCTTAGAAATAAATGCCTCAGACAAAAGAAACAAAGAAGAGATAACCAACCTAATAGGAAACGCAACTCAACAATTAAGTTTGTTTGGAAAACCAAAACTTATTCTTATTGATGAGATAGATGGAGTTTCAGGAACACAAGACAGAGGTGGAATTGCAACTCTAAATAAAATCATCGCATCAACCAAAGCAGCAATTGTAATGACTTGTAATGACATCAAAGACCAAAGACTAAAGACATTAAAGAAAAAATGTCACGCTGTAGAGTTTAAACAACCAGAAGTTAAAGAAGTTCAACAAATTCTAAAGAACATTGCAAACAAAGAGAACATCGAACACAAAGACTTAACTTTGTCAAGTTTAGCTAGAAGATGTGATGGAGATATCAGAGCAGCAATCATTGACATGCAAGTAAACTCAGCAATAAACAAAAATCTTAACATTGACTTCTTAGATGAAAGGAATAATAAAGAACAAATCCAAAATGCATTAACAATAATCTTCAAGTCTAAAAACTTCAACCTAACATCAAAGGCATTAAACAACTTAGACGTCTCATTAGATGAATGTTTCTTATGGTTAGAATACAACTTACCCAAAGAATACCAAAGAGTAGACGATATAGAAAGATCACTAGAAAAACTATCAAAAGCAGACATATTCAAATCAAGGATAATCAGAAGACAATATTGGAGATTACTAGTATACCAAAACATCCTAATGACAGCAGGAGTAGCTTTAGCAAAAAAAGAAAGATATCCCAAAAAGCCAAGCTACAAAGCCACCTCAAGGATTTTCAGAATCTGGATGGCCAATCAAAAGAACCATAAAAAGAAATTAATTGCCACAAAAATCTCAGAAACAACACATTGTTCAATTCACTCAGCAATAAAAACTTACAATCAATACAAAACTTTCTTAGTAAATGATAGTATTAAAATAGGACTGGAACTGAGTGATGACGAAATTAAGTACTTAAAAAAATAAATCTATATAAACCTGTAAACTTCATTTCTAATACTTTTTTTAAAAGGGGTGAATAGTGATGGACAAAATAAAAGATTTACAAGCTAAACAAGGGAAGGTCATTTTAGAAGCTCAAGTAGTAGAAGTGGGTAGCTCACGAGAATTCACGAAGTTCGGAAAGTCAGGTAGGGTAGCTAAAGCAACAATTGAAGATGATACTGGCAAAATAAAGTTAACATTATGGAATGACGAGATAGACAAAGTAAAAGCAGGAGTAAAAATAAAGATCCAAAATGGTTATGTCAATGAATGGCAAGGTGAGAAACAGATCACCGCAGGAAGGTTTGGGTCTATTGACCTTCTTTCTTAAGCACTTCTTC
Source organism: Candidatus Woesearchaeota archaeon (assembly GCA_964524105.1). Classification (GTDB taxonomy): domain Archaea; phylum Nanobdellota; class Nanobdellia; order SCGC-AAA011-G17; family GW2011-AR18; genus JAGVXZ01. Next base: position 14,536 of record CAZGBX010000004.1, read on the forward strand.
CTTTATCGCCCCACTTTCTAGCAGTACCATACAAATCATCAACATTTAACATACCCAACTTTAAAAAAATTCCTTGTCTGTGCTCTTCAAGTACAGGTGGTATTAACCTCATTGCAGACTCTAAATATTTCAACTGTACATCTGTAGCCATAGAAATCAACTTATCTTTCAACTTACCTAAAACAGCAACATCCTTAGCAGCATAATTAATCTGTTCATCAGTTAAATCATCTTCCCAATTATGAATACTAAAAATAAATTCTATTCCATCTTTAAACTTAAAATCATCACCAAAAAAGTTCTTAACCAAATGCCTTAAAGAAGAACTTTCACCCGGAGGAATTACCATCTTAGCAAGGGTCCTAGTGCAAAACAGATTAATACAATGATAACCTAATTTAGAATAAACAAAAGTATTATCAAATATTGCATAGTGCATTATCTTCATATTCCTATCATAAGTCAAAACTTTTTTCAGATTAACAGATTCTTTAGTAGGTTTCTTAACAAAAACAACAACTTCCCCTTTTTCATCACCTAATTGTATTAAAGACAACCTTGAAGTTGCAGGTTCTAACCCCCTCATCCCAGCAGTTCTATCTTTATAACTTAACAGATTCCCATCATCATCTACAGCAGAAGTTTCAACATCCACCCCAATATAATCTTCATTACAAAAGTAATCTACCAACTCAGTTGGCAAATCATGTTCAAAGACTTTAATATCCATAATCATCCTATAGGACTAAACTATTAAAAGATTATTAAAAAAGAAAACTTACTTTCTAAAACTTCATTGACCTTAACTTTCCAATTCTTTTCTGCACCGGGGGATGAGTAGAAAGCAAATTCCTAAAGTTCATCTTCCCTAAGGGATTAACAATAAACATGTGTGCAGTTGCAGGATTGGCATTATTCAAGGGCCTTGCACCAGAACTTGCATGTAACTTTTGTAAAGCATCAGCTAAAGCATCTGGATCCCTAATCAACTTAGCCCCAATCTTATCAGCATGATATTCTCTAGATCGAGAAATAGCTAAATGAATTAATGATGCAATTATTGGAGTTATTATTGCTAAAAGTAAAACACCTAATATGCCACCTTCTTCATCACCACCTAAACCAAATATTGCACCCCACTGTGCCATCATTCCAATAAAAGAAATAGCTCCAGCAATAACTGCAGCAACAGAAGATATCAAGATGTCCCTATTCTTAGCGTGTGCAATCTCATGAGCAAGAACACCTTTCAATTCTCTTCGATCTAAAATATTCAAAATCCCCTCAGTACAAGCAATCACAGCATGGCTAGGTGAACGCCCAGTACAAAAAGCATTAGCATGCGAACCAGGAATAATATAAACTTTAGGCATTGGCATTGAAGCCCTTTCAGCAATATACTTCACATCTTCGTACAAATGTTTATGTTTATCAGGATCAGCAGGATAAGCCTTGTATAATTTCAACACAAACTTATCAGAAAACCAATATGAAAAGAAGTTCATTAAGATAGCTAACACTAAAGCAATAACTAATCCAGTTGTACCACCTAATAATTGTCCAACTCCCAACAATAATCCAGTTAAGAGTCCCAAAAACAAAACAGTTTTTATTTGATTCCTCATTTTTTAAACGGGAAAGTTAGTAAATATATAAAAGTTACTTTTATAAATCACAAAATAAGAATTTCAAGTATGTATGAGATAGTTGTTGGTAGATCAGAGTCAGATAGAAAAGCTATTGGACTAAAAGGTACAATTTTCTTAGGAAAACATTACGTTAAGATGGGTCAAACCACTTCTTTATCAAATAAAGTACTTATGGACATCTCAAGAGCACACGTTGTACTAGTTTCAGGTAAAAGAGGTTCAGGTAAGTCATATACTTTAGGTTCAATTGCAGAAGAAATGTCAAAACTAGATGAAGAAGTTAGAGATAGACTTTCAGTTTTAATGTTAGACACAATGGGAATCTTCTGGACAATGAAGTACCCTAATGAAAAAGATGAAGATTTACTAGAACAATGGGGATTAGAAAAAAAATCATTAGACATTGAACTATTCATACCTGAAGGTTTCTATCAAAACTACAAAGACAAAGGAATTCCAGTTGACAAATCATTCACAATCAGACCAAATGAATTAAACGCATTTGATTGGTGTAATGCACTAGGAGTAGAAATCACTTCAGAGTTGGGAGTTTTAATTGAAAGAACAATAGAAAAACTAGAAGAAACAAACTTCAGTTTAGACGATATTATTCTCACAATTAAAGAAGATAATAAAACAGAAGATAAAACTAAACAAGCACTAATTAACAGATTCATTGCAACAAAACACTGGGGTTTATTTTCTAAAGAAGGTACACCTTTGAAAGAAATAATTAAATCAGGCCAAGCCACAGTTCTAGATTTATCACCTTACACTTTCATGTCAGGAAACTGGAGTATCAAAGGTTTAGTTGTTGGTTTAATTTGTAAAAAACTAATGATAGAAAGAATGACATCAAGGAAAGAAGAAGAACTAGAAGACATTCAAAGAGGACACTCTTATTTCTCAAGCCACAGAGCAAAAGTTAAAGATGAAATGCCAATGGTTTGGATTTTAATTGATGAAGCTCACGAATTCTTACCTAAAGAAGGTAAAACTCCAGCTACAGACGCATTAGTTCAAGTGTTAAGAGAAGGTAGACAACCAGGAGTATCATTAATTTTAGCAACACAACAACCAGGAGAAATTCATAAAGATGTTATGACTCAATCAGATATTGTAATCTCACACAGAGTTACTGCAAGAAAAGACATTGACGCATTAAATTCTATTATGCAAAGTTACGCAACTTCAGACATTATGAGTTACCTTAATGCATTACCAAGACAAAAAGGTGCTGCAATTATTCTAGACGATAATTCTGAAAAAATGTATCCAATCAGAGTCAGACCTAAATTCTCATGGCACGGTGGTGAAGCCCCTACAGCAGTTAAGTCTAAAGGTAAAGCTTACGAAGAACTATTCAAATGAACTAGTTCAGTTTTAGCTTCTAATAGTTCATTCCTTTTTGAAACAGAAAAACTTCTTAGTATAGAATCAATTTTATTTAGTTGCTTTAATTGCAAATTTACTTTCTCGATATTCTCTCTTTGAGTTCCAAGAGATGTAATATCCTTATTTAATCCTTGTTTAATTTCGTTAATCAAAGAAAGTATTTTATCCCTTTCTTTTACCTCACTCTTTAACAAAACCAAATCAATAACAGCAACTAAATTCCTAACCTTGTTCATCTCAGAAACAAACAAGAACTAGAATATAAATATTAATGTGCTCAGAAGCTACTTCCTGCGATCACTTCCCTTCCGGGATCATCGGGTGTTCTTTTCATCATTGCACATAAAGATTAATAATTAAATAAAAATTTAAACCTTACTCTTTAGCTTCTTCAGCTTCAGGCTCTTCTACTGTTCCCCTTCGTAGTTCAACTGCCACACACGCTCTCTCTTGATCATATGGTAAAGCAGCCACTCCACCTTTAGCTTTCTCATCAAAGTAAAGGAAACCTTTTCCACCAGCAACTTCAAAACCTTGTAGTTTTCCGTCAACACCACAAATTGGTGCTTCACCAGCACATTGCCTTCCTCTATAAGTCTCTAGTTCAGCTTCTACATCAGACTTACCCCAAGCTCCAGCACCGTATGCTAAACCTAAAACACCAATAGTTCCTAATGCCCTAGGAATACTCATCCAGTCCCAAATATCTTCAATTCGTCCCCTAATATCCAATAAATCTCTTGTCATTTTTTTATTTACCCCTCATTTATTATGCCACTATAACTACTATTTAGTGGTGATCAGAACTATATAAACCTTTCGTTTCAGCCCAAAACACCAAAATCTTGGCATATACGCCAGATTCTAGGCTTTTTCTGCCCACATTTCACAAAATCCAAGAATTCAGCAGCCCTGCACTTTTCAGAGATAAAATCCCCAACCTTAGAAAACTCATCTTCATGATAAAACCCATAAAAATGGACAATTCCACCAGTCTTAACAAAACCCAAAACCTTCTCCAAAAAATCAAAACTATTCTCAGGCAAAGGCATCACAACCCTATCAAACTTCTCATCAGACTTAAAATCCTTAAAATCAGCACAAACCACTGAAACATTTGAAACCTTATTCAACTTAATATTCTCAGAAAACTGCTCACAAGCCTTAGGATTAATCTCCACACCAACTACTTCACCAACTTCACTATTCTTAGCAAATACTAATGGAAAAGGACCAGCTCCAGCCCCAACAACCAATACTTTCTCTCCAGGCTTAATCAACTTAGATATCCTCAACCTCTCATTACTCAATCTAATAGAAAAGTAAGTCTCATTCAAATCTAAATTAAACCTAACCCCACTTTCTTTATACTCAGTAACTAACCTCTCTTCTCCTGCAATAACTTTCAAAGGTTGTAACCTATAACCTCCTTCATGAGAACCCAATTTCTTAGCTACAACTTTAATGTGATTATTCAATTCTAAGACAGCCTCACCAATTACTTTCTCAACTTTCTCTAGTTCAAAAGGAATCTCAATTATTGCAATGTCACCTACCATATCATACGAAGCCCTAAGCAAATCTAATTCTTCCTTTTTCAACCTTTTAGACAACAATTCTCGCAAGTCCATAGTGTTGAACAAACACAAACATTTATATAAATATACGATGAATTTAGAAGTAACATGTTGGGTGTAAAAAAGAGGCACATTCTAATAGTTATAAGTACAATTCTCCTACTAGTTCCAACTGTCTCAGCATCTTACTTTGATACGTTCTTACAAATGTACATGGAATTCGCAGGATTCGTTGATTTTGCAATTATATTTGGAATCTTAACCATGCTTTTAGCACCACACACATCAAGATTACTAGACAATAGCCCAGATGCAACAACACCCACAGGAATAGGAATAGCAGGAATCATTGGGGGGGTTTCTTCTTTATCTTTAATAAAATTATTTTCAAGTTCAGGAATTCAACTTATTGACATTTGGTACATTCCAGCATTATTAGTTGGTGCAGGAATTATTGGAATCATTAAGAACTCACTAGGTGGTGGAGAAGGTGATTCAGCTTTAAGTAAATTCTGGGGATTAATTCCAGTTGGATTAGTTGCATTAATTTACGCAATCATGGAGATACTTCCTGGCTTCAAAAACATATTTCCATTTTACATATTAAATGATGCAAAAGGAATTGTAATCATACTTGCAATTATTTTGTTATTAATTTGGTTATTTACAAGAAAAAAAGGAGAGGGTAAAACTAAGGATGATGATGACGACGATGATGACGATGACAATGAAAAAATAAAAAAACAAAAAGAAGAGAAAGAAAAAGCAAGAAGGTTCAGAGTTTCAATAAGAGTTCCAAAAGGCGGGAAAAAAATAGGGCCAGGACAATCAACAAAACTTGATGCCATTGTTCAAGGTTATGCTCACGATGATGAAAACTTACAATACTTCTGGGCGGCAGACTTCCCAATAAACAATCCAGATCAAAGCAGTGTAATAATTCCATGGGAAGCAGTTGAACCAGAAAGAAAAACAGTAACAAAAAGAATTAATGTAACAGTACTTAATAGAAGCACAGGGAAAAGAAAATCAGCATCTACAAAAATAACATTCTTATTCTCAAGGACAGGCAAAACAAAAAGAGCAAGACTAAAAATTACTAAACCTAAAAGTAAAAAACCAGTAAATATTGTCGAAGGTAAAAAAAGGGGATACGCTTGTAAACTTGTAGGATTAAATACAGCTAAGTACCATAAGAAAAATATTGAGTATCATTGGTACATCAGACCAGGTTTCGCAGCATTTACCACAGGAAGTATTGGAGGAGATGTATTTGGAGTTGAAAGATCATTTAGTACAATACTTTCTCAAGGACCAGGAGAATATACCATTGGAGCAGTAGCACTACACAGTGGAGAAGTTGTTGCAGTAGACTCACAAAAAATAAGGATAGTACCTAAAAAAGCTAAAGGTCCAAAAGAATGGTGGATAAAGTATCATGGAATAAAAAGATTGAAAATCAAAATGACAGGAAACCCAGCAACAGACAAAAAAATAAAAGCACTTTACAAAAAAATGAAAAGGGATGGTTCATTAGACGCATTATTAAAAGCACACCCAGGTGAAAGAGAAATAGACTTAACAGGTGCAGTATAAAATGGCAATAAAAATAACTGGAGACCCAGATGCAGCAATAAAAGCACTACTTGAAGAGAAAGGAATAGAACCAGAAGCACACCCGGGTATGATTCAAAGGTTTAAACACAGACCACTAAAAAAACAATACACTTTCACAGTTAGGGACATACTAAACTTAAGACAAGATCCAATCCTAGTTACAATTTTCTTAGTTGACGAAGAATTCTTAGCAAAAGAAGACCAAGCAGAACCATTATCAAAACCAAAAGCACAAGAGATTGAAAAAGCATTCAAAAAAGTTTGGAAAAGTAAGTTAGTACACAAAGTAAAAAGATTAAACCCAAGATTAGCAACAATTAATCTAAAATGTCACAATGAAGAAATTCTTCCAGAAGAAAATGAACCGCAACACCCTTTATTTCAAGGACAAGATTCAATCACATTTGCATTTCCTTTTCATTATGATAAAGACAATTTAATTCAATACTTCAATAGGGGGCTCATGCTTTACATTAAATATTTACAAACAGACCCAACAGCAGACCCTAGCGAAATTGATAATGCAACAGACACAAGTGAAGCAGAAATAACAGGAATAAAATCAACTAATGATTTGATGAAAGCAGACACATCACAAATAAGACTTTTAAGAATAAACAGAGAAGAAAAATTAACTGCAGCAACAAAAAAACCAAAGGAAATTGAAGCCCTAAAATGGGTACTAATAAAAATTAATGACGATGGGAGTAATGGTGATGTTGTGTTTGAAGAAATAACAAAAACTGCAACTCTAGAAATCAATCCAATCCACTCAGCAGAACCTGGAGCCCACAAACTAATTTGTTTAGCCATGAAAGTTAGCCAAGACAGAAAAAAATACTTAATACTCCAAAAATCAAGTGGGGGCCCAGTAGGTTTCCAAGTTGTACTTGAAATTGTAGAAGAAGAACACTTAGTACATACTATTACAGTAGAAGGTAAAACAATTCAAATCATTCTCACAGGACACAGAGAAATAGATAAAGTAATAGTTAGTATGATTGAAACAACAGATTTTGAAACAAGACTCAGAGAAATGTTAAGAATAAATCCAGAATTAGAGGAAATAAAAATTGAGTAGATCAATAAAAATTAAATTAGATAGAAAAGGAGTTGGAGAAGTTAAAAGAAGTTTACTAGATGGTTTATCTACAGAAACAGAAAGAATCAAACAAGAAAGATTAACAACAACAAGAATAACAGGTTTTCAAATAGATGACGATGAAACTCCAACAGCACCAGCCTTAACAGTAGAAAAAGGAGGAGTTAAAACTATTCATGCATTATTTGCAAACGCAGATAGAAAAGTTGACATGCTAAGGTGGGGCTTCGGTCCAAGAAACGCAGCAAACATTCCCACTAAAGACATTAGAGAAAGTAGTATTCAAGTTAACACCACTGCAAAAGATCCAGGCCAATACATCGTAACTTGTACAGCACTTAAAGTAGAAGGTGATAAATCCATTCCATTAATTGATGCATCAGGAAACATTATTCAAAATAGAGCTTTAGTGGTTATCTTACCTGAAAGAGGAGAAACAGTAATTACAAATATTAGAGTAGAAAACGCACATGATAATTCAGACCCAACAAACCCAATTGCACTAGCTGGCACAGATGTAACATTTAAAGTTGATATTGCAGATGAAAGAGGATTAACAAAGAAGTTCAAATGGATCTTCCATAATAGGGACAGAAGATCAGGCCCACCTGTACCACCAGTTCTAAGAGAAACAAATACTCCGGGAATTATAGTTGGAGTAGATAACCTAAACGCACTAAACGTCCTTGTTGAAGTATTCTTAATTGACGAAGGGGGACAAGAGATTAGAAACCAAAGTGGAATAGTAAAAGCTTCAATTAATTTAAGAATTCTAGAAACTACAATAACACTAAGTGAAATAAGTTTCATTCCAAAAGGGAAGCCACCAGTGATAAGAGACAGAGGACAAATGACTCTTGAAAAAGGAACAGAAGGAACAATAAACTTAGAAGTTACCAACCCAGAAAATGAAGAACTTTGGTACCAAATAAACTTCTTAGTTAATGGAAAAGAAGAAGAAGAAGAAAAAAGCAATTTCGTTGAAAGAAATAAAATCAAAGTTCCATGGATAGCTTCATCTCCAGCTGAAGAAGTGGACATTGTATGTAAGGTATTAAAACTAGAAGGAGATAATTTCAAACAAGTTACAGTACTAGGACAACCACTAACATCACAAGTAAAAGTTATTTTAACAGAACAAAAACCAAAGTTAGGAAGAATAAGAGTAAACGGAGAAGACAACCACAATGAAGTCACAGTAGAAAAAGAAAGCATTGTTACACTAGAAGTAGAAAGTAACCAAGAATTTTCAAAGATTAATGGTTACTCTTGGAGAGCTTTAAACTTGAAAACAAGTGATGAGATAAGAGAGATAGCACAAACAAGGAATCCATTTTTCAAAGGAAGAATTGGAGTTGATAAAGATAGATTTAGATTAATCTGTGTTGCATTACAAACAATTACTAAAGAGTCTAAACACAAAGCTGCAGACCTATTAAGGGTTGACCAGAACATAGAAGACCCAGCTGTTAGAGAAGAATTTGCACAAAGGGCAGGGGACAGAGAAGCAACAACAACATCAAAAGAAAGTAATCCCATTCTAGTAGATGGAAATCCAATTGTAAGCACAATAATAATTAACCAAGTCCATACAGAGTCACTCCAAGAAACAAGACTACAAAAACAAGGCAAGTTAATCATAGCCAACGTATTAGACGATGATGAAGATTCAGCGAAAGTAATTTATGACACTGGAGAAATCACAGCCATATTCGAAGACCAAGACCAAATCTGGGGCTACAAATGGGAAGTTGAAAAGATTGAAGAAACACATTTACAAAAAGAACAAGAAAGAGACACAAGAGAAAACAAATTCATAGGAATAAAAAGAGAAAGAGGGGAATACGTAGTAAGTTGTATCCCTATAAAAATAAAGGAAGGAAAAAAAGTTCTAGAGCAAAATCAAAAGACAAGAAGAAAAATTCTTTTCTACCCAACTGCAAAAACAGATATAAACATAGCTCAATTAAAAGCAGAAGAAACATTAAGCCAATCAACAAAAGAAGATGCTTACATCCTAAGAGAAGCAGGAGCAGACACAGCAGTAGAAGCAATTGTAGAAGGAAACACCAATGAAAACGTTGCTCATTTCTGGGAAGTTAGAAAAGAAAATGGAGAGATCTTATTTACAGACGTAACACATGATAACTACATACTATTAGAACACGATCAAGTACCAGATAATTTCTCTATCCAATGTACATTAAGTATAAGGAAGAAACAAGAAATATTACCACTTACAAACAGAAGAAAGTTATGTAAGGCATCATTAAAACTTCACTTCATAGACAAACCAGAAACAGAATCAGTAGAAAGCGGACTTAACTTAAAGTTTGGAGAGAGAACAATTAAAGTAACATTCACAGGAGATCAAGGAATTGATGATTTAGCAAGACAAGCAATAGAAAACATTGTCAGGTCACAATCAATTGGAGATTTACTAGCACAACATAAAGATTTAGACGAAATAATAATAGAAATAGAAGAATGAAAGTAACATTAAAAGTAAAAAGAGGAGAAATTGATGAAAGAACTATTCGGAGAAGCTTCCTTAAACAAGTAGAAGATATGCTTGAAGTGGAAGAACTTGATGTAGAGGAATTACTAGAAGAAGTTCCTGAAGAAGAAGCATTTGATTTAACAGGAGATAAAATAAAAGAAATCTTGGGTGTTAAAGGTGGAGAAGATTCTTTACAACCAATTATAGGTGACATGGGAGCATTATTAGAACTATACGATTTAGAAAGTGCAAAAGCACAATTAGTCGTTTCATTACCTAAGGAAATTAAAAAAGAAAGTTCACAAGAAAACTATGAAAGAATAATTAGAGAAATCTTAATCAGGCCTGCATTCTTAGATGAACTAAACAGAAGGATCTCAGCAGAAAATATTAAAGACATAAATGAAATACTACTCGAGTACATTAAACTAGCAAATCAAATAATAAAAAGTGTGTTACAAATGGATGAATCTGTTGGAACATCATACTACGGAGAACCAACAGACCCAGTGAATTCTGAAATAATAGGACAAGTAGAAATTCCTAAAAAGAGTAAATTCCCTGGACAAGGAGTTATATACATAGAGACTCTAATGTTCTCAAGTTCAGGGGACTTAATAAAAGAAAGAGTAAAAATTGCAACATATAGTAAAGAAAAATCCACAAGCAGTAGAGAAATAGACAAAGAAACCTATGACAAAGCAGTCGCACTAATACGAGTAGCAAGAATAGCATCCCCTTCACTTCTCCAAAGAAGACTAAGAATAGGTTACCCCCTTGCAGCAGATATAGTTGACAAGATGTATAGAAAGGGATTAATTGGACCGAAAGATGGTGCAAGACCAAGACAAGTTTTAATACCTGAAGAAGAACAAGGTACTACAGAAGCCCCACAACAAGAAGTTGAACCACCACAAGAAACTACAGGACAACAAACATTCAAACTAAACCTAACACCACAAGGACAACCAGAAGAAGTAGTAAACATTACTTTAGCAAAAGATTCATACATAGACGAAACAGCATCAAGAGAACTCCAAAGGGGAGAATCATTAAGACTAATAAGAGAATTAAGATCATTAGATCCCCACTTAGAGATTGAACTAAAAACAAAATGAAAGTCACAATAGAAATAAACAGAAGGGCAGAAATTCAAGAAATAATTGCAACAATCCAATCTAAACTAAAAGGAGCACTTGCTGAACAAAAAGCTTTACACGCACCAATTGAAGTAGAAAATAAGGGGATTAAAGTTTCTACACTTAGCTTAAGGAAAATAGATCTACAAACCCCATTAAAGTTTGTTGCAACAATACTTCCAAGAAGAGATATTTGGGTTCATGCCCAATTAAATTTCATAGCTCCAGATGGAGCCAAAATCACATTAAGAACAAAAGCATTAAGAATTAGAAAAGGAAAAATCAAAGAAGGTACTGGAAAAGTTGACATAAGATTAGGAGAAATCCCTTTAGAAAGTTCCCTCGCAGATGAAACAGGCACACTAAATCAGAGATTAATAACAGCAATAATAGAAACAAAAGAACACCAATTAGGAATCTTTTTCAAAGATACAGAAATTACTCAACTCTGGACCCCAACACTAGTAACAGGACAAAAAGATTTCTTAATCCACGCAGCAAAAAAAGAATTTGGTAGGGATGCAGAACCAGCAATTGATTTCATAAAAGGTGTTAATGCTAAACCATGGGAAGAAGACTTTGAAAGATTAAAAGATGGGTTAAACCTTTTCTTTAATCTTATGAAAAAAGCAAGACTACTAAAAAGAGGAAAACTAACAGAAGACAAAATTACTCAAATGATAGGAGAAATCCGTTTTGAAATCGAAAGAGCAGAAAACTTAGGTCAAGAATCAAAAGACAAAAACATGCTAGCTGCAGTCAAAGACTTTACAAACCAAATTCTAGTTAAATTAAATCTAATCACAAAACCAATATTCGAGGAAGAGAAAAGCCACGTAATAGAGATGATTACATCTAACCTAGCTGAAATATTAGCCCATATAAAATCTAATATAAGCCTAAGTGTCCCAGATGATGTTTATCTCAAAAATAAAACAGACATAAGTCCAGACAACTTCACAATCCAAGTAATAAGTCGCAGCCAAAGAGGAGATCACGAACCAGGTGGAGTTATTGAAGTCAATGGTGTTCAAATTTATAACTATGAAACATGGGAGCTTCTACAACCATTAAAGATAAGTATTGAAAGTGAAGACAGTGAACCAAGAGGAATCAAACCACCATTTGATCATATTGCTGACGCAGTAAAAGCAGTAAAGAAAAAAGTAAAGGGAGAATCTAAGGAACCTAAACTAGTTCAAGAACTAAGATCATTAATAGACTCACTACAAAAACTAACTGAAAGAATAGGTTACGAGATTCCAAAAGATGGTGTTGAGGAAATAATAGGATCTATTTACAAGAAAGGAAAAATAGACATGTCAGGAATAATTGACTGTGCAAAGGCGTTCTTATCAGTATTAAACCAACTTCCAAAAGAACTAGACACAGAAAAAAACCAATTAGTAGATTCCCTTAAAGAAACACTAGATAGAGGAAAAGAAGAAAGTGGATCAGGAGACAGAGTTATTATTCCACATTATGGTGATAAATTCTCACCAAAAAACATGAAAAATGGAGGTTCAGAGATGACAGGTAAATATGACCCCTTCACAGTAATAAAAATACTATCAGTAGGTTTAGAGTTAGAACACAGTGGATCAATTGGCCCAGTGGTAGTTCTAGAAACCTAAAACTCACCTAAACTCTTTTGTCCTTCTTTCTTAACATTACTTAACTTCTTAAGAACAGAATCAACTCTATTCTCAGAAAACTCATGTTTCTCAACTAATAATTCTTTTAACTTTGCAGCATCCGCAGTCCCAAACTCTAGAGTATACTTCTTTTCAACAGGAATTTTATCAAACACATTATAAACTTCTTTCCAATCAAAATCACACTCTAAAGAATCAAACAGTTTACCAAAATCACCACAATCCTTCACAGCCTTCAAAGCTTTCTTAGGCCCATAACCTTTCACACCCTTAGGATTAAAATCAGTTCCAACTAATATAGACAACACAATCAACTTCTCTCTCCTCAAACCAGTAGAATCTAAAACATCTTTTAGTTCAATCAACTCAGGAGTTATTTTCTTAACACCACCAGCAGTCTTCCGACTTCCAGCAAGAGTCAAGTTACGAATCAACTTAGGAGCACCAAATAATAATGCATCAGCATCCTGTGAAGCAACAGCATACACATCATTATTATTACACATGTAAGCAGCCTGAGCTTCAGCTTCAGAAGGAGCTTGAACATAAGGTATTCCTAAAGCATCAAGTAACTCTTTACATTCTAAAATCATATCATCAGACAGAAACATCATTTGTTGAGAATATTTATACATTGAATCTACATCTTCTTCAAAAACAGCCAAGTCATACTTCTCTTGAGCTTTCTTCTTACGCTCCATCCTTAACTCTCTTTCTTTAGCTTTCAAAGAGGGGGCCCCACCATCAAAAACATAAACTAACTTTATCCCTTTCTCTAACAAACTCACAGAACGATTAAACAGACCTTGCAAGTGTGAAGTTATATTACCAGAAGAATCAGTTAACAAAGATCCATCCCTTTGTCTAATTGAAGCTAAAAACTGATAAGCAACATTCATAAAGTCAATAGCAACTATCTTTCCTTTCAAATCATCTAGAGAAATCTCTTGCTTAGGAAATAGTTCTGCAATATTAACACCCATTTTACTCAACGACTTCTAGCTTAGTCAAATTAAAACTAACTTTAAACTTCTCTTCATCTTTTCTTAGTTTAATATATCTTACATCAACAAACTGCCCAACATTCCAAACAAAGTTATTCTTCAAACTCTCAAATAAACTCAAGACAGTATCAGAATCATTTTTATACACACTATGTGGAGACCTATAATTAAATTTTTTACCCATTCTATTATATTTATACAAGGCATGGAAAGAACCTTTTACATCAGCATCAGTATAACTATGAGCAACTGTATTATCAAACTCAATTGAGATTGAACAAGAGTTCCAATTTGGATCTTTCAAAGCAGCCTTCACAACATCATAAAACTGATTAAGATTATCTAATGAATTCTTTGGTCTTAGATTTGGTCTTCCCCAGCCCATATGATAATCCAAAACACCTATCTTTAAATATTTTCTTGTTACAAAACACATGTATGGAAGATTGGTTTAAAGCAGGTAAAGTAGCATCAGAAGCCAGAGCCTACGCTAAAACCCTAATAAAACCTAACGTGTCAGTTCTAGAAGTCAGTAAAAAAGTAGAAGATTTCATAAAAAAGAAAAAAGGTTTAGAGGGGTTTCCATCACCACAAATATCTATTAATGAAATTGCCGCACATTACTACGCTTACCAAAATGACAAAACAATAATAAAAAAGGGTGACGTAGTTTCCATTGACATTGGCACACATGTTAACGGGTGGGTTGGAGATAACGCAACTACAGTAGAAGTAGGGTCTAACAAATACAAAAAATTAATAGAGTCGGTTCACAAAGCAAGAGACAACGCCATAAAAGAAATCAAACCAAGGGTTCAATTGTGTAAGATTGGGGAAATAATTGAAGAAACAATTTCAAGTTACGGTTTCAAACCAATCAGAAACTTATCAGGCCACAACTTAGCACCTTACGTTATTCATGGAGGAATAACAATCCCTAACTTCAATAACAAAGACAAAAGAAAACTTGAAGAAGGAGATTTAATTGCAATCGAACCTTTCGCAACTGATGAAGGAGTTGGTATGGTCAAAGAAGGAAAACCATCTTCAATCTTCAGAATGAATTCTGCTAGAACTCCAAGAGACATGTTTCAAAGGAAAATCATTAAACATATAATTGATAATTTCAAAACATTACCATTTGCAACAAGACAGTTAGCTAGAGAATTCCCCATTTCAAGATTACAAATTGCATTATCAATGTTAAAAAGACAAGGTATTATTCATGAGTATACTCACTTAGTAGAAAAATCCAATTCTATTGTAACTCAAGCAGAAGACACAGTAGTAGTGAAAGAAAACAAAGCTGAAGTTACAACTAAACATTAACCAAAATAATTTGTATCTTCTCTTATAGCTCCAGACCTTGCAGTATTAATATACAAAGATTCAATCTCTTCATAAGTTTTAATATCTTCTTCAGTAACTGAAGGCTTAACTTTCTCTAGTGCCCTATCAAAATGTTTCATAGAAACTTCTTTGGAAGTAATATCTTCTCTTAAAGAAATCATAGCAGACTCTCTACACACAGACTCAATATCAGCACCAACATAATTCTCAGTTCTTTCAGCTAACATATGCAAATCCACATCAGAAGCTAAAGGCATTTTCTTTGTATGTATCTCAAAGATCTTTACTCTTGAATCTCTATCAGGAACTTGTGCTCTAATTATTCTATCAAACCTTCCAGGTCTTAACAAAGCAGGATCAAGAATATCAGGTCTATTAGTTGCACCTATAACTACTACATCATTTAATTCTTCAAGACCATCAATCTCAGTTAACAATTGATTAACAACCCTTTCAGTAACATTACTATCACTTGATCTTCCACGTTTAGGAGCAAGAGCATCAATCTCATCAAAGAATATTACAGTTGGTGAAGCTTGTCTTGCTTTCTCAAATATCTTTCTAACCCCTTTCTCAGACTCTCCAACCCATTTACTTAACAACTCACCAGCTTTAACTAAAATAAAATTAGCTTCAGACTCAGTTGCAACAGCTTTAGCTAACATTGTCTTCCCAGTTCCTGGAGGTCCATATAATAAAATTCCTCTAGGAGCACGAACACCTAATCGCTTAAACACTTCCGGTTGTTTCAATGGCCACTCAACAGCTTCTTTCAAATCTTGTTTAAGATCTTCTAATCCACCTATGTCACTCCATTTAGTATTTGGAGCTTCAACTAAAACTTCTCTCATTGCAGAAGGTCTAACTAATTTCAAACCATCTTTAAAATCTTTTTGTCCAATCACTAACTTATCTAAAACTTCTTTTGCAATTGGAACATCTTTATTAAATCTCAACTCAGGTAACAACCTTCTAAGAACAACCATCGCAGCTTCTTTACAAAGAGCCTCTAAATCCGCACCAACAAAACCGTGAGTTACTCTAGCAAGTTCCTTCAAGTCAACAGTTTTATCTAAAGGCATGTTTCTAGTATGTATCTTCATAATTTGCAATCTTCCATCATACTTTGGCACACCAATATCAACTTCTCTATCGAATCGACCAGGTCTTCTTAGTGCAGGATCAATAGAGTTCGGTCTGTTAGTTGCAGCTATTACTACAACCCTTCCTCTTGACTTCAACCCATCCATTGTGGCTAATAATTGTGCAACAACTCTTCTTTCAACTTCCCCATAAGACTCTTCTCTTTTAGTTGCAATAGCATCAATCTCATCAATAAATATAATAGCAGGTGCATTCTTTTCTGCTTCTTCAAATATTTCCCTTATTTTTCTTTCAGCCTCTCCAACATACTTACTCATTACTGAAGGTGCATCTAAATGTATAAAGTGTGAATTAGTTTCATTCGCTACAGCTTTAGCCAATAATGTTTTACCAGTTCCAGGCGGACCATGTAACAGAACTCCTTTAGGTGGTTGAATTCCTAACCTTTCAAAAAGTTCAGGATGTTTTAATGGTAACTCAACCATCTCTCTTATTTTCTTAACTTCTTCAGTTAATCCACCAACATCTTCATAAGTTACTTCAATAATTTTCTCTTCAACAACATCAACAGATTTAGGATTAACTTTTACAACAGTATTTTCTCCAATTATTACAGGCTGTGATGGTGAAGTATTAACAACTAAGAACCTTAACGAACTTCCAAATCCAAATCCACCCATCTCATGCTCGAAAATATCAAATATTTCTTCAAAAGGTGATCCGCTCATAGTAGACTTTCTTCTTCTTGCTCCACCTAAAGCAACTTGGTCACCTTTAACAACTGCCCTACCAAGTAACCCTTTCTTAAAGAACATTGGATCAGCTTGCACAGTTACTCCTTGTTGCGCTGGTGCGATTGTAATTGACTTTGCTTCTTTTACATTTGCTCTTCTAACTTTAACATACTCTCCTAATCCAGTTTTTGCATTCCTTCTTAAAATTCCATCCATTCGAATTACTGGAGAACCAACATCAGTTGGATAAGCCCTATCAACTATACCAACAGTTTTCCTTGCACCTTCAATTTCAACTATATCACCTGGTCTAACTCCTATGTCTCGCATAGTTTGAGAATCAATTCTAACTATCCCTTTGTAAGCTTCTTCTTGTAAAGCTTCTCTTACTTTCAGTTTGATTTCTTTCAGTTCTTTATTTTCCATATTCCTCAGCAAAGTATAACGATACTTTATTCGGTCCCTCTACAGTTAATTTCACCACTTTTTTATCTTTATGTTCATGTTCTAAGTAGGTAATAATCTGTCTTGGTATACTAACACAGTAGGAATTTCCCACAAATCTTAGTTTCACGCCGAAGTCCTTACTTCTTAGTTTTTTAAATTTCTCATACTCCTTTATATCTGATGGATGATATATGACTTTTTTACACTGAGGACAGTCTAAAGTCCTAATTTCAAATCCATCTTTAATAATTGAGCTAATATTCGTCAGAGTAGTGCAATGTTTGCATAGTACAGGGTGATCAAATAAGTCCATCGTATATACAAGAAGTGTACATAAACTATATAAACTTACCTTTTATACGACTTTACAAGAAAATGGACCAAGAAGAAGGAATAAGCTTTGGAAGAATAGCAAGAACAGTGATGTACGGTTGCGTAGCAGGGGCAAGCCTAGCTGTGCTTATCGGTGCAGATTCAGAGCCTTTCAGAATATTCATGAGTCCTGAGACAATAGAGTGGTACAGGCAAGCAAGAGAAAGCCACCCCACTTCAGTATACTTGACTTCAGTAATAGACGGAATTCCCTTAGGAGCAGCTAGCGGAGCCGTTGTGGGAATGATCAGAGAATTACTTTTGCACTACTCAAGAGAAAGAGATGAAGAATAACTTCTTAAAAAATTATAATAAAAATTAAACAGGAGCTAAAGCTCTTACTTTTACTTGCCCACTTTTAACATCTGCTAATTTAACCCTTCTTTTCGCCTTTCTCAACTCTTCAAAACCTTCACTAAGACCATCACATTCTCCATAAACATCCTTTAGACTCAAAGCACAATCCACACTAAAAACATTAGGCTCAGAGCTTCTAGCAAAAAAACCATAATCATCACATGCAACACCATCTGACAAAACCACAGGCGTCCCTTCTGGTAAATTCCTCAAAGACTCAACACCCAAATCATATTCTGGCCTTTCAGTTAACCTACACACAAAACTTGAATCTTTAACCCTTTGAATAATCCTTGTGGAACCCCAAGCCAAAGAATCAGAAAAAACCACATCGTCAGGTAAAACCACATCAACAGGCACCTGATCCTCAGGTCGAGTCCGACCCATATACCAAGCAGACTCAGCCCTACGAACTTCAGCCAAATAATCTTCAGAAGGACTACCTAAAAAATAAAATACTACTTTCCCAGGCCTTTTTTCATGAGACTCTTTAAAATCAACCTTCTTCCCAAATAAACAAACATCCTCACCAGGAATTAAACATTCTAATGACTCAGATCTTAAACCACTTAACCGATTAAACATTCTCCTATCCCCAGTCTGTAAAGCATAACGTAAAACATTTCTTCCAGCAAGCAATGCACTCAAAGCAGGACCCAATAACAAACCTTCGGGCCCACCAGTAACTAAACCACTTCCAATAGCCCCCACTGTAGAACCAACAGCAGCTGATCCACCATAAGCCACCCCACCTAAAAAAGCTCTCGCCAAAAAATTATCCTCGCCAAAAAAAATCGCACGACCTAGTGAAGTTTTAAGCCTATCCATTTTTTCAGCATCATC
>CAZGBX010000004.1:33390-65611 GCA_964524105.1 Candidatus Woesearchaeota archaeon
CAACTCTAACCATATCATTAACAGTCATCCCAGCAGTCTCAGGCAATTGTGACTCAGCAGCAACTTCAAACAATCTTCTTTCAATAACAGGAAGAGCCCTCCTAATAGCATCCTCAGAATACCCACTTTCTACCAAATAATCCCCAATAGCCTCCCTATCCTCAAAAGCTAAAAGATCAGCATCACTCACAGTCTCCTGTAAAGCAGTAGTTTTCTCAGCTACATCAATAGCAACATCCAAACCCCTTCCATCAGAAAGAGGAACCCTCTGAGCACATTCTTGAACAATCATTTTTCTATATTAGATAAAATACGACCAAAAACTATATAAGGCTTACCTAAAGATTACCACCAACAAGTAACACCTAGGTTTCTTCCAAAATAATCCCAATAATCCATATAAACCACAAAAACACCATAATTCACATGAACAGAATAACTACTGGATCAAAATTCCTAAACGAAAACCTTCACGGCTACATAAGCAACCAATTCACACTAATATATGGTAAACCAGCCACAGGAAAAACAACCCTAGCTTTACTAGCAACTCAAGGACAAGCAAAATACAATAAAAAAGTAATCTACATTGATACAGAAGGTGGTTTCTCTTTAGAAAGACTAAAACAAATCAATCACAAAATAGAACAATACCTAAAAAACATAATAGTACTCAAACCAAAAGACTGGAAAGAACAAAACAAAATAATAAACAACTTACCAAAGAACAACATTGAACTAATAATAGTAGACACAATAGGTAACTTCTACAGAAAAGAAAAAGACAAAACAAAAGCAAACGAAGAACTAATACAACAACTAACAAAATTAAAAGAAATAAACAACAATAACATTCCAATACTACTTCTAAACCAAGTTTACACAGACATGCAAGGACAAACAATTCCAGTATCAAGAAATATTATTAAAAACTTCTCAAAGAACATAATTAAACTAGAAGACAAACCAAGAATATTAAAACATAAAGACTTAAAACTTAATTTCAAAATAACAGAAAAGGGAATTACAAGTTAACAATGACCATTTCTTTCTCTAGCTCTTTCACGATACTTATCAAAAGTAGGCTTGCACAATGTATTCATTTCCCTTCTATACCTGACTAACTTGTCAGGATCCCACCCACGCCTTTCCATAGCCCTGTATACGCTACGAGCATCTCTTACGATTCTTCCAGGACACTTTTTACCCAACGCATCCACGATTATAGACAAAGACGCCCCAGAATCAGACAACTCTCCAATAAGAGCAAGTTCATCATCCCTAAAAGCAAAAACATTAACAACTACAGCATTTGGATTCATTGTAAAATAAAGCAATAGAGAAAAACTTAAAAAACTATTTAATAACAAGCTCTTTACACCCTGTAACAGAATCTAAAGCCCTTTCAAAAACAACAGAATCAATTTCACCAATAACAACTTCTGCAGTGGTATGAACTAAACATCCTTCTTTCAAATGCCCACCTATAACCCTCCCTTCTTTAGAAGACAAAGAGATATGCAAATGAAAACCATTAGAAGCGATTGTCCCCACTAAAGAAACAATCTCAAATGGACCAGAAAAAGACTCCAAGTGTGTATCAGCCATCTTAAGATTAGCTTCTTTCAAACTACCAACACAAGTCAAAACTACTCCAGCCTTGATACCATTCTCTTCAGAAAATTTCCAAATTGATTTCCTAAGATCATCTCCAGGAAGCAATCTAAATGAATAAACTTTCATAAAATAAATCAAACTAAAAACTATAAAAGAATTATCAATCTTGAAACTACTTCTTCTTAAACTTCTTAACCTTAGGATCTTTCTTAACTAAAGCTTCTATATGCCTACACTTAGGAAACCCAGGACAAGCAAAGAAAGCACCACGTAATGATTTACGAATAATCAATTGAGAACTACACTTAGGACACTTACGTTTCTCCTTAAGAATCTTAGAATCAATCTTCTTCAAAGGACAATCCATATTAATACAGACTTCAGTAGGACGAGCCTTAGCCCTAATTAACAACACCTTAGGATGTTTACACTTTTCACAGAACTTATCCAAACAAGGTTTAGCTAAACAACCAGAAGGTAAACTAAAAGTAGTCTCACAACCAGATTCATACTGATCACAAGCAATAAAGAACCCAAACTTACCCCTAAGAATCTTCAAACTTCCTTTCTTACATTTCAAACAAGAACCAACATAAGACTGTTTCTCCATTGTTTCTCTATAAGCAGCTCCCAACTTCTTTCCAATCTTAAGCTCATTCTCTTTAAACTGCTTAAGAGCCTTAGTCAAAAACTTCTGAGCATCTTTCTCAACATTAACACCTTTTCGTTTTCCATCAATAATCTTTTCCATATCAACCTCAAAACGCCTAGTCAATTCATCATCTAAAATCTCAGGACAGAACTTAATCAAAGTTTCACAAGTCTTCATCCCTAAATCAGTAACTTTCATTGATTTCTCTTCAACATAATTTCTACCAAACAGATTATCAACAATAGTTGCACGAGTAGCCTTAGTACCTAACGACCTTTTCTCTAACTCTTTAATTATAGAAGCTTGCGTATACCTCTTAGGTGGTTGTGTTTCTTTCTTCTCAAATAGAATCTTCTTAATCTTAACAACATCACTAACACTTAATACAGGAAACTCATCTTCTTTTAATCTTAAGAACCTACCATAAAGTGCATGCCACCCTTTCTCAACAGTCCTAGTACCAGAACCAATAAAATCTTCTTTGTTAACATCATAATTTACTTTCATAGTCTCACGAACAGCAGGATCACCAAAACAAGCAAAGAACCTATGACAAATTAAATCATACAAACCTTTATTCTTCCCACTTAAAGTCCGAGGAGTCATTCCAGTTGGATAAATTGCAGGATGTGCAGGATCTTGTTTCTTTCCTTCATTAGGTCTCAAACTACTTTTACTCATCAAGATTTTAGTCTCCTTCTCAAACTTCCGAGATAACTTCTTTAATATCTTCTTGTAACCAATCTTAGCTGGCAACTTCTGTGAAGAAGTTCTTGGATAAGAAATATAACTTTTGGTATAAAGATCTTGAGCAATCTCCATTGTTCTTTTAGGATTCAAACCCAACACAGAATGTGCTTCAGTTTGTAATGAAGTTAAATCAAACGGATAAGGTGGCCTTTGTTGTGCCTTAGTTTTCTTAATGTTCTTAACAACAGCAACCTTTTTACCTTTAACTTTAGTATGAGCTTTCTTAGCCTTCTTCTCATCCCAAAACTTTCCTTCTTTATGCGAAGCAACTATTTTCTTTTTCTTATAATCACCTTCAAAACTTAACTCCCAATAAGGTTTAGGTTTAAACTTAGCAATCTCTTTCTCTTTTTCATAAAGAATTTTCAATGCAGGACCTTGTACACGACCAGAACTTAATATCTTAAACCCAAACTTGGCATTCTTAATAGCCAAAGTCAAAGCTCGAGATAAATTAATACCCCAATACCAATCCATTACATGCCGAGTAACTCCAGCTTCAGACATTTTCTTATTAGTTCTTTTAAGTGCATGATCATAAGCATCTAACAAATCTTCAGAAGTAGTAGTAGAGAACTTCATCCTCTTAGCAGTACCTTTTTTACAAATAAACTTCAGAACCCTTTCACCAATTACTTCCCCTTCAATATCATAGTCACACCCAATAACAAAAGAATCACACTTTTTAGCAACTTTAGCAATCACATCATAATAAGGCTTAATATATTCAGCATCTTTTCTAACTTGAAACGCAGGTTTCCACTCAACATTAAACACAGGATACTTCCAACCATTCTTATCTTTCTCAGTTACAGTAAACAAATGTCCAACAGCAGACACAACAAATATCTTCTTACCCTTATATTTCAACTCAAAATAATTTACTTTTCCACTAACATGTTTCTTAACTTGTTTACCAGCTAGAGCTTCAGAAACTTTTTTAGCCACACTAGGCTTCTCACATAAAATCATTTCTACCATTTTAAGCCTTTACACCCCACAATATCTCTCTTCCATACTTCAACTTTCTAACCTTTACCTTATAAACTTTCCCTTGAGAAAATAGTTTTCCAAGCCAATAGTTTACAGTCGATCGGTCCCTCTCCAAAACCTCAGACAGATCAGAAGAAGTATAAAGCTTTTCATTTAGTAAACCAAGAATTTTCTTACAAGTTTCACCACAGGCATAAGATTTCCGACCTGGATTAGCCATAATTTTAGACATCTCCTCTAACTTTTTAGGATGTGAAAATCCAATAGCATCATTATAATTTTTTAAATTATGAAAATTATAGATATAAAAATAATAAGACCTAAAACCTCTTTGCAATTTAGAGTATATTTTAGTTGTGTTAATTTCAAATTCTTCAAGTAAATCTTTGATTTCTTTCAAAAAAGAAAGATTAGATAAAGAAAGCTCAATTTTCCTTTCAGGAGGAGAATATCTAACATGAGACTCGTCATCAAAAAAAGCTCTTAAAAATGCTTTTTTTATCTCCTCATCCGAAGTTTTAATGAAACATGGAAAATCTGCACTCTTACTATCAAAACTATTAACTCTCAACAAAAGAATACAAGCTACTGGAGTGGGCACCCGTACATAAGGTGTTTCCTTATTAACCCCTTCACCAAATTCAACATCTCCAAAAACATCTCTTACATCTTTCTTAAAACGAGATCTTAAAACCTCACTTTGATTATAATAAGTCATATTAATAGCACCATTCCTATCAATAGATAAAACACCATCACCAAAGATATTTGCAATTATTCTTGCCAAGCCTTTTGAAAGGACAATAGGAAATTTAGGTGATATTGATTTGCTCAATGAACCTCCTTTAGTTTCCCAATTAAAACCAGTCCTTAAAAAAACAGACTTTTCGGCAAGGAGATTATCATTCAAACACAAGTCTTCCATTATCAAACGTAGGTAAAATAAAGGATACTGTGATTTCCTCTTCCAATTATAAACAGAGACCCATTTCAAATTTAAATTAAACGAAGCTTTCTGTACAGACCCATATTTCTCTACCAACAAAGAAATAAGTTCTTCATTAAAATCCCTAGAGAGTCCTACAAAAAACTTCTTCCCACTCAACTCAGAAAAAGACACAAAATTTTTAACAAATGAAGGCATAACAGCAATAAAGCACAAAACAATATAAACCTTTCTAAAACCCCTAGGTTAAAACGAAATGTAATTCATTCTTACTTCTTTTCCGAGTATTTTCAAGAAAATTTTTAAATTCTTTATCAACAGAACCCAAACGTACAAGCATTTTACCATCAAAAAACAAAGGGTCCACAAATCTAAACTTATTTCTTCTTGTAAAGGTTGAACTTTTCTCCACAATATCATATTGCACTCCACTTTCAAGGTATTCCAGTTCTTTCAAAACCTCTTCATCTTTCGAATCAAACAATTTCTGCAACAAACTATCATCATCCAAGAAAAAATCCTCTTTGACCATGATTCCTTTCTTCAAAGCTAACTTTAACATTTCAATAAACACGTAATTCTTAATCAAAAAATAATCACCATCCCAATGTTCAGTTTGACACTTCAAAAATCCAATTGAAAACAAATTCGCAGCTTTCTCTGAATTAAAAACAATCATTCCATTATCAACGGTCAAAGAATCAACCAAGAAAGAAACATCCTTCTTTCGTTCATCATTAGCAAATTCCCTTAAGGTGTAATCAACCCTATCTGCACACAAGTCTGGCCTTGATTGTTCTAACAAAGAAAACTTATGTGGGTCTAGAACCACTTTCACATCAAAACCATGCTTCTCCAAAATAGAAGGGATTTCAGATTTATACACAAACTCCACCAATATATTATCTTGAAAACTTTCCTCACCATGCAAACCACCAAAGATCCAATCTGCAGCATGTGAAAAAGCAGTGTGGGAAACATCATGCAACAAACCTGCTACTTGTTCTTCTACAGAAGCACCTAACTTCCGAAGCACAATCATCACCCCAACAGAATGATCGAACCTATTAATTACACAACCTTCAATGAAGGGCAAACCATGTTGACTTACTCCCTTTAACCTTTGTAAAGGTAAAGATTCAATCAAATCAACTAGAACCCGATCTATAATCTCAACTTCCCCATAAACAACATCTTTAATCAGCATAACTTTGAAACTAAAGAAAAATATATAACTTTATCTAAAGATCTAACAAAGTTCCCTTTCTACCAACACAAATTACTCTACAACCATCAATAATTTGTTCAACACCATCAGCTTCATGTGCATGAGAACACAAAGTTACATCAGGTTTAAACTCTTTAATTGCTTTTGATAATCCAACACTACCAGGTAAAGAAGGATGACTCATTTTATCCATTAAAGAATCAGAAGGAAACACATGAGTAACAAAAACTTTCTTACGTAAATAATTAATTTTAGAATCTCCATCTTTCAAAATCTCAAATATCTCTTCTTCATCTAATGCATTAATCCCACAATTAGCACTTCCACAACCAATAAATCCAACATCACCATATCTAACACCACTAGAATGAATATGCTTAACATTATACACTTCAGCTAAAAAATCACCTAAACTAATACTTTCATGATTACCAGTAACAAACACAACTTTCTTTCCAGCTTCAACAAAAGGAGAAAGTAATTGATTATTATGCTCTTCACCATGCTCAGTTATATCACCACAAACAACAACAAGGTCAACATCATTATCCACAGCTTTCTTAGCAAGGTCTCTAGAAAAAACATTACTACCATGAAAATCCGCACAAGCTAATACCTTTACCATGTATCTAATACAGTGAAAAAACTTAAAAACCTATCCCTGCTTCTCTTCGTATCTCATAGCACACAATTTAGAACAAAACCTAACAACATCACCAGAAAACTCTTCTTCAACAAAATCATCATCAACTAACATCTTTCCACACTGACCACACTCAACCATCTTCTCACCTTGCTCATAACCTTGCATAAATCCTTCTTCAAGCTCATCAATAGCATCAGACTTCTCTAGTTCTTCACGACCTTCATCAGAATAAATATTCTCATTAGTTTCAAACTGATCAGGTAAATCTTTATCTCCCATACCTTATTTCTACCCAAATCAAACATATAAATCTTGCCAAAATACAAAACATAAACTTCAATATATATACTCAAACAAAACCTTTAAATAGCACAGAAATATCTCAACTTCTGAGGGGTGAAAAAATCTCTGGAGGGGTAAAATTTGGCAAAAAAGAAAGAAATTTTTGAAGTTTTCTTCAGAAGAAAACCAGCTATGATTTTAGTAGCTCTAAGGTCAAACTTAAAAAACAGGTATGGTTCAGTTCTAGCAAAAGAAGTTGATTGCACATATTCTCACGCAGTTAAGATACTACAAGAGATGGAAAAGGCAAAGTTAGTAGACTTCCAAAAGCATGGTAGAATAAAAACAATATCATTGACAGACAAAGGAAACAAAGTTGCAGAACATATTGAAAAGATTAAAGAAAGATTATAAAAAGAAGGGGTGATACTTTCTTTTTTTTACATAGAAACATTTAAATATCTATTAAACGGAAATACAAATTAAAAGAAGGTGGTTTCATGGTTAAAAGAAAGAATAATAATTTTAGTCAAGTTCTAACAATAATAATAATTTTAATTGTAATTTTAGTTTTAGGTGGGATAATTGCAAACTATCAACAACCTACAGAAGAGCCTCTTCCAGTTGAAGACCCAATTAGTTGCGGTGAACATAAAGCTGGAGATTCATGGAAAGTAGATTGTAACACTTGTGGCTGTGACGAAAGTGGTCACGTATTCTGTACAGAAATGGCTTGTGAAGTAATAGAAGAGCCTGAGCCTAAAACCAAATTTATTGACAAATGTGGCAATGACAAAAAAGATTTGTCTGAAACATGTTCATCATGCCCTTCTGACGTCCCATGTCCAAACGGATTCTCATGTATGGAAGAACAATGTCAAGAAGTTAAACTATACTATGTTGGACCTTATTATTGTGGATATCTAAGGGGAGGAACCCACAGAGACACAAGTTATGATTTAACAAAAGAATCAAGCAATTTCTTCAGTACTTGTAAATACGAAAACAGTGGAGCAGAAAAAGCATTTGATAGTAGATTAGGATTAACACAAGAAGCTTGGGCTTGCATTAATAAAGGGGGACTAAGACTTCCACAATTCATTAGTGTTGAACTTCCCGAAGAAACAATCATAAACAGAGTTAAGGTATTCCAAAAAGGAGCAAGCGATAGTTTCAATGTTAAAAAAGTTGCATTAGAAGTCTCTGTTGACTCAACAGATGGTAAAGATGGCCATTGGATTCCAATGAAACTAGAGAAAGATACTTTCTTTAATAATCCAAAGAGCCATTTAGATCTATACATTGATCCAACCTCAGCTAAATGGGTTAAAGTAAAAGTTCTAGAAACATGGAACCAACCAACTACAAGCTTTGCGATTGGAGAGATAGATGTATTTGAAGCAAAGTACCAATGTGATTCTGATTATAACGAAAGGGATTTTTAATCCCATTCTTTTTTTATCTAAATCTTTAAATTCTTAGAAACCTCTTTACTCCCATGGACATAAAGAACTTCCAACCAAGATCATATCAAGAAAACATCTCTAAAACTAACCTACAATTCAACACATTAGTAGTTCTTCCAACAGGACTAGGAAAAACAAAAACAGCAATCCTAACAACAATAGAAAGACTAAAACTCTTCCCAAATTCCCAAATTTTATTCTTAACCCCCACAAAACCTTTAGCAGCACAAATCCAAAAAGAATACATAGAATCAACTACAATCCAAGAAGACTTAATCACCTTATTCACTGGAGAAGTTGCACCAAACAAAAGAGAACAGATAAGTAAAGAATCAAAGATTATAGTTAGCACACCACAAACAATTGCCAATGATATCATTAACTCAAGAATAAACTTAGAAAACGTCTCATTATTAATTCTAGACGAAGCACACAGATGCGTGAAAGACTATGATTACACATGGATCTGTGAACAGTACAACAAAACCTCAAAGTACCCAAGGATAATTGGACTAACAGCATCACCAGGTTCAGAACTAGCAAAAATCAAAGAAGTATGTAAGAATGCATTCATAGAAAAGATTGAAGTGAGGTCAACTCTAGACGAAGATGTAAAACCTTACGTACAAGAAATCAATATAGACTGGATCAAAGTTAACTTACCTGAAAAGTTCAAAGAAATAAAAGTATTCTTAGACAGTTGCTTTGAAACAAAAATATCTCAACTAAGAGCATTACACATAACACAAAAAAATACTTTCACAAAAAAAGAACTCCTAGGAATGATGGGGGGGATGCAAGCCAGAATAGCAAGAGGAGAAAAAGATTTCAGAATGTTAAGAGGAGTTTCAATCATTGCAGAAGCAATCAAAGTTCAACATGCACAAGAACTTCTAGAAACACAAGGAGTCAAATCATCTTTAATATACATGGAAAACCTGTTCAAAGAAAGTGAAAAAACAAAAGTAAAATCAGTAAAGAACTTGGTTAAAGACTTAAACTTCCATTCAGCATATATCAAACTAAAGAAACTAAAAGACGTAAAACACCCTAAACTAATAAAATTAATAGAAGTAATAAAAAAAGAATATAATCCTAACTTTAGATGCATTATCTTCAACCAATACAGAGACCAAGCTAAAGTAATAGAAGAAGAACTAAACAAGATCAAAGGAATAAAACCAAAACTATTCGTTGGTCAAGCAAAAAAAGCAGGCACAGGACTATCACAAAAGAAACAATTAGAACTTATAGAAGAGTTAAGAGAGAAAAAGATCAACGTTCTAATCTCAACAAACATTGGGGAAGAAGGACTAGACATCCCAAAAGTAGATTTAGTTATTTTCTTCGAACCAGTACCTTCAGCAATAAGGAGCATCCAAAGAAGAGGAAGAACAGCAAGAACAGAAAAAGGGAAAGTAATTATCTTAATGACTAAGAACACAAGAGACGAAGCTTACCATTGGGTATCACACCATAAAGAAAACCAAATGCATAAAATCCTAAAGAAACTTCAATCAAGCTTTGAACTTAAAGATCAAAAATCACTAAAAGAATTCAACTCAGAATCAAATCCATTATTAATCTACGCAGACACAAGAGAAACCAAAAGCCCAGTTCTAAAAAGACTAAAAGACGAAGGCTTTCAAATAAAAACAGAACAACTAGAAACAGGAGATTATATCATATCAGATAAGATTGCAATAGAAAGAAAAACACCAAAAGACCTTATCAACTCAATCTTAGACAAAAGAATATTTTCACAAATAAAAAAACTAAGAGAAAACTATCCCAAACCTTTACTTATTATTGAAGGAGAAGAAGACATCTACTCAATTAGAAAAATTCATCCTAATGCAATTATGGGAGTACTAAGTAAGATCACTTTAACATATCACGTACCAATAGTCTACACAAAGAACGCAATAGAAACAGCAAACTTACTAAAAGTAATCCTTAACCAAGAAACAAGTGACAAAAAAGAAGACTATCCAATAAGAATAGAAAAGAAAGCTTTCTCAACCCAAGAACAACAAGAATTTATCATTGAATCATTACCAGGTGTTGGCCCGATGATAGCAAAATCATTACTAAAAAGATTCAAAACAATACATAATATTATCAACTCTACCACAGAACAACTAAAAGAAATAGAAGGTGTTGGAAAAAAGAAAGCAGAAGAAATAATAAGAATTCTAAAAGAAGAATACTAATACTCTTCTAACCGCTCATACTTTGGACCATCTTTACTTAACTCAGAATTATACAGATAAAACTTATCAACTTTAAACTTCAGATTCTTAATTTTAATCTCACTTAAGAATTTCAAGTATTGAGGTTTATTCTTAACCCACTTCACCCTACCCAAAGTCAAATGTGCTCTAAACCTTTGCTCTAAAGAAGAAACATCTAAAGTTTCAGAATCAATTTCCTGTTGCAACTTAATCAAATCTTCTTCAGGACTCAAACCAATCCAAGCTATCCGAATATTACTTTCATTAGGAAACACACCTATAGAATCCAAACTAACTTCCAAAGAAGAAAACTTGACGCCCTTCAGTTTCAACTTCAACTTCTCTAAATCTTCTTCAGACATATCACCAAAGAACTTTAAAGTCAAATGTATATTCTTCTTAGCAACCCAATTAACTTTAGCTAAAGGTGTTTTCATTTTAGATTGTAAATCAAACAAATAATCCTTCACTTTAGAAGGTAAATCCAAACTAACAAATATTCTCATTTCATAACACTTCCTTAAGTAATTTAGCACCTAACTTCAC
Organism: Candidatus Woesearchaeota archaeon; assembly: GCA_964524105.1. Taxonomy (GTDB): domain Archaea; phylum Nanobdellota; class Nanobdellia; order SCGC-AAA011-G17; family GW2011-AR18; genus JAGVXZ01. The sequence goes on from CAZGBX010000004.1 coordinate 44,751, forward strand.
AGTTAAACCATTAACATCTTTCACAGGACAAACTTCCACAATATCAAACATTCCAATATTCTTCATCAATTTAAGTCTTTGTAAAAAATAAATCATCTCACGGGAGGTCAACCCACCAGGCTCACAATAACCAGTCCCAGGAGCAAAGGCAGGATCAACAGCATCTATATCAACAGAAACATAAACAGAAGGCCAACTCAAAGCCCTTTCCATTACATTATCACACACTTCTTTAACACCTAACTCAAACACCTTCTTCATATTAAAATATAAAATCCCTTTAGCTTTCAAATACTTAACTTCATTAGCATGCCAATTCCTTAAACCAATAAGTATTACTTTAGACTGATCCAAATAACCTTCTTCAATTAAAACTTTCAAATAATCTTCTTGTGTAGGTGGACTAAAGTTATTCTCACAATCAGGATGCGCATCAAACACTATTAATCCAGATGAAGGATTATCAGAAACAAACTTCTTAAAACTAGAGTAAGTTATAGAATGATCTCCACCTAAGACAACACACTTTCCACTAACAGCATCAAAGATTCTTTTATTAGTTTCATCAATATTATCTTTCACAACATCAACAGTATCAACTTGAAAAGAAGGATTAAAACCAATCTCATTTGAAAACAGTTCATTCATAGAATTAATTATCTTATCTGGAGATTCTTCACTTCCATCTGCCTTTCCCAATCCACCACCACTAAAAGGAACTTTAATAATTTTCATAAAAACAAACAATCACGAAAGAATTATAAAACTAACCATACATCTCAACAGGGCCTTCTTCCTCAACAATAGTCACTTTATCTATTGCAGCCAAGAAATCATCGATTTTAACCTTCTTCCGATTCTCTCTAATTGCAAAGTATCCAGCTTCTGTACATATAGCCCTAATCTCAGCCCCAGAAAAGTTCTCAGTCTTATCTAAAAGATTATCAATATCTACCCTATGTAAAGGCATATCCTTAGTGTGAATATCAAATATACTCTTACGACCTTCTTTCTTAGGTAAAGGGACTTCAATCATTCTATCAAACCTTCCTGGCCTCAATATGGCAGGATCAATTATATCTACCCTGTTAGTTGCAGCAATAATCTTCACATTATCTAAATCAGAAAACCCATCAATCTCAGTTAACAATTGCATAAATGTTCTGTTAACTTCCCTTTCACCTGACGTTGCCATATCAACTCTCTCTGCAGCTAAAGCATCAAGCTCATCAATAAATACAATTGCTGGTGCTTTTTCTCTTGCAAGTTCAAAGATATCTTTTACTAATTTAGCACCTTCACCAATAAACTTCTGAACTAACTCAGACGCAACCACTTCAATAAAAGTAGAATTAGTACTTGTTGCTACAGCTTTCGCTAACATTGTCTTACCAGTACCAGGAGGCCCATACAACAACACACCTTTAGGAACTTTAATTCCCATCTTCTTAAACAACTCTGGTTTCTTCATTGGTAACTCAACAACTTCTTGAATCTCATTAGTTTGTTCATCCAATCCACCAATGTCACTCCAAGACACTTTTGGTTTTTCTAAGATAACAAAGTTCTCAACATTAAACGCTTTAGTCTTATCCATCTTTTCAACTACAGTCAATGACTTTTGTTCAACTACAACAGTATCTCCAACCATCAAATTTAACTTCCCAGAAACATTAACTAAAAAATGATTTCCGTTTGGTACTTTTATCACAGCTTTAGTCTTTCCAAGTAAATTCTTAATCTCACAAACAAGCAATGGTAACTCTTTAAACTTATTTATCTCAGCCCTCATGTAGCCCAAGCTAGCTTTTAACAACTGGTTCTCTTCATATATTGAAACATCTGCTTTATCAACAGTAGTTTTCTTTTTCTTACCTTTTGATAAAAGTCCCATAATCCAAGAATAACCACATAAATTAATAAAGCTATCGAAAGCCCAAGGAAAACATTAAATACCTTAAAATTCAAAAGGAAACCATGAGAAAAGAACAAGAAATCAAAGATATGATAGTTGAAACAACTAAACTTCTAAAAAACACTAAAACAAAACTAAAAGAAATTAACAGAAAAAGCAAGAGTAAAAAGCAAATTCTAGAATTAGAACTAAAAAAGTCCATCCCACTAATAGTAGCAATAAACATTCTAATTGAGAGACAACAAACACTATTCTGGAGTTTAGGAAAACCAATAAAAGTTAAGAAATTCAATAAACTATCTAAAAACACATTCCGCTTACTTGAAAAAAGACTAGAGACTTTAAGAAAATCATGGTAATTCTTCCGAAAAAATACACTAAACACATATTAATTTCAAAAAAGATCCATTACCATGGAGAACAAGTCATTAACAACCCTTTGCCTAATAATCTCAATAGTTGGAATAACTACTATAATAGTCACATCAGGCACATTTGAACCAATAACTCAAGACCAAATAACTAAAGATGACTTAGATAAGATAATAACCATAAAAGGAAAGATTAACTCAATCAGAGAGACCCCTGGAACTTACAAAATCACAGTAAACAACATACCCACTACAGTCTTCAAGACCAAACCATTAAACTTAAAGAAAGGAGATTCTATCAAAGTCACTGGAAAGGTCCAAGAATACAACAACAAACTAGAGCTCTTAGCAGACAAGATTTTCACTACATAATTACAACACAAAATACCACTTAAGTCGAGATAAATATTTAAACAATTACTTAATTAAACCTAGTACAATGGATTATATGACTAAAGGAACAGAAAAATTAGTTGCAGAATACGATAAAAAAGGAGATGGAAACAAGTACAGACATGTAATTCCAGCCCTAGTCGACAAGGGCCTAGATAAGGTTGATTTCTCAATGTTCAATGATGAACAAAAAACAGAACTTCTTAATGCAGCTGGAGATGAGTACCTAAAAAGAAACTCTATAAGGCAAGCAATAAAAATATTTACTCAAACTAACAACATTCCTAAATTAATCCAGATTGGTGACGAACATGCAAGAGTTGGGTTATTCACATACGCTGTTGATGCTTATAAAATAGCCCGAGACATGGACAAACTAAGAATAGTTGGAGACAAATGCTTAGAAGAAGGCCACATCCAAGAAGCTATTGAAGCTTACAAAGTTCTAAAAGACCCAGAAAGATTAAACCAAGTTGGTGACTACTGTATGCAAAAAGAAAAGATTGAAATGGCAATTGAAGTTTACGCAGCACTAGGCAACAAAGATAAATTAATCCACTTAGGTGACTTCTGTATGCAAAAAGGACAACATCACTTAGCAGCAAAGACGTTCCAAATAGCACAAGACAATGTTAAGTTAAACATGGTAGGTGACCAATTCATGAAAATGGGTTTATTAGGTAACGCATTAAAATGCTTTGAAGTATCAGGTAACACAACCATGGTAGCATTTATTAAATCCAATTTCTCAGATAAAGATTTGAAAACTAAAGTCTTTGTTTAAATCTGAAACATTTCCGAAATAAACACATAAACACATTTGAACTTCAAAAGCAAACTTAATTCATGCTACAAATATTTCTAGCAATAATAATAGGGACTAGCTTAGGAATAATAACAGGCTTAATTCCAGGAGTTCACATCAACTTAATAGCAATCTTAATTATCTCCTTACTTCCAAAACTACAAAACTTCGACCCGATCTCATTAATAGTCACCATAATAGCAATGTCAATCACACACACGTTCTTAGACATAATACCATCAACTTATCTAGGAGCACCTTCAGAAGACACAGCATTATCAATTCTACCAACACACAAACTTCTATTACAAGGAAAAGCTTACGAAGCAATAAGACTTGCAACTTTAGGATCTTTACTAGGATTAACAACCACAATAATCATAACACCATTACTAATACCTTTACTAAACCTAGCATACCCTTACATAAAAAGTTTAACACCATACATTCTAATCATTGCAACTATACTACTAATCTACAAAGAAAAAAACAAAATAAAAACAATCTTAATCTTCTCACTATCAGGAGTACTAGGAATTTACACTTTAAACAACCATTTACTAGAACAAGCACTATTCCCTTTATTCTCAGGATTATTTGGTATCTCTGGACTACTCTTATCACTTAACAACCAAGTAAAAATACCTAAACAAATAATTACAATACCCAAACTAAAAAAGAAAATAACCACCTTAAGTAAAGGAGTATTCGCATCTACATTAACAGGATTCTTACCAGGCCTAGGAGCAGCACAAGCAGCAATCATTGCAACTTCAACAAGTAAAAACAGTGACCCAAAAGAATACATCTTCCTAATTGGATCAATAAACACAATTGTAATGGTAATTGGACTAATCACATTCTACACAATAAACAAAACAAGAAACGGGTCAGTTATTGCAGTCTCAAAAATCATAGACCAACTTACAATAGACAATCTCATAACAATAGGCGCAGCAATCTTAATTACAGCAGCACTAGCAACTTTCCTAGCATTAAACATTTCAAAAATATTCTCTAAAGTAATAACAAAAATAAACTACTCAAAACTCTGTAAAACAATAATAGCATTCATTTCAATCCTAGTATTAATGATTTCAGGACCTTATGGGATATTACTCTTAATTACAGCAACAGCATTAGGGATCTTACCTCCTTTACTTAATGTTTCAAGACACCACTTAATGGGAAGCTTAATCCTCCCAATAATCTTATTCTTCTTATTATAAAAAAAGAAAAATTAGCCAGAAATATATTCTGGCTTTAAATCTTTAAGCTGATACAACCTAATCTTTATTCCTGAGACCCTTCCATCCTGATCTATTGATAAAGTTCCACTAACACCTTCAAAGTCTTTCACAGAGTACATTAACTCTTTCTTCTGTTCAAGACGTTCACCCTTAGTTTCACCATCAACTTCAGGAAGAACTTCCTCTAACAAGATCTTCGCTGAATCATATGCATGATCACTTGCAACAAACACATATGGTTCTCTTCCATGCATCTTTGCATAAGCACTATAAAACCTTTTTGCTTCCAAGTTCCCATCCAAAGGCGCATAAAATGAAAAGTACATTCCATCAATAGCACCTTGTGAAGCTGAGACAATCGAAGGAGTAGTTGCTACAGAAGCAATAGTCATAGAGGGTTTATCTATTCCTAACTCTTCAGCTTGCTTTATCGCAATTCCAATCTCATCATAACCTAAAAACACAAGCGCATCAGTATCTTCTACTTTTGCTAACTGAGTTTTAAAGTCAGTTGTTCCAGGAACATAACTTTCAATCTTAGTTTCAATACCTTTGGGTGCAACTCTTGCATCAAACATCTGCGCAACAGAAGGCATAAATGGATCAACTGTTCCATGTACAACTCCAACTGTTTCAAACTCTTGTTCAATTGCAAAGTCAGCAATAACCTCAGCTAAATCTCTTGTTTCTTTAGCAACACAAAAGATTCCACTTTGTAAAGCAGCAATATCATCATCACAATCTAATGAATCAACTACCATTACACCATCAACTTCAGCCTTATCTGCTATAGCAAACAAACCACCATAAGTTGAAACAATAATTGTTTCTACCCCATGCACATGAACTAGCTTATCATAAGCAGCAATAGTCTGTGAAGTAGAATACTGATCATCTTCTATGAACAATTCTACCTGTTTACCATCAATACCACCTTTAGTATTTACTTCTTCAACTGCAACTTTTATTGCATTAGAGGCATCCATACCTAAGACAGCCACATCACCAGTCAAAGGACCGATATATCCAATTTTTATTACGTCATCACTTGTAGTTTCTGTAGTAGCCACTAAAACCACAACCAAAGCCATTACAACCAAGATCGCAATCAGTGTCGCTACAATCGTTTTTCTCTTCATTTTCATCATCTCTCCACCCCATTTTAAGCCTTGAGGAATTGGCTTTTACCTACAATATACCTTAACCGAAATACATTTAAACACTAGTGCCCCCCACAGGGACAACACAATGAATATTCAAGAACTAAAGACAATAGGACTTACTGAAGGAGAAATAAGGATCTATAATGCCCTCTTAGAATTAGGTGAAACTACTAGAACAGAACTTGCTAAAAAGTCAAGGGTATCACCATCAAAGGTATATGATGTTGCAGACAGATTAAGAAAAAAAGGTATAATCTCTTCAGTAAAAAAGAATGGAGTACTTCACTTCAGCGCAGCCAATCCTGAAAAAATAAAGGTGTTCTTAGAACAGAAAGAAAAAGACATTAAGAAAGAAAAAGAACTGGTAAATAAATTACTACCAGAACTACTTACAAAATATAAAAAAATAGAAGAAGAAACAGACGTTGAAGTATTCTACGGTTGGGAAGGAATGAAAACAGTATACACTGACATAGCTAAAAAACTCAAACCAGGAGAATTCAACTATATCTTTGGAGCAAGTTCAGGAGTTAACAGTGACAGAGCAGATATCTTTTTCACACAACAATATAGAGAAAAAAGACAAAGTGGATTTGCAACAAAAATAATATTCAATGAAGACATGAGAAAAAATAAACAAAGAACATCAATCTTTAAAGAAAAACCAAATGAAATAAAATTCTTAAAACAAAAAACATTCACTGAATTAAATGTTTACAAAAACACAGTTCTTTTTATAATGCTACTAAACACACCAATGATCATAAGGGTAAGAAATAAAGAAGCGGCAAAATCATTCAAGGACTATTTCAATAATCTCTGGAGGATAGCAAAACCATGATAATAAAAAAAATTAAGGCAGCCTCAATAATTACTAAGTCAAACCTACCTGATGCAGATTATGTAATAAATCCTTATATTGGGTGTAATCATTCTTGTTTATACTGTTATGCTAGATTTATGAAAAGATTTACAGGACATACAGAGAAGTGGGGGGAATTTGTAGATGTAAAAATAAATGCACCAGATTTAATACCAACTAAAACTACAAAATTTAAAGGAAAATCTATTTTTCTTGCTTCTGTAACTGACGCTTATTTACCCATTGAAAGAAAATATCAACTAACCCATAAAATCTTAAAAAAACTAATACCTTTACAGCCCAACTTAGGAGTACAAACAAAATCAGATTTAGTTGTACGAGATATTGATTTACTAAAACAATTTAAAAATTGTGAAGTTGGCCTCACTATTACTACTTTAGATGACAATCTACGTAAAGAAATTGAACCATTTACTTCGCCTGTAAAAAATAGAATAAAAGCACTTGAAAAAATGAAAGAAGGAAACATTCAAACTTATGTGTTCATTGGGCCAATCTTGCCTTTTTTAACAGATTGGAAAGAAATTATTCTTAAAACAAAACATTGCTCAAGTTTTTATATGTTTGAAAATTTAAATGTAAGGGGATCTATTTGGAATTCTGTTAAAAATTGGCTTGAAGAAAAACATCCAAAATTATTAAAAGATTATGAACAAAATTATTTCTCAAAAAATAGTTACTGGGAGAAAGTAGAAAAAGAAATAAATCAATTTTGTAAAAAGAAAAAAGTTAATTATAAAATTTATTTTCATCATGGAAAATAATTTTCTTAAAACTGAGGATTTATTTGTCTAGTCCGGGAAAATATTTCGTCGTCAGGGCTGATTCCTAATATTTCATAAAGTGTTCTTAATCTTCTTAGCTGAAGTTCGTGTCTAGCTGAAGAAGAAGGAGAAAGTTTTCTTACAAATTCAGTTTCGTCGGTTACTTCATAGAGATATGTTCTTGCTGTACTTTCAGAAATCCCCTCTCTAGCAGATAATTCACGAGCTACTTCTGAGGGTGATTTTATTTGAATTCTTGCCCCTAACCCACCGGTAAGAACTTTTGAATTTCTTTTAGTCTCTTCTGAGAGATAAAATGCACATGCCATATTATTAAGACAAAAGAAAAAAGTTATAAAACCTTTGAAAATATCAACCAAACCACTGACCTAAACCAGATTGCTTATCCTTATCCTTCCCAAACACATCTTCAATACGCTGCTTAACTAAAAACAAAGTCTGTTTCAAATAAGCGGGAAAATCATAATTCTCAGCTAAAGAAATTGAAGGCTCAAGATACTTAACAATAGAACCCTCAGCAACAGTAAACACTAACTTACCAGAACAGAAACTACAAATACCACGCAAAGGAGGACGACGGAAAATCTCATTACACTTCACACACCTAAAAGTTTGTTGAGAAAACTTACGTAAGTTACCTTTAATATCCCTCATAAAATGTCTTTCAATAATCAAACGAGCAACATCATTCTCATCTACAGCACGTAAAGTCTCAGCAATCCTCATTTGACCTTTAACTTTATCCATCATAGTAGGTATTGTCTTATAAGAACTACACAATACCCCTTCATTAAAATCAGTAGTACCATGTGTAAACCCAAGACCTTCAAACTGAGAAGCCTTACCCAACCTTTCCTCAAACCTTTCAATCTTAACATCCCATGGTTTCTTATACTGCTCACAAGCCTCATACAATTCAATAGGATACTTCCACGCAATATCAACATCAAACACCATATCATCAACTTCAGCAGGAATAACATTATAACTTAAAACCAAAGGTTCATCTTGTGTAGACCCACGACGGTTAGGCAAAAATGATTTATCAAAGTTCAAAAATATATCCATTAAAAGTACAATCGCAGCCTCATCACCATCTGCATCACGCCTAAAAGCACAGTGCATCACAGGATGAGCAAAGAAACCTTGAGTTTTACTAAAACCAATTATCCTACAAGCAGTTGCAGCAGCTATGTGCGGAGCTAAACCACCAACCAAATGCCCAACCAAATCTTCTTTACACTTTAAATTATAAAAAGCATTCACACCATAAATTTTCTCCAAACACTCATCAACAAAATTAGCCACCCTAAAAAGTATTGCATCAGCACCTTCTTCTAAAGAATCCGGACAAGAAGGTAAAATTATATCTTGCATTTTCAACTCAAGAACCTGATCATCACTAACTAATTCTTCACCATGAATATCCTTTACATAACCTAACTCACGCAAACTAGAAACAGAAGTTCCAATCTCAAGTGGTTTAAAGTGAGTTATTACTAATTCAATCATATCATAACGGGTAGTTCCATCACGATTAACATAAATATTATGTTTAGCTCTCAAAATACCTTTCTCTAACCTTTCAACATGATGATCTTTATTAGAAGTTCCACGAACCCCTTTAATTAATTCAGGATAATTCATAAACCCTAACTTTTTAAGAGCAGAAGAAAAATACTGGTTAATAGGCAACTCCATTTTCTTATAATACAACTTACTATCATTCCGGCCCTCACTCTCAACAGGAGAACAAATAGAATTACAATAAGGACAACGAGAATAAATTACATCTTTATTACATTTTTTACAAAAATAACAAGAAAACTCTGCAGTTACTTTCCCAGCAACTAAAGTCTCACTAAAACACCTTAAACGACCACCTTCATCACCTACAGGAAATAATATATGGGGAGAACCTTTCATCTTCCTCATCTTAGCCTTCTCAGGACGACCCATACGAGAACCAACAAAATGTCCAGATTTATCCCTTAACTTAACTTCAGAAATTCTATTAATGTTCTCTAATAGAGAAACATCTTTATCAAACTTATCTAAGACTTTACGCAAATCAAACTTAGAAGAATAACATCCAAAAGCAACTTGTAAAGCCTTAGCAGAAGAACCTTCAACAACAATAAACTCATTAGTTGCAACTTGATGAGGAACACCAAACAATTCCAAGACTCTTTTAGGATCAATCTTACCAACATCTTTTGTAACATCAACAGTTAAAGGAAAAATAACTTTCTCTTTTTGAATAACAGCCTTAGACAACCAATCCAAAAATACTAATATATCATCATAACTCACAGCATCATAATGGTAAGTATAAGCAGGATGTAAAGGAACAGAATAAGATTTAGATAATCTAAAAGCGTCATCAAAATTTACAGAAAAAGGATCAGAAAGAAAACTTTTACAAACTAACTTAGCATCATCTTCTAAAACTTTCTCTAACTCCAAAGCCCACCACTCTTCATTATAACCAATAGGCATTAAAGTTTGAGCACGATTTAACATATCACCATAATTTACTAACATATCACCAAGATATATAATCTCTTCAACATCTTTAGCAACTTCCAAGGCTTTTTGAAAATCATCTAAATACAAAACATTTCCATTTTTAAGTTTAACAACAGGTCCTTCCAACCTATCACAAGTTGTAATGGTAGTTGACTTTCCAGGACGCTCAGTTTTCAACTGGGTACCAATTGCAATATAACCCCGTAACACAGCTAACGTAGCAGGGTGCACAGCATTAGAAGACAAACCTGAAGTCCTAGCACGACCCAAACGTAAACGAAAAGTTCCATGTTCTAAAGGATAACCTAACACAGGACGACCAGCAACAATATCTTTAACAAAAGTATAGTCAGGTGGGATTTTCACATCATCAACTTTCTCAGAAGATCCTGAATCATGACTAGCATGCACTTCTTTTTTAATTTTAACAAACTCTTTCATAAAAGCCCAGTGTTCCATCCCCATCTCTTCCATCCAACCAGACAACCGCTTCCAAATCTTCTCCCCTTTCAAAGACAGACACTCGGCCATAACTAAACAAAACCCGTTTCTCATCTTATTGGTTGGAACCCTATCAAGATCTTTACAACGTGGGGTCTCAAGTTTCTCAGAAGGATCACCATCAATTTGTAATGGCAAGTTAGTAGCTAAAAACTTCAACTCTCTTTCAGAAGGCAAATACTGTAAGTTAGTTATTCTTTCATGGAAATAATGCACTTCAGCAACAACTCTATCAATTTCAACATCAGTAGGATCATAAACAGCATAACCCATATTCTTTCTAACATAATCCATAATTAAAACAGAAACCGAAGCCGCAGTACCCCCTGCACTCCTAATTGGCCCAGCAAACTGTGGAGAAAAATATTCTTTTCCATCTCGAGTTTTTCTAATCTCAATCCCAATAAAACCTTCAATAGGAGAAGACACAACCCCAACAGTAACATAAGAAAAACCAATCCTAATTCCAATTTCCATTGCTTCTTTCTTATCTTCAAATTTACAAAACTTTTCTTGAGCAACTTCTAACGCAATTATCATTCCAACACGCCAATCCTGTGCACCATACAAACTATCAAGCTCAATTATTCTTTCAGCAATTCCAGAACCTTTTACTTGCGGTGCCACAACAGAAATAATTCCCTCTACACGTTCAGATAAATTTCTTGCAAGCATGGTTGTAACTTTAGTAGTTGGATCATAACCTAAAGATTTAACATCATTAGCAAACTTATGAGCAGCTTTAACTTGGTTCTCAAGATCTAAAAAATATTTTTTCATCTCTTCACTTACTTCCATCGCCAACCTCCTCAAAGTTCATAATCCTAACTTCTCGTGTACTCAAATTCAAAACCGAAACTTTACAAGGATCAGGTAACAACCCTAACTTAATCTGATTATCAGTTTCAGAAGCCCAACAAGAACAATTCAAAAGTGTAACATTCCTATAGGTTCCATAAGACAACTTATGCGTATGACCTGAAACAAAAACATCAGGAACTTTATCAATTACTAAAAAATCACTTCGTGAATCAGGAATATACAAATTAGATGTATGGGTTGGAGCTAAGTGTCTTTTCTTTAATAAAAACTTCATAACTAAATCTGCCCTTTCAGGACCACCAGCAGCACGTAAAGAGGAAACCTCATTAAAATAATAAAAGAAACTAAACCCATGATACATTAACACATCTAATCCAGGAAAAACCTCAGAAGAATGAATATTAACAACCGCAGGGTTTGATACCATTACTACATTAGGCAATTCATGAAGTGACTTTGCAAGAGTTGGATCTAAAACAGGTTGCGGTTCAGCTAACCTCATTGAATCGTGATTACCACCACACATAATAATTTTAATATGTGAAGGAACTAAAGAAAAAATCTCTGCGGCCTTCTGATACTGGTCTCTTACATCCATAATTTCTAAATCTTCTTCCTGCCTAGGATAAATACCAACACCCTCAACCACATCACCAACTACAAACAAATAACGAACTTTTGAAGCAACACGCCTTTGTTCTTCAGTACCATATTCTCCTTGTAACCATTTTATAAAAACTAAAAGACGATCAAGTAAACAAAGCTTCATCCCAATTTGTATATCTGAGATAAACACAGAATAAATTTCATCAGGACATTTTTTCAACTCATGACTAATTGGCACATCAGGAAAGTAAATTCCATTACAAAATATTATCTTATTTCCACACACACCATTAATACCAACAACTTCATCCAAAACAATTTCATCAACTAAAGAAAACACTTCTTCCTTTCCTTTATTTACTAAAACTTTTATTGACCCAGTGGGATCTTCAAGTGTTAGCATCACATTTCCATTTTTAGTAACATTTTTTTCAATAACAAAACCAATAATACTCACAGGTTCTTTTTCACTTTTAACTAAAACTTTATTGATTGAAGAAGCATTTCTCAATTCTTCACGCCCAACCAAAATACTTTTCAAAGCATTATACCTTTTCTTGAAATGGTGCACAAAATCTTTCACTGTCCATTTCCTAGAATCATCTTGGTAGGACTTCACAACCACAACATGTCCCTCATCAGAAACTTCAACATCTTCTAAAACCTCAGATTCTTCAGGCTCAAAAAGCACAGCCTTCTTCTCCTCATCAAGATTATAATTCATAACATCAAGAAAACCATTATACATCATCTTATTTTTATTCTTCTCAAAAAGTACACGAGCCTTTTCAAACTCTAACCAAGTAACATCTAACTTTTGATCTACATTATTAATAATTAAGTATAAATCACTATTAATTACAACAGGATTCCCAGAAACTTTCTTAACTAAAGCATCATAAAACTCATCCAAATTAAAAGAAGAAGATAAATTATCAATAAAATCAGGACTAAGAAGATAACCTTTACTCATAAAAAAATTAATAACTTTTTCTTTTGCAATCATAGATTTAAACCCTCTTTCAAGATCGATTTTATTTTTAAAACAGATGAACTAGGAATTGCCAATCTAATCTCACGTGTCCTACCATATCTTCCTTTAGAGATTACTTTAACATTAATAATTCCTAACATATCAAGTTCAGCAATAATATCACTCACTCTTCTTTGGGTTAAGGGTTTAACTTTAATCTTATTACAAAAATCCTGGTAAACTTCATATACATCCCCAGTAAAAATATGATCTTTTGCTATGTCACTTATAGAAAAGATTGATAACAAAGTTAATTGATGTTGTTTTGGTTGCGTACTCACAATATCCATTATTTTATCTTTCTCAATTTTCTCTTCAGCTTCATCAATATCTTCAATTGTTACTTCTTGTTTATTTTTTCTCTCAGCCAGTTCTCCTGCAACCCTTAACAAATCTAATGCCCTTCTAGCATCACCATGTTCTCTAGCAGCATAGGCCGCACACTTTTCAATCACACCGGCTGCAACCACATCAGACCTAAAACCACCTTCAGACCTTTCTTTTAAAATTCCTCGAATTTGTATTGCATTATAAGGTGGAAAAACAAACTCTTCTTCTGAAAGAGAAGACTTTACACGAGGATCAATATTATCTAAGAACAACAAATCATTAGAAATTCCAATAAACGAAAGCTCAACATTTTTTAACTCAGAATTTAATCTAGTCAAGTTATAAAGAATCTCATCCCCTGCTTTTTTCACTAATTGATCAACTTCATCTAATATCAAAACAATCAATTTCTTTTCATCATCAATTGCTTTGATAAAAATCTTATACACTTCATCTGTTGGCAAACCTGTTGCAGGTATTTTCTTTCCAAACTCAGAAGCTAGTTGAACCATTAATCTATATTCAGTATCAGCAACCCTTTTCATTTTACAATTAATATAAACAATGTTTAAAGGAAGATCATTTTTACTAGCAAGATCAGAAATTTGCTTAGTAACATGTTTTGTTAATAAAGTTTTTCCAGTCCCTGGTTTACCATACAAGAAAATATTGGAAGGTTTTTCCATTCTAAGTGCTGGAGCAAGTATAGATGCAACAGCTTCCAACTGTTCATCTCTATAAGACATCTTATCAGGATCATAATTTGTTTGCAAAACTTTCTTATTAGAAAAGATTGGATCTTTCTTCAAAAAATCCTCAAAATAATTTTTTAACTTATCACCCATTTTGATATCCTCTAGAAAAGTAAAAGTAGAATCCAGCTATATAAAAATTGTTATCATCTAACATACACCACCATTTCCCTTGGAAAAAATATCCCAATCTCAAGAACTCAATTTCTACTGTTACCACAAAAAAATTACACCCCCATTTCTCATAGAACTTCAAAGAGATAACACAACCAAGATATATTTATTATAAACATTATTATATATTATATATTATACATGATGGAAAAACTTATATTATTATATTATAAATAAAATTATTAATTATTATAATACAAAGCTTAATTCTTAAAAAATCAAAAGAATTCACCAAGCTTAGTTTACCTTTCTTTTTAATGAAAAAAGGCCAAAACAAACCAAATATGATAACGTATAATTAAAAACAAAAACTCCACAAGAAACCCAACAATTATTTTTCTCCATAAGAAATAATAGGGTGGGGGTCTACATGAAACAAAGGTTAAAAGATTTAATCACAACTTTAATATACCTAAGAACGTAAAATATCTAAATATGGCACTAATTTATGCAACAATAATCTTAATTTTACTAATTGTAATAATCATACTATTCTTTAAATCATTATCAAAAATCATTCATATAATCATAATAAGCTTAGTAGTCTTCTTCCTCCTTTTAGGCTGTGTAGGTTATTTCACATACAAAGATGTTAGAAACATAATGGACAATGTGGATAGCCCATATTTAGTAACACTCTCAGACAAAGACATAGCACTAACAGCAGTTTCATTAAGCTCAAAAGAAATGGAAATACTTAATCAAGATGGAATTGATCAATTAAACAAAAGAAATTACAAACCATTCTTAGAAGATCATTTTAAAATCATATTTATTGATGTAAAGGTATTAGATCAGATTCTCCCAGAGAAATTAGAATATGAAGGACACAACATCAGTAAACAAACTTTCCTAGAAATTTTAAGATCAGAAGAACCACTAAAACATGAAATGTTCAGAGATTATAATTTAGAAGACGTTGATCAAAAAGATATGGAAAGAACATACGGAGCAGATATTGGTGGAGGAGACATAAGTGAACCATCACACCAAAGGCTATTTATTGTCTTAACAGCCATGAGCAATATAGAAGAATCAGATCTAGAGCCAGTCATGCTATTTGACCAATACAAAAAAGGAAATATAAGGGTTTACAAAGAAACAATAGCCTTCAAATTAGTCAAGCTAATACCTAACTCAGTAGTCGAAGAAGCAATTAAAGAATTATAGACTAAATCACCAAAAATTCATATCAAAGTAACAAAATCTTTATAAACAAGCTCATATACAGTATTCCTAATCATGCAAGAAAAAACACATTCTAGGAAATTAATGGGAAGAACAGTAGTTTCTAAGACTGGAAAAAGATTTGGTGAAGTTGGAAACCTAACTTTCGAAATTAAATCTGGTGAACTATTACAAATCGTTCTAAAAAACCCAACTGGTTACTGTGAAGGTATAGAATTAGACAGGTCACAAAATGGCGAACTATTAATTCCATTCTCATCTGTAGTTGCTGTTGGAGATTTTATTGTAATTGCTGAAGAAGACATTATGTAATTATTTTTTCATAAACTTTTTCAATACTTTTTCTTTTCCTTTCCACACCATTGCATACTTCGCAACTTCTTGGATTGTTTTAACCGGAATAATTTTAATTTTCTTTTTATCCTCTTTAGATAAAACCAAATCTTTTTCATTTGCTTTAGGAATAATAGCTTGTTTTAATCCAGCTTCAATTGCAGCCTTAACTTTAGCAGTAACTCCACCAATAGCTAAAACTTCTCCACGAATAGATAATGATCCAGTCATTGCAACATCTTGTTTAATTTTAACATTCTTCATTGCAGAAATAACTGCTGTTGCAACAGCAATAGATGCAGAATCTCCTTCAACACCTTCTGTAGATTGAACAAACTGAACATAAACATCATACTTTTCTTTTATATCTTCACCAAAATTTTTCAAAATAATTGCAGAAACATTCTTCACTGCTTCTTTTGCTAAATCACCTAACTTTCCAGTTGCAATGAAATCTGCTCTTTCTCCACCAGGCACAACTTGAGATTCAATTGGTAAAACAATTCCAGAGTGTGCAGTTCCAGAACCAATAACAGCTAAACCATTTACCCGCCCAACTTGTGAACCATTAGTTCTAATAACTTCATACTTTTTCTTATTCTCAATATACTTATCGGCAAGTTGTTGTTCTAATGGTCGAGAAAACGTCTTTGCCTTTATTACATGTTGTTTAGAAACTAAATTCTTATTTTCTTCCAAAGCTAAATCCCCAGCAGCCCTAACTAACCCACCTAACTCTCTAAGCCTAACAGTTAATTTCTCTGCAATACCTGCCATCCTTCTAGCTTCTAAAATAATCTCTTCAACAGCTTCTTTCTTAAAATGAGGGACCTTCTTATCTTTAAAAATTTCTTGAGCAACAAAAACAGACAACTTATCTCTATTCACTTTTGTATCATCCATTGTATCATTCATATAAATTTCATAACCATAACCCCTAATCCTAGAACGTAACGCAGGATGCATTTTTTCCATACCTTCTAAGTTTCCAGCTGCAATAAATACAAAATCTGTTGGTACAGGATCAGTTTTTACCATTGCACCAGAAGATCTTTCAGACTGTCCAGTAATAGAATACCTTCTTTCTTGCATTGCAGTCAATAACTCCTGTTGTGAATGCGGATCTAAAGTTCCAATCTCATCAATAAACAAGACACCACCATTAGCTTTGTGAATAGCACCTGGACAAACACGTTGATAAGAAGGAGTACCTAAACCACCAGACTGTAAAGGGTCATGAAGTACATCACCTAATAACGCACCTGCATGATTTCCAGTTGCATCAATAAAAGGGGCCTTTTCTTTATCTGAATTATTAATTAACAATTTAGGAACTTGTATTTTTTGTGTTCCCATCCTTTTTGATAAGTTCATAAACAACACAAACGCTGCCAAAAATATCATTGACCCTATCAAAGAAGCCGCAGCCATGATATCTCCATACTCATGCCTTATCCACCATGGTGAAATCAATGTAACAAGTAACAAAATAAAGAAAATTATATTTTGATTTTTAGTTGAAGTCAAGGACTGTGCTTTCAATTTTGCAACTAAATCTTTTCCTTGCCCTTTTGGCATAGTTCTAACCAAAGGGGAATTCTCATCTTGATCATTAGGTAAAGATAAAACATCTAACAACTTCTCTTTTGGTAACAATTCTGCAAGAGCCTGACCTAACATTGACTTTCCAGTACCTGGTTCACCAATCAACAACACATGCCTTCGTTGTTTAGCAGCCTTCTTTATAATTTGTAACCCTTGTTCTTGGCCTATTACTTGATCAGATATTTTCTTATTAACTTTAATCTCTTTAGTAGTTTTAAATTTCATTTAAATTTTGTTTTACAAGAAAGATTATAAAGCTTATGGACAAAATCTACTTCTTAGCCTCACTCAAACCTTTCTGAAACATATCAACAAAGTTAGAGGGGGTAACATTCAGGCCAGCCAATCGAAAAGCCTTAGCCAACACAGGCCCATCTACATCAGAAGTAACCCTCAACCTAAATAATTGCCGAAGAGACCAATCACAAATAAACCCTTCATTGATTTGTACAACACATTTCCTACCTTTTGCTGTATACACGGAAGGTTTATACAAATCAACTACCACATCACCCATAATAAATCTCCTACCTTTTTTCTTAAATCCAGAATCAAGAAGACAAAATTCAACAAACTTCCTCATTTCAGACCTATAAGATAACCCACCAACTTGGAATTCATTACCTATAGAATCAGCCTTATAGATCTTACCTAAGTAACCCTTAACCTTCTGTCTGGCCATTTTCTTACGTTTTCCCCAGGAATTACTAACTAAGTAAGCATATTCCACAAGAGAATCCCCAGATTTCCTAGTTTTAATACGTATAAAGCCCATATAGAAATGGGCACTATTTACTAATTAATAAATCTTCCGCCACTACGCCCTAATTCTGACAAATTCTAAAGAATTAAAACAGAAATAAAACATAAAAACCCAACAAATACCTTAATATACCCATTTAACCCAATCACGATCATGTTCAAAAAAGAGATAATATCATTAATCAAGAAACAAGGACTAGACCAAAGCCTAATAGAAGCACCAAAAGACCCTAAATTAGGGGATTATGCAGTACCTTGCTTCACTCTAGCAAAGAAATACAAGAAATCACCAGCAGAAGTAGCTAAATCACTAAAAGAAAA
This sequence comes from Candidatus Woesearchaeota archaeon, assembly GCA_964524105.1. GTDB lineage: Archaea > Nanobdellota > Nanobdellia > SCGC-AAA011-G17 > GW2011-AR18 > JAGVXZ01. The sequence continues at coordinate 63,272 of CAZGBX010000004.1, forward strand.
GCTAAAACCATCAAAATCCATAGAAAAGATAGAAAATCATGGACCTTACCTAAACTTCTTCATAAAAAAACAAATCTTAAACAAATCAATAATTGAAACTAAGCCAAAAACAAAGAAAATCAAAAAAACAATAGTTATTGACTTCTCATCACCAAATATCATGAAACCATTCAATATAGCCCATTTAAGGTCAACTATGATTGGAAACTCACTATACAAGATACACAAACATCTAGGCTACAAAGTAGTAGGAGTAAACCACCTAGGAGATTGGGGCACACAATTTGGGAAAATGATCTATGCTTTTGAAAAATGGGGAAATAAAACACAACTAAAGAAGGACCCAATAAACTACATGCTAAAACTATACGTTAAATTCCACAATCAAGCTGAAAAAACACCAAAATTAGTAGATAAAGGAAGAGAGTGGTTCTCCAAACTTGAAAAAGGGGATAAAAAAGCGAGACTATATTGGAAACAGTTCAAAGAACTATCAGTTAAAGAATACGAAAAAACTTACAAAAGACTAAATGTCAAATTTGATTCATGGGCAGGAGAAGCTTTCTACGAACAATACTTAGAATCAACAGTAAAAGAACTAAAAAGAAAAAATCTCCTAAAAGAAAGCGAAGGGGCACTAATAGTCAACCTAAAAAAACAAAATCTAGCACCATGCTTAATAAAAAAATCAGACGGATCAACATTATATGCTACAAGAGACATAGCCACTGCAATATACAGAGCAAAAAAGTACAAATTCCACAAAAACCTGTACGTTGTAGACGTAAGACAATCACTACACTTCCAACAATTCTTCAAAGTACTAGAACTTTCAGGTTACAAATGGGCAAAAGACTGTGAACATATCAGCTTTGGAATGATGAATTTCAAGGGCCTAGTAATGTCCACAAGAAAAGGTAGGGTTGTACTATTAGAAAAACTATTAGATGAATCAGTAGATAAAGTCTTAAAGATAATAAAAAAGAAAAATCCAAACTTAAAGAATAAAAAGAAAGTAGCAGAACAAGTAGGAATTGGAGCAATAGTATTCTGGGACCTCTCACATGACAGAGTAAAAGACATTACATTTGAATGGGACAAAGTACTAGATTTTGAGGGGGAAACAGCCCCATACATACAATATACACACGCTAGAGCATGTTCAATCCTAAGAAAGGCAAAGAACAATTACAAACCAGATTATAACAAATTAATAGATGAAAAAGAAAGAAATCTTATCAAACACATCTCATTATTTGAAGAATCAGTTCAACAAGCAGCAAAACAATACAAACCACACGTTTTAGCAAAATACATTTACGAACTAGCACAAAAGTTCAATGAATTCTACAACAGGTGCCCTTGTATAAATATAGATGATAAACAGTTATCAAAAGCAAGACTAAACTTAGTTAGAAAAACAAAGGACACAATCAAACAAGGACTAGAACTTCTTGGAATAGATTCGCCAAAAGAAATGTAATTATTTCTCAACTTTAGGAACAATCCTTGGCATCTTAAAATGAGGTGGTAGATTCACATCTTGTGACAAAGAGAGCGCCTTAACATTACACCTAAACAGAATAGTATTCAAAATAGTTTCCATTAATTCTTTAGGAACGCTTTTTCCACTTTTCCATTTCTTAATAATATCTTCTACTTTCTTAGGTTCATCCATATACAAGATGTTACCATTCAGATCAATTTCACCACAATCTTCATACTCAATCAAAAATCTAAATGAGAATTTCAACACATCTTCACTCTCACCAATAGGTAGTTTTTCTTTTTCTAAGTTATTAATCTTTAGATCACTCTTAACCTTTTTATTAGGTAAGAATTTTGACTTCTTTTCAGATCCTACTTTTGTGAAATTAAATCCTACAATTGGCATGATTTTTTGATTAGATTTTTCTATTTAAGGTTTTCTAGGTAGAGAATATATATATAGAACACCAACAATTTACTTATTATGTTGTTCCTCACTCACTCACATGGGTTTTCCGCACTTCCTCACGCACTCAATCACTTATAATCATGGATTTTGAAGAAAATATTAAGCATTCCTTTAGTAAAGTGAAAGATGAAATAGATTCTCTTAAAGGTGTAATTAAGCAACAAAACGAGGTTATAAGGCTTATTTCTGCTGAAATTGCCAAAATTAGGGCTTCTGAGGGTTTAAGTCAATCCAAAGGTGAGACAATATCTACAGAAACCTCCAAAATCGAGAGTTCCACAGGAAATAATGGGGTTCCTCACTCACGCACTCACTCACTCACGCACACACTCACACCTTCAGGTGCTGAAACGCCCAAATTTAGCAGTTTAAAGGAAAACAAC
>CAZGBX010000005.1:0-3761 GCA_964524105.1 Candidatus Woesearchaeota archaeon
AAGAACTTGAAACTAAAGTGATGGAATAACCATCACTCACTTTTCGGACAGTGCCCATACTAAGGTTTCATACAAAGCTTCCTTTTCTCAGTAGAGTAACAATTCCTTTCTTTCAGACAAAACTCATTAGCTTCATCTGAAGAATCAAAGAAATCCCCAGAACAAATACATTTATACTTTTTTCCAGGAGTATAATCACAAACAAATCCAGACTTACACTCAGCATCATTCTTACAAGGTTTACCTTCAGAATTTGGAGCTTCACAAACATTTACACTAGAATCCGCATTATTAGCACCTTGAACCCAACCTTCCCAATTCAAAGAATAACGAGCATCATTCTCACCACAAATCTCACTTCTACATTCACAATGTTTTTTACAAGGTTTACCTAAATCAAGTTCAAGATCACAATCATCATCTTTATATTTCTCAGGAACACCTTCAAATTTCTTCACATTATCTACTGCCAACTTACCTTCAAAACCAGTCTTATCTTTTTCCAGCACAGTTAAATAAGTCCCAGTTTGAGTAGCAGCCTTAGACCTAGAACCAACTTCCATATCTCCTGAATCTTTCATAGTACCTTTTTTATCATAAACAGGGCACCCAGTAATCCCTTCCCAACCAACAGAAGCAGAAACAAACAAAATAACAAACAATCCAATTATAAAAACAATTTTAGATAACAAGTTATCATTTGCCAACACCATCTTTCAATAAAATAATCAAGAAACTAATATTTAAAACTTCTCTTCTTCAATCTTAGCTATAATAGAATGTGTCTTTTCTACAACATCAGGGTTAACAGAAATCGCATCAATCCCTTTCTTTACTAAGAACTCTGCAATCTCTGGATAAACTGAAGGAGCCTGCCCACATATAGAAACACTCTTTCCATGTTTCTGGAACCCTTCTATGATTTGAACAATTGCTTTTTTCACAGCATCATTTCTTTCATCAAAGTAACCCATAGTTCCAAGTATTGAAGAATCTCTATCAACACCTAACACTAACTGTGTTAAATCATTAGACCCAATTGAAGCACCATCAATATCTAACTTCGCAAAGTCTTCAGGGATAATTGCAACAGATGGAACTTCAGCCATTAAATAAATTTTAAATTCAGAACTTCTAACTAATCCTTCTTCACGCATAATAGTTAAACAATCTCCAACTTCTTTTACGTTTCTAACAAAAGGCAACATCACATAAACATTATTATTTTGTTCTCTAACTTTTCTTATTGCTTGACACTCTAATCTAAAAGCTTTTTTATAAGAATTAGAAACATACCTAGATACACCCCTCCAACCAATCATTGGATTTTCTTCTTCAGGCTCAAACTCAGCACCACCTTCTAAATTTCTATACTCATTAGTTTTAAAATCAGAAAACCTAACAATAACAGGACGAGGATAAATAGCTTCAGCAACTTTACCAATACCTTCTGCCATTTTGTTAATAAACTCTGGCCCTTCACCGTCATTCATCATTGCCAAGGGATGTTTACGAACATAAGAAGTCACAATAAACTCAACCCTCATTAATCCAATAGCTTCAAAAGGTAAATCTTTATACTTATCAATCATCTCTGGCTCACCTAAATTCATGTACAAATGAGTTTTAGTTTTTACATCTTTATACTCTTCAACAAACTCTTCAGTTTCTTCAGCCAACTTCTCTTCTTCTTCTCTAATACATTCCATCTCACCTAAGTATACATCACCATTAGTCCCATCCACAGTAACTTTATCCCCATCTTTAAGAACAGAAGTTGCTTTCATAGTTCCAACAACACAAGGAATCCCTAATTCTCTAGAAACAATTGCAGCATGAGAAGTTAAAGATCCTTCATCAGTTACAATAGCTCTTGCTTTCTTCATTGCAACAACATAATCAGGATCAGTCATCTTAGTTACAAGTACATCCCCATCATTAACTAAATCTAATTCATTCATATCATGAACGATTTTAACACAACCAATCCCAACTCCAGGTGAAGCACCAAGCCCCTCTAATGCTGGCTTATCAGAAGTCTCAACTTCTTCGTGTGTCCCTTCTGTTTTCTCTAAAGTTGTAATTGGCCTAGCCTGAACAATATAGATCTTGTGCCCTTCAATAGCCCACTCAATATCCATTGGTTTCTTATAATGATTCTCAATCTGTGCAGCATAACGAGCTAACCCATCAATCTCTTCATCCTCCAACTTTTGTTTATTCCCTTTTATCTCACTCAAAGTTTTTTTATAAGTTTGTCCACGTTCATCCCTAGCATACATCCACTCTTGCCTACCCAACCTTTTAGACTTCAAAGTAAAATCATCTTTTGCAACAACATAATTATCAGCAGTAATTTCTCCAGCAACAACAGCATCACCCAATCCAAAAGCAGCATCAATCACAATCTCTTCTTTATTTGAATTAACTGGATTAGCAGTAAACATTACTCCAGCTTTTTCAGAATCTACCATCTTCTGAACTATAACAGCAATAAAAACTTTAGAATGGTCAAAATTATTTTGGACCCTATAATAAATTGCTCTAGCAGTATACAAAGAAGCCCAACACTTTTGCACAGCAACTACAACCCTCTCATTTCCTTTCACATTAACAAAAGTTGCTTGTTGTCCAGCAAAAGAAGCTTCAGGTAAGTCTTCAGCAGTAGCAGAACTTCTTACTGCAACAAAAGGTAAGTCACGACCAGTTTTAATTATAGACAAAGCATCCTTTGAAATAGAATTATACAGTGAAGTATTAACATTAAGATTATCATAAGACTCAACAATTTCTCTTTTAATACTATCAGGCATTGGAGTTTTACAGATTAACTCTTGTATTTCATTTGCAACATCTTGTAACTTCTGAGTATCTTCAACATCTAACCCATCCAACATTGAAAGGATCTGAGATTGTATTCCTGTAGTTTCAACAAAATACTTGTAAGTTTGTGCAGTAACAGCAAAACCTGCTGGCACAGGTAATCTAATGTTATACATCTCAGCTAAAGAAGCACCCTTGCCACCAACGATTTCTACATCTTTATTAGAAAGATCCCTAAACCAAGCAATAAAACCCCCTTTTTCCATAAAGAGATATTAAGACAACTTAGATTTAAAGGTTTTTATCATCTAGTTAAAAACCAAAACATAGTTTCATAAACACCTAAATTCTCTTCTTTCAAAATTAAATCACCATGGAGATCAGTTTTCTCAGGCCTCATCTTTTTATTACCCCTATACCTTTCCTTAAGATCCCAAGTAAACTGTAACTCTTCACCATTTCTCTCAGAAACCATCATATACAACTCACCAGTATAATCATTAACAACATCATACACAGTAATCCCATTATAATTCTCACCAGGAGTAAGCAATACAACTTTTTTCACATCATTCTCAGCAGCAAACCTAAAAGCAACATTAGCACCAATAGATCCACCAACAAGATATATATTTTCATAACCTTTAGAATCCAAAAACTCTTTGGCAGCTTTAACATCTAAAACATAATCAGAATAATCTTCCCTATTCCCCTCAGAACCACCATGCCCCCTAAAGTCAATAGCTAAAGTTGTAATGCCTTGTGTATTCAAGTAATTTGCAAAGTTCTTATAAGTTTCTTTTGACCCACCTAAATTGTGTAACAAAATAACAGCAGTTTCAGAACCTAAAGTCCCATTACCAACTAAAAAATCTCCAGAGATCTTCACCCCATCCTCAGTAAACATATCTACAGGCCCAGACTCCTGACATCCTACA
>CAZGBX010000005.1:3771-61843 GCA_964524105.1 Candidatus Woesearchaeota archaeon
GTAACAATAAAACTAATAATAATCTCTTCATAAAATTGAAAACCACAAAGGATATTTAAAACTTACTTTAAAAACATATATAAACTATAAAAGAAGAATATTACTTGAGGTGATTATTTGAATCCATTCAGAGCTTATGACATTAGAGGAGAAGTACCATACGAAGTAAACTCAGAATTAGCATACAGGGTGGGTAAAGCATTCTGCAAGTTCCTAAAACCAAAAACTGTTATGGTAGGTTATGACACAAGAGACTCTTCACCAAGACTTTTCAAATCATTAGTAAAAGGAATTAGATCACAAGGTGTAAATGTAATTTCATTAGGTTTAGTTACAACACCAATGTTCTATTATGCATTAAACTCACACAAAGTAGATGGTGGGATAATAGTAACATCATCACATTCCCCACTTAACACAAACGGATTAAAAATCTGTGGGAAAAGAGCAGTCTCCATTCATATGGAAAATGGATTAAACAAAATAAAAGAACTAAGTGAAAAAAGCATTAAAGAAAAAAAGAAAGGAAAGCTAAAAAAACACAGAACATTTAGAGAATACTACCAGTACATCAAACCACAAGCAATAAAGTCTAAGATTAAAATTGGTGTTGATGGAGCTAACATGTCTGGAGTTTTAGATTATAAGATCTTAAAGAAACTCTACAAAACAAAAGGGATCCATGTTAACATTAGGGCAACTAAACCTTATTTCTCTCCAAACCCAATGATCACATCAAACTTAAAGAACATTAAAGAGTTTGTTAAAAAGAAAAAATTAGACCTAGGTTTATTCTTTGATGGGGACTGTGACAGAGTTTTATTCATTGACGAAAAGGGAAAAGCAATACCCGCAGACATAATGTCAGCATTACTTATTGACAAATACAAATATAAAAAAGTTCTAAAGGACCAACAATCAAGCCAAATTATTGATGAAGTTTGTAAAAAACATAAAACCAAACTCCTAAAAACAAGGATTGGCCACTCATTAGTTGACTCCAAACTTAATGCAACAAAATCAGACTTCGCATCAGAAAGATCAGGACATTTCTACTTCAAAGACTTCTTTTACAAAGATAATGGGCTACTAACAGCAATTAAAGTAATAAACATCCTAGACAAACCATTGTCACAAACAATCAAACCATATCAGAAGTATTTCCATTCAGGAGAAATTAATTTCAAATCCAAACATAAACAAGAGATTTTCAAGAAAATAGAAAAAATGTACAAAAATCACAAAATAGACAGATTCGACGGACTAAAAGTAACTACAAAATCACATTGGATCTACATAAGAAAATCAAAAACTCAAAACTTACTAAGGGTTAACATCGAAGCAAACACAAAAACAGAACTTAAGAAAGTTAAATCAAAGATAACTAAACTAATTAAAAGTTATTAACAAAATCAAAAAAACTAACAAAAAAAGAGAAATGTTTATATATGAATTAAAACCATATTTAAAAATACAAAAGGGGTTATACTAATTGGAAATGAAACAAGAACTACAGGGGATATTTCTAGAAAATACAAAACTGCCAATTGTTTCTATCAACATTAAAGGTGAAGTAACTCTTTGGAGTAAAGGAGCTGAAAAATTATTTGGTTATTCAAGAGAAGAAGTAATAAACACTCAAAAAAACATCTTAACTAAAGATAATGAAAACGAACTTCCTTTAGTTCTCCAAGGCTGCACTGAACAAGGAAACTTCATTTACAAACTTCAACAAGAACATAAGAAAGGTTATCCAATTAATGTCCAAATAAGCTCAACCCCAATAAAAGAAAATGGGGAACTAACTGGCATCCTAGCTGTTATCCAAAGCTCATCTTCTATTAAAAAATCTATCATGCTTAACTCATCTGAAGCTCAAAAAGAGACTAAAAGGACATTCAAAGTCATTAGGAACACAATCCTATCACACTTAACAAAAAGTAAAATGACAATCAACCAAATCTCAAACGGCACAAGTATTAACTGGAAAACAGTAGAAAAACATCTTACATACTTAATTGGAAAGAAATTAGTTGAAGAAGTTTTCAGTTCAGAGTACGTTAGAATCTTTGAATTAACAGAAAAAGGCAAAGAATACATCACCACATTACAAAAAGAAACTCTAAACGACTATTTCAAAGTAGAATAATTCTATACGAAAGTATTATAAACAACTTAATGCAAATGTTTACTAACAAGGGGTGAGAATTTGCCAAAAACTAATACTTTCATTAAGGTTCCAGAAAATAAAGCTTTCAAATTCCAGAACGGTGATTCCGCAAACAGTGTTGGACAGTTATACAAGAACATTAGAGGAATGAAAGACAAAGAGTTCTCTAGGTATTGTAATGATCATAAGAACGAATTTTACAACTGGATATTCGATGTTATCCAAGATATTGAACTTTCAAAAGAAATGTTAGGTTGTACTTCAAGAAAAGTCATGATTGACACAATGCGAAGTTACTTTGAAACAATAACTAAACCATCAACACCAAAAGTATTACAAAAGAAGAAAGGTAGACCAACAACACAAAGAATAACAAAAAAACCAGAGAGTATATTAAACAAAGTCTTAAACTTAAGACCAAAAAGAGAATACAAACAAGCTTCAGCATCACACAGAGACACAATACTAAAAGACTTAAAAGAGGTTTACAAAATTGGCAGGTAAGATAATTGGAGTTATCTCTATCAAAGGGGGAGTAGGTAAAACTACTACAGTTTCTAACCTAGCTGCTGCTTTAACCCATGATTTTGGAAAGAAAGTCTTAGCTGTTGATGCTAACTTCACATCACCAAACTTAGGATTACATTTAGGATTAACCAACCCAAAACCAAACTTACACTCAGTCCTAGCTAACAAGTCTTTAGTTAAAGAAGCTATCTACCACCATGACTATGGGTTTGACATATTACCAACATCATTAATCAATTATCAGATCAACCCATTCATGCTTAAAAGTAAGATTGGAAGCTTAAAGAAAAACTATGATTATATCTTGATTGACTCATCTCCGAACTTAAACACAGAGATGCTTTCAACAATCCTAACTTCAGACGAGATTGTTGTTGTCTCAACACCAGACTACCCTACTTTATCCTGTACATTAAAGGCAGTTAAAGTTGCTAAAGCTAAAAAAACAATAATCAAAGGAATTGTAATAAACAAAGTAAAAGACAAACACTACGAGTTAAACGTTGAAGATATCGAGAAATCCACAGGAGTTCCAGTTATTGGAGTTATCAAAGACAACAATAGAGTAGTAGAATCATTATCCCATGTAACACCAGTATCATTGTTTAGCCCAGTAAGTAACCCTTCTATTGGATTCAAAACTACTGCAGCAATAATCTCAGAATCATTTTATAAGAAACCCGGTGCAATTAAAAGAACATTTAACAACGTAAAAGAAAAAGTAGACAACGTAAAGAATCATAATTTTAGTTCTGGTTTATCATACCACAGGTAAAGCACAAAGTAATTATTATCCAATTACAAAAAGATAGCACTATATTTATTTTAGTACAAATTAATTATAACAAAACATACAAATATATTTAAACAAAGTTCTTCATGAAAAACCAAGGAGGTGTTAAGAATTATTTGTGAGTGTTGCGGCGCAAAAAAAGAGTTAATGGTGGTTAATGATGAGGATGGCGAAAGGCTAAACTTATGTGAAAACTGTTACAACTTTTCAGCCCATAACTATGAATTACAAGCAAATTAGCTCTTTATAAAAACAAAAGAGTTCCCAATAGGGGACACCATTCTAAATTGTTCAGAACAACTTCCCAAAATCTTTCAATTGTTTTCCAGAATATAACAATCCATGGAAGATCATTGTTAAATCATCAATCTTCACTCTAACTTGCTTTGAAGAATCCCTGTCTCTAATTGTCACACACTTATCCCTTAAAGAATCAAAATCATAAGCAATACAATAAGGCACTCCAACTTCATCTGCCCTAGCATACCTTCTACCAACTGAACCACTTTCATCCCAGATACAATTAAAGTGTTGTTTCAAAATTTCATGCACTTTCTTAGCATCTTTACTCAACTTCTTAACTAATGGATAAACCGCAATTTTGTAAGGTGCTAACTTAGGATGTAACTTTAGAACCACATTCCCTCTTTTCTTATCATCATTATAAGCATCAAACATAAACACTAAAAATGCCCTTCCAACACCTAATGAAGGTTCAGCTACAACATGAGGGATAACTTTCTTTCCATTTTCATCCATTACAAACAGATTCTTCTTAGAATGCTTTATGTGCTGCTTTAAATCATAATCTGCCCTATCGGCTATCCCTTGTAACTCTTTCCAACCATTAGGGAAATTATACTCTATATCCCAACAATCAGTAGAATAATGAGCAAGCTCTTTTGCATTGTGTTGCCTTAATCTAAACTTCTTTGGATTACATCCAAGATCAGTAAACCACAAGAAAGACTTCGCTAACCAATAAGCATGCCACTCTGACTTCATTATCTTCTTACTCAAGATCTGCTTTACTTTCATTGCTTTATGTGTCTTCATTCTAGCAGACCTTACTTGAATCTCAACATCTAAAACTTCCTTTATCCAAGAACACTTCTTCATCCTAGGATTAACAAAGTACTCAATCTCCATTTGCTCAAACTCTCTTGCTCTAAACAAGAAATTCCTTGGACTAATCTCATTTCTAAAAGCTTTTCCAGTCTGTGCGATTCCAAAAGGCAATTTCAATCTAGCATTATTAACTACAGATTGGAAATCAGAGAATATCACTTGAGCAGTTTCTCCCCTTAAGTAACCTTTTCCACCATCACCCAAAGTCACAGGAAACATTAAGTTAAAGTCACTACACTTGTTAAACTCACCCTTACACTTTGGACACTTTAATCTATTCTGAGTAACTAACATATTAACTTCATCAGAACTTACCCCATCATACTCTTTCTTCAGTTTATCTTCCAAGAAAGTATCTGCTCTAAGACTTTTCTTACATTTCTTACAATCTAACATTAAATCAGAAAAAGATGACAAATGCCCTGAAGCTTTCCAAATTCCTTCATGAGTAATTATTGCTCCATCAATCCCAACAACATCATCTCTAAGTTGAACATGAGTCTTCCACCATTCTTTCTTAATATTATTTTTCAAGTCAACACCATTAGGTCCAAAATCAAACATTCCAGCTAGTCCACCATACAACTCTGATCCAGAATACACAAAACCTTTTTTCTTACAGAACGCAGCCATCTCATCAATGGTTATTTTCACCATAACCTTATTCAAACCATCTCCCTTTATAAATTTTCTCAAAATTCCTTGAAATATGGATTTCGACTTTCAAGATCAAAAAGTAATTTCAGAGATTGAAAAACTAAACGCTAAGAAAGTTCTAGTACAATTACCAGAGGGGATTAAGAAAGAAGCTTTAAGAATTGTCCAAACTTTAGAAAAAACTGGAGCAGAGATTATAGTTTCTGGAGAAACCTGTTGGGGTGGTTGTGATGTTTCAATTAACGAAGCTAAAGAACTTAGTGTAGATTTGATAGTACACTATGGCCATGTTCCTTTCAGAGAATTTGACTTCAAGAACATCCTTTATATTCCCTGTTATGATAACACAGACTTAACACCCTTACTTAAGAAATCATTAGAAGACTTAAAAGAGTTTCAAAAAATAGCTTTAGTCTCATCCATACAACACATTAAGAAACTAGAATCAACAAAGAAGTTCCTAGAAGAAAACAATAAAGAAGTTATAATCCCAAATAAGAAAGGGGTTTCACATTCAGGGGGTCATGTCTTAGGTTGTGAATTCTCACTACTAAAAGAATTAGATTATGATGCAGTCCTAGTTTTAGGTAACAGGTTTCATTCTTTAGGTGCTTCTCTGGCCCAAGAAAAGAACGTTTACTTAGTTGACGTTTACAACAATGAGATTAAATTAATGAATGAACTAAGAGACATTATTATCAGACAAAGGTTTGCATCAATAGAAAAAGCAAAACAAGCTAAAAAAATAGGTATAATTTTAGGAACAAAACCAGGACAGAAGTTTGGTTCAGCAGAAATCCTTAAAAGACAACTAAAGGACAAAGAAGTTATTGTGTTAACAATGTCAGAGATTACCCCAGATAAGTTACTTTCATTCTATAATATCGAAGCGTTTATTGAATTAGCATGCCCAAGAATTGCAATTGAAGATTACGAGAAGTACAGGAAACCAATCTTAACTTTCAAAGAAGCAATGGTATTAACAGGACATTATTCTTGGGAAGAATTACTTAAACAAGGTTTACTTTGATTTCTTAACCTTCAATTTAGAAACAACAGCTTTCTCAGATATAATTGCAGAGTTCCCAGTGGGATCTTCAATAACCATTTTAACTTTCTCATCACCAGACTCAATCTTCCTCATTCTTTTCAAAAGATTCTTTGCTTTCTTCCTTATCTTTGGATCTTCAGCATTATCTCTTTGTTGTTCCAAGATTTTCTTAAATCTATTTAGTATCCCTTCCACATTAGTTACATATCCATTTGATGCTACTGCAGGCTCAACTGACATTCTCAAACTAGGAATCTTAACTGTTGCTTGAGAACTTTTCACAATTCTAACTTTTAGATCATCAGATTTCTGAATTTCAAATTCAATCTTACAAGGCTCTTTGTTATCAACAGCTTCAACATCAGCTTGATGATATCCACAACAACCACAATTAACAGAAAATATAAAACACTTTCCAAAGTAAGGAATTTCATGCTCATTCTCAATCATTGAGAGCTCCTTCTTCTTACACATCGGACACTCTTGTTTTGTTAACTCTGCCATATAAAAAATAAAAACCCAGAAAGATATTTAAAGCTTATTAAAATAAAAAAAGAAAGTACAGCTTAAAGCTGCACTATTTCTCCATCTTTATAAGTATAGATTGTCTCCTTCCAACTTCTAGATATTTGATCTTCATCCATACTGATCGTACCAGACACCCCTTCAAAACCTTGTAAAGACTTTAATCCATCTTTTGTACACTCAACATCTTCACATTGCTTCAAAGTTTCACCTAATACAGACATCGCATCATACCCAGCTGCAACAAACAGCACGTTCTCAGGTTCTTTTCCATACTTCTTTTCATAAGCTTCAAGCATTTTAACATACTTTTCACTATCTCCTTCCCAAAAAGAAAAGATCAAACCTTCATACTCTCCAGCATAAGTTCTAAAACCTTCACTTGCAAAAGTATCAATTCCAAGTATAGTTGGCTCCAAACCCATTTCATGGATTTGTTTTACAATTAACCCAGTCTCTTCCCAACCAAGTAAAACTACATGATCATATGAAGACACCTTAGTTAATGAAGTTCTGAAATCCTTAGTTGCAAAAGTAAACTCTTCGAACTGAACTTCTCCATCATACCTTTCACTGAAAGCATCTTTAAGTAAAAGCATGAACGGATCTTCGATGTTCATTATTACAGCAACTTCTTCAACACCTTCCTCATCCAAGTAATCAGCTAAAGCATAAGCTATACTTTCATCATACAATCCTATAGCGAAAGCACTATCACTTAACCCAGCTAACTCCTCACTTGTATCAAGAGAGTCTAATAGTATAACCCCATCTTGTTCTGACCTCTCAGCTAAAGCTAAGAACCCACCATAAGTTACAGTCATTACATAATCCACACCTTGAACTTGAGTCAGTTGTTGATATTGTGCTATAGTTTGTTTATCATCCATCTGATCATCTTGAACTAAAAGCTCAATCTGCATTCCCTGAGCATTCAACTCATCCACTGCTAACTGGACACCCCTCAAATCCTCTTCTCCAATAATAGCAGAATCACCAGTCAAAGGACCGATAAATCCCACTCTCACTACGTCATCACTTGTTATCTCTGAAGTACCAAATACTACAATCAAAGCTATTACAGCTAAGATCACAATCAGTACTCCCGCAATCATTTTTCTTGTCATTTTTATTTCTCCCCTTTCGTGGCCATAACCACAAATACTAATCCACCCTGACAACACTTAAACTTTTGTCGCACCCCACAGTACGAAAGGTTTATAAAAACAAGTACTAACCTAATAACTATGGTCAAAGAAATGCTAAAGGAATTGGGACTTACAGATAACGAAGTAAGAATATATTTACTTTTATTAAAAGAAGGTACTATGAATCCTACTTCAATAGCAGAAAAACTAAGTCTACACAGAGGTTACACATATGATGCACTAGAAAGAATGCTAGACAAAGGAGTTATTAATTCAATATTACAAAACAACAAAAAACATTACCAAGCAACAAGCCCTAAAAACTTAGTTGAAATCTTAAAATTAAAACTAGAAAACTTCAAGAGCATTGTCCCAGAACTTATGCAATTAAGTAAAAACAAAAAAGAACCAACCAAAGTTGAACTTCACAAAGGAAAAAGAGTTTACAGAACTTTACTAAAAGACATTATAGCAACAGTAGAAAAAAACGATAAAATCTTATTAATCGGAGTTAATGAAAAAGAACTAATGACAGAAGTAGAACCAATCTACTTGAAACAATACTTAAACATGATTCCAACAAGAAACATAAAAGAAAAAATAATACTAAAAAAAGGAATTCACAGATCAAACTTCAAGAATGTCCAATACAAAGAGATTGACGAAAAATACATTGGTAACACAGAACAATGTATCTATGGAAACAAAGTTGCTTTATTCATAACAGGAGAACCACATTATTTAGTCCTAATAGAAAACAAAGAAGTTGCAGAAACTTACAAGAAACAATTTCAATTACTATGGAAGGTAGCTAATTAAAAACCACACCAAATCAACTTAGACCAGAAGTTAGTCTCTTTAGCATAACCGACCAAACCACTAGTCAGACAATCTTCCCAAAGAGGTAAAAAAGAAACTATCAATAATATTACTAAAACTACAATCAACCAGAACCACCATTTCTTCCAAATCATAAAATAAAAATATAGAAACTAATATTTAAAACTAATCCTCAAATCCAGGACCATCAGTCCTAAACACAGAAGCAAAAGAAGGACAAACTACAATCCAATCTTCACCAAACCCAGCAATGTCACCTTCAATAGCATCACAAGTTTTCTTTAATTTGTTAATAACTCTTTTCAACTCAACTAAATCCTTATCTTTAAGTGCCCGAATATTAATCAAGCCAACAGTGTAACCTGCTCTCAAAGAATCTAGTACAGGTTTAATATCTGTAAAATCTTCAACAACAAAAGGTCTAATTTGTACTTTAGCCTTAGGCATCCTTGAGGATTCTGCATCTATTTCAATATAATCATCATCAAACTCATCTGGAACTGTTTGAGAAAACTTACCACCCAGACTTGCCCTAATCTTATCTAATGCACCCATAGTACTATAATAAGTAGAAAGGTTGTATTTAAACATTTCTGTAATTTCAAGACATTCTTTGAAAATATTATCTTACAGTAACTATAAAACCAAACCTATTTAAAGAATTTCAAGAATCAATTCCAATAAGAAAGCGGTGACGGTTGTCACTTAACCGCTCGCGGGCGTTTTCCGAAAGGAAGCCTAAGGCCAAGCGGCTAAGGCAAGAGATTACGTTAATAGCGTAACTTGAAGCTGCAACCCTCTGACCCCAGGTTCGAGTCCTGGCGTCCGCTTTCTTTTTCAAACTTCCAAAGTTTCTTATCAAAATCTACAATAATACCACCAATCACAGAAACCCCTTCTTTTTGCAACAACTCAATCTTCTTAGAAGAACCTAAAGCAAACCCACCTAAAGAACCATCAGAATTAACAACCCTGTGACAAGGAACATAAGGTGCATAAGGATTCTTATTCAAAGCATTACCTACCGCCTGATAAGCTTTACAACCTAAAGCACTAGCAATCTCTTTGTAAGTTGTAACATAACCTTCAGGAATTTCCCTTAACAAACCATAAACCAGATCATTAAACTTCATTATACAAAAACTTATTAATCCAGGTTTATCAAATCATGTATATGACAGACTGTGTTTTCTGCAAGATGATTAAAGGAGAAATTAATATTAAAAAGATCTTCGAAGATGATAAAACTTTAGCATTCTTAGATATTAGTCCAGCATCACCTAAAGGAGGACATACATTAGTAATCCCAAAAAACCATTATGAATTAATCACAGACATCCCAGATGATGAACTAAAAGCAGTAATGTCAACTGTAAAGAAAGTGACTAAAGCATTACTTAATTACACAGAAGGAGTTAATGTTTTACAAAACAACAAACCAGCAGCAGGACAAGCTGTTTTCCACGCCCACTTCCATTTAATTCCAAGATTCAAGGGTGATGGCATAATAATTGAGAAATGGAGACCTAATGCTTACAAAGAAGGAGAGATGACTAAGGTACAACAACAAATCAAAACTCTTTTAAAAGAATCCTGATACCTTTTTCTTATGCCCATGTAGCATAGTTCGGCTATTGCGCCAGTCTCATAAGTTATGAGAATTGAGACTTTTTAGTCAATGAAATAAAAACTAAGAAAGCTGGAGGTCGCGTGTTCAAATCACGCCATGGGCAGTTTCTAATCTCTACTTCTAGTCCTTCTTCCAACTAAAGCAGTCACACCACCTGCAACAGCAGCAACCAAAGAAGCTTGAATTGCAGAATACTCTAACAAAACTCCACTAGCATCAGATCTACTCTCAACTGCTTCTCTATAAGCTTGAGCAACAGGTCCATAAAAATCAGTTCCAACCGCTTGCAAAGCAGCATCAATACCAACAGGTTCAACAGCCATTACAACAGCTAAAGCACCAATCCCAAACAATGTTGCATATTCTCTACCACTTGGCATAGTATATTAAATAAATTCCAATATTTAAATATTTTCACTAAGAATTTTCGAAAGATTTACAGTTTCAAAGTTAAAGATTAGAAATAACAAATAAACTAAGTCATGCTCCGACATATATTTTCAAAGGGAAAAATCATTATAAGTTAATAAACAATTCCACAAAACATGTATGTTGCCAAATTGTATAGATCTGCATCTTCAGGGGAAGAGCGACTAGTTTGCAATGTTTATGATACTACAAGAGATGAACCCCAAAGGATCGCAGTTGTTGGGGGTAACAACATTGAAGAATTAGTAGATGGGTGTATGGCTGATGAATCATTAAGATCTATTCTTCCTGATTCTGTGGAAACAATTAAAGGAATCACAAACCTAAAGAAAGGCGAAGGGCACCACAGGAATGAAACCCAGGTCCCTCTTGAAATACCGCAACTTTTAGAATTCAATAGTTTATATGCTGAAAGAATGAGATAAAGACGCCCTTCTTCAAACAAATCTGTAAAATAAAACATCAACCTTGAAACTACAGTTTAATCTCTTTTACCCCACCCATATAACCTTGTAAACAACCAGGAATCTTAATCGTCCCTTTAGCAGTTTGGTTATTCTCTAAGAGAGCAACTAACAATCTAGAAGTTGCAAGAGCAGTATTATTCAATGTATGAGGAGAATAAATCTCTCCTGAACCTTGTACCCTAATACCTAACTTTTTAGATTGAAAATCAGTCAAGTTACTACAAGACATAGTTTCAAAGTATCCTTTCTTTCTAGGACTCCAAACTTCAACATCAGCATACCTTGACTTCCAATCTCCAACTTCAGAAGCTCCAAACTCAATAACTCTAAAAGGCAATCTTAACTTCTTCATTATTCCAACAGAATTAGACAATAACTCTTCATAGTATTTATTAGAATCTTTTGGATCACAAATTATAATCTGTTCAACTTTATTAAACTGGTGAGTTCTAAACAATCCTTTCTCATCTATTCCATGAGACCCTATTTCTTTCCTAAAACACATTGAGTATCCAGCTAACCTAATTGGCAAATCCTTTTCCCTTACAGTCTCCCCAATGTACATCCCAATCAAAGGGTGTTCTGAAGTTCCAATCAAGTACAAATCTTCACCTTCAATCTTGTACACATGTTCTTTAAAGAAATCCATATCAATCACAGCATCACAAACTTTTCTTCTAATCATTAAAGGAGGTTCAACATAAGTAAACTTCTTCTTAACTAAAAAATCAATTGCAAATTGTATCAAAGCTAAGTTTAGTCTTGCCAAATCACCTTTCAAATAATAAAACCCATTACCTGCAACTTTAGCTGAAGCATCACAATCTAAAACATTTAATTTCTCTGCAATATCAGCATGGTTCAGAACTTTCTTCTTCTTAGGTTCACCCCATTTCAAAACAACTTTATCCCTTTTACCAACAGACTTATGTAAAAGGTTAGGTAAAATAGTTAAAGTCTTATCAATATTCTCTTTAATCTCTTTTAACCTATCATCTGTATCAGCAATCTTTTTTGGAATATCTTTTACTTCTCTAATTTTCCCCTTAATATCCTTCCCCTTTTTCCTTAATTTATTTATTTCAATAGTTAATTTATTCCTCTGTGACCTCAAATCTTGATTTTCCTTTAATAACCCCAAATACTCTTTATCTAATTTCAATAACTCGTCTAGCTTAGCAACCTTTTCTTTTTGACCTTTCTTCTCAATATTCTTTTTAATCAAAGCATGATTCTCTCTGACGAATTTTAAGCTAAACATAACCTTATCTAAATGCGAGATATTTATATAGGTTTTGATCTCTAAAACTACTATGTTAAAACTCTACAACACTTTAACAAGAAAAAAAGAGAATTTCAAGCCAATTAAAAAAACTGTAGGCATGTACACTTGTGGACCTACTGTCTACTGGTACCAACACATTGGAAACTTAAGATCATATATTTTTGCAGACTTACTAAAGAGAGTTTTACTATACAATAAATACAAAGTTAAACAAATAATAAACGTCACTGACGTAGGACATCTAACTTCTGACAGAGACACTGGAGAAGATAAGATGGAAAAAGCTGCAAAAAAAGAAAACAAAAAAGCAAAAGACATTGCTAACTTCTACCTTAAACTATTCAAAGAAGACTTCAAGAAACTAAACATTCTTCCTCCAGACAAATGGACAAAAGCAACACAGCACATCAAAGACCAAATACAACTAATTAAAACTCTAGAAAAAAAAGGGTTTACTTACCAAACTTCAGACGGAGTTTACTTTAACACTTCAAAAGTAAAAGACTATGGGAAATTAGCAAGACTAAAAAAACAAGATCTTAAAGCAGGGAAAAGAGTTTCATTAAAAGAGAAGAAAAATAAAACAGACTTTGCTTTATGGAAATTCTCAAAAAAGAAAGGATTAAGACAACAAGAATGGAAATCGCCGTGGGGGCTAGGTTTTCCGGGTTGGCACATTGAATGTTCTGCAATGTCAACTAAATACTTAGGAAAACAATTTGATATCCACACAGGTGGTAAAGAACACATTCCAGTACACCACACAAATGAAATCGCACAATCAGAATCAGCTTTCAATAAAAAACCATGGGTCAAGTACTGGCTACACGGAGAATGGTTGATGTTCAAAGACGGAAAAATGTCTAAGAGCAAAGGCAAAATCTACACTTTAGAAGCATTAGAGAGAAAAGGCTTCCAACCTTTAGAGTATAGATATTTCGTGCTAAACGCCCATTACAAAAAACCATTAAAGTTTGATTGGAAAGCATTAGAAAACAGTCGGAACGCTTATTCAAGATTAAAGAACATAATCTCTGAAACTAAGAACGACAAAAAACTAAACAAGAAATACTTAAAACAATTTGAAAAAGCAATAAACAATAATTTAGACATGCCAAATGCAATTGCAGTAATGTGGAACTTACTAAGAGACAAAAAAGAAACAGGAAAAATAAACACAATAAAAGAAATGGATAAAGTTCTGGGATTAGACTTACTAAAAAAAGATTTAATACCTAAAGAGATCAAAGACTTAGTTAAAAAAAGAGAACAAGCAAGAAAAAACAAAGACTGGAAAAAATCAGATAAGTTAAGAGACAAAATAAAATCTAAAGGTTATGAAATTAAAGATAAAGAAAAGAAAACAATAATCATGAAGCTTGCCTAACAACACTACTATAAGGATCTATTCTTCTTGGCAAGTGAACCCTTTCCCCACAATCATTTAACTTTGCCGCTAAACCACCCACATATCTCTCAACATCCCTTAATGCCTTTCTACCAATCTTCAAATCAAAATCATAAGGCACAATTATCTCATCACCTTCCCTAGTGTCTAAAGACCTACCGTCCCTAGGATCAAAAGTCCCTGAAAGAAAATGTGTGCCACCCAAATCATCCCTCTTATACAAAACCACCCAGACACGATCATAAGTCAAACGAACATCTTCTTGACCAGTAAATTCAAGTACTTCAGCTAAATCTTCATCAGAAGGTTCTGGCTCTTCAGCTAAATCATTATCCATGGAATCAGGAAAAGCACAAGACCAATCAAACCCACCACCAGAAACACCATAATCTCCGAGTGGCAAACCATGCTCTTGCCGTACAGCAGGGAAATCACCAGGTGGCAGATCATCTAAACTAAAAGAATCAGTACCATCATTTAACCGATCCACCTTTTCATTAAGTTCAGACATCCATGTCAAAGAAAAACCCCGCTCAAAAGGATCATAGTTCCTTACAATACTAAGATCATTACATGGGGGAAAAGGGTCTTCTTCTTCACCCCTATCATAAGTCAAAAACCTAAATTTCCCTAAAAAACCATCCCAATATATAGAAAGTACAATTCCTTCACCCATAAAAAATCACCTTACATCATTCCAGGATTCATACCGCCAGGCGGCATTGGCATATCTTTTTTACCAGCTAAAAGTATATCATCAATCCTTAATATAAGTTCTGCAACCTCTGATGCAGAGCGAATAGCTTGAGTTTTAATATTCAAAGGTTCTATAATCCCTTCTTTCTTAGCATCCATCACTTTTCCAGTAAAAACATTTAATCCAGATGTCTTTCCCCCCTTCTCATGACTAGCTTTTAACTCAGTTATAGAATCAATTGGATCCAACCCAGCATTCTCAGCAAGAGTACGAGGAATAACTTCCATTGAATCAGCAAAAGCTAACACAGCTAACTGTTCCCTTCCACTTAAACTATTAGCAAAGGTTCTTAATTGATGTGCAACTTCAATCTCAACTGACCCTGCACCAGTAACAACCTTTCCAGTTTTAATCGCAGTTACTAATCCACCTAAAGCATCTTCCATAGCCCTTTCAATCTCATCAACAACATGCTCAGTTCCACCCCTAACTAATAATGTAACAGCTTTTGGATTTTTACAACCTGTAACATAAGTCATCTCTTCATCCCCAACTTTCTTTTCTTCAACTAAAGAAGCAGCACCCAAATCTTTTGAAGACATATCATCTAAGTTAGAAATAACAGACCCACCTGTAGCCCTTGACAATTTCTCCATATCAGACTTCTTAATTCTTCTACAAGCAAAAACTCCAGCCTTAGCTAAATAATGTTGAGCTAAATCATCAATACCTTTTTGGCAAAGTAAAACATTACATTTTGTAGCTTTAACTTTTTCTACCATCTCTTTAATCATCTTTTCTTCCATTTCAATAAAAGCACCCATTTGACTTGGATCAGTAATTTGTATTTTAGCATCAGTCTCAGTATTCCTAATTTCAAGTTCAACATCTAACAATAGAACTTTCGCATTTTCTACCTTTCTTGGCATTGCAGCATTAACTCTTTCTTTATCTAAAATAATTCCCTGAACTAATTCAGAATTCTCAATCCCAGAACCAGTTTTTTTCTCAACTTTAACATTATCTAAATCAACATAAGAATTATCTGCAACTTGAGTTACAGCACTAGAACATAAATCAGCTAATACTTCCTTAGCCATCTCAGCTTTCTTTCCAGTCATTGCAGTTATTGCAAGTTGTTTTAGAACATCTTTATCAGTTACTTTCACATCAGTTGATAAAGAATTAACAATTTCAATTGATTTTTCTGCAGCTAATGAATATCCTTTAGTAATTACAGTTGGATGCACATCTTTATCTAACAAAGCTTCAGCGTTTTTTAACAATTCACCTGCGAAAACAACAGCAGTTGTTGTTCCATCTCCAACCTCATCTTCTTGAGTTTTAGCAACTTCAACAATCATTTTTGCAGCAGGGTGCTCGATCTGCATCTCTTTTAATATCGTAACCCCATCATTAGTTACAACAATATCACCCATAGAATCAACTAGCATTTTATCCATGCCCTTTGGACCCAAAGTAGTTCTTACTGTTTCAGCCACCAATTTTGCAGCCATAATATTATTCCTTTGTGCATCCTTGCCCTGTGTTCTCTTAGAATCCTGGTTTATGATATATACTGGTTGTTGATCACTCATTAAAATCCCCATAAAACGGTATCAAAGAAAATCTTATAAAGCTTTAGGCGTCAGAAGCCTTGTACTTTTCACCCAATTCATAAAGGAAAGTGGGATCTACAGATATCCCAGCCCCATCTACATGATTAACCCTAAGAACTAAATTGTCAGTCGTTCTGTCCCTATCAATCCTAGCTACCCCCACCATGCCTGAAAGTTGGGGCTTATCATCCACATCATACCACAACCTTTCACCCCGAAACTCTAAGGGATTTCCACTCAATAAACGGAACCACACTGCATAAGGTTGAGGATCACTCCATAGAGTTCCATTTTGAGTTAACCAAAAAGCCACAGCCTCATGTACTTCAGACCTCTCATCAAGAGCACTATTAAATCCAGCAAGGAGATCCCCAGTAAATTCCCTAAGGCCACCACGATCCAAGTATCTTAAAGGAAAAACAGCTTCACAAGTCCTAAAACTTCTATCAGGTATCAGAGGCATAAAATACAAAACTAAGTAATAATATAAAAAGATTTAGAAACTAAACTTTATAAACCAAAACTAATCTAATTTCTATTAAAAGATGGCATTCGGATTAGCTAACCCATTAGGAATTCTAGCATTAGCATTCTTAATCCCATTAATCATAATATACTTAATCAGACCACAACCGAAAAAACTAGAGATTCCATCTTTAATGTTTTTAAACAAACACTACAAAAAAGCAAAACAACACTCGTTCTTAAGAAAACTTCTAAAAGACCCATTATTCTTCTTACAATTATTAGTTCTCATTTTTTTAATCCTAAGTTTATGGCAACCATGGATAGACACAAAAAGTACAATTTCAACTGATCACACCATTATCGTACTAGACGTCTCAGCAAGTATGCAAGTAGAAGACAGATTTGAACTTGCAAAAAAACAAGCACTAAAAAGTTTAGGTGGAAAGAACACAATAATCTTAGCACAAACTACACCCTTAATTGCACTACAAGAATCCCCAAAATCAGAATCGAAAAGATTCATCAAATCAGCAAAAGCAACTGACGGTTCAACAGACTTAGGTAACGCAATCATTCTAGCTTCAGAGTTTGCAAAAGACGAAGCTAAAGTTGTCATAATCTCTGACTTCATTCACACCCAAGGTATTTCACCTCTAACAGCGAAATCAGTTCTAGAATCAAAAGACATCCCAGTAGAATTCATAAACGTTGGAAAGAATTCAGAAAACAACGTTGCAATTATTGATGCTAATATTGACTACGAAAAAACAACATTATACATTAAGAACTATAATTCCAAAGACGAAAGAATAAAACTAAAAATTAATAATATCCAAGAAGAAATTAGCTTACCAGCAAAAACCACTGAAACTTACTCATTCAAAACTCCAAAAGGAACCACTAAGATAGAACTACAACATGAAGATGATTTACTAACAGACAACATAGCTTACATCTCAAACCCAGTAGATGATAAGATAAAAGTTAACTTAATTACTAACTCAAACTCAAGATACTTAAAATCAGCACTAGAATCTATTGAAGGTGTTGAACTTACAGTCTCAGAACCACCAATAATAAAAGATGGAGATTTCGACGTCTACATCTTCGCAGGCATTGCACCAAGTAAAATGGTAAGGGGTGCAACAGATAAGATACTAAAGAAAGTGGAATCAGGGGAAGCCTCAGCAATAATACACTCACAAAAAACAATCAAACAACTAAGCTACGGACACCTAAACCCAGTTAAAGTAGATAACTTAATTCAAACCCAAGCATTAGTAGAACCAACTTTAATCAACACACTAACTAAAGACATTGAATTTGGAGAAACAAGAAGTTACTTTTCTGTAGAAAATAGAAACAGAGTAAAAACCATTGCATCAGCAGATTCTACCCCAATAGTCTCAGAAATAAACTTTGGTGGAGGACATTTAGTATACTTTGGAATCATAGAAGAAGAATCAGAGTTTAAACTATCACCATCATACCCAATCTTCTGGACGAGACTATTAAAGATGGTTTCAAACAAAAGAGACATTACAGACTCAAACCTAAAGACAGGAACAACTCTAAGCTTAAAGAAAGATGTTGTATTAGATAAAATCCAAACTTACAAACTAGGTAAGAGTACAATAGCAGCAAACTTATTCAGTGACAGAGAATCAGACTTAAACATTGAGAAACTACAAGGAACAAAAATAAAAGAGTTCGAAGTAGGAAAAACTCAAAAGAGACACAAACAAAACTTAGAGAAATATTTAATCATAATAGCATTCCTATTATTCATAGGAGAATTCATCTATTCAAAAATGAGAGGAGAAATATAAATTGGGAATAATAATTAATAGCCTAAACTTTGTGTACGAACACCTAGAAAACCCTAAGATGCTATACCTTCTAATCCCATTAATACTTCTACTACTCTGGTCATTAAGAAAAGACTTCATAAAAGTAGATAAAAAAGTTACAATAAACCATAAAGTAATTTTAATCACAAGACTACTAACATTACTATTTTTAGTTATTGCAGTTGCAGCACCCTACGTTAACGAAACAAACTATATCTCTGGAAACCCAAGAGTTAAGATACTATTAGACGAATCAGACTCATTCACATTATTCAACAAAGAAGAAGTTGAAACCTTCATAGAAAAAGTAGAAAAGAAAGTTTCAGTTGAGACACAAACTATAGCATTCAAAGACTCTTCACCATTAGGAGACGGAGTTTTAAACAACCTCAAAGAATATGAAAACCTATTACTAATTACTGATGGCCATTCTAACTTTGGAACAGAACTTCAAGAAGTTGCAGTTTACGCAGATTCAATTAACGCAACATTAAGTTCATTAAAACTAGAACCAATAAAGTACGACGCATCAATTTCAGTTGACGGACCATCAAAAACAACAGCAAATGTAGAAAACACATTCACAGTAAACTTAGACCAATCAAATAACCCAAGAGACTTAAACGTTAAAATCTCAGTTGACGAAGAAGTAATCTTCAACCAACCAACTCAAGAACCTTTCACATTCACTAAAACATTTTCACATGGTTACCATAGAATCACAGCAGAACTTTTAGGACAAGAAGATGAATTCAAAGAAAACAATAAATTCTACAAGATGATTAAGGTAGTACCAAAACCAAAAGTTCTACTATACTCAGAAAAAACAACTGACTTACAAACTTTGCTTTCACCAATGTACGAACTAGAAGCAACAGAATCTTTACCATCAAACTTAGACAAGTACAACTCAATCATAATAAACGACATCTCAGCAACAACAATGAAACCACACATCCCAGAGTTAACTAATTTTGTAGCAGAAGGAAACGGGATGGTAGTTGTCGGGGGACCAAACTCTTACGACATGGCAGACTACAAAGGCTCAATGTTTGAACAAATGCTACCAGTTTACGTTGCTCAAGCAGGAAAGAAACAAGGCAACATAAATATTGTTGTAGTAATAGATATTTCAAGAAGTACAGGTAAAGACTTTGGAGAAGATAAAGTTGTAGATGTAGAAAAAGCACTTACACTAGACATCCTAAAAGGAATACACTCAATAAACCAAGTTGGAATAGTTGCATTCAACACAGAATCTTATGTTGTTGGAGATATGAAACCTTTAGTAGAACACACTGACTTAATAGAAAAAGTTTCTAAACTAAAAGATATTGGAGGAACAAGAATATTCCAAGGTATGCTTAAAGGGATAGAAATGCTAGAAGGCCAAGCAGGATCAAAGAACATGATTGTAATAACAGACGGTAGAACACAAGGTTATCAAGAAACAATAGTTGCAACTAACGAAGCTAGAGAAAAAGGAATAAAAACTTACACAGTTGGAGTTGGACACAGAACAAACGATGACTTACTAGAACTTATGGCAGAACTAGGTAACGGGGCTTATTTCCAACCAGAACAAAAAGAAGGATTAGAAATATTGTTTGGAGACCCCAACAGGAAAAAAGGAGAGAACAGAAATCCAGGCATGTCAGTTATTAATTCCAACCATTTCATTACTAAAGACTTAGACTTAAAAGCAACAATTTTCGGTTATAACACAGTAGTTCCAAAAACCTCAGCTAAACTACTAGTTTCAACAGACACTGGAGACCCGTTAGTCACAACATGGAGATATGGATTAGGTAGAGTAACAAGTTTCACTACAGACGACGGTGGTTTATTCGCACCAGAAACATTAAACCAAAAGAACTCTAAGATCTGGTCAAGGGTTACAAACTGGGCAGTTGGAGACCCAGAAAGAAAACAAGATTCATTCATTAACATTGAAGATGCTAGACTAAACGAACCTGCAATAATAAACATCAGATCAAGTAAACTACCCTCTTCAGAAGAAGTTTCATTCACAAAACTAGAAGATGACACATTTGAAGGTAGTTTTGTTGCAAAAGAGATTGGATTCCATGAAAAGTTTGGTGCTAAGTATGCAGTTAATGATAGAAAAGAATTAGACAGGATTGGCTTCAATGAAGAAGTTCTTCAAGATACAGCAGACTTATCAGATTCTAAAATGTTCACTCAAGATCAAGTTGATGAAGTAGTTAAGTTTGTTAAAGCAAAATCTAAAAGACAAGTGTTTGGCAAACAATCTAAAGCATGGATCTTTGTTTTGTTAGCAGTTATATGCTTCTTAACAGAAATCTGTTTCAGAAGAGTTACTAGAAACAAAGCATTATACACAGAAGTTAAATCAAGATTTGATAAAGTAAAGGATAGATTCAAGAAAGATTAGAAATTCCTATCCAAAAAAACTAACATCTCTTCATTCCCAGCAGCAACAAAACACTTCTTAGCCATCTCTTTATCATTATCAGAAATAAACCTCATCCCCAACTCAGTTAATAATTCTAAATTCTTAGTTGATCTTAAAGCATGAAAAGCCCAAACTAAGTGCCCATTTTTCAAACAAGACTCCCCAATCTGAACTAATCTATTAACATTCCCAGTCAAAGTAAACAACTTAATACTCTCAACTACGAAATTATCTTTAAACATCTTCCAACCCTCATCTTCCAAGCTAGAGATCATCTCAGGGTTAAGCATAGAAATATCAGGATTAGGAGAATTAACCAGTTCTCTAACAACCATAGCAAAACTCATAAACTGAATAACCAAAAATCATTTAAATAGATTATTGAATTATTACATACATGTCATTTATAGACCAAAACGCTAATTTCGGATTAGTAGTACTAATTTCAGTCCTAGCAGTAGGAATAGTTGCAAGTACAATCTTCTTCAACTCAAAATTCAACGATGTTAACGATCAACTAGACACAAAACTAGGAGAACTAGATAACACAAAATCTAACCTAGAAAAAGCAAAAGAAAACTTAGAAGAAACCCAAGAAGATTTAGAATTAACTTCTATCCAAGGAGAAGACTTAGCAGATCAATATGAAGATATAAACGCCAGAAACAAAAGACTCCAGAAAGAGAAAAAAGACCTAGAAGAAAGAGTATCAAGATTACAATCAGATCTAGAAGAAAGAGAAGCAGAAGTAAGATCATTACAAAAAACAATTGAAGATAAAGAAGAAAAAATAGCTAGACTTGAACAACAAGAATGAAAAAGATAACTGAAGCTCTTAAAGAATTAAAACTAACCTGGAACATTATCCAAGGTTCAGAACAGATCGTAGAAGGTATGCTAGTAATTACAATTGCTTTAGCTTTCATTATTTTCATAGGAATAAGTTGGGTTTACTCACTAATACCATTCCTAATCTACGTAGGTTACAAAACATACCAATACATCAAAGGCAACTTATTCAAATCAATAGAAGAAAAAACTCCAAACCTTAAAGAAAAACTAAGAACAGCTGCAGAATTCAAAGACAAAGAAACCCAAATGGTTAAAGAACTTAATGAAGATGTAGTAAAAGAAATAAAGAAAGTTAAATCCTCTTTCTTAGTAGACTATAAAACAGTAGCTTACAGACTACTAGGACTAATCTGCTTATCTTTCATGGTAATTATCTTCTCAACTATGAACATCAACTTAGGTGGTGTTGAAGGAATCTCATACAGCATAAACCAAATAAAATTCATTAACGAAGAAAAGATGGACATCCCAGATATTGCAATTGCTTCAGAAGAAGGAGACCTAGATATCTACGGTGACGCATCAGTTGCAGAACTAGGATTAGAAAAGCAAGAATTAGAGGTAAACGCCCTAGATTCAGAGATTGACTTAAACAAAATAGGTGGAGTAGAGAAAAAGACATTCGCCCCACAATCTATTCCAAAAGAAATATATACTACTTACGACGTTTCCTATAATGAAAGGATTCCTAAAGAGAATCAAAAGATAGTCAAGAACTATTTTGAAAAAATAACAAGATAAAATGGCATCAATGGAAGAGGTACAAAAGAGATTTAAGATCATGTTTGACGAGCTAGCTAAAGTAGTAATTGGTCAAGATGAAGTCCTAAAACAAGTCATGGTTTCCATATTATGTAACTCTCACGCATTACTAGAAAGTTATCCCGGTTTAGCAAAGACATTATCTATTAGAACAATTTCTAACATCATGGACATGCAATTTTCTAGAGTCCAAGGAACCCCAGATTTACTACCATCTGATGTTACAGGAACTTACATTATTGAAGAACACAAAGGAGAAAAAAGATTCAAGTTCCAAGAAGGTCCTTTGTTTGGTAACTTAGTTTTAGTTGACGAGATTAACAGAGCAACTCCAAAAACTCAATCTGCTTTCTTAGAAGCGATGCAAGAGAAACAAGTTACAGTTGGAGAGAAATCCTATACATTACCTTCACCATTCTTTGTTTTAGCAACACAAAACCCAATTGAACAAGAAGGAACTTATCAATTACCTGAAGCCCAAACAGACAGATTCTTAATGAAAATAAAAATTGATTATCCTTCATTCCAAGAAGAACTAAAAATAGTTGATAAATACGCTGAAAACGATAAACTACCATCTTTAAGAAAAGTCTTTAACAAAGATTCTATTGGATTCCTACAAGAATTAACAAGACAAATGCCAATTGCAAGGGACTTGAAAGCTTACGCAGTAAAGATTGTAACTAATACAAGAACTAAAAAGGATTTAATTGAGTACGGAGCATCACCTAGAGCATCTATAGGTCTAATCTTGGCAGCAAAAGCTAAAGCTTTACTAGAAGGAAGAAAATATGTAAGTAAGAAAGATATTGACGCTATGGCATTCCCAGTTCTAAGACACAGAATAATTCTTAACTTCGAAGCTCAAAGAAACAACTTAACTGAAGACGATGTTATCAAGAAGTTGTTAAAGTAAATAAGCCCTTTTAGCATCATCAATAACAGAAAGATCAATATCATAAATCAAACACTCTTCTCGCCTGGGTTTTATATGTGCAACCACACCATACAAAGGTAAAGCAATTTGAGTATGTCCTGCCAAATAATCTTCACAATTCTCAATTTTTTCATTCACAAAATTCCCCGCAGCATTAACAAAAATAAAAGCAACACAATTCTCAAAAGCTCTTGCTTGTACCAAAGCATCAATAACCCTTGCATCAGAATTAACTCTATACTTTTTCATTTCATCCAGATATGATTTAGATTTCCAACTCCAAAAAGCAGGACAAAAAACAATCTTTGCTCCAACCATTTCTTTTGTAATTTCAGGATAAAGTAGATCCCTACATATCTGAACACCGACCTTCCCAAATTCAGTTTCAAACACAAAAGAACTTTCTCCACAGATCAAATCACGAACCTCTTCAGTCCTTGGAACTATCTTTCTTTTTATATACGAACCAATAATTTCCCCTTGACGATTAAAAGCATAAGAAACATTGATTAATCTATCCCCTTTTCTCTCATGAATACTCCCCATAATAGCATAAATCGAATACTTCTCAGAAAGAAAAGCAAACTTTTCCTTTGCTAAAACAGGAATTTTATCATTAAAAGTATCACAATCCTCCGGACCAGTAAGAAAACATTCAGGAAAACAAATAAAATCACAACCTGCTGCTAGCTCAAACCACTTATCAACATTCTCAAGATTCTGAAGTGGATTATTCAAAACTTCACACTGAACAGCAAATATCTTGACCATAAATAAGATTCACAAAGTAAACTTCTTAAAACCATACGAATAAAAAATAAATATCACAACAATCCTTAAATATGAAACGCTTTAAAAATAATTTATTCCAAGAAAACTTATAAACTTTTTTCAATTGATCAATTTATGCCATTTAACCACAATGCCATAGATCAACTGCTAGAAGAAACAGACCTAACCATTGAGACCTTAGCACAAGAATTAGGAATTACTAGAACTAACCTTCAAACAAGTATGAAAAACTGGAGGGGAGAAGGCAACCCCACAGTAAGAAGAATCGATGAACTATATTGTATTGCACAAAGATATGGCTCTAGCGTAGAATTCTACGAAAAACCGAGATGAAACTAAAAATCGCCACCATAATCCTTATAAATTACTCATAAAATAATAAACATATGACAATCCCTACAGACTTTCTACACGAACTAGATAGATTCAGTTTAATAATTAACAAAAGAGTAACATCAAACTTCGTAGGACAAAAGAAAGCACATGCAGTAGGGAGAGGTTTAACCTTCTCAGATTACGGAAGATACACTTTCGGAGACGACTTCAGAACAATAGACTGGAGAGTATACGCAAGAACAGACAAACTATTCATAAAAAGATATGAAGAAGAAAGAAACCTAACAGTAAACGTAATAGTTGACTTCTCAGCAAGTATGAAGTTCGGAAGTAAAATAAAAAAATCAGATTACGCTTCAATGATTGCTTTAGGGTTCTGTCATGTTGCACTAAAAAACAATGAAAGGTTCGTCTTATCAACATTCGCAGACAGACTAGCAAGGTTCAAACCAAAAAGGGGAGCAAAACAACTAGCAGCAATCCACCAATACCTAAACAATAAGAAACCAAAAGGAACAACTAAATTCGAAGAATCATTACAAAAACATAAAGAATTAATCAAATCAAGATCAATGATTATCATAATCTCAGACTTCTTCTATGACATTGAAGAAATAAGAAACATCCTTTTAAGATTCAAGAACAACAAAGTAAAACTAATCCAAGTTCTAGATGACCAAGAGAAAAACTTCAACTTACAAGGTAATTACGAATTCATAGACCTAGAAACAGAAGACTCAATGAAAACTTACGTTGACCCATTAGTTAAAAAACAATACTTCCAGAAACTTCAAAACCATAATCACTTGATCAAACAAGCATGTGACGCAACTAAAGCAGACTTCTACCCAGTACATACGGGCCAAGACATTTTTGAAGTCTTTTACGAGATACTAAGATAAAATGCCAATCAATCCAGGAATAGACTTCAAACTAGCAGAGGACGAGTATCAGAAAGCTAGTACAGACCCTGAAAAACTTAAAGCTTTAGAACACATGTACGCAACATGTCCAAAACATAAAGGGTCCAGTTCTATCCTAAAAGAGATCAAAACCAAGATCTCCAAACTAAGAGAAAAGATACATAAGACAAGAAAACAAAAATCAAAAGGTTATTCTTATTATATTAAGAAAGAAGGTGCAGCACAAGTAGTTCTAGTCGGAGTTACTAACTCAGGTAAATCTTACTTAATAAACAAACTAACTAATTTCAAAACTGAAGAAGCAGATTATAGATACACAACAAAAGAACCACAGATTGGAATCTTAGAACATCATGGAGTTAAGATCCAAATGATAGAATTCCCACCAATATTTCCAGGATGCTCAGATAGAGAAAAATATCCTACTTACTTTGGAGCAATAAGAAACGCAAACTTGATTATTGTAGTTCTAAACGGAACAAAAGCAATTGGCAAACAACTAGAATTAATAGAAGATGAATTCCACCACAGTTTCATTAACTTAGGCGGAACAGAAAAAGGAAACCAAAGAGTAGTTGGAATAAAAACTTTAGTCACAGTAAACAAAGGTCAAAGAAAACCAAGAACCAAATTCCCTATTTTCAAGATAGGAAGAATCAGATCAGAAATCTGGAAGAACTTAAACATGATATACGTTTACTCTAAATCTCCAGGAAAAGAAAAAGATTATCCACCTGTAGCATTACCAAAAGGGTCCACAGTCAAAAACCTTGCATCAGAAGTCCACAAAGATTTCATAAGAAGATTTAGATTTGGCAGAGTCTGGGGAAAATCAGCAAAGCACCCTGGAGCTAGGGTGGGTTTAGAACATAAATTAAAAGAACAAGATATTATTGAGTTGCATCTGAAGTAAAAGAAGAATTACTTCTTCTTTTTCTTCTTAGTTTTAGCACCTTTCTTAGTAACAGTTTTTTTCTTAGCTTTCTTCTTTGGCATAATGACACCCCCCTAAAGTAAACGGTTTTAATGTTAAAGTTCCTTAAATACTTTTCTAATAATCACAACAAATTTAAACAAAAAGATTAAAACTTTATATCATGGACAAAAAAGCCTGGAACAAAGCAGCCAAAGATTACTTCAGCACAGTCCATGTCAGCCCATTCTCAAAAGGAGTAATCAACCCTTTACTAGATGATATAAAGAAACTAAACAAAGACAAAAAAGTAATAGATCTAGGTTGCGGCACAGGAAACCTAATACCTTACATCAAACACTTCAAAGAAATCCACGCTGTAGACTTCTCCCCAATCATGATAGAGAAAGCAAAATCAAAACACAAAAAAGTAAACTTCAAAGTAAAAGACTTAAGAAACCTAGAAGGATACTACAATCAATTCAACTTAGCATTCGCAATTAACTCAATCTTAGGACCTTCAATCCTAGACTCAGAACTAATGTTCAAAGAATCATATAAAGTACTAAAAAACAACTCAACCTTAATAGCAATTCTTCCTTCCATGGACTCAGAGATTTACAGAGCAACACTAACCTTCCACGACGAACTAAAAAGAGTTAAAAATGAAAATATCGCAATAAAAAGAACACATAAAGAAATGACATCAAAAGAGTACGACTTCATGCTAGGATTATACAAACACAAAGGAGACAAACAAAAACACTTCTATAAAGTTGAATTAGAGTATTACTTAAAAAAAGCAGGCTTCAAGAGCATAAAGTTTAAAAAAGTCCTCTATCCTTGGCGAACTTGGGAAGCTAAAAAGTCCTTACACAAAGAAGACAAACTTTGGGACTGGCTAGTTTACGCTAAGAAATGAGAAAACTTAAACCAGAAGCTACATTAGGAGACTCTTTTCACCTACTAGGTCATAGATTAGACAGGTGGAGGGCCTTAAGTGCAGGTGATATAGAAGAAGCAATAAGAGTTACAGACGAAATTCTCGGCATGCCTTTAACACAAGAAGCTAGAAGGGAAAATCACATTATAAGAGAAAGATACGAAGCTCAACAAGGCACAGAAACAACATTAAGCGCATTAGGAAGAACAGTAGCACAACTAGACCCAGAAGAAAGAGCACAAGTTCTAAGAGACTTTGAAAGAGACATCCATTTCACATCCAGAAGATTACAAATTGCACTATTAGAAGCAAAAGGAGATCCAAGAGTAAAAGGAGAATTAAGAAGTCTAGCAGAAGAAATACTAGAAGACCCTTGCGGCCCACCAAGAGAAATAGAAGGATCAAAGAACACAGTAAGAGTTTACAATGACAGAAGAACAAACGAAGCTTTAGTTGTAAAAGAATCAGAAGATCAAGCATCATTCTTAGCAGAGTTTGAAGCAGCAGAAATATTAATTGCAATTCAAAAAGAACTAAAGAGATGGCAACCAAAATTTAAAGTTTGTACACCAATTTTAGTAAGAGAAGAAGATGGAAAATACATCTACGTAATTGAACATTCAGGTTGTGACACACTTGCAGAAGCAAAAGGAGAATTAGTACCATTCAATTATCAAGATGTTGCAAGAGTAACAGCAGCACTCCACCATTTATTCCCAAGAGAAAAACTAAGAGGAGAAGAAAGAACACTAGAAGACACATTAGAATCAAGGCTACATATTAAAGTAAAAGACTTAGTTCTATCAAACCTAGATCCATTAGAAAGAGCAATCTTAGAAACAGAACTTAGTTACAACAAAGACGGGCACCCATGGAACTATGGAATAACAAGACACGGAGATGTAATTGTCTTCGACACAGAAAACAACATGCCAAGAAGAAGAGCTTATGACTGGGCAAACTTAACTAATCATAATAGAATACTTACAGAAGAACAAAAAGACGCTGTCTTCCAAGAAGTAGTCAGAACAAGAAAAGAATTTGGGGAACTAAATAAACCAGAACATAAACTAGCATACTACAACGCAGTATGTGCAAGAACACTAGAACTTTATGGAATTCTAAGAGCAAGGAAACAAATTCAACACGCAAAAGACATGGTTTTAAACTCCATAGAAGCAGTTGCAAGAATAGAAATAGAATTCCCCATGTACTTCAAAGACCATAGAAAACAATACACACACTTAAGAGAAGGTTTCCAAACTTTACTTACCATGATTGATAGCGATTGTGCTAGCTAAGAACTCCCTAACTCTATCCAAAATACCTTTCAAACAAAACATTTCTTCACTCAAATTACAACTAGAAACATGATTCCTCAACTCAAGTATCAAAGTATCCAACTCAACTAAACTCTTAACATCGAACTTATAGAACAGGGAGTAATACTCTTTAAAAATAAAATTCGTCTTTTCTAACAAACTTAAGAAATTTTCATCCACTTTTTTACCATTCAAAATCTCACACAAGTCCCTATACTGGTCACACACTTTCTCCAAGTTCCAGATTATCACATAATAAAAACAAGTTTTCCTATAATCCTTATGCCCCTTCTTATTCAATATCCTTTCACAAAAGTTAGTCAATTGATTGTTAGTTTGCTCCAAAGAGATCAAATCATCCAAAACAGCATCACCATTCTTTATCTTCTCAACTAAAGACTCACCTAAAGAGATTGTAACTAAAAAAGATCTCCTAAGAGTCATATCAAACTCAGACTCCAAATCATTTGACACAGACTTCAACACTACTTTCTTAGAAGTTTGCTGCATAATCACAAAACCCATCAAAATATCCTTAATCATCTGTTGCAAAACCTTCAAATCTTCAGGATCCTCATAAAGAATTTCAATTTCATCATAACCAAATTTGTGCAAAGCAGAAAGTGTCCATTTCAAAGATTGTTTATCAAGATCAGCCACATCAATAGTAACCTTATCCAATTCAACAGCATTCCCCACCTTAATCACTATCTCTCTTCCACGTTCCTCAAGCTCTAGCTCATCACCTTTGTTAATCCCATACTTCTTTACCCAAGCCAAAGGTAAAGAAACTACAGAAGTCTTCCCAGCTAACTGAATAACCTTTCTTATCATCAACTTAAAAATCTAAAACCATTTATTTAAGGATTTATATAATTATAAGCCACCATATAAAACATAAGAACAAAATATATACTAAAAAACACACATTTATTCTATTGAGGTGATTTAATGATATCAAAAAAAGAAGCATTATTTCTAGCAGAACTAAGAAAAAACTCAAGGACAAGTTTAAAATCAATAAGTAAAAAAACAGGAACACCAATTTCAACACTACACGACAAACTAAAAAGATATGAAAAAGACATAATTACCAAACACACATCTTTAGTAGACTTTAAGAAAATTGGTTACAAAGCAATAGCAAAAGTAATTACAAAAGTAGAAACAACAGACAGAGACAGACTAAAAGAATTTCTAGAAAGACACTCACACGTAAACAGTTTATTCAAAATAAACAATGGATACGACTTCATGTTTGAGATTATCTTCGAAGATCTGGATAAAGCAGAAGAATTCATAGAGAAACTAACTCAAAACTTCGAAATTAGAGAGAACCAAGTACATTACATCTTAGACCAAGTCAAAGTAGAGAACTTCCTCTCAAACGGAAACTACATCAACCTGACACAGTAGATTTAAATATTAATAGTACAAAAATAAACATATGAAGAAGTTACTAATCTTACTATTAATCATCCCAGTTGTACTTGCACAAACATGTGAGAAAGATAATGGTTGTTCCTTAGAATGTCCATTTGGAGACCCAGATTGCTCATGTCAAATGCAAGAAGGTTTTACCTGTGAAGAAACTCAATTCTGCCCAGCAACAAACCTAAAGAACTGGGACAATGAAGTCTGCTGCACAGAAAGCTGCTTAACATCAGAAGAACTTCCAGAAAAGGAAAACACTCAAACCTTAAAGACAATAGAAAACCCTAAAGAATTTGAAACAACTTCAATAGAAGAAAAAACATCAAACTTAGGATTCTTAGCATTCCTACTATCACTAATCATAGTGGGAATAATTATTAAAAGTGCAGTTAAAATTAAATTACGCTAATCACAAACTTCGGCCTAAAGAATTCTGACCCTAATGTAGCTTGAACATGGAACTTATTATCAACTAAAGAATTTATGAAAGGCCTATGTTCATCCACATGAACCTTAGCCATTCCCCCTAACTGCAAAACAAACTCATTCAGAACTTCAATCTTCTCAAACCTAACTTCTGTCTCTTCAACTTGCCCATCTTTATGTATCAACTTCAGGTTTTCACCAGGACCATCACAAACAACTTCTTTAACCCCTGAAATCTTAGTAAGAGCCCAAACTTTCTCCTTTATTTCCCTTTTAGATTTAGTTTTGATATCAGTTAATCTCTTAAGAATCTCTTCTTTTCTCCTCATCAACTCTTCCTTGGCCATCTTATCATGATCTGGTGATTTCTTAACTTTAGTTGCAGAAATAACTAAAGCATCAACAAAGTTTCTCAAAAAAACAGCTTTAGCCTCATACTCATGAGGTTTAGAATTTACAACATGGACTATATGTTTTAACTTATCTTTATCACTTACTGTAAAATCATCTTTAATAAAGGATATCATAGTTCATACTCAGAGAGTTTACTTTCTTGCAATCCAGTCCCTAACCTTGACTTCCCTCTAACATACTTCTCTAAAAGGATCAGCCCTTTAGCTATTGACTTGTTTTGTTCAAGTAAAGCATCCAATCTTTGTGACAACTCTGCGATTTTAACTTCTGCACTTTCAGCCTCAGCCACATGCTTAGAAGCTTCTTCAAACAGCTCAACTAAGTGATCAATCCTCATAACCAATTTATTTACAGAATTCACAAGCTCTTTATTACTTCCAGAACTCACCTTCTTTTTAGCTGCTGCCATACAAAGGAATAGAATTCTCTAGTATAAAAACTTTATTATTGGGTCCAACCACTCAGCAAAACATTTATAATCATAGAATCTAAAACTCTAGATATGAAAGAAGTCTTAAAGTCCATAAAACCATCTGAAAAAGAAGAAAAAAAACTAAAATCC
This sequence comes from Candidatus Woesearchaeota archaeon, assembly GCA_964524105.1. Taxonomy (GTDB): domain Archaea; phylum Nanobdellota; class Nanobdellia; order SCGC-AAA011-G17; family GW2011-AR18; genus JAGVXZ01. The sequence goes on from CAZGBX010000005.1 coordinate 35,518, forward strand.
AAACTAGACAAATTTCTTTCAAAACTAAAAGACTGTAAAGAGGAAATCTTCATTGGCGGTTCATATGCAAAAGGCACTTGGCTCTCAGGAAACCATGATATTGACTTATTTGTTCAATTCAAACAAGACGTTGACATCTCAAACAGACTAGAAAAGATCCTCAAAAATTCATTTAGAAAAGTTTCAAGACTTCACGGTTCAAGAGATTACTACCAAATTAAGTTCAAAGGAATCTTATTTGAAATTGTACCAGTAGCTAAGATAAAAAAAGCAGAAGAAGCAAATAATACAACAGACGTCTCACCTTTACACGTAGAATGGGTTAAAAAGAACACAACTAAAAAACTATGTGATGAAATAAGGTTAGCAAAACAATTCTGTAAAGCACAAGGAGTTTATGGAGCAGAGACTTACATTAAAGGATTCTCAGGCCACGCATTAGAAATTCTAACAATTAAATTAGGCTCATTCAAGAAACTATTAAAGAGCAACTTCAAAGAGGGAAAACAAATTGGAAAAGGAAAAATAAACAAAGACAAACTCTCACCTTTAATCTTAATTGATCCTTCAGATAACACAAGAAACGCGGCTGCAGCACTATCAATAGAAAAGTTCAACAAATTCAAAGAAGCAGCTAAACAATACTTAAAGAAACCATCTAAAGAGTTCTTCAAAGAAAAGGGGATAACAAAGAAAGACATAAAAGACAAAGATATAATCATCACAGCTTACCCATTAAAAGGAAAAAGAGATAATATTGGAACTAAACTTCTCAAAGCTTATGAATTAACCTCAAAAGTTCTAAAAGAGTTCAAGGTAGAAGATTCAGGTTGGCACTGGGAAGAAAGAAAACCTGCCCTATTCTGGTTTAACTTAAAAGAAAAAGAACTAAAAAAGTTCAAGATCCATCCAGGTCCACCTTTAACAAAGATAAAACATGTAAAAGAATTCAAAAACAAACACAAGTTCACATTCACAAAAAACAATAAACTTTACGCTAAAGTAGAAAGAGAATTTACAACACCTAAAGCATTACTAAAATACTTACTAAAACAAAAAGACATAAAGAAAAGAGTAAGGAAAATAAAATTATCCAAGTCCTAGATCTTGTAACTCTTCAATAATCTTAATATTATTCTTTCTCTGCCCAACTAAAATATTCTTAGACTTAACTAACTTAGATAACATCTCAGACATGTTTTCTCCAGATATTACCCTAGGAACAATCACATAATCAGCACCCAAATCATAAAGATCTAATACATCTTGAGCACGATTAGTAGTTAAAATTACAATTATTTTTGGATTAATTTGTTTAGCATAACTTAAGATGAACTGATTTACAGACAAATCAGGAATAGTAGATATAAGAATCTTAACATTCTTCAACTTCAAACTATCTAAAACTGCACGAGAAGTAGAGTCACCATAAGTACAAGCAAGCTTTCTTTTAACTAAGTTCTTAATCACTTCAGGATTATTATCCAATACACGAACATCTTGCTTCAACCTTCTTAAAGTATCAATGAAAATAGTCCCCATCTTTCCACAACCAATTAGAACAGTATACTTCTTCCCAGCATTACTCTTATACTCTAACCTATCCCTTTTCACAACAGACAACTTCTCAAACCACTCTAAGAAATTCTGTCCAAGACCATAAATTCCATGGGCGTGTTGCACAAAATAAGATGTCACAATCACAGATATTGCCATCATCAAAACAACTAAAGAAAATATAGGGCCGGTTATATCACCAATCATCAAACCACCTGTAACTAAAATTAGAGAGAACTCACTTATCTGCGCTAAATAAATTCCACTCATAAAAGACACTTGTGAAGAATAACCAAAAAATACACCCAACAAGAATATCAAGATTGGTTTCAAAACTAAGATCAAAATCAAAAAGATCCCTAACAACTCCCAGAAACTACCTAACCCAGTAAATACTAACTGAATTCCTAAAGTAACAAAGAATATTGTGGCAAAAAAATCTTTTATTGGTTCAACCCTTCCTTTAATATCAACAACATAAGGTAATGAAGCCATAGAAACACCAGCAATAAAAGCTCCAATAGCAATTGAGAAGTCCATCAAGCTAGCGATCAAAGCAAACAAGAAACACACTGTAACCGAAGCCAAAAACAAAAACTCTTTTGATTTAGCAGCAAAACTAAACAATCTAGGGAATAAATACCAAGACCCTACAACTGCCAGCAATAATAAGACTAAAATCTTAATCGCAACAGGTAAAAGAATAAGCCAAGAGAAACCATCATTAGCCTTAAGCAACATAGCCAATGCAATCATAGCAACTAAATCCTGCACAAGTAAAAAACCCAAAATAATTCTACCGTGTAAAGTGTCAATCTCAGTCCTATCAGATAAAAACTTAACAACAACCATTGTAGATGAAAACGCAATAGCCACTCCTAAATACATTGCAATCAAATGTTCAAACCCAATTGAAGTTGCAACGAAATAACCTAAAAAGAAAACTAAAACAACCTGTAAAAAACCACCTATAACCGAAATCAATCCTACCTCCCTTAATTTCTTAATATCAATCTCTAACCCTACAACGAATAGTAAGAAAGCAATACCAATCTCACTCAGAGACTTTACTAATTCTAAATCATTAATCCACCCTAATACTAAAGGACCTAACAAAACACCTGTAATAATATAAGCTAAAATTAATGGTTGTCTAAACAACCTAGCAAAAAAAGCAAACAAGGTTGCAAGAATAATAACTATACCAATCTGGAACATAACATGCGTTGATGGATTACTAATAAACTCTAACAATATTTCAACCTCTTTTTAATTAATTCTAGAATTTAGCATATATAAAGATTACTAAATCACTTCTTTTTATTTATAGTAACTTCAATTGTACTAACCCTTATTTGCTTTCCTTCTCTGTTTTCAAAGTCTTCACTATCAGTCTTAATATCACCAACAATCACTGCATCATTTAAAAATCTTTTAGTTGCAACTTCAACAACATCCACAGCCCTAGAAATAAACTTCCCCCTTGCTTTTACAACCACCTTATCTGCACCTTGTGTAGTAAATTGCATAACCACCCCAGTAACATAATTCATAAAGGGCTTAGAACCAATAAACACGTCATGCGAATCCATCTTACGTACATCTCTCGTCATTTTTGTCCTCCTTTAGTCAAATAAAGACAATTATTCTTTGTAGTTTTTCTTAAGTTTTGTAATGTGTCCAGCAATCAAATTTCTCAATCTCTTTGTAGGGACATGAGCAAGCTCAGCCACTAGCTTCTTATTAACTTGAAAATCGTTCTTAAATTTATCAGAATTCTGTTTAAATAGCTTATTTCCTACCCTTTTCACAGATGTAATCTTAATTCTTCCCATTATATTATAGGATAAATAGAGAATATTTAAACCTTTTGAATAACATAGATTCTTCGTCTAACCTTAGCCCTTAAAGTGAAATAATCAATAGGACCGTTAATTATTGTGAATCCTGCCTTAAAACACATAGCCTCAAAATTAAACCCAACTTCCTTATTTGGATATACCCTAATCTTAGGCACCACAATAACTGCTTTACCTTTAACCTTCAGAGACTTACTTATCTGATCAAGAATATCATAATAATGGTTTCTTAAATCCTTAGAAATCTTCTTTGCTTCTTCAAAAATAGGCAACTTCTTCAAGTAAGGCCCCATGTAAGGTTCAGTTACAACAAGATCAACTTTTCTAGGATGATACTTCCCCAAGACATTATACTTTCCAACTTTAAACTTAGAATTCAACCAGTCAAGGTTCTTCATAACATTCTTCTTTTCTCTAGAAATCCCAATAACTGAATAACCCATAAGCAAACCCTCTTGTAATATAGAACCTAACCTACAATAAGGATCTAAAAGTACCCCTTTCTTAACACCACTTAAATTAATTAAAATCTTAGCAAACCTCAAAGAAGTGTCTTCAACAGGATTAGTGTAAGGTCTTTTATCATCCCTTTGAACCAACTGTAAAGGATCAGAAACAAACTTAGTTTTCGCCACATAATCCCTGAACAAAATAAACTCTACACCATCATTCAAACATTTACTTAACTGTGTGGGACTAAGCTCTTTTCTATACTGCGCCTTAAACTTATTATCCTTAAACCACATTTTCAAATACTTAATTACAAAACCAGAATACTTAGACTCAAAACTTTGTACAGAATACCAAGGTTTATTTGAAGACTTATTAAAAATAACATCATGATCAAGAGCATACTCAACTTCATCTAAGTCAACAGCTTGAGTTAAAACTTCAGCAATCTTAACTACTCCACCTAATTTTTCAATGGATTTTACTTTAGGACACTCAGCTAGAACTATCCCTTTCCCCTTATCAATAATTTCAAACTTATCAAAATAAGCTTCAAGCTCCTTTATAGAAAGGTCTTCATCCCTTCCCAAAACAAACAAATATTTCATAAAATCAAGTCATAGAATTAAGTTTATATAACTATTCATTTCAACTTCTTAAATATAACAGAACCTGCGTATTTCCCGTTCAATAACTCCTCAGTCTTCTTACTCACCCCACCTGTAGACAAAAGCATACAAGCCATATTCTTCCTTTGTGACTCAACAAAAGCTAATGCAAGATCATTCTCAGTTATTGATTTCTTATCTTTAGCATAAGCAAACAAAGTGAAATCTCCAATATTAGAAGGAACAGACACAATAAAAGCAAACTCTTTATTTTTCTTAATCAAAGTCTGATCGATAATCTCAACCCCATTATTCTCAAAGTACCTAACAACTTTTTTATAAAAATTCCCTTCAAGTTTTGGTTTGGGAACTTCAACATAAGCACTAAGATCTTTTTTCTTTACGGGTTCAACTACAGCTTCTTCTTCAAACTCTTCTTCTACTAACTCATACTCTGGTCCTTCAACAATTTCAGGTTCTTCTTCAACTTCTTCCACAGTTTCAACTTCAGATTCACCAACCCAATTCTCAGTTATCAAATCCTTTGCAGTACTATCTTCAACCAAATAAAACTTCCAAAACCCTTCTTGCCCACTTGAGGTCTCAACTAAAATCCCCATTGCAAAGTCAGGTAAATTCCTCAAAGCAACCCTACACCAAGGTTCAAGTTCAGTATCTTTTAGTACAGAATGCTCTTTAAGCAAATCGTAAGCTTCTTTCTCTTTCGATTTCAAATGAGAATAAACCAAGTCCCCTATCTTATCTTCCTGCCCCTTAATGAAATATAACCTAGAACTCCCAACACTCTTATGCGTCATCTGTATCTTCTTAGAATTTAACAATTCAGAAAGTACAGCAGAAGCAACATAACTCTCATTCTCAATATACTTAGCTACCTGAGTTGGCACTACAGGCCCCTGAACTTTCATAAAATTATAAACCCTCTCTCTCAACTCTGACATAGTCAAAACTAATAGCAAATTCCTTTAAAAGAATTATTAAGATAGAAAACTAAGGTCTTTTCCAAGCAACTTCATAATAAGTCACTTCTCCCTCAGCATCTGCAATACCCAACAATAGCCTCTTTCTTGTAGAATGAGCCACCCTATTCTTAGCAGCAAACTCAAACCAAGTTAAAGAATTCCCTTCTGAGACTGGAAAAACAACCCACTTAGCATGATCATCACCAGGCTTAACACCCCTATCATAAACTCTAAAATCAGCTCCAAACTTCAGTGCAGTCTTAACAATGTACCCCCTTCTCCTCAAATCAGAGAAAACTAAATACCTTGTCCAAAAGTTCTTCTCAACCCTGGAAGCTTTCTTAACATAATCATTAAAACTTAACTTTTTTCCCCTTCCATCTACAACCACAAACCTTTTTCTCTCTAACAAATGCAAGGCTTCTAACAAAGCATACTGAAACTTCTTTCCTCTGATAGGTTCTCCAAACCTTGTCTTATCATAGAGCTCTCTAGTAATATCATTGGAATCTCCTAACACTTGACTACCTACAAACCTTACTTCTGTAGTCTCTTCTTTCTTTACCATAGTTTCAAACTACATACAAAAGTATTTAAAATATCCTCTATAATATATATTCATGTTTTCAATAACATTTTTAGGAACAGCATGTATGGCACCGACTAAAAGTCGGAATGTCTCAAGCATTTTACTTAATTACAAGTCTGATGCTATTCTAATTGATTGTGGTGAAGGTACTCAAAGACAGATCAAGGTTGCTAAACTAAAACCTAATAAAATTAGTAAAGTTTTGATTACTCACTGGCACGGAGATCACGTTTTAGGTTTAGGGGGATTAATTAGGACATTAGGGTCCAACGCTTATTCAAAAGACTTGGAAATTTACGGCCCAAAAGGAAGTAAGAAATATTTTAAAAACTTGATGAACTCTTGTATCTTTCATGAAAAAATTACAACTAAAGTTAAAGAGTTAAAGAAAGGAATTTTCTTTGAGAACGATAAGTACAAACTAGAATGTATCTCCTTGAAACATTCATCCCCTTGTCTAGGGTTTTCCTTCACTGAAAAAGATAAAAGAAAAATCAAAGTTAATTACACTAAGAAGTTTGGTTTAACTCAACACCCTTTACTTGGAGACTTACAAAAAGGAAAAGACATTACTTACGAAGGAAAGAAAATCAAAGTAAAAGACGCTACAGAGTTAATCAAAGGAAAGAAAATCACTTTTATTATAGACACCACAGAATGTAAAGAAGCTATTACATTAGCCAAGGACTCAGACTTACTAATTTGCGAAGCAAGTTTCATTGAAAAAGAAAAAGATCAAGCAAAGAAATCAAAACACCTTACAGTAAAACAAGCAGTAAATATTGCAAAGAAAGCTAAAGTAAAAGAACTAATCTTAACACACGTTTCTCAAAGATACAAAACAGATAAAGAGTTACTAAAAGAAGCTAACTTCAAGAAAGTTAAAGTTGCAAAAGACTTTATGAAAATAGAATTCTAACGTTTGTAAGCAAACATCAAGTACAACATAACTAACACCTCAGCAATTGCAGTAACAATCACACCAAGAATTACCCCAATCAAGAACAAAGTTGGAACACCAGTCAATGACAATGAACCAAAGATCTCTGTAACTAATCTCCCAGCTATACCAATTACTGCAGTCATAAGCAGAGTAAGTACTACATGCCATTTATTCTTAACAAAGAAGTTCCAAGACAACTTCAGAGTATCTACCACACCTTTCTCCTTAACAACTAAGATAGGCATCATAAATGCCACCCCAAGACCTAAAGCAATCAACCCCACAAACGCAATTAAGAAACCTAGGACCATCAAAGCTATATTCTGAATAGCTATCCCAATAAATGCTAAGATCAAAAGCGCAATAGCAATTAAAAACATTAAAATCAAAATCCCAACTAATCTCCAAAAGTATTTTCCAGAAGATAAAAAATAATCCCACAAACCTTTCTTGAGTTTCTTACTATACACAGCATCCCTACACATTACTGCTTTCATTGCTGCCAACCAAGTACTAATAACTAACAAAACAAAAACTCCAATTAAAATAGTAGAAACAAATTGCACCAAATTATCTTCAAAGTATTCTGTAAAGTAACTTACCATTGCTTCTTCATTGCCACCAATAAGAATCATAGATCCTGCAATTCCAAAAAGAACTAATACAAAAATAATACCTAATGCACCTTTAATTAATCCTGGCACAGCCAAAGTCCAGTTCTTCTTAAACAAATTAAAAGAATCAACTAATTTTTGTGCATAATCAAATTTCTTCTTTGCCATTCAAGAATTAAGAAATATCCAGAGTATTTAAAGTTTATTCCTCTGCTTCTACTAACCTTCTTCTACGCTCATCACGAAAAGCTTCTATGTCTTTGTAAAGTATAAAAGCAGCTACAGCACTTGTAACCAAAACACCAGGATTATCTAATCCCCCCACAAAATTATCATAAAAAACTCCTGGCTCTCTAGTTGCCCCGGTAGCTGCAAAAACCATATCCATTCCAGTATACAAAGCTAAATATCGCCCAACATCTCCTAAACTTACCATTTTATTCCTCATCCACCAACTTCTTCTTAATCTTATCTTTAAGGTCAAGTTCTTTTAACAATTCCTTATACCTATTTCTGATTGTAACTTCAGTAACACCTGCAACATCCGCAACTTCTCTTTGTGTTCTTTTCTCATTATTCATAAGAGCAGCAACATACAATGAAGCAGCAGCAATTCCAGTTGGTCCTCTACCAGAAGTTAACTCAGCGTCTCTAGCTTTTTGTAAAATATCAACAGCCTTAGATTGTGTCTCAGCACTTAACTTCAAAGCACTAACAAACCTTGGCAAATAATCAACAGGATTAGATGGTAAAATTCTAATTCCTAATTCTCTTGTAATAAATCTATATGTTCTTCCAACTTCTTTCTTATCAATTCCAGAAGCTTCAGAAAGTTCATCTAATGTTCTTGGTACCTCATGTCTTCTACAAGAAGCATATAATGCACCTGCAACAACAGACTCCATACTTCTACCCCTTACAAGTCCTTTTTGTACAGCCATAGTATAAATTCTAGCAGCTTCTTCTTCAACAGACTTAGGTAATTTCAAATATGAACTAACTCTTTTAAGTTCAGCTAAAGCTAATTTAAGATTTCTTTCAATTGCAGTAGAAATTCTATGTTGCCATTTCCTTAACCTAAAGAATTTATTCTTTCCTTTTGATCCTAACTGGTATAAGTCACCTTTAGCACCAACATCAGTAGATAATCCTTGATCATACTTAGTATAAGTCATTGGAGCACCTGTTCTTCGCTTCTTAGAAGCATCAGAATCATCAAACTCTCTCCATTCTTGACCAAAGTCAATCATTTTCTCTTCAATAACTAAACCACAGTCTCTACAAACAGCCTCACCTTTATCTTTTTGAACATGTAAATTAGAACCGCCACACTCAGGGCATTTTCTCATCTGTCTCATTTTGTAACCACCAGCCAGCCTCACAAAAAAGCTTATATATGGTTAACCAACTTTCTTTATAAAGGTTGTGATTACAAGAATTAAGCCGTAATTATACGAGATTCTAATAGAATCATCTAAGAATTCCATAATGGAAAGGCCTTAACGCTTAGATTGCCAAGCAAACTTCTTAATCTTAGCTGTCTTGCCAAACCCACAAGAAGCACAAATTGACTTAATTTTATGGTAACTAGTCTTTCCACACCGTCTACAAGGTATACAGTTTCTCTTCCCCGACTTCTTACCCATAGAGGGTGTTCCTTTTACCATTTTTAATCAACAGCAATAAACAGAATCGTATCGCCCCTAATAAATGTAGTTCCTAATTTTCTCTTCAGTTCACCTTCAACTTTTTCTTCGCATTCTTCAAGAACAGTATTAATATGTATGTCAAAAGACTTTAACTTACCAACATATTGCCTTCCGTTCTTTAGCTCTACAAGCACGTTTTTACCCCGTACTGCATTCAAAGTATCTAGTGGTCTTAATGGTTCTGCCATGAAATTTCAACTAATCACGATATTATTTAAGCTTTACTGAACTAATAGAACACAGATAACTCACCAAAAAACTTATAAAACAAACCTTCACCCTAATCCCATGGCAAGATCACAAGAAAGATCCAGAAGAAAACCTTCAGGTGGAAGGTATAAAAGATTAACTAAAGTTCTAAAACAACTAGCTGGAATCCCAACTTTAACTAAGATTGAAAAGCTAAGAATCAAAGAAAAAAAAGCACATGGTGGAAATACAAAGAAATGCTTACTTGGAGCTAACATTATCAACGTCCAAGACCCTAAAACAAAGAAGTTTAAGAAAGCAGAAGCAATCAAAGTTCTAGAAAACCCTGCTAATAGACACTACGTAAGAAGAAACATTCTAACTAAAGGAACAATAGTTGAAACTTCACTAGGTAAAGTTAAGATTACATCAAGACCTGGACAAGAAGGATCCATGAATGGAATCATTATCAAATAATTTCTAATTTTCAAAAACAACAAAATAAAGCCACCCTTTAAAAGTATACACTAGTGATAAGCACAAGGTTTATATATTACTGTATACCACTATAATACAGGGAGCTAGAAAATGTCTAAATTAGAAAAAACAATAAAAAAAATTGAAATGATATTAAAAATAGAAAACACAGGATTAACAATTCAAGAACTAGCAGAAAAAACTGGTGTATCAAGAATTACAGCAGCCTTAGCTTTACAACAACTTGTAGGTGGAAAAAAAGTCCACGCAAGAAGCATAGGAAACTGTAAACTTCATTACTGGGAGAAAAGAAAGAAACCCAGGAAACACTAAGTTAGGTCTATGTAAAATTAGATGTATTTAATTGGCCTAGCAGGAGCTATAAAAAAATGAAAATACTTGCAATAGGTGTTATATTCATACTAGTAGGCCTTGCTTACGCCTCAGTTTTTGAAGTAAATGGACATATCATAAGAGATTATATAGTGATAGAAAAGGGGATAGACTACGAAGATACAGAGGCTTCAATCATCCACAGCTGTAACCTAAGTAACGGAAAATGTCTAAAAGTAAAATGCATAGAAAACAGAAAAGACCCAGAGAGAGAGACATCCCTTGTTAAGTGTACTAGACTGAGGTAAGGCCAGCTAGTATAATCAAAAAATATAAAAAGGTCCGCCCTGGCTTATGTTTTATATAAGTGGGAGTGCCGGAGCGGTCAAACGGGCTGGGCTTAGGACCCAGTGGCTTAGTGCCTACGCAGGTTCGAACCCTGTCTCCCACAAGTTCTACTTCAACACTTTAAACAACTTCATTCTAAGAAGATTAGTTAAAACAACAAAAACTAAAGAAAGAATTATTAGAATAATCAAAGAAACACTTAGAACAATAAACACATAGATCAAACCAACTAATAACACTAATAAAAAGGAACAAATCAAAAACAATACAAACCAATGCCAAGTCCTCCTTAACTTATTCAAACCATGAACAAAAACATTTCTTAAATTATAACTTCTACAAAAAGCCACAAAATTAAAGTACAAAACAATTGAAACTAAAACAGAAACTAAAAGTAAAATCCAACCATTCACCCACCCAACACCAAAAGAGAAGTAAGATAAGAAATCTAAAAAAGCTAAAACAAAAATTAAGAAAGCAAAAGCATTAACTAGGTTCAACAAAGCAATCCTTTTCCAACTAACATTTCTTAATTCTTTCCAAGCTAAACCTTCAAAAATTAAAAACAATAAATAAATACCTAAAGGCAAAACAATCATGTACAAACCTAAAGCATAATAAGATAACCTTGAAGCACTATCAATTACAGCAGTATTAACTTCAGCAGTTAAGTTACTAGCAATTAATTCTTGTTGTATTTGATTAAGTTCAGGAAGATAACTTTTCAAATCCACTAACATCTTTTCTGCAGTAATTCGAACAACATAAACTAATCCAACTAACAAACCAATTAAAACAATTCCAAACAGATTAAGTCTAATATGCTTTTTCATTGTATCATTTTAATGTAAACAGGATTTCTATCAGCCCCATGAATTGCAGGATCTCCAAAATCAGAATAGATTTCATAAATCCCATGAGGAGTATCATAACTAAAAGTCTCCATAGGTTCAACATCCACCCTTTGATGAATCCATGGCAATCCAGGTTGAACTTTAATACGTGTAAAAACAAGCATATTTGCACCTACATTATTACCAGAATAAAGAAGATAATCCCCTGGGTCAGCAGCACCCCAATTATTAACATGGCCTACAAAACTAACAACACCAGCCAATTTAACAGCATCCCCAACCTCCATTTGAAACTCACGTAAATCAGGGTCACCATCATCAAAACCTTCAGGTGCAAAATCCATCTCTTCAACATCAGCACCTGTATCCGCAGGTGGAACAACAGGTTCAGGAGCACTAGCAAAATCTCTTAAAGGTATCCTCCCTTCACTAGGAGGTCTTCCACTTAACCAAGCCAAAGAAATACGTCCAAGAGTTACATGATCCACCGTCACAGGAACATAATTTACTCTATTACCCAAATAATGTTGTTGAGTAAAGTCCTTATTACCAAATTCTCTTGTAATAAACCTAACAGCGTTTTCAGTTGGTAAAGCAGCAGCACCAGTCCTTCCTGGAGGCAAGACCAACAAGTTCAATTCATACCCAAAATTCTTACTAACTAACTTATCCCATACTAATTGTGTTGCACCATAATAATCAGAATCTGAAAAAGTTATCTTATGTGGATTAATCCTATTTAAATCACCACTTTGAGCAGCCCACCAAAGAACAGCACCACCAGCACTATGTCCAGTCATAGAAATAAAAGAACTCTGATCTTGAATCATTCCAAATTTCTGAGCAAGAATAACCTTTACTTCACTCTGTAATTCAAGAAGATCTATTCCTTCATCATCATTCTTCCGAAGTAATGTTTTTTGCCTCGAAAGGGCCCTCCTAGGTTCTTTATTAGTTCCAGCAGACCAAGGAAGCTCAGGGAAAACTAAAACAAAATTTCTATTTTGATTATTAACCATATACTCTATTTGAGGAGCTAACCTTTCTTCCATATCAACATCAAACCCGTAAATCCCATGGAAAAAGTACATAATTTCAAAAGGTTGATTCAAATTAGTTTCTTGAGGAACAAAAATAATTGTTTCTCTCCCTTCCGCAGGCATATTAAAGTTATCACCAGGCCCATTAGATTCCAATTTACCAATCCAAGTCCTCCCTGTAACACCCTTAGAATCTAAAGCGCTAAGCCATTTCACTTTAGTAGCTTCCAAAGCATTACCCTCAGCAACAATAATCCAAGGTTCAGAATCTCCTCCAGTTAATATTGAAGTTGGATCTGGTCCACCAGTAGAGCCAGGACCAGGATCAGTACCATCATCCACATCAAAAACATAGTCAGCATCTGCATCATCAAAAGGACCACTAGTAGAAGTTCCAGAAAGACCACCTTCAAATTCACTAACATGAACTTCTTGTTCTTCACCAAGATTCACAACAAAACTATTCCCAAAAGACCTTGCCCTAAAACTCCTAAACGTAACTTGATCACCATCTCTTTCAAGAACAATTTTATATATTTTATTTTCAGCAACACCTAATTCTTGTTTAGTTCCAGAAACTAACTTCTCATCATCAACTCTAAAAGCATAAAACTTATACACTTCACTTTCATAAGTCAATAATATATACCATCCATCATCATCAATCTCTCCAAATTTAACATCACCAATTTTCTTAAACCTTGTACTATAAGTTTTTTCATCATCAACGTTTCCTAAGTTCTCAGGAATACTAAATATAAAATCTCCTGAACCAGCAGGCTTATCAACTTCAATAACCCAAGCATCTTTCTTCCTTATACATTTTCCTTCACGACCAAAAGCTTTATTGAAGAATTTATCTGACTTAATAGGTTTCCAAACACAACTATTACCAATCTTCCCACTAATATAATCACAAGCGCTCCTAGAACAAGTTTTTCCACCTGACTGACAAGAACTACAAGTCACAGCTTCTTTAACTCCAAACGCCCCAGGTTTAGTAATATCCCACTTATCTAACTCAACAGGATACTTAACTACATCATCACCAAACCCGTGATTAAAATCCCTATTCACATTCCCATAAACACACCTACCTAACCCAAGAGACTTCTTCCAATCAGAACCACCAAACACATAATGCCAATATTCACCAAGCCAATTTATCCAACCATGATCACACATCATCCTCCTATACTTATTTTGCTCATCAATATCAGTCTTCACTTTCCCCAATTTTTTAGCAGGTTGAACATCAATCGCATAACCTTGTGGATGTAAACAATGTTTGTAACTCTTAAGATCTTCAATCTTATCTTTATACTTACTACCTTCTGTAGTTTTCAACCAAGATTTAACTGCAGTCAGCCTTGCACTCTTAGAAGAATTTGATAATCCTGGAGTTGAAGAGATATATGCAGAAACCTTCCTTCTAATACTTCCACGAGAAACACTAAATTTAGGTCCACAAGCAGTATCCCCACCACCAAGGTAACGCATAAATGCTCTTGATTGAGTTTTCTCACTTCTTCCAGCACTAATAACCTTCAAAGAACCATAACCATTAACCTCAAGATTATCAATAAAATCTTTGTCAATCTTCATACTATCTAACTTAGCTTTAACATGCGGCAACATACAACACTTCCCCTTATAAGTACTACACCGAATATACTTATTTCCTTTAAAGTTAACAAAGTTTCCAGGGAACCCTTTACAATCTCCACTAGTTTGAATATTATCAAAGTCAGGTTCTTCAAACTCAATAGGAGAAGTCACTGGCTCACCATCCTCATCATACTCTTGTTCAGGTTCAGGCTCAGGTTCTCTTTCAATAGGCACTCTCCTAATTGTCTTCTCTTCAATCAAACTCACAGTACCTTCATGTATCCTTCTAAGTTCAGCTAACTTCTTATACATCCTAGCCTGTTCTAAAAGAGCCTCATTAGAAATTGCCCCATCAAAAGTTCTTTTATTAACGTCATCATAAGTTAATCCAGTTGGAGGGTCTCTAAGTTCAACTAACTGCCTAATAATATCTTCTGCACCTGGTAGATCTTCAAGTGTTCTTCTTGGTGCTTTCTCATCAGTACTTTCACCAACAAAAGTACAATAATAACTTTGTTGATAACAACATTTAGTTCCTTGTGACATACACTCCTGATCACTCATTATACTTCCACCTTGTACAAAAGTTCTTATTTGATCTTCAGAAAATCCCTTATAAAACCTACACTCATAATTTGGTGCAAAGTTATCACAAATATTTTTTATTTTTCCAACTGAAAAAACATTCACACTCCCACCCATAATATCCTGTTCCTGTTTTAATTCAAACCTATAACCACCAACAGTTTTAACATCACCAATACTACCCAAGTAAATTGGTTTCACACCAGAAACACGACCAAGATTATCAACTTGAAATAAACTAAAAGACTTCTTCCCACTTTCTTCTACAAGGGCAACATAATCACCAGGAGATTTCATTCCATTCAACCAACCTGTAAAAGTTTCAACATTACTTATTTCTTCATCAACAAAACATCTCTTCCCACGACCATTCAAACTAAGAACAATAAAATCCCCTAAACTTAATTCAAGAAGATCATCACCCACATTATAATACCCTACATCAGAAGGTTCAATCCCACTACAAAACTCATCAGTACCCCCACCAGGCAAAACAACAACAGTAGCAACACCAGTCCCAGTGGGAGTAGCTCCAGAAGAAGGAGCTAAATCACCAGGCAAAACCAAACCCCTTGCATCAGCATATTTCTTCCCAAACTTTTTCATATATTTTTTACTTTGTCTAGCAACACCCTTAGCAATAATCTCTCCTTTCTCACGAGAAACAACAACCATATTTTCCTCATACCTCACATCCCCGGATCCTTCTAAACTAGTTAAAGTTGCGTCAAAATCAGTAGAGTAAAACATCTCCCTAATTGCCTTTTCAGTCATATACGTCCTCATGTCAGGGTCGTCATGAGACATAGAACGTATGTTAATCAATTTCTTATTCTCCAAATCAATCTCAAAACTATAATGTAAAATCTGTCCATTCTTAAGTTGAATATCAATATTTGTTACAGAACCATCAGCAAAAATACTAGCAGGAGGTTTAACCATACCCAACTCAGGAATAATTTGGTCTTCCATTTCACTCATCAAAAAATTAGTCCAATCTTTTACATTTAACCCCACACCAACATCCCCACCACTCCCAAAACTCAGAGCACCAGGAGCACTCACTTGCTGTGTAGGGGTCTTGTCTGGTGGTGAAGGAGCAACATCAGAAGGTTCCGTTTCATCATCAACACTAAAAACATAGTCAGCATCAGAATCCTCTAAAGGACCACCCCAATCACCATCACTTTGATCTGAAGGATCATCTGGATCAACAGGACCAGAGCTTTCTGTATAACTACAATGGTCCCAATCTGGACAATAAGCAACTACAGCTTTATTTTCAAGAGAAAAATCAAACCTGACACCATGCAAACGATACTTTTTAAACTCATTCACCCCAACATCATCATTTAACCTAAAACACTTCTTCGCAAAATAATCACTAGCCCTCAATAAAGCTTCATCCTCCTGCACAGTAACTGGCATATCCTCATCAAAAGTCACAGCAGCAATACACCCATAACTTCCTTCCATCCGCTGGGCAAATTCAACTAAACTCTCACCAACAACCACATTACTAACTAAAAGAATCATACAAAAAATTAAAACCAATTTTATTTTCAAGGACATTGTTCAGTTCCTATTGTCAAAGTACCAACAGCCTTAGCATCAGGACCATTCATCCAAGCATAAGGCGCAATACCTTCACTATCTAAATCATCACGCCTTGCAAAGTTAATCCTACATCCTGTTTGTTGCGCAGCAGTACTTTCATCTCCAAGTTCAAGCAAGAACCTAATAACAGATAACGCATTCTTTCTCACTTCAACATCATCAAGACTATCTAATCCAACAGCAGGTGAAGCACCAACAGCCATCTCATAACCTTTATGTGACCATGAAGGCTGACTTACAACACCCGGATAAGTATTACCAAGGACAGGATCACCAAGAGCCAATCTATTCTTAGCAATACCAAGTATTGTTCCTTTCTCTTCTTTAGTTGTGTCAGGCGTAGTTTCAAATCCTAACATCTGTGTTAAATGTTCAACATTATTATTATTCAACCCAAATTTAGCAATAACATTCCTAACTTGATCAGGTGTAACATCAGCAGGATTGTTTCTAACTAAAACATCTAAGTCTTCACGACTAATTGGAACCCTTTCCTCTTCAATAACCCTATTAACAATTTGAACTCCTCTTGCCTCACCGTGTGTACTAGCATACTCATTAATCATTTGTTCTAATCTTTGCAACAAAGCCCTTTTCCTATCATTCAATCCAAACAAAGCTTTCCTAGCTTTAGCAACTTCTATTGTATCTAACTTATCTTTAGCTTTCTCAAACAAACTCTTCTCAATATCATCACTAACTTCAAGATCATTAACCCTCACAGACTTCCTTTGTATCCAACAACTTCCAAGTTCACCACCACACTCTCCAACTTTAGCCCACTCATTAACAGGACCAGGAACAATTGGATTACAAACCCTAACTAAACCTGTTGAAAAAGCACCATACTTTTCAGGGAAAGGTAAAGTAGCAGAACCAACACTCAGAGAACTATACCTATCATTAGTAATACACTCTTCAGCAGAACCAATATCTTGTGTAACTTGATTCCTTACAGCCAAATCAGTTAACTCATTAAAAGCAAAAGACGAAGTTACTTTTCCAAACCCACATTGAGGATCATGTCCAGTTATATGTATACAAATCTCATTATAACCTTCACGAGCAGCAGTTTGTACAGTTTGTTGAACATACTTTCCCTTCTCAACATTCAAGTATTGTCTCCCATCACTATTTGGATTAGTTGCAACAAATAAAGGTGGTAATCCTAACTGATCATTCTTCAAATAAACAGTAAATTTCAAAGGTTCTTTATGTACACCACCTAACTGTTGCGGACTACCTAACAAACTTTCACTTGAAGGATAACCAGTCCCGGCATAAATATGATAGATCAGTATTAAACCCAACACCTTGAACATTAAACGGAATGTCTCCGACCTCTTCAACATAAGGTGCAGTATCAAAGAACGCTGTATACTGCGGTGGATTCTCTGGTTCAGATAACTGATCTAATATGTCACCAAAACTAGGGGGCTTACCATACACAGACATTCTACAAATCTGCGAACCAATCTCTTCTGTAGACTGCCCTTTGTAAGCTGCTAAAAACGTGTTACTATATTCAGTTGTAAAGTAATTAAATGATTCTCCAACATTATTCATACTAGATTGGAAAGTTAAATACTCAACCCCACCTTCAGGTTCACCAAACGCATTATCAGATAACCAATCAATTATTCCACCACGAATTTGTAAAATATGTATTGCTTCTCTCCAAACCATCTCACACATTCCTACAGACCTAATGTAATCACAAACCCCAATATCACCTTCTCCAGCTAAAGAAGTTTCTAAACAATCAACATAACCTTGTAATACACTTTGTAAGTTTTTCAAACCAGCAGATATTCCTGTTAAACAAACAGGCACCATTACCCCTTGCTTATGGTTAGGTAAACAAAGTAAAGTTGACCCAACAATTCCAGACTGAATAACATTATCAACTTTAACTCTTCCACCTAAAGTACATCTTGAAGAAGGACACATAACAGGATCACAAGCATTAAACAACAACTTACAATCTGAAGGATCCATTACATCAGCACAAGACGGTGCAAACCGATCAGTTAAGATATTCACTTGTTCCATACTACAAACAATATCCCTTCCTAAAGTCACAGTATTATCTAACCCACCTAAAACCTCTCCTTCTTTAGAACAACGCCTAGCAGAATTAATCTTATCATCATAATATCCTTTCTTTGGATGGTACCTTATTGCATCCCAAGTATAAACTGACTTATCATCTCCCCCACCACCACAATCAATAACTCCATTCATTCCAACATTCATAACTCTATACTTATCAACAGAACCTGAATTAAACCTGTTCAGCACTTCAACATATTCCCCATTTCCAGTAGGATAACATACTGCCTTCCCTGAAGTATCATACTGTGCAAAGATTCCCTTGTTCCCAGTATCAGAAGAAACCTGTGCAGTATAATCATTAGAAGTTACTCTTCCACCTTCACCAGACACAGCGGTCTTATACAAAGTAACACCCGGCCTTGGAACCTTAACAACAATAGGATTTCCATCTACAACAACATTCTTATTATCAAGTTCCCCAGCTTTAGCATAAATCTGTTCATTCCGTTCAGTAACAGCAGGAGTGTTTGACATTTGTCTTAATCTTCTATTAGCCGCCCGGGCATCAGTAGGTGGACCTTCAACACTAATTCCAACACTCCTTTCTAATTTGGCAAAGTCTCCATCTTCTCGCACAAGACCCATCCCAAGCTCAGTCACAGGCACAAGATCATAAGTTGCAGGAGGTCCAACCTCAGGAGTAACAAAACCAACTGGCTTATCTGCAATTCCATCTTTGAAAACCACAGAATTCAAAGTTCTAAACTTAACTCCGTAATCATCTTCAACTTCATACTCATCTTTACTTTGTATGGCAGTCAAGTAAGCATCAACAGCAGCTTTCTGATCACCACCAAAAGTCGCACGATTCTCATTATAATATTTCACAGCATTATCATAATGTTGTATTCTCACATGGTACTGCAAAGGATCAAACTTACTTTTAACAAACTTATAATACTCATCATCCTCACCTAAAGAATCTTTTAACAAATCAATACGCCTTGCTGTCCTACACTCATCAACATTTCCATTAGCTTTCAAATACTTAGCACAATCATGATTACTTGATTTCAACTTCTCAACAGTTCCATACTTTCCAAACTCATTATCAACATTTTCAATAATCTCTTGTTCAGACTTAACCCTGTTTTTAATATCATCCATGTTCTCCTCAGACAAGTAACACTCATCATAAGTTTGATAAGCACCCCGCCTACCAACTTGAGTTTTACACTTCTCTTTAGCATACTCCATTACAGAACGCCTTGCTAAGTTCCTACCTGGACCACCCAAGAAAGAATTCTTAACAGTCAAAGTTACAAAAGTAAGTATACAAGTCCTCTTCCAAAACTTAATTATCTTATCTAATCTATCAAGCACACCCTGCATGTCCCCGATAATTTCCTTTGTCTTAGCAATCTGACTTTCCATTTGTTCAGGTGTAAACTCAAACAACCTTGGATCAACAGGAATATGCACTTTGAAATTAGAATGTGCTATTGCATTATCACTTCCAGGAATAACAGAAACATAAGCTTCATTCTTAACATCAATATCCTCAACAAAAACACTTACTTCATAAGCTTGTTTTTTCTCCCGTATTATGTTCATAGTATTTTCACTCTTATACTCAAGTATTTTCTCTTCACTTAACAAGAAAGTCTGTGAATTAGAAAACCCAGACAAATAATTTTTAGGATCAAATTCTTTTCCATCAAAATGATATTTCCTCAAAGTAACAGAACCTGGAGTTATCTTGTAAACTCTCCACTGATAATTCTTTCCTTCTTCAGAGAAAAAAGAATGTTTATCAACAACTTCATAAGCACTACCCAAATCCACAACACCATTCAAGTTAACAGTTCTTGAAGGACCACGATTAACTTTCAAAGAAACAAATCCCTTATCTTTATCTTCCAAAACCCTAACTTCTCTCAAGTTCATGTGCATACTTTCATCATTCAAGTATAAACTTCCACCAGAAGAAACAACTTGTCCCCTTAACCGAGTCATAAGTGCAGGGTCTGCAGCCCCCATTGCTTCTAACTTCTTGGCATAAAAGAAAGCAAGATCCTTCAAATCTTTTTTATAAGAAACACACCTTGGGTCACCTGGAGCAGGTGAGTCAGCGGGCATACAACCAGCAAAAGTAATCTGCCCATTCTCATAAAGATCAACAATCTGTTCAAGTGCATAGCCCACCTCAGTTCCACCAGTAGAAATATAAGTTTGGAACAACCTTAAAGCCCTACAACCAAAACTTGGATCACCAACAACAACAGCCGGACAATACTTCCCTTCTAAAACATCAACTTCATCTTGACTAAGTTCTGTAGGAGTAATAGTAACAGTTTCCTCACCCAACTTCAAAAAATCTTTCGTCACAACTTTCTTAGTCCCACCATTCCTTAAAATCACAGTATGAGTAACTTTCTTAACTTCATTATCAGCATAACCAGCAACTAAAGCTTGTGTTTCATCATCCAATTCAAAAATCTCACCAGCCCTAGCTTTACCAATACTAGTTGGTGGAGAAATATCAACAGAAGAAACAATCCAATTAGAACCATAATATAACTTCTTCCCACGATTAACTTTCACTTGACTACTAACACCCTTTTGTGTAACATCAAACACAGCCATATCATCGGGAGTCACAATATCATTTAATCTTACTCTAAACTGATCTCTAAAAGGATCACCAGTATCACCCAAAGATAAAACAGGACTATAATCACCTGGAGTTAATCTAAACGTTGGCCTTACACCCTGATCTAACCTTCCAGAACCAGGCATAACTCTCCCTTGTGAAGAGGGCATATAAGTTTGCAAAGTTGGATAAATTGTCCCATAATGTCTATCATAAACTGCTATTGTAGCAGAACCATCACTAACATCAATTGCATTCACATAACCACGCCCAGAAAAGAACGGATTTTGTTCATAAGCATTAGCACTTAAGAATCCACTTTCATCCATTTGTTTTACTAAAAGATCTTGTCTAGTCATTCCAAAAACATTTCCAACATCAAAATCAAATCTTATCTCAGCATTCATATCTAAAGTTATAACATTGTTAGTAACATTCTCTAACAAAGCTTTTCCTTTAGCATCTAACCTTTTCAAATCAACAATCAAGTAACCTAAATCCCCCATAGAATAATCTTCCCTTTTTAATGGAATATAATAAGGATTCCTTACAACAAAATCAGAACTTCCGTTCATAGTAACTGTCATCTGTTTAATTGGTGGAAAAGTTCCAACCCCTGTAACAGAACCAGTACTAACTTTAGTACTAGAAATCCTTCCAGCCAAAGTATCTAAACTTTCACCACGTAAAGAAACAAACACAGGCACACCCTCCTGTTCTAAATGAGATTGCCTAATCATCTTAGGCTCGTAATCATCAACATTAACAACAATCAATTCCCCAACATCAGTTGGCTCACCACCAAACAATCCAGACTCCATAAAACCTTTTGCTTCATCTCGCTCATAAGGCTGCTCATACTGTGCAACAACAATTGGCATACTGATTATCAAAACCATACAAATTATAGTCAAAAATTTCTTCATCATATTACTGGATACTTAAACGCCGGATCTTTATCATTCTCTTCTACTGCAAGAGATAAAGCCATCATACCTTCTAAATCTCCAGGGACAGGATTAACCATTGTATAAACAGTCAAATCATTTCCTGAAGCTAAGTCACTTTGCTCAAGATCAAACTCAAAGTCAACCCCACCTTTCAAAGCATAATCTAATTCAAACGATTCCATTTCAACTTCAAAACACTTTTCAGTTTCTCTCCCAAAGAACCCTAACACACCACCAGAATTTACATCAACACAATTCTTTATTGTTTCTTTTGGAGTTGTAACAGGCCAAGTTGATTCCCCAACCACATAAGACGACACAGTATAGTGCCCTTCAACTAAGTCAATCACCATATCATCTGGAAAAGATGCACGACCAACAAACCCATTATCATTAACAAAATCAAAAGTTACTTGCTCATCATCATAAGGTTGCCTAACCTCACCTGAATTCTTATCAATAACTAACATCTTCACATCTTTTGTATAAATTTTATCTAATACAACATCCACACTTGTCAACTCACCAGTATTAGTTGAAACATCATAAGTCTTTCCCCTATAAAACCCTTCTTTTTCAGCCTCAATAATCCCATTCACACAACCTGGAACTCTAGCAACTAACCCACCATTAGTACTGTCACCTAAGTCACACCTTGCAGGGTAACATTTGTAATACACAGTAGCACCATTTAATGATTTATAATTTCCAGACGCATCATAATACTTAACTCCAACATCTAAATCAGCTTGTGGATTATCACAAATAATATTCTCACCTGTATCTTCAAGTAAAGGTTCAAAACTATTCTTTCTAGGTTGATTATTATCAATTATTACTTCAGTTACAAAGTTGAAAACATAACCAGTATTTTTATCCTTCAAAGTTACTAAGACAGGATATTTAATATCATAAATAAAATGATGACTTGACAAACAAAAGAAAGAAGATAACACACTAGTCATAAAACCACTTGTCCCCTTACTCATAGAATCACCTTGTAACACATCACCTTTTGAAGGTTCAACTTCAACATAAGTTGGCCACGATGGTGAATACATAAAACTCACAGATAAATCATCATCAGAATCATCTAAAGCCTCAACTTCAAAGTAATCTTGAACATTAGTGTAAGATGTACCTTTAACCCTTAAAGAAGCAACATTACTTTGTAAGATCTCTTTAAACCTTGCAATGACTTCAGTCTTTGACCATACTTTCTCATAACATTCCATATCAATTCCTGAATAAGGAACTTCTTCATCATAAGCAATTAACATTTCAATTGTTTTCTTCTCTAAGAACAGACCTTCATTTTCAGCTTCCATAATTTCAACCGCATTATCATACAACCTTCCTAAAGGAACTTCTGACCTACCAAGATGATTCTCTAAAAGGAACTCAACATCTTTTATTTTAACATTCACAGGATAATCAACAATCACATCCACAGTTTCATCCAAGATACTAACTTTAATATCAATGTCAGTTGTTTCAGAAGTAAACCTATACTTATTCATATCATTTAACATAAGTAAACACTGATCAAAATTATCAACAACATAATCACCTAATTGTTTTTCCATATCTCTTTTCAAAGGAACATTAGTAACTTGTTCCCCAGTTGGCCTTTCCCTAAACCAAACTGGTACAGCCAAACCAGGAAGTATTTCTAAATTACTAGACAAAGGAACAAAAATATTAGTCAAAAACTTTTCTTCTGGAGCTTCAATATAACCACCTGAAATCCCCAACTTATCAACACCCTGCCTAGTCAAATCATTAACACAAGAATCCAAAACTTGAGCAACAGGTTTTACTTCTTCAGGCAGTCTAGAATGTAAATCTAATTGCGAATCTAAGTCTCCAGAAACAAACCAAAACTTATAAGCTAAAAGACCAGCAACAATAACAAGAATCACTATTCCAATAACTACAAAAGTTGTTACTTGCCCCCTCTTTTCCATAACAAAAAATCTAATTTTACCATATATAAATGTATCTGTTGAAATTCAAAAAATAATCTAAACCAAACAAATAAAAACTCAAACAAAACACAAAAACCATGTCAAAGGTAGCAGTTCTAAAAACAACACCAAATACAGTAATTAAAGATTATTCTAAGTTAATGGATTTAGCAGACTACAAAAAATTCATTAAAAAATCAAAAGAAACAATCTTAAAATTAAACCTATCATGGAGTTTATACTACCCAGCATGTTCAACAGAACCATGGCAACTAGAAGGAGTAGTAAAAAAACTAAAAGATGACAATTACAAAAATATTCATCCAGTAGAAAACAAGACAGTAGTTACTGACCCAGTAAAAGGTTGTAAACTAAACAAGTGGGAAGGAGTAATAAAAAAATACAACTTAAAATACACACCACTCCCAGATGTTAAATGGGTAGACTACAAACCCAAAAAACCACTCCTAGCACTAAACAAAATCTTTGATGACCGCCACCAAATCCCAGAAATGTTCATAGGTAAAAACGTAATCCACTTCCCAACAATAAAAACTCATGGGCACACAACAATGACTGGCGCAATGAAAAACGCATTCGGAGGTTTAATTACAGAGAAAAGACACCATTGCCATAAAAAAATCCATGAAGTTCTAGTTGATTTATTAACAATTCAAAAAGAAATCCATCCAGGAATGTTTGCTGTTATGGACGGTACAGTTTGTGGTGATGTTGGTGGTCCAAGAACAATGGAACCTAAAATAAAAAATATTATCCTAGCTTCTGGAGACCAAGTTGCAATCGATGCAATCTCTGCTAAACTAATGGGTTACGACCCTTTAAAGATTAAATTCATTAAACTAGCACATGATAAAGGATTAGGATGCGGAGACGTTGACCAAATTGACATTAAAGGAATTGACATTAAAAACATTAACTTCAATTTCAAAACAAAGAAAAGCCCAGTAATCTTCTTTGATCAATTATTCAGGAACCATATAAAACCAATAGAAAAAATTCTTTTCCACTCACCTTTATTTAAATTCTGTGTATTCGGTTCAGAGTATTACCACGACTACTTCTGGTACAACACAGTTGGAAAAAGAAGAATAAACAAGTTCATGAAAACAGAATGGGGTGAACTATTCCAAAAATACTAATCACTTAGTTGCCTTAATCTCAATCACGTCCCGATGTTTCAACTCATGATCCTTTCCAACAGGTACTCTCTTTTTAACATCAATAGCTTTAACAAAATTCTTTCCAAAATCAGTATGTAACTTATAAGCAAAGTCCAAAGCAGTTGAACCATTTGGCATTAAAAAACAATCAGCAAGTATTCTCCCATTTGAATCTTCCATCTTCCCTAAACCACCAGGAAATATTGCAATATAATCTAACAAATCAAAACAAGCTATATTCAAAGCATTTTGAACCCCCGTTGAACCAAACCTATCTAAAACATTTTTTTTAATATATTCTAATCCTTTTTCTTGATCAGGCAACAATTCTTTATTGACACTAAAATTATCTGTTCCAGGAACATAACCAATAAACTCAGCTTTGTCAGCCCCCCTTAAAGTTAATTCAGAAATTGCAGAACAAGGCATAACAATATAATCTGGATATTTCCCTTTCAACCGTTCTAAATTATTCTGTGCACCTTCAACATCAATCTTATTAGCAACAATCATCATTGGTTTAGAAAACTTCCTTAAAGAAGAGGCAAATTTTCTTAGTTCAGCTTCGCTCCAAGTAGATAAGTCCTTACTAAAATCTTTTAACACAGTTTTAGCAATATCTTCAGTAACTCTTAAACCAGATAATTGTGCAGCCACAGCTTTATGAAGATCTAAAGATTCCATCTTACAAGTCCTCACAAACTTATCCCAACCTTTCTTTATAATTCCTAAGTACCACATATCAAGCTCGTTTTCTAAAAACTCAACATCATTAAGTGGATCATAACTTAAAGGTTCAACAGCTTCACCATTTTCATTTACAGAACCAGAAATATCAATTATATGCATAAGTGCATGAGCTTGATTAAGATCATCTAAAAATTGATTCCCCCTACCTTTACCTTCATGCGCACCTGGAACTAATCCTGCAACATCAATCAATTCAACAGGAACAAACCTTTTATGATTAACACAATAACCTTCCCTTGGAGTACACTGTGTACCTAACTCCTTATCCACGCAATCAACTTTAACAAAACCAACTGCACGATTAGGTTTAATTGTAGTAAAAGGATAGTTTGCAATTTCAATATTCATTAAAGTTGCAGCTTTAAAAAAAGTTGATTTTCCACTACTAGGGCCTCCAACTAAACCGA
>CAZGBX010000006.1:0-28416 GCA_964524105.1 Candidatus Woesearchaeota archaeon
ATATTGAGATTATATGCCCCAATTCAAAACAGAACCAGAAGTAAGGCTTGTTAGTGGTTTGGAAAGGCCATTTGATAATGCAGTGGCCACAGCAAGAACTTGTTATTCTAAGGGGATTGTTACTCCAGGTGTGGTTGCTGGTGATGGGAAATCTGATGCTGTTAGAGATAAGAGAAGAGCAAGGCGTGATGCGCTAGCTAAAAGTATCTTTGATGCTGGACACCATACAACTTTACAACATGCTAACTTTCAATTTGCAATGAGTGGAATTTCTAGACAAGCAATATGGAGTTTTTTACATTCACACCCTTATTATAATTCTGAACAAGTTAGTCAAAGATATGTTGAAGTTAATCCAGGAGAAGATTTGGAAGGAGGATTTTTAGTTCCAGATTTAGGAGACCCAACACTTCAACAGTTATATGAAAATACTATCGGAAGACAGTTTGCAGCTTATCAAGAACTTATTGAAGTTTTGAAACCGTCTGCAGCAGAAGCTTATTTTGATAGATTTCCAGGAAGAAGAAAGGATGCTGAAGAGAGGGGTATCAGAGGAGACATACAAAAAAGAGCACAAGAAGTTGCAAGATATGTATTGCCAGTTGCGACAAAAGCTCATATGTATCACACTGTTTCTGCTTTAACATTATTAAGATATTATAGAATGTGTCAACAACCTGATGTACCATCTGAACAAAGAGCAATTGCACAGGCAATGATTGATGAAGTCTTGAGAGTAGACCCTGGTTTTGAAGTTATTTTACAACAACCAATTGGTTTAGAAGAGACAGTTGAATATGCTGCAATGAATAGTAACGGACCGATTGGGCCAAAAGAATATATTGGTGAGTTTGATGCGGAATTAGGGGGGAAGGTTTCAAAGTTAGTAGATTGGAGTGCCAATGGGGAAGATACATTAGCTGATTCTGTAAGAGATGTTTTAGGAAGGCCAAGATCAACAATGTCTGATGAAGAAGCAATTAGTTGGGTTACTGATCCTGTTAAAAGTACATACTTAGCAGAGAAAATGAATGTAACTACACATTCTAAACTTGATAGGGCGTTACAACATTCAGCTTATACTTTTGCTAAAAGATTAAGTCATACTGCAGATTCTCAAGATCAAAGGCACAGAACAACACCAGCGTCAAGGCCAATACTTGAAACACATTATACTGGAGAACCTGACTTTGTTACACCAAGGTTAATGGAAGAAAGTGAACATGCTGAAGAGATTTATAGAAGATCAATGAGAGATAGTTGGAATGCTGTTAATGCATTATTAGATGAAGGAGTTCCTTTTGAGATTGCATCATATTTATTACCAAATGCTTTAGCTATTAGATTTAGGGAAAGTTCTAATTTATTGAACTTGATGCATAAAGCTAGAATGAGATTATGTTATAATGCGCAAGAAGAAGTTTGGAATGCTATGATAGATGAAGCAGAACAAGTTGCTAAAGTTCATCCTTTAATAGGGGAAGCTTTACAACCACCTTGTGTGTATAGAGACTTGGCTGGGACTAGACCAAAATGTCCGGAGGGACCAAGGTTTTGTGGTGTGAAAGCATGGCAATTAGATAGGCAAGACTATGAAAGAGTAATATAATAATTAATTTAAACTAATAGTTGTTTATAATTTTAAAATGAAAGTCAATTCAGTTATGATAAACGATATTAAACTTACTTCTTTTGATCCGAAAAATAAAGAGATGACAATTGACATTAACTTACATGAGAGATCACCACTAAAATGTAAGATGGTTTTGTCTAGAGATTTTGAAGCTCTAACTAGGAAACTGATTAATTATATTAAAGATAAACATAAGCCTGAACCAGACTATGAAGATGAAAGTATACTTTCTGGTTTTGCAATTGTACAGATAGCAAATGATGAAGAGATATTGTTTGAGTGTGTCTCTAAGGGATTAGCTAGGATTGAAGGGCAATTGTTTTCTTTTAAGAGAACAACAGAAGCAGGATCATACATGAGGCAATTAGATTCTTTTAGAACATTAAAAGAGACACTGTATAGAAGAAAAGGTTTTTAAATCCTGAAAAGTTTCAAATATCATGGCAAAAGACAATAAAATTCAGATGCCTTCTTCTGGTGGAGGGTTAGTAAGATACTTTGATGATTTCAAAAGTAAGATCCAGATCTCTCCATATTTGATCATTGCAATGATAGTAATTGTTGCAGTAGTTGAGATTGTTCTGTATAAGATGGGTTCCTAGTGCCCAAAGTTTGTATATTTTACGTCTAAGAAAGGCTTTTATATAAAAATACACTCTTAAAATCATGTTTCCTGGAATGAATCCAAGACAAATGCAAGCTGCAATGAAAAAGCTTGGAATGAAACAAGAAGAGATTGAGGCTTCTGAAGTTATTATTAAAACTAAAGATCAAAATATTATTATTAGAAACCCACAAGTTTCCAAAGTTAATATGATGGGACAAGATTCAATACAAGTTATTGGAGAGATGGAATATGAAAGTGCAATAAGTGAAGAGGATATTAACACTGTTGCAGAACAAGCTAAAGTTTCAAAAGAAAAAGCTGCAGAAGCTTTGAAAAATAACAGTGGCGATTTGGCTGCTGCAATATTAGAATTACAAGAATGAAAATAAATGAAGCTATAAAATATTATCAGACTTCAGACCACTTGATTTACATGACCTATCCGGTTGTTAATGATAGTAAACTCATGATTACAATTGTGCAGAACATGTTTAAGTGTGTTAAAATATGTGTAGGTGTAATTGTTGAAAAAGAGGGGAAAAGCTTACCAGAGAATTTTAATTCGCGGTTGGATTTTTTCAAGAAAAAGTGTGTTGAGAAACACAACATAAATGAAGAGACACTAAAGATGGTTGAAGAGATACATAAAATATTTAATGAATGTGAGGATAGTTCTGTGGAGTTTAGTCGAGGAACAAACTTAGTGATTTGTAATGAAGGTTACTCAAATATTAGAGCAGTAAATATTTCACAGTTAAAGAATCACTTAGTACAATTAAAAAATTTATTAGAGAGGGCAAAGTCAATATGATAGAAGATCACATTGAAAGTCCAGAAGAGGAATTAAAAAGAGCTGAACACTTAATATTTGTTTCTTTGAAAATAACTAGAACATGTGGGATTATGAAGAATGCGATCAGAAGGTTAATTGCGTCTTATGAGATTGCTTTTTTGGAGGTGTTAGAGGCCTTAGAGGATGAGGGAGAAATTGATGAAATTCCAGTTACTGTGAAGGAAAGGGCGATTATGGTCAAAGATATAATTTCTAGTACACAATTTAATAAATACATGAGGCACTACAATCTGTTGAAGAGGGTAGAGGGTGCGAAATGTACTCACCATTCAGAATTTAGAAAGGATGTTACGCTAAGAACTCCTGGGAAAAGGTGTGTTGATGTTAAGATTGATACCCTCTATAAATACCTTGAAACTACAAAAGAAGGGATTAAGTTTATAAGAGAATGGATATCCCAAGAGATTTGAAAATGACAAAAATTATTGTTTGCGCTGGGGGAAAAGGGGGGACTGGAAAGACTACAACTTCTATTAACCTAAGTGCTGCTTTGAACTACTTTGGTAAAAAAGTAACTATAGTTGATGCGAATCTTACTACACCAAATGTTGGATTACACCTGGGAGTTCCAATTGTACCTGTTACTTTACATGATGTTCTGAAAGGTCGGAGTGACATAAGTGAAGCTGTTTATTTACATAAGTCTGGAACAAGGGTAGTTCCAGCTTCAATTGCATTAAATGATTTGAAAAGATTAGACATTTCTAAGTTAGATAAGTCAATAAAAAAATTAAAAGGAAGTTGTGACGTGATTGTGATTGATGCTGCTGCAGGATTAGGAAAAGAAGCGTTATGTGCTTTGAAAACTGCAGATGAAGTTTTGATTGTAACTAACCCAGAGATGCCTGCTGTGACTGATGCCTTGAAGACAATTAAGTTATGTGAAGAAATTAAGAAACCAATCAAAGGTGTGGTTGTGAATAAAACTAATGCTAAAAATGCTGACATGGCAATGAAAGATATTGGGTTAATCTTAGAACACCCAATAATTGGAGTAATACCTGAAGATAGATCAGTTAAGTTTTCTTTAGCTCAAAAAGATGCTGTTATTCATACTCATCCGAAAAGTGCTGCCGCTGTACAATATAAAAAGTTAGCTGCAGAGATTTCTGGAGTGGATTATGATGAGGCTTCACATTCTGAAGAAGATGGGATTATGCATTCTTTAATGAGGTTCTTTGGATTATCAGAATAAAAAAAATTAAAGAAGATCTAAGTCTTCTTCTATTTCATCTAATTCAGAATCGTCAAACTCTTCCATTAAACTATCAATCTCTGCTAAGTTATTATCAACTTCTGTATCTTCTACAGATTCTTCAGTTGATTCTGTAACTTGTGTACATGCAGAGATTGCTATTAACAGTAAAATTACTAACACTAAATACTTCACTCTTCATCACCTTCAAGAGAGTCTTTCTTTAATGACTTAATTAACCTTACTGTTTCTTTAAGTTCTTTGTGCGCTTCTTTCAAACTACTATGAACTTCTCTTAAAGTTGCTTTGTCATTAGATTCCCTTGCACTTTCAAATGTTTCTTTTGCTGTAGCTAGCTTTTCATTGAAACTGTCTAAGTGCACTCTAATTTCAGAAACGTCTGATCCACCCTCTTCAAGTTTATCCACTATGTTACCCAACCTTTCAGAAAGTTTCTCTGATTTCATCAAGACACCCTTGAACCTGTGATCCATGACTCTCTTTTGGCCATTCTTTATTACAGACTTAGATCCTTTCCAGTTTTCTCTTAATTCTTTTACAGTAGTTTTTAGCTCTTCTTTAGTTGGATCTTCCAAAGAATTAACTTCTTCAAGGATTTCTTTAGCTTTGTCTATCTTTTCATCAATCCTTTCAAGAACATCTTCTTTGTTTTCCATGTCAGATTTTTCTACTCTTTCCCTTGTTTTTTCTAACATTGAAATCATCCTTTCAATAGTCTTTATCAAGTGATCATGAGACTTTGCTAAAGATTCTTTCCTTAAGTCCTTACATTCTTCAGAGTCTGTTTTAGGGCAAGAACCAACTTTACCCTTAATTCTCTTAAGTTTTTCTCTTGACTCTAAGAAGTGTTTCCTTTGTTCCTGGAACTTTTGAAGTTTACCTTTGGAACTAATTACTCTTTCTTTTAGATTTGCGCTATTCTTTTCTCTTTGATCCAAAGAATTATCTTCTCCACTTGTTACTTCTGTATCTTCAGCAAGTACGGCAGGAATTGTCCCAACAAGGAACAGTGTTAATATCATTATTGTAAATAATTTTTTCATTTTTATGAAACCTCCATGAATGAAGTTAGAAATTTACTTTATAAAGATACTTTCCTAGGACCCTTTAGGAAGCTTTATATCCATAAAATTTATCTAAAGTATTATGAAGAGACTGATTTGGATCGTGATTTTTGTATTGACTTGTCAAATTGTTTTTAGTGCAACTTTGAGTGGTGTTGTTTATAATATTGAACTAGAAAAAGAAGATAATGCTGTGGTCACTGTTAATTCTGTGCCAGAGCAAAAGAAGGTGGGTGGAGAATATTCTTTTGAATTGAATCCAGGGGATTATACTATCAAGGCAATATATTTTGATGAAGGAGAATTTAAGTATAGTACAGAAGAAGATATTATTGTCAGGGAAGAAGGGAATTATAATCTTGATTTATTCTTGTTTATTGACCTAGAAGATGATCTTGAAATTGAAGAAAGTATAGAAGAAATAGGGGAAGAGTTTGAAGAGAATAGCAAAGTGGAATATGCTTACATTTTATTATTTGTGGTTGTGTTAATATTGATACTTATTCTTAGAATGAGAATGCCAAAGAAGGAAGATGATGAACTTGAGAGTGTTATTTCTTTGATTAAAAAAGAAGGTGGAAGGATTAATCAGAAAGATTTAAGGGCAAAATTAGGGTTGTCTGAAGCAAAGGTTTCTCTTATGATAACTGAGTTAGAAAGTAAAGAAAAGGTTGAAAGGATAAAGAAAGGAAGAGGAAATGTTATTGTTTTGAAGAAATAGTAAGGTTTAAATATTCCTTAGGGTAAACAAATATTGAGTTACAAGATGACTGGTGGTTGTATTCATTTCGGGCTACCTGATAGTGGCAGATAAGGAAGATTTTTCTAGTTGTAACTCTTTAAAGAATTCTCAAAGTATTGAGCAGTATGGCGGAGGTAGTATAGGGGTTATTACACGGGACAAGAGTTACGCGATGAGTAGCTTTCCCGAATGTGGATCCCGTAACGCGAGTTCGAGTCTCGCCCTTCGCTTTTTATTTTCAAGAGGTGATTTTATTCATCCCCAGCAAATGTATAACCGTTATTACCGCAAGACTTATATTACTTGAAAACAGTTGTAATCCCATGGAAAAAAGAGTGGAATTCCCAAGGGGAAAGCAAAAAGAATTTCTTAGATCTTCAAGATTAGAGATTAATTTGCCTTGGTCTAGCATGGCAAAAAAGCTTAGAATAAAAGCAGGGACCCTAAGGGTGGCCTACAACTATGAATATTGTAGGTTACCAGATAAAGTCTTTAAAGATATCTGCAAATTAAGAAGGAGAGACCAAAAGAGAATCTTAAAGGAATTTAAGGCTAAAGTTGTTGAGTATGATCCAAGGGCCATAATAGGCCGAAAGGCCTGGGGTGAGACCCGTGTTAAATTAAGTGACGTCAAGATTAAGTTCTGTGGAGAGCCAGAAAAATTTGAAAATGAAAAAATTATTGTAAGTTCTGTAGACAATAAGAAAAAATTAAAGTTTCCAAAGAAACTTACACCAGAACTTGCAGAAGAGATAGGTATTCATTTAGGAGACGGGTTTTTTTCAAATAAGAAATATGAATATAGGCTTAAAGGAAATAAAGATGAAAAAAAATATTATGATAATTTTGTTAAACCACTCTATAAGAAGTTGTTTAATTTGGATGTTAATATCAAAGAGTACGAAACTACGTATGGATTTGAACTTTATTCTAAGGGACTCTGGAATTTTAAAAGTGAGATTTTGAGTTTGAAATCAGGGCCAAAGAACAACATTAAAGTTCCACAAATAGTGAAAGTGAATGATGTAAGAATATTGTCTTCTTTTGTTAGGGGATTATTTGATACAGATGGTTCTGTTTCATTTATAAGTCAATATGGTTTTTCCAGATATTATCCAAGAATAACTATTGGACTTAAATCAAAAGAGCTCATTATTGGTGCAGCAGAGATTCTTACAATGCTAGGATTATCCCCAAGAGTTTCAAGAGATGGGGAAAATATCTGGGTAATATCATTAAATGGATATGAAAGGTTAGCAAAATATTCGAAGTTAGTTGGGTGGAGTAATCCGAAACATTCAGAAAAGGTTAAAAAGTGGAAAGAACAATACCCTAAATTAGGGAAGGAGGTAATCATATGAAATTACAATTAGCTAAAGGGGTAAAAGATACTCCACCAGAGGAGAAAATTATTCAATTAAAGGTAGTGGACACACTAAGAAAAGTGTTTGAATTGTATGGATATGCGCCACTTGAGACCCCTGTTTTAGAGAGGTTTGATGTTCTAGCTTCAAAGTATTCCGGTGGGTCTGAGATCTTGAAAGAGACATTTAAAGTCCAAGACCAAGGTGGAAGAGACCTAGCTTTACGTTATGATTTGACAGTACCATTTTCTAGATTTGTTGGAATGAATAAGACCCTGAAATTACCGTTTAAGAGGTATCAGATTGGAAGGGTATTTAGGGACGGGCCAATAAAACTTGGAAGGTATAGGGAGTTCTGGCAATGTGATATTGATGTAGTTGGAATTAGATCAATGCAAGCTGATGCTGAGTTTATTGAGATTTTTCAAAAGGCTTTTGCTGAGATGGGATTGAAAGTTGAAGTTAGAGTAAATAACAGAAAGATCCTAGATGATATAATGCAGAGGTTAAAAGTTAAAGATAAATTAGGAGCAATATTAACAATAGATAAACTAGCAAAGGTTGGTGCTAAAGGAGTTAAGAAAGAATTAAAAGAAAAAGGATTAGATGATAATCAGATTAAACTTTTATTGAAACTGATTGACATTAAAGGAACTAACAAACAAAAAGTTAAGTTATTAAAAGGAGAATTGGGAGTTTGTCAAGGCCTAGAAGAAATAGAAGAAATTATGAAGTATACTAACAAATTTAATTTTGATGTTTCTTTGGCTAGAGGGTTAGCTTACTACACAGGAACAATATATGAAGTGTACTTGAAAAAGGGCAATATTAAATCTTCTTTAGCTGCTGGTGGAAGGTTTGACAAAATGGTTGGAGATTTCTTAAATAATAAACAAGATTATCCTGCAGTTGGTGTGTCTTTTGGATTATCAGTAATCTGTGATGCACTCAAAAAGAAAAAGATGAGTAAAACTAATACTGAAGTTTATGTTGTTCCAATTAGAACTAACTGTACTGAAGTTGTAAGTAAGTTGAGAGATGCAGGAATTAACACAGATGTAGATTATAATGGTAAAGGGATTTCTAAGAACCTGGATTATGCTTCAAAGTTGGGTATTCCTTATGCACTGATTATTGGAGAGAAAGAGATGAAAGCTAAAAAGTATACGCTGAGAAACATGGATACAGGTAAAGAACAGAAGTTACCAATAAGTCAAGTGATTAAGAAACTAAACTCTTAAATATTATCTTTGTTGAGGAAGTTTTATGCGCGGTGACGATGAGAAAATTGGATTTCATAAAGGATCTTTAATGACTTTAACTAAAGAAAGAGAAGAGTTGTTGAAGATTATTAATATCTGTGATCAGTTAATTAAAATGCATGTTCAATCTTTGAAAGACTTGGGAATTGACCTTGTTGCTAATGCAAAAAAAGAACAGGAATCTATAAAGAAAAAATCTTTAGATGATCAGTTGCGGAAATAAGAAATCGCCGCGACCCGGATTCGAACCAGGATGCCCGTTAGGGCCCGGCTCTCAAGGCCGGTGCAATACCAGATTATGCGATCGCGGCATAATAGAAAATAAAGAAATACAGGATTTATAAGTTTTTGCTATGGTACTCTTTATACCATTCTACTGTTTTTTTAATACCTTCTTCAATTGAGACTTTTGGATTATACCCTAATTGTTTTTTTGATTTGGTGATGTCTGCAAATGTTTTTAGCATGTCTCCTTTTTGTAATGGCATCATGTTTTTATTTGCTTTTTTCCCTAATTCTTTCTCAATACACTCTATGAAATAGTTTAGTTCTACTGTTTTAGAATTACCAATGTTAAAGATTTCAAAATCAAAGTCTTTTTCCCAGGCAGAAACTATCCCGTCTACAATATCAGAGATATAAGTGAAGTCCCTTGACATTTTTCCATGATTATACACATCAATTGTCTTACCTTTGGAGATCAAGTCTGTAAACTTGTATGGTGCCATGTCTGGCCGGCCATATGGGCCGTAAACTGTGAAAAACCTTAGTCCAACTGCTTTAATGCCATAAAGTTTATGATATGCATGAACCAATAACTCATTATATTTTTTTGTTGCAGCATACATAGAAACTGGCTTGTCTACACGATCTTCTTCAGAAAAAGGTACTCTTGTGTTCCCACCATAAACTGAAGATGATGATGCAAAAACTAATTTTTTAACCTTGAAGTCTTTCATGAGCTCCAATATGTTTAATGGTGCCAGATTATTGTACCTATCGTATTGAAATGGATTTTTTAAGGCTAACCTTATTCCTGGTTGTGCTGCAAAATGCATAACAACATCAAGCTTATTCTCTTCAAAAACTTTTTTTAAATCTTTAAAATCTGTTAAGTCAGTTTTATATAATTTGAAGTTATTGTTTTCTTCCAAGATTTTATTCCTTGCAAGTTTTAAATTAACATCATAATAATCATTAAAGTTATCTATACCAATTATTCTATTACCCAACTCTAAAAGTCTTTTTATTGTGTGAAACCCAATAAAACCTGCAGAACCAGTGACCAGAATTGTCCTCAATTACATCACACCCATTAAATGGTATGCGAACTTACTTGAAGCTTTTAACAAACCGTCACCATCTTTACCTTCAATAATTACACACTTATCTTTGGAATAGATTCTGTTTTCTTCACCAAGTTGTAATTGAATAACTGAAACAAATTCAGTAACATTATCACAAGTAGCAACAGGTAATTCCATGTGTTCTTTTGTAACTGCACTTTTAGTATTTATCTTGTAAATGCCATATTCATTAGAACCCAAAACCCTAATAAATTCAATAGCACCCAAGGTTGCTTTGTTCTCAGTTTTACTATTTATTTCTGGATCTTTTGTAACGTAAAGCATGTCAATACCAAAATCACGATTTAATTTATCAATAATATCTTTCTCTAAATGAATCTCTTCTACTGATTCAGGGGAATTCCTTAACGGTAAAACATAAGTTTTCCCATTAGCAATTGTATGAACATTATAAAATGTAACGTTGCCAATCTCTTGAGGGTCAATGATAAACTCTTCACCGTTCCAACCTTCGTAAGTATAGTAACCCTTATCAATTTTAATATAAATTATAACTGCAATTGCAATTATAATTAAAGCAACAAAAGCAATAATGAACTTGTCTGTCTTTTCCATTTTTACATAATGCCCAATACCTTAAATATGAATCTCTCAAAGACCTTACTGTTATTATAGTTTATTATTATACAACTGTTATCTTTGATAATAGAATTACTTTCTGAAGTTTTTAGCTTAATAACTGATGAATCACTGTTACAGTCTACAATCGGTAGTTCATCATCAATACAATCTTCTGATTCGCAAGCAAGTTGAAGATTAATACCTTTAAACCTTAAAAAAGCTGATAATCTTTGTATTTCAGATTGAGAGTTTTCATCTGAAATTAAGTATGATTTTGGAGTTAAACTAAAGTCTTCTACTTCAATGCCCTCTAACTCTTCTGGCAAATATAAAAAAGTAAGTCTTTGACCTTCGTAGTTTGTGAACCAAGATCTACCATCATTGAAAAATAAATGACCATTATATTCAATTTCTTCGTTATCATCCTTTGCATAGTATGTCAGAGCCGAGCTTACCATTAACAAAATAATTCCAAGACCAATTAAATAAGTATAGAACTTTTTACTTTTGAATATAGACTGTTTTTGTTTAGGTGTGTATTCTTTTACTTTCATGATTAAAGTTAGTTAGAAATGTAATAAAAATGTTTCGAAAAAAAAAGAAAAAAAAAAGTAGAGGTTTACTCTACAGTTATTCCAGTAACTTCTAGGTTATCACCAGTAACGACTTTCTTAGCACCAGTTAAAGCGAAAGTGTCTGCGTTCTTTAGAACTACACCTGCTCTCCTAGTGTCAATAGCGTCGTAACCTGCAACAACTAAAGCGTATTTGTCACCGTTGCTCTTTAAATCGATTATAGCTTCACCCTCACCGAAAGGTAAGTTTCCGCTTGCACCGAATGTTGGGAACGGTAATCCTAGTAGATCAGCTGCAGCACTGTTAATAGCTGGACCACCAATAACGATAGCGTTGTATCTTGTTAGGTCACCAACTTCAGTGTCTAGGATGTGTGCAGGACCTGTAGCAGGATCTTGTGCACCAGCTTCGTTGATTACTTCGCTAGCACCAGCACTTCCAGCTGTCCTAATTACGATGTTTGCTTTAAAGTCTTGTAGGTCTGATGGAACTTCAAACTTGAACCTATCTCCGCTTTGTTCGGATTCTGGATCAACAATGATAAGACCATCTTGTGTCCTAGTGTTTTCTGAATACTCAGATACATCTATAGCGCCTGTTCCCAAGTAACTGCTTGTTAATTGGTCAGAATTGTTTCCACCTTTAAATCTTGCGAAAACTTCACCGTAAATTAGGTCATACTTAGTTGTAGATGCACCGCTGGAGTCTCCCAAATACTCGATATCAGCCCAGTCATATGCAGCAGTAGTAACCTTTGCTTCATCAGTTTCGAAGTAAATAGTTATGTTATTACCACCAATAACAGGGTTTATCTTTATGTAACCGTACGCAGGGTATGAGTTTCCTGTTGCTGTACTTAGGTTATTCCAAGCAAGTGTGTTTTCAACACCTTCCAAAGTCAATATCTCGCTGTATTCTGCACCAGACCCGTTAGATGGGTTTGCAGGAACTAACCAGTTAAGATCTACATCGATTAAAGCATCCCTATAGTCAATTTTAAATGCACTATCTAATGCGTTAATTGCGTAGTCACCACTTGCAGCTCCAACAGTGTTACATAATACTAACTTACCACCATCTTGTTGTTCCCTATATACATCAAGTGAACCAAAACTCCTATTTACAGCTAAGTAAATAGTCTTTGTATCAACTAAAGTTCCTGTTGCCAATGAAGTCCTACATTGTAGACCGTCATCATTAGCTCCGATTGCTCTAATTTCAACACCTTTTGCACCAGTGATATCTTCTGTATTTGCGTCAGCGTTAGCTACAGAGAAGTACAAGTTTTCTTGTGAATTTGTAGAGATCTCATAAGCTTGGTAGTCATCAATTTGCAAACTCTCGAACTCAATACAAGCATAGTCGAAAGGTAAACAGATTGATTCACCTGCTAATAGAGGATGCTCATATAGTGGGTTGTCATCTTCTCCCATGTTATCTAGAGCCAAAGACCAAACAATACCGATTACTGGAGTGTTTGTGTTTAGTGTAGCCAATACCCAAGTCCATGCTGGACTATCTTCGTCTTCACCAACGAACTCTTCTGCATGATCGAATGTTTCCCTTGCATTTTCACCGATGTATAGAGTTGCACCATCAAATTCGATTCCCTCATCAGAGAAAACATCTTCTACCCTAACTTCTAGGCCGTTAACTCTCTCATCATCGTTTTCTGCAATAACTTCCCTTTGTCCGTCAACACTTATTGTAGCTGTAGATGAACCTGTTTGAAGCAATGTAACTTCTTTACCGTCTACTACAACAGTATCACCAGCTGACATGAAGAACTTTTGTCCAACATTAACAACTAATTGGTTAGCTTGGTTGTTTGTACCTTCAATTTGGAACAACTTACCTAAGAACTCAATTTCAATCTTTTCTGTTGAACTTGAGTCGTTAACATAGTTTCCAGCTTGTAGTGTATCATCAAATACATAGAAGTATCCCCATGAATTCTTCATCATTGGAATAAATACTGTATCTCCAAACTCATCAGATCCACCACTCCAAGTCAAACCAGTGTGAGGTTGTAAAGGTTCAGATGCTGTAATATAAGATCCACTTAATCTAATTTCGTCTCTTACATCATAATCATCGTCTTTATCCCCAATATCAATATCGATAGTAGTATCTTGTAGACCGTCTAGGTCATCTGCGTCAACAGTTGCTCCGAAACCATCATTAGCGTCACTTAAGTTTGTTCCAAGAGGAAGATCCTCAAATTTCTCGCTTCGGATGCTATTCCGTACAGTTCTTGGACTAGATGATACTGCAGCTCTATGACCTGATCCAGGTAATCCAGCAGCAATGTCTTCTGCAGCAGCACTATCACTTGCATCAGCATTGGAACCCAATACCATTACAGTGTCTGCACCACCAAAACCTAGTCCTGTAGGATATGAACTTAGGTCTGCAGCTAGTGCACCGGTCATTGTCATACCAAGCATAGCAATGCTTGTACCGATTGCAGCTACCCGCTTTAATTTATTTTTCATTTCTTGCATGTAATTAACACCTCCAAAGGTTAATTAACTATTAGCTGACTATTTTCATACCATATAGATATGACTAAATAATCTAAACTATTGAACAAAATTTTGCTTTATAAATTTATCTGAAAAAAGGGTGTTTTTGGAGTGTAATTCTTGCGAATTTGGGGAGTATGGGGCCTAATACCTTGAAATCCCATGTTGCAAGTTTGATGCACTGTTGTCATCTTTTGGTAGGTATATTTAGAATTCTTTATTGACAGAGCATGAAATAAGCTTCATAGACATCTCCACTACCTGTGAAGGTATAAGAGGGTGAGGCTATACCAGCTTCACACACTAATTCTTCAGGGATTTGTATGATCTGAACGTTATTTTTCAATATAAAGAATTGATTATTGAAGTCTGCTGTCTTCCCTAATATTGAAGATATTTCTGGTTCTAAGGTGTTACAGCACTGAATGTTTTCACTATTTTCGCAAGAAACTACAACCTCCTTTACTGATAATTCCTCACAGATTTGAATGTTCATGATTGCGTTGATGAGATTAATTGCTTGAATGTTTTGAATTTTGTCTACTGATGTTGTTGGTTCTGATTGTAGAATTCCAAACCTTAAGTACAATAAAGCCCCGATTACTATTAAGATTACAATAATCATTAATCCCATTGTTTCAACTTGTGCTCTTTTCATTAGTTTGCCTCAATAGATAATTCTCCAATTGAATATGTATTTGTTATTGGGTTGTATAAAGATACAGGTGAAGTTCTAATTAATGATATCCCTGAGTCTTTAGGGTTACTATATATTATCCAACTGTTACAGTTTTCATTAGGACATCCTATTATGTTTTGTTGAGGGTAAATAGTTTTTACTTGAATTGTTTTGAAGCCGAGTTTTTTTCTGTAGTGATCTGAATTTGAAATTTCTTTGAATACTTGCAGTTTAGTTGTGTCAATACAATTCTTAGATTCTAAAAGTCTTGAGCATTGAATCTCTGGTAAAGTTGGAATGATTAATAGTTGGTTGTCAAACTTTTGTAACTCGTATTTTTCTTGTTCACCAAGTATTGACCTTTCTTGGTACCTTTGAAAGAATACCATTCCCATGACTAAAAGAATAATAACTATAAAGATTACAATTATTGTTTCTGAGATTTGAATTTGTGCTTTTTTCATTTTCTAAAATAGTTCAGTACAGCCATTACTGATTAGGTTTTGATTTTGTTTTGTTAAAGCTTCTGCTAGCTCTTTAGTTGGTTCTTGAGCGAACTGTGATAATGTTTGTTGTATTAAGTTGTATGAGCAGGAAGGGTTTTCTTGTGCTTTTAGTTCATTAGCTTTCTTGAAGTAAGTTTGTGTGACTCTATAGTGTTGTTTTAGTAAGATATCATGATTGCACTTGAAGAGGTTACTGTCATCAGTGAATACTGCTGCAATTTTCATCTCTTCTGTGAAGATCTTGAATTCTTCACCATCATCAAATGTTACTTGGTTATTATCTATCATGTTGTAATTGATGTTTTTATTTCTTAGAATTTCTAAGTCTCTTGGATTGACATCTGTGTTTACGAATGATACTTTTGAGTTAGGTTCTATATCTTCTGGTAGGGATGATAAAGTTTCAATGTCAAAGATGATTGGGAAGTCTAAGTCTTCTCCAATCACATAGATTTTTTTGTTTGGGGGTTGCATGTAGATTAGGTTAGAAGAGTAGTAAGGGAAGTTGAATTTCTTAATCCAGAAGTCTAAGTGTCTAGTTTGGAAGTTTGTCGGTGCGAACAAACTTTGTCCTTGAAGGTCATGAGCAATGTTATCATTTAGTATCATTCTTAAGTTCTTGTTTTCACAGATTAAATTAACTTTAGTTACGAAGCCTAATGAAAAACAATTCTCTGAAATTTCTGTGTCACAGTACATCTCTTCTGTTGATGTTTTTAGAACTTCAATGGTTGAGTCAAAGTTTCTTGCAATTGTGAATTCTGTTTTCTTATTTTGAATGTCAATGTAGTTCAATGCAAAAGTGATGAAGAATACCAAGATGATTGCACCAGCAAGAACTATGAATATCCAGTTAAATGCTGCGCCTTGTGCTTTTTTCATGGTCCTATGACTACTTTCTCTCCAGTGTTCGTTAGTTTTGCTGTAAGGGTTTGTCTTTCAATTTTTGTACAGAAAGGGTTTGGATTTGTAGTTAAGTGTTTGATTGATTGTGGTTCTATGAAATCTTTTGAAATAAAGAATAAATTCTTGTTACTACCTAAGTTGGTTTCTGCGTAAACTTTGATCTCTTCGTAAGGTATTTCATTAAGTTCTGATTGTCCAACGTTAGTTAGATCAATGAAACAAATTACTCTAATGTCCCTAGGGATGTTTTTTATAATAAGATTTTGTGATGATCTTGCAGAG
This sequence comes from Candidatus Woesearchaeota archaeon, assembly GCA_964524105.1. GTDB lineage: Archaea > Nanobdellota > Nanobdellia > SCGC-AAA011-G17 > GW2011-AR18 > JAGVXZ01. The sequence goes on from CAZGBX010000006.1 coordinate 16,143, forward strand.
TAAGTATAGATTTGTTGAACTGAGTTATCTAAGTCTTTCTTGAATACGCTAATATCAACTGATTTTCCCAAGTCTGTAGTTTGTTTTATTAGTTTTACTCCGAAAATGAGAATTAGAGCTACCACTAGCATGATAAAGATGTAAATAAATACTTGCTGCGTGATTGCTTTCTTATTCATTTTATTCTAAGAAAGAGATTCTAGTTGGAACTTCGTTAATATTACCGAACCCATCCATGCACCTTACCCAGTAAACTCTTGCTGTGAATCCGATCTGATGTTTATCTCCTTCCTTAACCATTAAGTTACCCTCTTCGAATATTGCGAATGGGCCGTCAGTTGAAACTCTACACTCTGAAAGTTCATTTGCTTCTATTGTGAATAAAGGAGGTTGAGTTGTAGTATCCTTGTATGCCCTTATGATCTGTGGAACACCAGAGTCTGCTGATAATTGGATTGTTGTTTGTGCTTCTGCAACATTACCTGCTAAATCATGGCACGCTGTGTAGAATGTGTGTTCTCCAGATGATAAAGTTGTGAATATGTTTGAGTGGGTGTGTGAGTTAGTGTTTAGGAAAGGAACCATTCCGTTAATATCCATTTCATTGTCTACTGAGTATCTACACTCTGATTCACCGTTTAGTTTTGCACCACCTTTAGTTGAGAGAAGTAGTGTTACGTTCTGCGCACCTGTTTGTGATAATAGTTCACCTTCTGGTTCAATGCTTGTAATGTTTAGAACTTCTGAACCGTGAAGTGTTAGTCTAAATGGATCTTTGTTGAAGTTTGGTGTTGTTTCATCATCTTTACATTTGAAGTAGATGAACTTTGTCTCTCCTGGTTTAAGTTCTGTAATTGTTATTGGACCGCCAGAGTTTGGTACTCCTGCTTCTTGGTAAGTACAACTGTATAACCCTAATGCGTTTTGATCTTGTGCAGTACAAACATTGTTCTCTTGTTGTGCCATTGCATTAAATGGTTCATCCATTGTAGACCATAAACATTTACCTGGTTCGTTAATGAACAATACTGTTTGAGGTATTGTTGTTGTTCCAGCTGTTAAGTAAGCGTCAGTACTTTCATTATTTTCTGTACCGAATGATGCGTACTCTATTCTTGGTGCTGTTAAGTCTGGACTTTTGTCTACATCAAATTCTATTGCATAATCTCTTTCATTAGCATTACCTCTTGCGTCTTGACACTTAACAAAGAATTGATACTTTCCTTCTCCAGTTACTGTGAATACTTCATCTAAAGATTTATTCATTGACTGCGGGAATACAATGTTTTGTGAGTGGAAATACTTGTATGAGTTCGAACCAAAGTAAGTATTATCCATTGTTTCGAAATCTGTTGAGTGTTTAGTTGACATTTTACATTGAGCTGGTTCGTCAGTTTCTAATGAGATTGTCATCCTTTGGTAGATTGGAAGTACACCATTTATTCTCATACCATCTGAATTTGAGATGTAATTGTTTGTAATTATTTGTTGTGACATTCCTTCTCTAAAGTCTTTAATGATTGGTGGAGTAACATCATCTTGGTTAACTGAAACACATTTTTCTTCTTCTGTCCCTGAATTAACTAATTCACATGTTGTCCCCAAAGATTTACATCTGTACTCAGAACATTTTTGGAATTCTCCAATTTTATTTTCATTATCTGGATGGTTAGGATTACATTTTTCACACTGGTCTTCTTGAGTTACTAAAGGAGCTTGCCATGGTTTACATGTTGTTTTTATTTCTTCTTCCTTAACTTCTTCCAATAAAATGTCTCCAACTTGGTAGATCATATAAATCCATGCTGCTGTGCTCAGTGCTTCTCCTGCAATTGATGATCCGTCAGCTAATACTTCTCCGCCTGATCCAGGAGCAGTTCCACCTGCTGAACCTGCGGGTTTTTTAGGTGCAAGTGTTGTTGATTTAGATGAGAAAGTACTTTTCAAATATTTATAAGGTGTCGCAAACATTGCACCTAAAGGTGTTGCACCAAAAGCTGCACCTGGAGTCGCACCACCATATGCCATTGTAGCAAATGTTAGACCAGTTAATAAAACTTGGAATGATGCGTGAGATACGAACCAACTTGGTTCACCATCCCTATTAAAAAAGAATCTTTCAAAGCCACCTGCAATTTCTGGTGTTCTTAATGTCATGTCAATAAAGTTTGTACCATCTTCCCAGCTTGGGGTCCCTTGAAGCCTACCAGGGATTCTATACTCTAAATCACTTTCAAGCAATTCACTAAACTCGAAATTTTCATCTACATTAGTTGCTAGCTTTTCTTTACTTATTTTATAACCTGCAAGCTTATCATCATCAGATAAACGACCAATAACTGCCATTGTAATTTCACTATTAATTGATTTTGTGTTATCAAAACCAGCATATGTTAATCCCCAATGTTGTTTTCCGAGTTTTGTAGATAAATAATTATAATCAGCACCACAATCACCAAAAGATCTACAGTAATTATTTCCTGCTTGTAAAAAGTCTTGAGTTAAACATGCGGAAGATTTCTTAACTACGTTCCAACCGTCACCAGCAGATTCCCATTGAAGAAGACCACCTGTACTTACTGCGCCAGATGATGAAGCGTAAACAGCTGCCATTGAAAGTACTACTGCTGCAGCAACTGCACCAGTTCCACCAGTTGCAATTGCAAATGCACCAAGTCCAGCTAAACCTGTTGGAATAAGTGCACTTTTTGCACTGTCATATTCACAAGCACCAAATAGATTAATCCAACCACCACATCTAAATACTGCTTTACAACTCATGGAAGCTTTTGCACAAGTATTAGCACCATCATCACTCCAGAATTTGAAACCTAATGGAACTTTAGGTGAACATTTATTCCCCCAGAAAGTACAGTCTCTTTTTGAAACATCAGTACAACAAGCATAATCATTTTCTAATGCTTCTTTGTACTCTTGAGCATCCATTGTGAATGGATCTGCAGTATTACATTGATCAATACATGATTGTCCCCTATTCTCTATGCAACGAGCCGAAGTGAAACAATCTTCTGTATTACAAGTGGATCCAGATTTAACACCCTTATGAATCTCTCCAGTTTCTAAGTCAGCAGTACCATCCATACACCATTCTTTTCTAAAGTCTGCACATGGTTCTGTATATTCTTTACCAGAAATACAAACACTTCTATAATATCTTGAACCAGGTGGATCTTGACCGCCAGTTGTATCATCGTCTTGTGCTTCAACATCATAAATACACCATGATTCACCATGCCGAACTTTTGCTGAAATCATTTCAACTTGAGGGGTCCCAAGATAATCATTTTTGTACAAAGATAATTTTGTAACATCTTGGTCTGAACAATCTATTTTCTCACATTCATAAGTACCATCGCCTTCTAAGTCACCACATAAAGAACCATCTAAATAATTACAAGGTGAAGCAACCTCTTCACGGTTTCCACATGAATCAAAGTAAAAAACATGATCTTCAGTTGGTAAACAACCTGTCCTTGGTGGATTCAAGTCTTTACCTGATGTACAGTCTGTGAAAGGTAATTGACTACAGAACTTTTCTTCATAGAATCCTTGTTCATTAGGAATTGTTGGAACATCACAGTTGTTTTTTGTAGTGTAAGTTGCTTTACCATCTTCAGTTACACAACAACCTTTAGCTGATGATCTTGATAAATCAATACAAACTTGTTCGTCAGTAATATCTTCCCTAAAGTCTAAAGTTAAACCATAACCTTCTGCTTCTGATTTACACCGATTCTTAGTTAACATTTGAGCTTGTGTTCCAATAACACAACAACCTAACTTACATTCTGCAATATTATCTAAGTTGTTTTCTGAAACGAATTTCTTATTTGTGAATGCACCAACACATTGAGCTTCACCCATGTTAGGGTAACAGAATCCAGAATCCAAATCAATACAAGTTCCAGGTTTACAGAATGAAGTATAAGAACATGAAGTTGGAGCTTGAAGTGCGCCAGGTTTACAAGAGTTTTCTTGAGTATCTTGTGAAGTATAAACACAAAAGTCTCCACCATTAGTTTCTTCACAACAAACTTGAGATTCTTGGGCAACTGCAGGAACACCAAATATCAAAGTTGCGCTTACAATTAAAAATATCTGGAATAAAGCTTTTAGTTTCATTCTTCACCCTCTATAGCAAACACAAACTGGAAGTTTGAGTCTTTTTTGTTTATCTTGTAAATTACGTCAGGATAAGGCTTATCAACTTGAATAATAATTCTTCCTTTTTTGTTTAACATGTAAGGTAAGTGGTAAAAGTATCCTGTCTTTGCTAATTCGTTAGTAATATCATTTGCAACAGTGTACAATGATCCTAAAGGAGAGTCTGGAATTTCTCTTTTAATTGTACTTAGTTTTTGTGTTACTCCATCTTTACTTATCTCTACAGGATAATCAATCTCAACTAAAACTGTCTCTTGTAATACTTTTACGTTAATGTTAGGGTTAGAATGTCTTACTGTATAACCTCTTTTACTCTTAAGTAAGTCTTTTGAAACACAAGTTGATAATTTGTTTTGTAAGCTTTTTTCTAAGTTTTCTTCAATCTTTGATAATGGGTCCATAGAATTTAGGCATTTCTTTTCACCAGGAATGTTTTGACAAAGGTACTTTACTTTCCTACTATCATAAAGCCTGAATTTGGATGGGTTTGAATCACCACCTTGTTTTGCAATTAGATTAAGTTCTGGAGTTACAACTGAATCTACACATTCTGAAACTTCATCTTTGATTGAGTTTAAAGGACCTTGGATGTGAACTTTTGGATCAACACCTACACCGTAATAATCTTTCATAAAGAAAAGTAAACCAATAATTAGAATAATCACTATGCCAACTATGACGAATGCTGTTACTTGTCCTCTTTTTTGCATCATTTTGAGATTGTATTCTATAGTATTTAAGCTTTATTCAAGTAAATATTTGTGACGTCAAACTCGTTTTCGAATTTATCTTTACAGATTATTATGAATTTATTTTGAACCCCTTTAGGTGCTGTATGGAGTTTGTTGTCTGAACTTGAAAATGATTGTGGTGATTCAAACAAATCTTTAGGTGTACTTGAGTATGAACAATCTGATTCTTCATCTGTTTCTACAATTAACTGATCTGATTGAGTGTAGACTTTTTCTAAAATAGGATCTGATTCGTCTTTTAGGATGTTGAAGTTCAAGAGTTTATTTGCCATGTTGCCTGCCTTATCCTTACAAACTACGTTGATTGTATGTTTTCCCTTTGGTAGGCCTTGTAGTTTTAATCCGCTGTGGACATTATGGTCTGTGTTTGAAAATTCAAATAGTAATGGCTCTGTTGAGTCTGAGTGTGTGCCACCACAAAATGCCTTACCAGATTCTGCACCGCCTGAAGTGGTTGCAGTTAACTCCATATGACTAAAGTACCTCTCAGTGGCACCACAATCTGAAGTTAAAGGGTCAGTACAAGTAACTGAATCAATCTTTAGTGGATCTGTTTTTGTTATTGTAATCTGTTCTGATTGCGGATTAGTATTATTGTAATGGTCTTTACACCTTACGTAATAATTATGGTTTCCAACTTCGTTTATTTCTTCAAAACCAAGAGTACAGATATCTTCACACCTTGTCATTTTTTCCATGTTATCATAGAGTTTATCTTCAGTATCATACCTACAGATTTCCATTGGCTGTAAATTAGGGATTAGCTTAACTATAGTTGCGTTAACTTCGTAAGGTATCATGAAGTCTGTTGCGTGAGTTACTTTGTAAGTTGGTGGGTATCCCGGTACTTGTTCTTCAACTTGGAACTTGATCTCATATTGAGCAGGGTTTTCCTTACCATCGTAAGTTACACACCTTACGTAGTAGTTTATGTCTTTGTTAGGTTCTAGATATTGTGAAGGAGAAATAGAAAATTCATGGTTTATTTTGAACTCACCCATATCTTCGTAAACCTTATCAAAGTTTTCAATATCATCGTAACTATTAAATGAAGTTTTAGAGATTCTACATTTGGTAGGATTTTTTTCTCTATTGGCAGGGGTTTTGTAAGTTGTAACTCCAAGTTTAATTTCTTTGTAAGCTTGAAGCTTTGGACCTAACTTGAAACCCCTTTCACTTTTTGATTCGAATTTACATATCCCACCAACACAAGAATTTATTTCTTCTATTCCTTCTAGAGGTCCAATTCCAGGAGGGGTTGTTTCTTCTTTTTCAATACAGGTATTTTCTTCGTCAGTTTTGACAAATTTGCAACCAGACCCTAAAGACAAACAGAGATATTGTGTACAAGGGTGTGAACCTTCTGCAGTTAAGTCAACTGTTTGACCATTAATTTCTCCTGGTTCATTACATAAGTAACAGAAATCTGAACTTCTTGGGGGTTGCCATGGTCCACAAGTCATCTTGATAGATTCTTTTTCTTCACCACCCGCTATTGAATCAATAGCATAAAGTACTCCAGCAGCTATTATTAAAACCGCACCCGCTATCCAACCCCAAACTGGTACTGACGCTGCGGCTATGATTCCAGCATAGATCAATCCCCCAACGAGTGCCATTGTTACAGCAACTGGCACAAAAATGGCTAATGAAACTGTTTCTCCTTGAGTATAACCCCTATCACCATACTCTTGTATCATTTTTCTTAAACTTACTGCACCCTTTGTTGAATCTGGTGCAGCAAGCTCTTTAATTGTTAATACATCTGCGGGCGTAAAGAAACTTTCTATGTCACTAGGAGTGGGGAGCTTTGATTTACATAATCTCAAAAGAGTTTTACTACTCCAGTCACTTGGGCCATGTTTGTCATCATCTTCCTCAGCATCTTCGAATAGATCATTATAATCTTCTCCACATGTTCTTGTAAAAGCATCATTAGACCATTCTCTAGATAGACCAAAGCTTGCACCACAATCGCCGTAACTCATACATACTGAGTTCATGCCTTCGGCAAAACTACCCAAATATAAATTACAATTTCCTTGACATTCCCAGTCATAACCATTACCAAGTTCAGAAATCCAAAGAGCTTTATGAGAAACAAAACCATAATTTGAGTTTTCTGTCGGGTGACTTTCTGAGAAGACACCTACACCACATTGCACTTCTGGTAAAAAGTCAAGGCTATGTTGGTCTGTTACTTTCATGCCAGGTGGAGATAGAGGTAAACAAATTCCTTTAGTTTCACTGTCACCAACCCAAACACAACTCCACTGTGTTGGGTTTTCACAACAGTTTTTTGATTTACAATCCATACAAACTTCGCCACCAGAACTAAATTTGTTTTCAATTTTAGTTGCTTGCCTCAAACCATCATTTCCTTGAGGATCAATGTTGATACAAATTTCTGAACGATCCTGTGGTAATTCTTCAACTACCCTTTCTCCGTTTAAACACCTATGAATGTAATGTACTGCACCAGGTAAATCTGCAGCTGGACCTTCTCTTGAGTTGTACCAACACCAGCTTTCAGTATTCTTTACTTGGCCACTAATTCTATCTTTTAAGTATGCTGGAACAATAACGTCTGAAGAATCACAACTTGCATCAACACATTCACCATCCTTACAAACTTTGCCCCCTAAATAATCACATTCTTGTTCTGCCCCAGTAAACTCACCTTGAGAATCTTGCCAGATAATTGTGTTAGTTCCTGCTTGACCACATGAAGCTGTAACTTCTCCTTTATTCTTTTCACAACCATTTATGAGTTCACTATTACATGCAGTGTTAGGATAAAACTCACCGTCACAGGTTTCTCCTTGTTCCCAAGTACATGCACCACCAAACTCTCTTACACAACAACCAGCATTATCTTTCTTTACGTGCACACTACAATCAAAAGGATTAGTTGCGGGTTCTATTAAAGGTTCAATATCGTATTCTAATTCTGACCTTAAGTTATAACAACCTTCTTCAGTTGTGATCTTCCACTGATCACCTAAAACACAACAGACAGGTGCTAAGTCCTGGTACCTTGAGCATGAACCAGGCCTAAAGTCTCCACCTTCACAACTTGATTTTGCAACACCATCCATTACTTCCCCATTTAACACACAACAACCAGGATTACATTCGGGCACCATTTCTTTACTTACGAAACGAACATTCTCTGGAGGGCAAATACTTGTGTCTGTTGTTTCAACACAGTTAATTCCGTTATTATCTTCTAAACACGTGAAAGGATTTTCTCCAGATGGCTGAGCTAAGGCCACACCAGAATAAATTGTAATAGTAATGACTAAGAAGATTTCAAAAATTGCTTTAGATTTTATTAATTTACTCACTTTCTACACCAAACTGGAATACATAATTTGGTTCTTCAATTACACTTACTTGATATATCTTATGCGGATTGGATTGTTTTATTGTTACAATGTGTCTACCGTAAGTTGAGATAATTTCAACTGTAGTACCAAACATTCCAACCTGAGCCTCATGATTTAGTATTCGATTAACAATCTCTAAAATATTACCTAGCTGCGATCTAATCAAATAATTGGATTCTTTCTTTGTAACTTTTAGTCCATCTTTACTTATTTCAATTGGCCAGTTGATTTTTATTTCAATGTTTTCTTTATGAACCTTTGAAACTATTCTAAGTTGACCAGTGGTTAGTTCTTGGTTTCTACTTTTAAACCCTTCAATCCCAACACAAGAAACTAACCGTTCTTCTAGGTAAACATTTAATTGATTTTCAATGTCTTCAGGGAGAAGCATAGAGTTTAGACATTCTTTTTTATCTGGAATATTTTGACAGAGATAGGAGACTTTATCACCATAGTAACTAATATACTTAGTTGGTTCGACGTAACCACCTTGCTTTGCAATCTTCTGTAAAAACTCCCCAGTGTCTTTTGTGATACATTCTTCAATTTGATTTTCAATAGAATTTAACTCAGTTTCTAACTTCTTTTCAACATTAATTTGTTTAGAACCAATATCATATAATGTATCTTTACCAATAAATAATAGTGCCAGAACTATGATTACTACAATACCAAGTATAACAAATACTGTAACCTGCCCCTTTTTTGACATAATTAAAGAAGAACTATATTAAATCGTTTATAAACCTTATGAATTAGATGTTCTAGGTGCTAAAATTGAAGTTATACTTAACTTGTCAAGGATTCTATATTCAACCCTCAAAGGGTAATCAATCCCAAACTGAATGATTGCAGTATTAGATAATTTTCCACCTTTAATTATTTTCTTCAAGTACTCAATTGAGTAGTTAGACTTGACTTCTTCAGCCTGATTATTAATAATGTCTGTCTCTTGGTCAGTAGTTATTTCAACTTTACCAGATGATAAGTTTCCTTCGCTCTGAACAATGAACTTGTCTGCACCTTCAACAATAAAACTTACACTGTCACCAATAATGTCCATGTCTTCAATTGCTTCGTTGAATAGTAAAGTGCTTGTTTCAATCTTTAATGGGAATTCTAGAGTTGGAACTTTTTGTTCTTGGCCAGAATGGTCAAGTAAACTTAAGTTGAACCTTCTTGTGATTTCTCCTTTCAATAGAACCTTTAATTTATTCTTTTCTTCATCCAACTCTAAGGTTAAGGTATCTGTTGGTTTTGCTCTCTTAAGAATTTGTTTTAATTGTTCCAAACTAACTGAGAGTTGTTTTGGTTCTGAAACCTGATAATCTGAAAATGCACTGTTTAAAAGTTTGAAGACCACCATAGCAACATTGGCAGGATCCATAGCTATAATTTCTAGTTTAGTTTTGTCAATTGTCATGTTAACTTCATTGACTAACTCAGAAATTATTAGGATGCTATCTTTTAAGAATCTGGGGTCCTGGAGCGTTAACTTCATAGTTTCAACTGGTTTTTCTTAGATATTTAAAGATTATTGCAGTTAAATACTTATGCTAGCCCACCTAAGTAGGATGGGACCATAGGAGCCACAAATGGCCATACATAAGGTGATGCAACAACTAAAGCTGCAACTATGATTGTATGAGTCCAGTGCTCTGCTAAACCTCTTGAAGCTAACTGGCCACCTTTACCAAGTGCCGATGTTGCGTGGATCTTAATATTTAGAATTATACCAATAGCTACCCTTACAACGTGAACATTAGAGATTAAAGGGATATTCATATCCAATAATCCAGTGATATTTAGAAAGTATTCAGTGTTCATTACAATAAGTAATGCAATCCAAATTGTAACTACAGAATGTAAACCATGACCTAACCAGTGAGAACCCCTGAAGTTCATGTCTTTATGGATAAGCATTAATTCGTATAACCCAATAAGAATACCTAAAGGTATTACAGGTAAAATAATTAATGATAATTCTTCTGCTACCATTCAAGAATAAATCTTAGAATACTAGTATTTAAGTTTTTTTGTAGGAATTGAGTAGAATTAATCTTACTTGTCTTCCCTTTGTCGATATTTTCTAATACCATTTTTATCATCGAGCCTGTACGTAAAGGCAAACCAAGCGTGTGCAGAACCTTCTTCTTTTATCAATGACACCCAACCTGATTTTACAGTTGGTTTTAGGAATCTAAAGGCATCCAAGAAAGGACCTTCGCCGTGATCTGTGATTAGATTAGTTTCACCTACTACTTCTGGAGAATTTACTTCAACTTCTACGTTATACCTTCCCTGATCCAAACCACAGACTTTATAGTTGCCACCATCATTAGTGATACCTTCACTTACTAAACTCCCTTCCTGATCCTTAATGGTCACCTTAGCATTTTCTACCCTAGCCCAAACAAATCCAAACCGTAAATAGTAAGGATTTTTCTCAGTTCCCCAATCCAGATATGAATTACCCATCGCGTTTATCCCCTCAGAAAGGTATTCTGTTCCAGAAACCAATACAGATATACAAAGTTCATCTTTTGAAGTATCAGTAGCACTTTTTTCAGGATTTCTTAACATAGAATTTCGCTTAGCGCGACTTAAATCTTCCTGTACACCTAATGGAACATTCACACCTAAATTTTTAGAGACCTTAGTGCCCCCTGCCTGTAAAGTATCAATTGGTTTGTTGTAAATATCTTCGTTTTCATTAACAGCAAATCCCGTAGTTAAACCCATATAACTAAACACCACAAGGATAACAAATAATCCAACTATAAAACAAACTTTTGGAAGAATCTTATTATTATATAACACCATCTTTTACTCTAATAAGTTTAAAGTAGTATTTAAAAGTTTCTTTTTAAAAGTTCCGATTAAAAATTTAATATTCTCTCCAAGTGTGTTTACATTCAGTACACTTGAAAAATTGGGTCTCTGGTTCGTCAGATGATCTTGTTTGAAGCATCCAGAAATATGCTTTCTTATTATTACACTTATCACATAATTTTTCTACAATTGGGTGAGACTCATGTTCTTCTACAACATTAATTTCTTTTCTCTTCTTTTTCCTATCTTTAATTACACCTTCAGAACTAGAAGTATTACAGTCTTCACACTTCATTACACCGTCAATCGGCTTAAACATTGATCCGCATTTGTCACAAAACATTTCGAATTGAGTTAGCAGAAGGATTTAAAAGACTTGTGATTTGAAGAAGTTTAATGTGTCTACTGCTACGATCTTTAACCACCCTAAGAACGGTACTCTGATTACTGCCTTACCATAGATCTTTCCTTTAGGGATACTCTTTTCGTCAGGTCTTGATTCTGGATTGGTTTGGTAATTATCCCCTTTAGTTTGGTAAGTATTGTCATCGTGGATTTTTATTATTCTATGTATTATGGGTTCTACTTCTGAACCTTGGAATACAATAATATCTCCGAGCTCAAGATAATCTTTACTGTACAAGATCATAATATCACCTTTGTTAAATCCATTGTTTAATGTGAAGTCTTTAAACTGTTCTTTTGTAATTCCTTGTTTTTCATAGAATCCTTTTGAGTTTTCCCACCACTCATTGAAGTTACCTTTGTGTTCCATACTACTAGAGATAACTGCAACAATCGGGAAGTCTGTATCTAAGACTAATCCTAAACCAGGGTAGATTAGAAATTTAACAATTACAAATGCCAATACGATATTAACTATCCAACTTGCTAAAGAATCATCATGCCAAATGAAGTACCACGTTTTTTTGGTAATTTCTTTTATGTTCATAATTAAATTAAGAAAACTTATCTTTTTTTAGACTTTGCTTTTTTTCTCTTTGTTTTGCTTTTTGTTTTGTGTGCTCCGAAGCTTTTAGGTTTTGAATAAACCATGTGAACTACTTTAGCTAAGATTATTGCAAGTAATAAAAGAATTACTACAACAGGAATGTA
>CAZGBX010000006.1:28426-49842 GCA_964524105.1 Candidatus Woesearchaeota archaeon
TTTTATCGTACTTATCTTTGGGAGACACTGTATCTTGGGAATCACCTTGTCTATCTGGTTGACCGTGTTCATCACCAGGAACAATTATTTCTTTTGGACACCTTCCTTCCCACTCATTATCAATACAGATTTGCCTTATTCTCTGACCATTAGAGCACCTTCTTGTCCTTGTGTCGTCTTCTTCACATTCTTCTTCCTCTTCTTCTTCCTCTTCTTCTTCATCAGGATCATCTACTGGTTCTTCAATACAAGCATCATTTTCACAGATTAAACCATTATTACAACTATCAACTTCAACACATAAAATCCCATCACAATATATTCCCTGACAAGGGCCACCTAATTCTCCAGCTTGAAATTCATCAACACAAATGAAAGTCTCTGGATGACAAACTCCTTCTGCACATGCAATTTCATCGCAATGACCCCCCAGTTGACCAGCAGGAATAAAACCAAAATCATCACCCCTGTTATCTGGATCTAAACAATCTCCATCAACACAAACTAAACCTTCTGGACAGATCATGCCAACACAAGGATTTTGTATACCTTCAGGACAGAATTCAAATGCATTCTCTTCTTGTTCACAAATTAAAGTTTTATCCATATCTGATAAGTCAAAACAAAGGTTAGCATTTCCTACTTGACATTGTATCATAGATTGGAAAATAAATGTACAAAGGTCAGTCATCATGCCTTCTTCCATTATACCCACACAATATGGAACTATTGGGCCCCTTGCACCCAAGCAAATGTCTGAACCGGGAAAATTATCACAATAGTCATCAAAATCATCTTGAAGATATACACATGCGTCTGCGTCAGGAATTTCTTCACATAAATTTCTAATGTGATTATATCCTAATTCTAAACAGAAAAGATTCTTTGGATGTGATTCTTCACAAAATAAAGTTAAATATTGTTCTGGGGTGAGCTCAGAATTTCTCATCCTACTATTTCCACAACCTTTATCATCAAGATCAGTGAATCCATCTTGATCATCATCAAAACCGTTATTACAAGCAAATTCTCCAACAGTTACTGTGTCTTCACCTGCAATAATAAAAGGGTCATCCTCACCACGCCATATGTAAACCTTACATGTGACTGTATCTAATTCCCTTGTATCTGGTAAGTAAGTCATTGAATCTTCATCTGATCCTTGGATTGCTTTTAAATCTCCATTAATATACCATTCATACTCATATGCTGGTGCGGGTTGATTTGCATGACATGTTAGTGCTTCATGTGGAAAAGGTAAACTAGGTTCAATGTTAATAATAGGTGCTGCAGAAACTAAACTAACTAAGATTAACAAAACTAATATTAATAATACTTTTTTCATGAGTATAATTTTGGAATTGATCTTTTTAAAGTTTCCTTTTTTTCTTTTTAGTGGAAGTTTTGTCTTTGAAATAAGAATAAACTCCTAATCCAATAACACCTAACAAAATTACAACCACAGGTATTAACCAATACTTTGTGTTTGATTTTCCACTGTATTCTGCTTCTTGAACATTCGCATTATCTAACTGTGAGTTTGTTGTAGTGTCTGCTCTGGAGTTTTGTTGAGGTCTACGAGGTTCCTCTTGAACAACAATCTCTCTTGGGCATTCGCCTTGCCAAGTATCATCTTCACAAGTTTGTTCATACACACCTGAATTACAAGGTATTAAACGAGTTTCACCATCAAAACAATCAACATAAATTATTTCCTCTTCTTCTTGGTTGTCCCTATCTTGTTTTAATTTACAAATATCATCGTCACAAACTAATCCAGGCTTACAGTTAAATTGGGCACAAGAATCACCAACTTCTCCAAGTGGGATCTCAGCTACATCATCTTCATAACAACCTTCAATACCATTAACTTCTTTACAAGTGTAACCATCTTCACAAGATTGAACCAGATTTCTGTCACAATTACCGAAATCATCTATGCCCCTACAAGCATTCTCGTTTAGACAACCACAGTTAGCACTCATAGATGGGTCTATGCCTTCCTGGTTATGGTCCTTTCCTTCTTGACAAATGTCTGTATAAAGTGGTACGTCTGCACAAAAATCATGTTGATCATCTAAACCACAAACTAAAGCAATATCTTCATCTGTTAAATCCCAACAGGCACGATTAGCCCCTAGAATACATTCCTGGGTAAACGACAGAAAATATTGGCATGTTCTTGATAGATCTTCTCCACCTTCCAATTGATTTAAACAGAAATTAGCAACATCCCTATGACCTTCACAAAAATCTGAAGCTGGAGATTCTTCACAGGTGCTGATAAAAAAGGGATCAAGGTATTGGCATGCGTCTGCGTCAGGAAAATTATTACAAAGGGTAGTTAGATCATTCTGGCCAAGACCAAGGCAAAATAAGTTGTTAGGATGGCCGTTGTTACAAAAGGGCAAGATTGTGTCCCGAAGATTAAGTTCTGAAAAATCAAACCGTCCTTCACAATCTTCATCTTCTCCAAAATCAATAGTTCCGTCACCGTCATTGTCTAAGCCATCATTACATTCAAACTCTCCAACAGTTACTGTATCAGCACCAATTAGTTGTGTGATTCCATTAATAAATCTTCCAGCAATACAGTTTACTCTATCTTGGACTTCTATGTTTTCATTTAAAGTGTTTGAGAAATCTGCAGTGATCTCTTCATGAACATTTACATCGTTAATGGTCCAACGAAAATGAAATTGTCCAGGACCTTGTCCGTTAATAGTACAAGTTAGTTCTTCGTTAGGGGCTGGGTAACTGGGTGATATCTCAACTGGTTTTATGGCCGCCGCATAAACTTGACTAACTAAAATTAATAACATTAAAATTAAAATTATTTTTTTATACATTTTGCATCACCTCATTGACCAAGTCTTGTGGCCATCCCTTTTTAATTAAAGAGTTCTTTAAAACTTCTTTATTTATTCCCTTACCTAAACTTTCTTTTGCAAACTTGTAAAGGACAATTTTGTTTACTGTTTTATCTACTTGTTGAGGTTTCCAACCTTTAGAAAGTAGGTTATCCTTTATAGTCTTTTTGTCTACACCTGAATCTAAACTCTTTAGAATATAATTTTCAATCTCTGTTAAAGGTTTTTTAGTTTGTACTTCAACAGGTTTCTTAACTTCTTCTTCAATGATCGCATCAGATTTTCTTTTCTTTATGATTATTAAAGCTATTATGATTATTACTAAGATTATGAATAGGATTACTGCAGGAACAATAATCTTGTCTAAAGTTGAAGTTTCTTCTTGATTTGTCCCAGCATTAAATTGTTCACCTAAACTATTGCCACCTGGAGAGACGGCACCAACATTTTGGTTATTAGTATTAGAAGCAGGGGGAGTACAAGTTTGAGTTACTTCTGGTTTGTTAAGTAAAGTTCCACAGCCGTTCTGATCGTTGCAGGTTCTTGATTGTCTGCCACTTACACAAGTTGACCATGAAGTACAGGCCCAATTTTCATCACACTCTTCTTCATCTTCGTCATCATCATTATCATCATCTAAAAGTATCATGGTGTTTTCGGCAACATCTTTAACTGAACCTTGATCATTGAAAACTTCTGCTGTACATGACCATTCACCATCTCTACTAGATTTAACTTCTTTATGGATTAACATAGCACTTCTACCATCTTCTGATGCTAAGATTTCTGAATTTGAACTTGAGTTTTCAACAGAGTACGTTGGGGAACCAATTGAGTCTTTTGGAGAATAGAAATGAACCTTAACTTTAGTGACATCATCAGAATAAATAACACCACAACCCAAAGTATCACCTTTTTCGAACTCTTCAATTTCAGGATCAAGTAAATCATCTTCATCTAAAACTCCAAACACAACCTCGTATATTGTTGGTAATCCTTGATCCTCTGAAGACTGAATTGTTACTGGTTTTGAAGTTGTTGCGTAAACTGTATCGTTATGTTTTAGTTCTGCGTTTAGTTCGTAAGCACCAGACTCTGTAATTATTATTCCAAACCAAGAAATGTCTAAAATGAAATCTGCGTTAGCTGTGTAACCTTTTACACCGTCAACTTCAGTTGTTTCTAAGTTTGCACCTGTACGAGAAATAAATTCTACAATTGACATTGATTGAGATTGAACTGAGTTACCTTCTTTTTTAACATCTAAAATTATCTGAGCGTTCTCATTAATGAAGTCATCTTGGTTTAAAGCAAGAGTTAATTTACCGTTAAGAAACTCGTTTGCTGGGAATGTATCTTTCTCTAAATCTAATGTTGCTAGTCCGGATGGAACCGACATTGGATCTTGGAATAAAACAAATACTCCGAATAGTAGAAAGAACAATCCAATTATTCCAAATGTAAAATTATGATTTGACATCCTCTTTTAAATAAATTAAGAAATTCTAAGCTTTTAAAGTTTTTTGATTTTGTCCCTTAATTCTTTTGTCTGTTTTTTTAAAGAATCTATGGTTTCTTGGATGTTTTTTCTTGGTTTTTTAGATTTTAAATTGAGAACAGGATGTGAAACTAAAGGGTGTTTTAAGTTGTAACTTGCGAATGTAGTATCTTTATTGTTCCATAATTCCCTTCTCAGTAAGTTAACTAATGTGTGGGAAGCTTCTTGAATTTCGATTTTAATAGAATCTTTAGTCTCTTCTAGAATATTTAGTTCCATAAGGATTGGTGTTATGGATATTATTTTAAAGGTTTCGTTTTTAAATTGGAAAAGGATTTAAAGCTCTGTGATATGCTTAATAGTATGTTTGAGACTTCAGGAGATTCAGTGAATACAGGTGGAGGGCTTTTTGTAGCTAGCCCCAGTCATAAAGGTGCTGCGCATGGAAGAGTCTATTCTTTATATGAAAGGTTAATGGAAAGTCAAGTCCCACAAGAGAGAGAAATATTAAGAGAAAGGTTAAAGTCAGCTTCTGAAGGTTTTAGGACAAAAGAACCATTATCTATTACATTTGAGGATTTTTCTGATCCTGAGCAAAGAATATTGGATATTGATGAAGAGCTTGGAAGAAGGATGTTAACGCTAGATGAACTTGATGAAATGGAATCTGAGTTGCAACAAGCGATTGAGCAAATGGAATCCGAACCTGCAGGTTACATTCGATTATCTTTAGATCGACTTGATGCTGAAAGAGATTTTGATGAAGAAGGATTATTAGATATGAGAACAAGGTTAAAAGAATCTTATGCTGAAGCTAAAACTAAAGTAACAGGAAGGCAGAGGGTTGACTTACTAAGAGATTATCAAAGTGCAATGGGTAGAAGCCAGCATTTCTTAGAAGCTATAAGGTCAGAAAGAAAATATGCTGGGATTGGAATTAGTGGAGTGATCCAAGCAAGTAATTTGCCTGTCCAAAGCAGAATGGAGTTAGCTGTTAAGTGGGCAAGAGGACAGTATTCAAGAGTTGCACTTAGGCCATGGGAAGGTGTTGAAGTAAGACACCAAGTTCAGGCAGTTATAGATGAAGTTGCTGAGCAGCTAGATTTAGAAAGTTCACCCTATAGAGAAAGCCCAGAGTATGCTAGCAGGGTAGATAATTTACAATTTATTAGTAGAAGTTCAGAAAATCTTTGGAGACAGTATAATGAAGAGAATCAAGTTGGTAACACCTATACTAGATTTAAGAATTCTATGGCTGAAATAGAAAGAAGACGATTAGTACTTCCAACTGAGCAAGAAGAAGTAGTTTTCCCGTTGTTTAGAAGAAAAAGATTAGAAGAAGTTGTTTAATTTCTTTTCCAAACTAAGTAAAATATTCCTAAGATTAAAAGTGTTAAGATTAAATGGACATTTGAGAAAAATGGAACTGATTCTTGTTTTTTCGTGGCAGATATTGTAGTACAAGGTTCTTCTATAGGTGCACTATCATCATACTGAATATGTCTTGTTCCTCTACCATCACCATCAGGGTCAATACAATCTGATTCTGTAACTGTTTGTAATATACCTGTTTGCGGGTTGAACTGAGAGTTTCTACAAACTAACCTTTCTTCATCAAGTAATACATTTTGATTTAATGGGAAACAACAAATCCCACCTTCTCTTAAAGTATCACCCATGTCTTCTGATTTAATTCCAATTGTGTCAGGGCCACATTCTGAAGAACCACAGTAAACTCCACCTTCGTCTTCACAGGATAATTCTAAAGTTGAGTTTTCTTCTCCTTCTGAACAACCGTCAAGATTAATTACAGCATTTTCTGGAGTGTCAATACATTTGTCACACAATGGAATGTCTGCCCTACCATCATTGTCTTCATCACCGAAACGAATTAAGAAAACAGATTCATTACACTCTGGTAAACCACCTTGGTAAGAAGCTCTATCTACACAAATTCTATTGTTACATAATTGATCATCATTACATTCTGCACTGTTTTGACAGTGTTTTTGTTGGGGTGGAATAGGTTCTGGCAGAGGAACTTCACAAAATCCATCAACACAAAAACTTCCCTGCCTACAAGTTTCATCAGCCCTACAACCTTCTATACATTCGTTTCTTGAACACATGAAATTTTCACCACAATCCCAATCATCATAACATTCTTCTTCCCAACCACCGCCTTCAGCATAGTAACTACATTGGTTATTGAAACAACGTTGGTTGTCTGCACCACAATCTTCATCTGTTATACAAAATTGTCCATTATCATTTTCTTCCAGATCTACCACTTCAAGTGGATTACATGATTGACCAGAGGGTGCTATTGAACCACCCATCCCTTCAATACAGTAGGTTATCATACTAAAGTGATTGTAAATTTTAATCTCGTCCATTGCACCATGTAATGTGTTGGCTCGTCCTTCTAATGTGCCTATGTATAATGGACCTACACCTTCTTCAATAAATAAGGGAACTATGTTATTGTTGCCAAGAGATTCTGAAGCGATTTCTTCTCCATTGACGAAAATTTTTAAAAAACTTCCTTCTTCATTAATAGAATAACTTGCAGCAATGTGATACCATTGATTTACCTCAGGGACAAAATTACCAGAAACACTATTATGCTCCAAATTACTTCCAAAAAAACTAAAAATTAAATTTCCATTATCCCACCTTAATTTGAAATCTTCATTGTAATCTTGGCCAGGTTGCCCACTAAGTAGATTTTTATAAAAAATATCTCTTTCAGAATTAAGTGAATCAAACTTAACGAATGCCATTACCATAAATTCAGATTCAATTTGTCCATTAATATTGCTTACCAAATAATTACCCCCATTGAATAAACATGCTGGAGAATTATTAACACCCATATTGTTTTCATCTTCTGTAGCACTTTCACCCAATATTACAGCCCACTGATCATTACCAACTTGATCTTCATAAACTGCAACGAATATGCCCTCACCAGAAATTTCATTACAATCATAATATGAAATTAATTCTGCAGAAACTGGAATAGCTAAAGCAATGAATACAAATAGAATTAATAGTTTCTTAATCACCTTGAAATTAAATAGAACCTTATTTGTTTTTAAAAGTTGTCTTTATGTAAAATGCAGAGATTATCATGAGTGATAAGATTAAACTGATTATTCCAAAGAACGGAACTGAAGATCCACTTCTTGCACTTGAAGGTATAGTTGTACATGCTTCTTCAACAACATTCCCATTACCATAATCAACGTGCTTTGTGCCGTAACCATCACCATCCGGATCAATACAATCTGATTCTGTTACTGTGTTCAGTAAACCTGTTAATGGGTTGAACTGAGAGTTTTGACAAACTAATCTTTCTTCACCAACTAAAACTTGACCGTTCCTTGGGAAACAACAAATTCCACCATGTCTTAAGTTATCCCCTAAATGTTCGGATTTAATTCCGATTGTATCAGGACCACATTGGCCTGAACCACAGTAGACACCACCTTCATCTTCACAGAATAATTCCATGTCTGTTTCTTCATCATCAACGTTTAATGCACAACCGTTAGCACCAACCTCTGCATCTTCGGGAGTATCTAAGCATAAGTCACAAGCTGGAATGTCTGCGTGTTCATCTTCGTCTTCATCGCCAAAGATTCTAATGAAAACATCATCATCACAATCTGGTAAGCCACCTTGGAATGAGTCTCTTGATACACAAGCATTATTTACACAAACTTGGTTCTCTTCACAATCGTTGTTAGAGTTACAACTATTATCTTCCCTCCAACAACCAGGAATACCTTCTTCGTTTTCTCTACATTCATAACCCTCTGCACAAACATCGTGCACCGCGAAATCACAAAGTGGGGCCTCCCCACGATCATTGAAACTAACCCCCATACAACCGTCTGCTAAACACCCACAATTTTCAGTTTCACTAATATTCAGAGATCCTTCCCATCCACCTCTACACTCACCTATATGCCCTTGCCCGAGGCATTGTCCGTTAGCAACCCTTCTTAAAACATCATCATCCCCATCCTGGAATTCAATCACTTCAATTCTACATGTTTGTCCATCAAGGCAATGGTTATCGTACCAACATTCTGAGTTTGGATCTGCATCTATACATTCATTTTCTAGGCAAACGTCCCCTCCTTCACAATCCAAGAAGTTTTCACAAGAATTATCTCCACCAATCTCCCAACAACCATGGACCCCTTCATCATTTTCTCTACAACTATAACCTTCAGCACAAACATCAATTCTGTTTTGTCTATCTGAACAATAAGGAAAACCCCAAGATGTGGCTCTACCTTCACATGCATTCTCAGATGCACAACCACATGATATCCCAAACACTGAATCACAAGCAAATCCTTCAGAAACTTGTGGGCAATTGGATGCAAACCATTCAGGGTAATTTCCAAGTTGACAGACTAAGCTGATTTCTCCCTCTGTTAATTCAAAACATGTATCTCTAGCAGCGCAGAGCAATAAAAGACCAAAAATTTGTGAACAATCTGGACCACCATTAATTCCACAAGTATTTATGATATCATCACTCCCTGTACAATGATAGCCATTTGTATTTGCACAAAAGTTTGCAGGTGTTACACCAATCCTTTCGAACTGATTACAAATTTGACTATCTGGGTTTTGTTCACAGAGGGGTGCAAGGTGGTCAGCACCTAGCCCCAAACATAAAAATCCATTTGGATGATCTTGACAATACACTTCAAGATGGTTTATAGGAACTTGGCAAGTACCACCTGTACAAATTAAGTCCCCTTCACAATGGTAGTCTTCTAAACAGAAATTTCCCTCTGTGTTTACACAAAGTCCATGGTTATCTCCTTCAAAATAATATTGACAAACGAATGATCTGTGTTGAGGAATAACTCCTGCCCTCCAATCACCACCAATAAACTGGCCACAACTATTGCCATCACACAATCCACCTAAACCACGTAAACTATCGTCTACACAACGACCGATCTCTCCTTCGTAATAACTGTCACAATAAAATTCAGGATTACATTCAGTGTGTCGTTCACAATGGAAACCAAAAGGCACCTTACATAAGTTTTGTCCTGAACCTTCATAGTTTCTAATACATTCTAAATAACCATCACAAATACTACCGGGACCACATTCACCATTAAGGCTTCCTGCAGCAGGAGGGGGTGGCTGAACATTTTCACGATTAATAATTCTAAAAGTAGTACTATCACTCTCACTTGTGATATGTGTCCCAGCGATTACTGAATAAACTGTTGCTGTTTTTACACCTAGTGTGTTGTAAGAAGTAACTATAATATCAGCAGGAAATACGTGTGCTACTTCACCAGTATTAGGGACAAGTAAATATAAAAGATCTATATTTTCATCAACATCTGCACTCTCAAATATGAAATCTATTCCTTCATTAATGTAAAGGGTTGATTGGTCTTCAGGTCGGTTTAGGGTTATAGGAGGAGGTACACATTCTCCCTCGTTGCATACAAGACCATATCTACACTGTGAATTATCTTCACAAGAAGGTTCGCAGATTCCTTCTAAGCAATACAAACCCCTGCCACACCTTTCACCTAGAATACACGGTGTTCCTACTGGCATAGGTGCCATACTACAATGTCCTTGATGTGGGTCACAAACATGACCATCTCTACAATCATAAGCAGTATTACAATTTTTTCTACAAGCACCACCGACACAACTATATGTTGGTGAGCATTCATTATTATTATAACATCTTTCAACATTTATACTGCCACCAATTTCTTCACAACAACTATTTCTACACATATAACCTGGTTGAGGACAATCTTCAGAAAGTCCACAAGAACTAACTTCACACCTTCTTCCAAGGGGAGCTTCACCTTCTTGAACCCAACCTAAACTATTTGGAACTAATAAAGTAAGTATTAAAATTAAGGATACAAATAATAATGTTTTTTTATTTACCACTTTTTAAGATTAAATCACTTCTAGTTATTTAAAAAAGTTTTCCTTTTCAGATAAAATCCTGAAATAAGAATTATACTTAAAACTAAGCTAATTATACTGAAGAAAGGAACATTTTCATTTGTAATTGTAGTACATGGCTCTTCATTAATAATTGCTGATCTATCTTCGTTCCATGTCTTCTTAAATCCGTATCCATCCCCGTCAGGATCAAAGCAGTCTGTTGTGTATGCATTTACAAACTCACCCAAAGAAGGGTCATAGATATTTGCTCTACAAACAGCATTACCACTATCTGTGCCATCCCCTCTTTCTGTTCCATCCAAAGGTTCACAACATGTACTATCGTCCCTATAATCACTTGCGTAAGGACTTATTGAGATTTCATCCCCTGCACAAACTCCTGAACCACAGTAAACTCCATCTTGTTCTTCACAAGTCATGAACTGAGTATTTCCATCATCACCGCCAGTACCGCCACCAGGTCTTCCACCACCTTCATAAGATCCCCTGTCCATACAAGTTTTAGTATTAGAATCACAGTATTGGTTTGCACCACAATCTGAATCAATAGTACATTCTGGAGCACAAGCTTCTTCTTCATTACAGTCAGTATCGGAACAGTCTATTTTTCCATCCTCATCGTTATCAACTTCATCATCACAGTAAGTAGGAGAATCTATACATATTCCATTACCAATGTGTAACTCTGCACAAAGCATGTTTTCAGGGCAGATTCCTTCCTCACTACAAGGTATTTTGTTTAAATCTATTCCATCCTCAGAACAAACACCCAATTCACATGTTCCAGTACTACATACTTCGTCACTATCACAAGCACCGAAAAGTCCAGCAATACAAACTGCGTTTTCAGGATTATCCCTTACGTACATTTCAAAACAACTATTCTTCAAACTACCCTGACAGAAATTAATTGCCCCTTCAATAAAATTCTTACAACTTGCTTTTTCAAAAACTATTTCCTGGCATTGTTGCACAAACTCATCAAAGTACTCTGCAATTTCTATAGAATTATTATAATCTAAAATTAACTTTTGGAATGCTTTATTACAAGGAATACTAGGGTGGATATCTTGACTAAAACAGAACCTCAAGTTACAGTTCCAATTTTCAGGACATTGTTTATCTAATATACAGGGGATATTACAAGCTGCATCTAAACCACACCCAGAATCTGCGCAGTCTTGGTGATTATTAAAATCGTTATCTTTATCATCTGCGCAAAGACTTTCAACAAAAACGTTTTCGAAACAAGCAGAAATTTCTAGATTTTTTAAAATATAACCCCTCATGCACTCATCGTTTTGATTCTCACTACAAGCTACAAATGCTAAGTTAATTTGTTCCCTACAATCACCAGTGAATGTTGGGCCACAATTCTTGAACATGTTAAAGTAATCTTCATAAACATCAATACCAAACGCTTGTTTGATTTGGATCTCTTCAAGAGAATCGCTACATTGTTCTTCAACATCAACTTCATCAGGACAGATGTTCTTGAAAGTTAAGTCATCAAACCACACTTCAGAATTACTCTTTGCAACTATTACTAATTTTACAAACTTGATGTTACTTGGAGGTCTGTATTCTTCTGAAGCTTTCGCCCAGTCCCTGAATGCTGTGCCCTCTACAATAATATTTTCTCCAATAAAGTTCCGATTTTTATCATATTCGTAAAGTAGAAGCGAGAATTCTCCCCTACCTTTTGTTTGAACTGAGTATTCATATTTTTCTTCTGTTAAAGGTACGAAAATTATGTTAACTAAACGAGATTGTTCTGCAGCTTGTTGTACTAACATTGCTTTAGAACCAATTAACGCATCACCTGCTAGCTCCACTCTTGTTGGTTTATTTGCGGGATCTTGTAACCAATTATTTGCAGCGTAATCAGCAGCAGGGGCACCTTCTTCAAAACCACCATTAATACTTTCTGCTAAGTTTTCTTCAACACAAGCTGGTTCTGGAGGAGCAGGGTCTTTACATTTACCTGCATCACATGTTTGACCCTCTTCACAATCTCTGTCCCTTCTACAAGGTTCTGGATCTACTTGTCCTGCATCAAGCACACATTCTACCCCAATACAAACAAAACCATCTCTACAATCAGAATCAAACTTACATGGTGGAGGTGGTATTTCTGGATCTACATCAACAGGAGCAAAACCTGTTAAATGGTCCCCAAATTCTGCCAAAGTGAATATACTTAAAGTAATTAGAAACAATGCTAATAAGATTCCTCCTTTTTCTAAGCTTAACATAGATTAATCCCAGTAACTATCTTATTTAAATTTTCCTTAAGTTCCAACAACCAACACCTACGTAATATTTGTCTTTCTTATGGAACTTTTGTGATCTTTTCAATAAGAATTTCATCTCTTGAATGTTATCAACCTTGAAACTAAATTCTTTTGTTATTTTGTTAATGAAGTTTTTTGATTCTATTTTATGAATGGAGTAAATTGATTTAGAGCATTTCATTGCTGACTCTAAGAATGCCTTATCTGCTTTCCGTGTTCTTACACCAAAAGGTGGGTTCATGATTACAGTGTCAACTTTGTTCTTGAATTCTGAAACATCTTTGTTAATGAACTTACCTTCTTTAGAGTTTGATTTGGAAGTTTTTATTGCTTCTTTATCAACATCGATAAAGTAAACTTTCTTTGCACCTAAAAGATAAGCACCAACACCAAAAATACCATTACCACAACCGAAGTCTGCAATAACTTTATCTTTTATATCTCCATTTTGGTAAGCCCACCAAAGAATTTCTGCAGCTTGTTTGCTATCTGTCTGGTATTGTTCGTTCTTTAAATTATAAGAATCAAGTTGTTTTAGTTTACTTAGTTTGATTTCCAGGTTCTTTTTCATCTAGTAATTTCTTCAGTTCAGGAACATTAATATAACCTTCTTTTTTTGTTTTGAAATTGATTATTAAAGTTGGGGATTTAGTTATACCGTAATGGCCTTTTATTAGTTCTAGTAAAGGTTCTTCTTGGAATTCTCTGTCGAAAGATAAGATAGTAACTGGAGCTTGCTTTACTAAAGAATCTAAAACTAAGCCCTGCCTAATAGATTCTTCATTGTCTTCTATATCAAAGAAGAATAAGATTGTTGGAGAATCTTCACCGCATTCTTTTTGTAACTTGTGCTTTAGAACGTAAACGTTAGCTTGAATTAAGTGGTATTTTCTTTTTAAGAAATCGTACTCTTCTTGATTTGATACCTTCTTACCTTCAAATTCAATTAATGTCTGGCCTACTTCGTATATCCTTTTGTTGAAGGATTCCAGTCTTAACTTAGTATTTGTACAACTATCACCGCCAAACTCTTCTAAAAATAGTTTCTCTGTAAGTAAACTTTCTGTGTCTAATTCAGAGTCTTTTAATGCATCATCTGAAAAACTAACTCTTAACTCATCCTGAAGAGTACCTAGCCAAAAACCAACTATGAAAATGAATACTGTTATTATTAAAGCTGTGACAAAGATGTCTTTCCTTACCATTTTCTTTTACTCCTTGTAGCCTCCAGTACGAAGGCGTGTAACCACTGTAGACTTCGAATTAGAGGATATATAAAAAGATATACGAATGAAGCCAAGTGGAACTTCCATTTTGCATTTACGTAACTATGGGCCTTAAAGTATATGAAAACTCCAGCACAAAGTGCTATGAATATAGGGAATAATAATCTTAAGTCCAAGCCTAAGAGTAATTCTGTTATTGGAGGAACATCTATGTTTTTAAGTGTCTCCCAACTTAATAATGAAATTCTGAAGATGTATCTTAAGATTAATCTATAAGCTTGATATGAAAAAAAAGTAAGTGACATGAAGATTAAAAATAATGTTAGAAGGTTTAAAGGAACTTGAAAAGTACCCATTAAACCATATTTCTTGTTTAATATCATGGTTCTATATTTGTATGCGCAATCAATAAAACCCCTGTACCATCTCACTCTCTGTCTCCAAAGTGCTTTAAAATTAGAAGGAACAACAGTAGAGTTTGTGCACTCAGCACACATGACTACATTGTATTTATTGAACTTTAGCCTCATAGCAATTTCATAGTCTTCTGTGATTGAGTTGACATCAAACCCACCTAAATTTTTAAGGATTTTTGTTTTATATGTGCTAAGTACACCCGGGGATGTATGAAGTGTTCCGATTCTGCTCATTAATTTTCTTACAAATGTTGCACAGATGTACTCAAACCTTTGAATTCTTTCTATTGTGTTTCTGGGGTTTAGAACTTTGATTGGAGAGATTACAGCTCCTGTTTTTTCATCATCTAAATATGGAAGCATGAGTTTTAATGCTTCAGGGTCAGCAACAGAGTCTGCATCAAATACACTAAAGTATTTTCCTTTTGCAACTTTTAACGCATTGTTTAATGCAGTACTTTTACCTTGGTTCTTTTCATGGTTAATTAATTCAATACATTTGTGTTTCTTGATGAAGTTTTCAACTAACTTTTTAGTATTATCTGTTGAAGCATCATTAATTACAATAATTTGTAATTTGTCTTTTGGATATTGTAAGTTAAGTAAGGATTGTAATGTTGCAATAACTGTTTTTTCTTCGTTCCATACTGCAACACCTATTGTGACTAAAGGATATTTCTTTAATTCTTTACGTTTGGGCGCTATGCCTAATGCAATAACATTTAACCAAAAGATAGAAATGTACAGACTGATGAAACAAATACCCCATAAATATATCTCAAGCATTGACTTCCCACACCTGAGTATTGGAATTGTCGAAGATTTTATTAAACCTTCTGTCATTTATATAAGATATTTCTTCTATATTGTAAAGTCCTTTTGTTTGTGGTGAAATATAGATATAATCAATGTGGTGAAGCTGAAGTAGTTTATCAGCGTCCCTGTATTCTTGTATTGTATATAATTGTCTTGTATCTTTGAACCTTTTGTGTGCGTTCTGAACTGTGAAAGGGTAGTGAATAACCACATTCCTTTTTGCAAAGTACCGAACTAAGTTTCCTTCAAAAGTGTTTGCTAAGATTTTTGTGTTAGGTAAGGTGTTATCTTTTAACCATAAGATCGGTTCAATGTCTAACTTTGGTTTAGTTGCAGTGTCTTGAATCGCTGGAATAATTGTAGCAAAAATTAGAATAATGATTAATAACAAAGGGATGATAACTCTTGGAAGTTTTGATTTCTTAGTTATGTCTAATATTTTAGATAATAAAACTGCTGAAAGAATAGAGAATGTTACACCTAACAAAATGATTCCAGTAGTCATTGTGATTAGTTCAAGTGATAAAAGTAAAAGTAGAGAAATGATGATAGAAGTGATTAGGTAGATTTGTTTAGAAGATTCTTTGAAGTAACCGAAGTAAAGTCCTATTAATCCTAAGACTAAAGGTAAGAATCCCACTAAGTATGAGAAAGATGCGATGGTTAAATGAATGAACTGATCTTCTATGATATTAAGCACTAAGTTGAAACCATAAAGCTGACCTTCAATAAACTGAATAAGTAAGATAAATATGATTGCTATGATTAAACTCACTTTTTCATTAAGCAAAAGCTTGTTTCCTTTAGAAAGTAAGATGAAAACATAACAGATTAGAATTAAAGGTATGATTAAAGATAGGGGGTGGATTAAAGCTAAAAGGAATGAAGATGCTAAGAATAAGTATTGAAACTTCCTATCCTTGATCTTTATGAAACTTAAGATAATAAGTAAAAATAACGGGATTAAGATTTTGTAAATTGATAGAGAATTAAATGATACCTTGAATAATAAAGGAGAGAAAACTGGTAAAATGGCTGCAAGAAGAGAGGGCCATCCTTTCTTAGTAATTTCAAATGCAATAAAGAATACTAATAATATAATTGAAGCTAAAAATACTTCTGAGATTATATGAAGTGTGGAGGGAGTAAGTATGTTTGATTCTAGTTGTTGTAAGTGGTAGTAACTTTCATCATCTGAGAAATAATCTTCTTGTAATGAGAAATGTAACCTTACAGCTAGGAATAAGATGAAAATTAAACATAAAAGTATTAGATTAAGCTTCTTTGGTTTCATTCTTTAGTTTTTGTTTTAATTGATCTTCTACCACATCAAAGTAGTCGTAGAACTTTTGAGTTACTCTTAAGATCTTTGTTCTGCCATATTTCTCTGCTGTGACAAAATCGTATTCTTTTAAAGTTTTGATATGATCGTATGCACTATTACCTCTAATCTTAATTATATCACTTTGTAGTACAGGTGCTTTGTATGCAATAACCGCTAAAGTCTCTTGTGTGGGATTATCTAGTTCACAATCTGTTAAAAGTTTCTCAGTTAAGAAAAGATAATCCATTTTTATTCCAATCTTCCATTTTGAACCTTGTTGAAGTATTTCTAGTGAAGAGTTTCTTTTTTGATAATCATCTTTTAGTTCCTCTAAAGCTTCTTTTACTAATCCAACAGAACCGATTTCACACAATCTTGCAATCTCTTCTGTTTCTAGAAATCTACCAGTGGTGAATAAAATTGCTTCAGCTTTATTCTTAGTTTCTTGGTCAACCATAGTATAATGAAAACTACGAATATGTTTTTAAAGGTTCTTATTGGAATTTGGTTTTTCTTATATAAGGCAAAACTTTTAAAAAGAGAGGGATTTAATTAAATGTATTATGAAAAAGAGAGGGGTTATGTTAGTACTTCTAATAGTGTTACTGCTACTTTCAGTTGTTAGTCTTGGTGTTGATCTTGATGATGAAAGGATTGATGCGAATGTTAAAAGAATTGTTAATGAAAAACAATCTTTCCAGATGGAAAAGGCAGCTAATGCAGATAAGTTTACTTTTTCCCAAAATGATAAAAACTTAGATATTGAAATGTATACTGAAGAATCGTCCCAAGGGTTGGGGACTTTAGCTAAAATAGAAAAAAAGCCTAAAAAGGTTAAGACCAAAGTTGAGAAAAAGAATTTTGGAATTATTAACCTTGATAGAAATGGAAATGTTGTAGAAACCCCATTAGAAGGATATGAAAGTGGGATGGGTTTTGGGTTTAGTTTTGATGATAGTTTGGATACTTCTTATGTTGAATTTGAAATTAGTTCAAATGAAGATTTGGTGAACCCTGAAGATTTAAAAATAAGGTATGCAGAGAGCTCAGGTTTGAGGGGTAATTTTGATGGGCAGAATTACTTTACTGGTACGCAGTGGAAAGAGTTTGATTTTGTTGATATGCGTAATAAAAATCCTAATGCTATAATAAATTTAGTGAAAGATGGAAGTAATTATTTATTACAGGTTTGGAACGCAACTGACTTTGATCCAACAATCTCTGATGTTTTTACAACTGATTTGGGTGGAACTTATAATATTACCCAATGGTATTCTGGGTTTACAGGTATTGGATTACAAGATGATGCAGTAGCAATATGGACTTTTGATGATGATGGAACGGTTTATGATTCTTCAATGAATAGTAATAATGGGGATTCAACTAGTCCAAGTAAATCTACAGACTGTAAGTACGGATCAGAGTGTTTTAGTTTTGATGGGACAGATGATATAGTTACAATTAGTGCAAATGATATTCTCTCTAATTCCAGTTACACTCAAGTCACAGTGAGTTTCTGGGCAAAAGTAAGTGATATGGTAAATAGTGGTGCAAATACAGAGGATTGGTTATTTAAGTGGGGACAAACTTCAAGGTTCGCTATTAGTACTTATGGTAGTAAAATGTATATTTATGCAAGAAATGAAACGCAATTACAAACTCAATCCGGATTATCTTTAGAAAGTACTGACTCAAGTAAATGGCATCACTTTACCGGTGTTGTAGATCTGGATAATAGTGTAGTAAGATATTACCAAAATGGTGTTAATTTAGGTAATGTAACATTTGGGGGAATCTCACTTGGTGGTGGGTCAACCACCAATGATACCACAATTGGCCTTAGGCCCGACACTATATCTGATGAGTCAAAAATTCAGTGTGTTCAAATTTGGAGTAAGAGTTTAACTACTGATAACATTGTAACTTTAAATGATTCTGCAAGTTGTGATATTGATTATCAAAATCCTATGATGACTTGGAAAATGGAAGAGTATGAAAAGCTTACTCAAGATTCAAGAGATGAGTTGGACTTTGTCGGAAGTAATGATTTTGATCAAGATGATTCCTCAAGTATACCTGGACAGACTAACGAGTGTAAATATTCTGATAATACATGTTATGATTTTGATGGTTCTGCAGATCATATTAGATTATTGGACCCTGCAGACGGGAGTTTAGATTTTGGTGAAGAGGATTTTACTATCTCCACTTGGATAAAACCAGATACTATTAGTGGTTCAAGTGATTTTGTTATTACTAAAGGTAGTGCGGGAAGTACAGGGTATAGTATGTCAATTAGTTCTGCTGGTTTAATAAGGTGTGGAATTGAGGCTGAAAGTGGAACTAACCAACATTCAGGCACAGCAAGCATTAGTGCTGATGAATGGCACCATGTTGCTTGTGTACATGATAGAGATTATAAAGTTCATGTCTACCTTGATGGTGCACCAACTTCTTTTAATTATGGTGCAGGAAATAATAATAGTATAGATGCAAATGAGGCTTTTACTCTTGGAGCATACTCTGATGGTGCGTCCTTATATACAGATGGTCAGATAGAGTGTGTTCAAGTTTGGAGTGAGGCACTAAGTCAAAGTGATATTATAAACATTAATGATTCTGCTTCATGTAATGAGACATACCATAACGACTATTTTGATTCTACTCAGGGTTTAAATGGAACTTGTTCTAATTGTCCAGATTATTCTGCAGATTGTAAGTATGGAAATGCGTGTTTGGATTTTGATGGGGGTGATGATTATATTGAAGTTACAGATGATAGTGAAGCTGTTGGATTAACTACATTCCCAGAAATGAGTGTTAGTGGGTGGTTTAGACGAGAAGATACATTAGGTTCAGAATTTATAGTGGCATCACATCTTAGTGGAAGTTTTAACTGGCAACTTGAAAGTCTTAATAATGATAAGATAAAGTTTGGAATTAGAAATGAAAGTGCGGATTATGATTATGCTACATCTACAAACACTTATCAAGCTAATGTTTGGTCACATGTAGTAGGAGTTTATGACGGTACAAATGTTAAAGTTTACCTTGACGGTGTTGAAACTGTAGGAGACGTATCTGGTGGTAATATTAGAGATGATGATTTTCCATTATGGATCGGTGCAAGAAGTAGTGGTGGGAATCCCTATGATCTTTTAAATGGGACTATTGAGTGTGTTCAAATTTGGAATGAAGCTTTAACTGCTGCTGATGTTTTAAGTCTAAATGATTCTACAACATGTGATGAAACATTTGTTAATGATTATTTGGAATCTACTAATGCTTTAAATGGAAGTTGTACTAATTGTCCTCAGACTAGTACTGATTGTAAGTATGGGAATGCGTGTTTAGACTTTGATGGGAGTGATGATGATATTTCTATTGAAGATGATAATCTGACATTGAACTTAAGTGATAAGTTTACAATTGGAGCGTGGACCTATATTGAAACTCAAGAATCAGGAACTGAAGAGCCTTATATTTTTGGAGTGGAAAGCTTAAGTGGGACGGTAAGTTATGGTATGACATTTTATGAAAGCGATGATAAGATTTATGCTTATGTACGTAATGAGAGTACGCAAGGAAGTTCTCGGTATAGTATAACTAAAGATGCTTGGCATTATGTGGCAATGACTTATGGAGACGATTATATTAATTTGTATATTGATGGGGTACTAAGAGATACAGATCCCCTTATAGGCCCATTGTTAGGTAATGGTGAAATAAGTCGTATTGGTCGTAGGTCACCAAATAATTTTTTAAATGGTAAAGTTGAATGTGTTCAAATTTGGAGCGAGGACTTAAGTGCTGCTGATATTTTAAGTTTAAATAATTCAGCAGTTTGTAATGAAACTTATCAGAATGATTATCTTGAATCTAATAATGCCTTAAATGGAACTTGTTCTGATTGTCCTCAGTCTAGTGTAAGTTGTAAGTATGGGGATGCATGTTTGGATTTTGATGGGGTAGATGATTATGTTAATGCTAGTAGTAATGATGTTATTGATAATCTATTTGATGATGGTGGAACAATAAGTACTTGGATTTATCCAAATAGTGATGGGGAAACGAATTTTGGGAGGGTATTTAGTAAATATTTCATGGAAGTCATTACAAAATCTGAAGCGGCTGGCGCTGTAAAATTACAACTTAGTCGGAATTTTGATTCCAATAATGGACAGTGGGATACAACTGCTACAGAAATAACATTAAATCAATGGAATCACCTTGTTATGGTTTATAACAGTAGTAGTGCAAGTAATGATCCAATTATTTATGTTAATGGTGTTCCTGTAGGACTTACAGAAGTAATGGCCCCTGAAGGAACAAGGATATCAGATGCCGCAAAGAATTTTTATATAGGGAATAATAATGGCAGAGCTAAAACATTTGATGGTATAATTGAATGTGTGCAAATTTGGGATAAAAATCTTACTGGTGCAAATATAGTTTCGATTAATAATTCAGGTACATGTGACGAAACGTTGTTCGCTCCAAATGCAACATGGAAGTTAGATGATACGATAATAAGTACATGGAAATTAGATGATACGATAATGAGTACATGGAAATTAGATGATACAATAGTGAGTACATGGAAGCTTGACCCAAGTGGAGGAGAAACTAATGCGTTTTACACTAGTTCTGGGAAATGGAATGGAGCATATGAGTTTGATGGAGATGATGATGAAGTTAACTTTGGAGATTTAGATGAATTGGATTTTGGAGATGAAGATTTTGCTGTTAGTTTCTGGATAAATAGTCAGACAACTAGATCTAGTTTTGATAATGTAATAATAAAGGACACAAATAGTGGGGTAAGTAATGGTATCTTGCTTTTTAACCGGATTGGAAATCTTTATTATTGGAATGGGGTAACGGGGCTTAATATTGGGGCTGTGAATAGTGATGAATGGCACCATGTAGTGGCTATGAGGGATAGTAGTAATAACATTATAAGCTATTTGGATGGAGTTCCAAGTACGAT
>CAZGBX010000007.1:0-47457 GCA_964524105.1 Candidatus Woesearchaeota archaeon
TCCAACCTCTAATTCTGCATGACATGTACTAAATGTAAAACAAACCCAGTAATCCAATTAACAAATAATAATATCAAGTTATGTAAGAAATGTTTCGCACAATACTTTGAAAAGAAAGTAAAGAAAACCATCAGAGACCACAACCTAATAGAAAAAGGAGACCACATTGGAGTTGCACTTTCAGGTGGAAAAGACTCAATAACAACCTTACACTTAATCAACGAAATAACAAAAGACAACCCAAAGATAAAACTCACAGCAATTCTAATCAATGAAGGAATAAAAAACTACAGAGAAAAAACAATCAAGACAGCACAAGATTTCTGTGATAAAATCAATGTAGAACTAAAGATTTACTCTTTCAAAGAAGAGTTCAAAAAAGACTTGGATGAAGTTACAGATGGAAAACACGCATGTTCAGTTTGTGGAGTTTTAAGAAGATATCTTTTAAACAAATATGCAAGAGAACTAAAAGTTAACAAGTTAGCCACAGGACATAACCTAGATGATGAAGCACAATCGATCTTAATGAACCAGTTCAAGAACAACCTTCACATCTCAGCAAGACTTGGACCAATAACAGGAATAAAAGAAGACAAGAGATTCATCAGAAGGATCAAACCATTATATTTCCTAACAGAAAAAGAAGTTGGAACTTACGCTTATCTAAAAAACTTCATGGACAAGTTCACAGAATGCCCTTATAGTTCAGATTCGTTCAGGAACCAAGTTAGAGAATACATCAATCAGTTCGAAAGCAAGTTCCCAGGAACAAAAAATAACATCATCAATTCCTTCATAGAAACCTTACCTTTACTGAAAAAACAGTTCATTTCCAACAGTAAACCGATAAAATCCTGCCCAAAATGTCAAGAACCATGTTCTCAAGAAGTATGTAGAACCTGTCAGACATTAAAGAAAACATTCAATTTAGACTAATAAAGTTTAAATACTTCTTTGTAAGTAGTTAAAATATGATAAAAAAAGAGAATAATTTAAGACTAACTTGCAGGGGTTGTGGTACTCAAACACCATTAAAAGAGCTAAGTTATACAGCAAATAAGAAGGACCTTTTCTGTGCAACCTGTATAAAAACCAAGGCACCCCTACCTAAAGTTAATCAAAAAGCACCTAAAAGAAAAACCAGCAACAAAATGCCTTACACTTGTAAGAGATGCAACTACAAATTCAACGTCAAAAATAATTCGCCACATTCACTAAGGTGCCCCTATTGTGGAAGAGACGACTACTTACAAAAGAACAATGAGTTCACTACTTCAAGAATTCTAAGAGAAGTTAGAGAAAGATATGGCTAACTACAAACACACAGCTAAAGGTTATAACGAACTTCACAAAGAAGAACAATTAGAAAAGTTAGACATTATTAAGAAACATTTGAAAGTTAAGAAGACAGATAAGTTACTTGACATTGGAGCAGGCACAGGAATTTCTACAAATTATTTTAATTGTAATGTTATTGGTATTGAACCTTGTCAAGAAATGTTAGAGCAAGGCAAGAATATTATTCAAGGTGAAGCAGAACACTTACCATTTAATGAAAAATTTGATATTATCATTTCACTAACAGCAATTCATAACTTCAAAGATTATAAAAAAGCCGTTCAAGAAATAAAAAGAGTTTCAAAGAAAGATACAAAACTTGCAATTACAATTCTAAAAAGATCAAAGAAGTTTGAAAAGATAAGAAAAGAATTACATAAGAACTTTAAGTTAAAAGAATACGATCACAGACTAGATTTAATTTTAATTAAAAATTAACTCTCAACAATATGTGAGCCCCACCTTTCTACCATTGCAGCCCTTAGTTTAGCACTAGTATTCTTATCAATAATGGTCCCGTAGAAAGAAGGTTTATCATCACAGTCTGGACAATATGGTACACTCTCACGGTGAACCCCACCAAAACCAGAGTTTGGAAAAGGGCCATCATGAATAGGATGAGCAACCTCCACAACTAAAATTCTTCTACCATCCCGAGTACAAACATAATCATCTTCATCCTCAGCATAAGCATTACTCTTTCCTTGTCCTCTCACGTAATGGGCATTACACTCTCTACAGTGCGCAGTCTCAAAATCTAGATAAGCCGACCAAGTTTCACCCTCCAACTCAGGACCTTCACCATATAACTGAAACTCCAAAGGAATATCACAACAAGTTAATTCATTTGACATTCTTAATCTCCATTAGATATAATTCTAGCTACAGAAACTACTTCATCACCCTCAGACAACCTCATCAACCTAAGTCCCTGAGTATTTCTTCCAATCACAGAAATTCCTTTAACAGGAGTTCTAATAACAACACCTTTCTTAGTAATGAACATCAACTCATCTTCATCACCAACAATCATAATTCCAGCAACTTTTCCATTCTTAGGAGTACACTTAATATTAATCACCCCAGAACCACCACGATTAATCAACCTATAATCAGAAACCTTAGTTCTCTTTCCATACCCTTTATCAGTAATAGTCAACACATACTTGTCAGTAGCAAGACCAGCACCAATAACTTCAGATTTCTTAATATTAATTCCACGGACACCAATTGAGTTTCTTCCAACAGACCTAACATCCTTCTCATTGAACCTAACAGCACGACCATCTCTAGTAGCAATAACAATCTCTTGATCACCATCAGTTATGAAAGCACTAACTAAAGCATCTCCTTCCCTTAACTCAACACCTTTAACTCCACCCTGTCTAGGCTTTGAATAAGCAGCTAAAGAAGTTTTCTTTACAACTCCTTTCTTAGTTACTAATACTAAATACTTGTCTTGGACAAACTCTCTAACAGGAATTACTGCAGTAACCTTATTTGATCTACTTAATTTCAATAAATTAACAATCGCAGCACCTTTACTATACCTTGATCCTTCTGGAACATTATAACCTTTCAACCAGTGCACAATTCCAGTATCAGTGAAACAAAGTAAATATGAATGCGAATTACATATGAACAGATCAGTTACAAAATCCTCATCCCTCGTTCCAGTACCAACTAATCCTTTTCCACCTCTTCGTTGAGCCCTATAAGTATCTAAAGGAACTCTCTTAACATAACCAGCATTAGTTAAAGTAATCACAACTTCTTCTTCATCAATCAAATCTTCCATATCAATCTCTTCAACTTCTTCTCCAGAAATAATAGTTCTTCTTTCATCACCATATACGGTCTTCAAGTCTAACAACTGATCTTTTATAATCTGATTAATTCTATTAGGATCACCCAAGATCTCTTTTAATTCCTTAATTAACTTAAGCAAACTATCATACTCTTCATTAATCTTATCAGTTTCAAGTGAAGTTAATTTAGATAACTTCATTTCCAAAATAGCTTGAGATTGAACTTCACTAAGTTCAAAGTTACTCATTAATCCATTTCTAGCTTCTTCAACTGACTTACTTGCTTTAATTAACTTAACAATAGCATCAATGTTACTCAATGCAATTTTCAGACCTTCTAAAATATGTGCTCTTTTCTCAGCCTTCTCAAGTTCAAACTTACACCTTCGTGTAACAACCTCAAACCTGTGCTTCAAGTAGCATTCCAAACAATCTCTTAAAGAAAGTTGTTTTGGCTCGCCATCAACAAGAGCAATAACATTAATCCCAAAACTTGTTTGTAAGTTACTATGTTTATACAATTGGTTAAGAATAACTTCAGGTGTTGCATCTTTCTTTAAAGTAATAACTATCCTCATTCCTTTTCTATCACTTTCATCCCTTAAGTCAGAAATCCCTTCAACAACTTTATCTCTAACTAACCTAGCAATATTTTCTAATAAAAGAGACTTATTTACTTGATAAGGAATCTCAGTAACAATAATTTTATTTCCTTCAACATTTGACTTAGACCTAATCACAGCCTTTCCTTTTCCATTCTTATAAGCTAACTTAACTCCGGTAGTTCCACAGAGAGTCCCACCAGTTGGAAAATCAGGGCCTTTTACACAATTCATTAAATCTTCAAAGCTTGCTTCAGGATTATCAATTAAAGCTATTGCAGCATCACACACTTCATTCACATTATGTGGTGGAATATTCGTTGCCATTCCAACTGCAATCCCAGAACTTCCATTCACTAAAAGATTAGGTAACTTTCCAGGTAAAACAACTGGCTCTTTTGTTGAACCATCATAGTTTGGAACAAAATCTACAGTATTCTTTTCAATATCAACTAACAATTCACTTGCAACTTTCTTTAACTTAGATTCTGTGTACCTCATAGCAGCCGGAGGATCTCCGTCAACCGACCCAAAGTTTCCTTGCCCCCAAACTAATGGATACCTTAATGCCCACGATTGAGCCATTCTAACTAAAGCATCATAAACTGATTGATCACCATGCGGATGGTATTTTCCAAGGACGTCTCCAACGACACGTGCAGACTTTACAAACTTGCCACTATGATCCAACCCAACCTTATGCATTGCATAAAGAATTCTTCTATGAACTGGTTTTAATCCATCTTTAACATCAGGTAATGCCCTACCAACTATTACACTCATAGAATAATCTAAGTAAGAATCCTTCATTTCTTCTTCAATTAATGCAGGAATAATTTTCTGTTCCATCTTTAAACATCCAAATTCTTTACTTGCTTAGCATGAGCTAAAATAAACTCCTTACGTGGCGCAACTTCTTCTCCCATTAAAACTCCAAACATTCTATCAGCTTCAATCGCATCTTCGATTGTAACTTGTTTCAAATATCTTGTCTCAGGATTAATAGTTGTCTCCCATAACTGTTCAGCATTCATTTCCCCTAAACCTTTATACCTCTGAATATTTACTTTCTCATCTCCAATCTCTTTCAAGATTTCTTCCTTCTCTTTATCATCTGCAGCATACCAAATCTTTTTACCCTTTTTAATCTGATATAGTGGGGGTAATGCAATGTACAAGTAACCATTCTCAATTATAGCTTTAAAATACCTATAAAATAAAGTTAAATTCAAAGTTGTTATGTGTGCACCATCAACATCAGAATCCGCCATCAAGATAATCTTATGATATCTTAATTTATTAACATCAAACTCATCTCCAATCCCACAACCAAGAGCACTAATCAACATCGTCAGCTTATCACTCTTCAAAACCTTATCCACTCTAGCTTTCTCAACATTCAAAATCTTTCCAAACACAGGCAAGACTGCTTGGTTTTCTCTAGTTCTAGCTTGTTTCGCACTATTATGAACAAATACTCCAGAAGCAAGGGCAAAATTATGTGTTCCAGGAACTTCAAGATCATAAACATCCATCTTTTCCTTTAAACAAATAACTTTCTTGATTTTGTGATTATAATTCTCAATCGCCTCAAACATTGCTCCCTCATCCTCTGAAAAAAACCTTTGTAAAAAAGTATCTTTTCTTAACAAAGACTTGTCTCTTAAACTTATTCGCACTTCATCATACTTATCCAAAGAACCATTTTCAAGAAGCTCTTTCATTAACCTTATAGATTTATGATAGTAAGTTTTATTATACGCCTCTTTTCTTTTCTTCCTAAACTCCGCCGTCCATTGCCCCTTAGTTTTTTCTCGCCTCCAAGATAATAATTTCTCATTTTCCCACTGCTCCTTAGCAATCTCAGAGAGAATCTCCTTTTTCACAGGGTTTTGTTCAAAATATTTCTTAACTTCTTCAGACCTTACTTTTCTATTTTCTTCCTTACCCCAATATTTTTTCTGTTCCAAATTTAACCGCTTCTTTAATTCGTTACGATATTTTTCATTTACATTATAAAAATCAAGATACTTCTTAGCCATAAATTTCTTATATTCAGGATCTTCCCATTGTTTTTTTGCTCTCTTACTCAAATAAGCACTTAACTTCAACATAGATTTCCGCACTTTATTTCTAAATTCAGGTGTTTTCCTAAGTTTTCTAAGCTTATTTTTAACTTCTAAAGTATGAATAGTCTTTTCACAATTCTTTCTATGAAGTTCCAAATGCCCATTAGGAGTTAGCCTTACAATATTGGAAGGATTATTATTTAACTTATTAAAATCAACATGATGTTTATGTAACCCTTCAGATTTGTGATAAATTCCATTAATAAGATTATAATTCTCCGAAATCACATGAGTAAATAACCATTTTTTCTTATATGAATCATAAATCATTTCATATCCATCAATTGTAATCCTTTTTTCCTTCCGAGAAAGTTTTCTCCTTAAAGGCGCCAAATTCATTTTTTGCGTTAAATTTTCAGCCATAACATAACTTCCATCAGCCAACCTAAATTTATGACAAGGAGTACAAATAACTTCTTCACCATTATCCAAAACAACCTTAACAACCTTAACATTCTCCCTAGTTAAACGAGGATTTTCAATCTTTGAAACCTTCACAGAACCATATTTATCCAAAGTATAACAATAATTCTCTTTCCCGTTATTATACTCCTTAACTAAATCCTTAAACGTAATATTTCTCCCGTCCAATAAAGCAACCTTTGTGTCTCCAGAAAAACAACCCCCTGCGGAATCACCCTCAACAATAAATATTTCTGACTTTGCAGGATCTCTTTCTTGACAATCAGCTAACTTTCCAGGTAATGCACTCGCACCTAACAATCCTTTTCTCTTAGTTAACTCTCTAGCTTTTCTTGCAGCTTCTCTTGCTCGAGCAGAATTAATACAGTTCTTAACAATTGATTGTGCAGTTTTTGGATTCTCTTCAAAATAAGACATTAAAAACTCAAACGTTGCCCTATCCACCAGACCTTTTATCTCAGAATTTCCTAACTTGGTTTTTGTTTGTCCTTCAAACTGTGGTTCAGGAACTTTAACAGAAATAATCGCAGTTAAACCCTCACGAGTATCATTCCCACTTAAACTAATATCAGCTAATTTCTTCTTCTTACAATAACTATTAATTACCCTTGTCAAAGCAGTTGCAAAACCAGAATAATGTGTCCCATGTTCTACAGTATTAATATTATTTACAAAAGTATAAATATTCTCTTGATAACCTTCATGATACTGCATTGCAATCTCAACATCAACATGTAATTGTTTACTTAACTTATAGAAAGCAATAATATCATCATGCATAACATTCTTTCCTTTATTCAAATATTTTATGAAAGATCTTAATCCTCCTTCATAACAGTAAGTAACTTCTTTCTCATTTCTCTCATCTTTCAGAACAATATTTAGACCTTTATTCAAAAAAGCTAATTCTTGTAACCTTTTCTGTA
Organism: Candidatus Woesearchaeota archaeon; assembly: GCA_964524105.1. Lineage (GTDB taxonomy): Archaea > Nanobdellota > Nanobdellia > SCGC-AAA011-G17 > GW2011-AR18 > JAGVXZ01. Next base: position 7,230 of record CAZGBX010000007.1, read on the forward strand.
AGATCTCAAACTTAAAATCCAGAGTTTCAAATATTTTATCATCAGGTAAGAAAGTAATTGCAGTCCCAGTTTCTAAAGAATCACCTACAACTTTCAAATCATAAGAAGGATACCCACGTTCAAACTCTTGAACATAAACTTTCCCATTTTGTTTAACTTCGACTTTTAATTTTTTAGCTAATGCATTAACACAACTTGCACCCACACCATGTAAACCACCTGAAACCTTGTAAGCACCTTTATCGAACTTTCCACCAGCATGTAATGTAGTTAAAACAACTTCAACTCCAGACTTCCCTTCTTCTTTATGTATCCCAGTTGGAATTCCTCTACCATCATCAATTACAGTTAAAGTACCATTAGTATGAATTACTACAGAAACATTTTTACAAAACCCAGCCATAGCTTCATCTATAGCATTGTCCACAAGTTCATAAACTAAATGATGTAATCCTCTTACAGAAGTATCACCAATGAACATTCCAGGACGAAGTCTGACCGCTTCTAGTCCCTTTAAAACCTTAATTTCTTCAGCGTTATATTCTGTCATTTTACTATACTTCTAACTAAATTACCATTAATTTGCATGTAATTTTAGTCCCCTACACACCTCTAGTTTCTATCTCCTATAGGTTTTAGATGCATGCATTGTTTAAAAGCCTTTCTGCCCTGAAAACACCAAAATACACAAGAATTAAGCCTTAATTCAAAAGAATTCAAAATCACCCTTCAAATTTGTTAAAACCATAATTATAAAAAACTTCAATTTCAATGGATCTATAAAATGGTTAAAAAAATCATATTGGACACTAATTTTTTGATCTACTGTGTCCAGTATAAAATTGATATTGAAAAAGAAATAGAGAGAATCATGACTGAAAATTACACAATAAATATCCTTGATGGGACCATTGACGAACTAAACAAATTAAAAGAAAGAAAAACAAAACTACCTGCAAAAATAGCACTAAAATTAGTAGAAAACTTCAACATAATTGAAACTAAAAAAGACCATATTGTAGACGAATTAATAGTAGAAATAGCAGACAAAAACACCATTGTTGGAACTAATGATAAAGAACTAAAATCAAGACTAAAATGTCAAATTCTAGTTGTTAGAAAAAAATCTCATTTAGAGTTGATCTAATTCAATCCCCATTGAAGCAAGTTTTCTCATTGCTTTAGGATGATCTCTTAAAGGAACCCTTCCACCATACCCTGCACGAACAGCAGGTTCACCACAACCATCTGAATCTCCATACCATACTGCTACAGCTCGAGGATCAGCAACATAATTATCTAACCTACCATCTTCAGTCAATTGAACAAAAGTCCAGAAACCTCCGAACTCCCCTATAAAAGTAGCAGTAACATCTTCTCCATTAAAATCCCCTCTCGCAGGCCCTAAGAAATACCTCCTTCCCACTTCAAGATTTCTCCACCGAAACCTACCATCATCCAAAGGAACTAACTTAGCCATACCAAAAGAGACTAAAGACCAAAATATAAAGATTACCCCATTTCAAACCAAAACCTTTATAAAAAGATCAAAGGTACCTAAAATCACCAATGTTTTACGAATTACAAGTCAAGAGTCACGTGAGAGTACCTCCAAATTTAATAGGAGAAGACCCTAAAACAGCAATTTTCGAAAGATTAAACACAGACTTCGAAGGTTACATTTCACAAGACACAGGATACGTAATTTCAATCACAGATATCCTAGATATTGGAGAAGGAGTAATAATCTCTGGTGATGGTGCAATCCATTATGAAACAGAATTTAAACTCTTAACATTCGTTCCAGAACTTCAAGAAATTATCTTAGGAAAAATCTCAGACATTACAAACTTTGGTGCGTTTATCAACATTGGTCCAACTGACGGTATGATTCACGTTTCACAAACCATGGATGATTTCATCTCAGTTTCAAAAACAAAAACTCTTACAGGAAAAGAATCAAAGAAAGTCTTGAAAGTTGGAGACAAATGTAGAGCAAGAATAATTGCAGTAAGTTACAAAGATTTAAACAATCCAAAAATTGGATTAACAATGAGACAACCAATGCTAGGTTGCCTAAACTGGTTAGAGAAACCAAAAAAGAAAAAATGAAAAGAAAAGCTTGTAAAGAATGTAGAATATTTGTAAAAGGCCCAGAGTGTCCTTTATGTAAATCTAAAGACCTAACTACAAATTGGAAGGGTAGAATGATTATTTTCGATGCAGAGAAATCTTTAATAGCAGAAAAAGTTGGCATAAAATCAAAAGGAGAATACGTTATTAAAACAAGATGAAAACAATATACGAAAAAGACATGCCTTTACTATCAAGAAAAAGAATTGCATACGAAATCGAACACTTAAAAAAAGCAACACCTAAGAAAGCTGATATCCAAGAAGAAATCTCAAAGAAACTTAAAGTTGACAAAAACCTAGTTAAAATAAAACATATCTATTCAAAATTCGGAGTTTCAAAATCAAAGATCATAACTCACGTTTATTCTGATTCAAAAACAAAGCAATTACTAGAAGATAAGAAAGAGAAAACAAGAAAAAAGAAGAAGAAGGCTAAGAAATAATGGTAAAAGGAAAAAAGAAAGTTGTAAAGAAAGGAAAAAAGAAAAGAAAAGATCATGCTTCAAGTAAGAAATATTCTAAGTATAAAATTGAAGGTAACAAAGTAACAAAAGAAAAAACTTGTTCAAAATGTGGACCTGCTAATTTCTTAGCTAAACACAAAGATCGGCTATATTGTGGAAAATGTGGTTATACAGAAATGAACAAATAAAGCTGTAAATCACAAGAATTCTCAAGAATAATAAAATTATAAAACCCAAGTAGAGATTCCCGAAAGAACCTCTCCCTGGGAAAAAGAGGTGATAAATAAGTAGGATCAAAGAACTTTATAAACCTTTCGGTTGTGCCCACCCCCGCATAGTAACACACACTTCATTTCAAGCCAAATAAGGGCTTTTTATTTTTTCTAGCCCTAGGACCAAATATAATCACTAAAACAACAAAAACCACACCTATAATCAGTGTCAACCAGTTGAAATTCATCTTTCCACCACTATAAGGCTCGCCAAGATCCTCAGAAAACTCTACCCACTCAGAAACATCCTCACAAACCACAGAATAATCACCTTCAAATCCAAGCCCGGCAACTTCCTCTAAAACAATACTTTCATACTTACAATCACCAATTACCTTAACCCCATCACCACCACTAATCAACTCCTCCATGTTTTGAATACAAAGCTTACCTTCCATCCCTTCTAATCCAAGATAATCCTCTATAACACTTCTATCTTCAGCATCAAAACAATAATCGCTACCAGATACACAAACAGAAAACAGAATTAAAAACAAAACTAATTTCTTTATCATTTTTCACCCCAAAATCCTTTTTCATAACCATACACAAACTCACAAAGTAAAGCAACTAACAGTAAAACTAAAATCAAAGTCCACTTAGTTACAGTTTCATAAGCACCTTTAACATCTTTAGTAAATGCAGGTTTAATAACAACCTTACTCTTCTCTAAACTCAAAACGTTATCAGCCTCAAAAGCCATCATTTCAAAACTCAACCTAGGAACTTTCACACCATATTTATCAGAAAAACCTAAACTTGCAGACCCAACACTCTTCTGACCACTAACAAAATCCAATCCAACAATCTCATCATCAACCTCATGCCTAACTCTATCTATATCAACACCCACAACATCTAAAGGAACTTTAAAAGGAAGTCCATAATCCTCTAAAGAAATAACAAACTTCTTTTCACCTTCATCTATAAAAGAAATAACAGTTATAACACCACCCAAATCAATCTTTTTTCTATTCTTAGTTTCAACATGAACAATTTCTTCAAATTCTAACCTCTCAGCAGGAATTATCTCAGGTTCACTATAATCTTCTTCAAATTCATTAAAGAAAGAGGGTAATTCAGGAGGATCATCAACCAGAACTTCCTCTTCAGTACTTTCTGGCAAATCTTCTACACCACTTGTTTGACCATCAACTTCAGAAACAGTCTCCTCCCCAGTAGTGGTATTTTCGCCTGACGTTTCAGGGTAATAACAATCTACGTAAGTCCCCGTATCAAAACATCCAAATTCACATTCTCTTTCAGGTTTCCATTCTCCACCTTTACAAACTTGAATTAAAGATCCTTCACACATAAAATCTCCTGTCACACACTCTTGGGTTTCAGAAATCACATTCCCAGTAATATTAGGGAGTAACAAACCAATAAGAATAATAACTATTGCAATTACAAAAAGATTCAAATTATAGCCATGTTCCTTTCTCATCTTCTAAACAACCCGTAATAATAACCATAACCAAGTTCACAAACAAGTCCGAATAATAAAACTCCCAAGATTATATGAAACTTAGTTAAATAAAGACTATCCACAGAAGTAACAAAAGCCCCTGTAGGCACATTAGTTTTTATTTCATTAACTTCAACTTCTCCGACTTTAGAAAGATCATAAGCCTTAAACTTCATATCCACATTTGGCACACTAACACCTAATTTCTCAGAGAAAGATACACTTGCTTTACCTACTTGAGAACCATCACTAATAAGACTTACAGAAGCTTTTTCTTTAGTAACTTCAGTCTTAACTTCATCAACTTTTTCAGTAACCACATTAACAGGAACAGTAAATGGCAATTTATCTTCTGTTAAAGACACAACAAATTTAGCATCAACAGTATCATCAGCTTGTATTATTTTTACTTCGTCTAAAACAGGAGTCACAACAGGAGTTGAAACAGTGCTTCCACCACTGCCACCCCCAGAACCAAACTCAGTAGTATCAGTAGCTGTAGATTCTTCTCCAGCATCACACTCTACATCAAGAGTAAAGAAAACATTATCAGAAACATTAATAAAATTAGACGAATCATTTGCATAAGCAGTTATATTATTTTGTTGACAATCTATCCCTAAGAAACTAGTATTTGTTAAACAAGTAAAAGTACTATTTTGTCCAGTAACATTCGTAAACCAACATGAATCCAAACCAATCCCTGAATCAGTCACACTTACATTCAAAGACATATTAGTTGACACAGTATAAGTTGTCTCATTAACAGGAGTAATAACTTCTAAAGCAGGAGCAGTATCATCATAAGTAATCGAAAAAGAAGTAGAATTAACATTATTCACAGAATCATTAGCATAAACATAAAATGTATTTGATCCTGAAGCCAAAAATAAAGTCCCATTATCTGAACAAGTAAAACTCACATTTACACCAGTAACATTCGTAAACCAACATGAATCCATTCCAGACATTGAACCAGTACCAAGAGTATCTTCAGCAGTAACATTAAGCATTAACCAAGAACTTGTATAAATTGTTCCATCTAAAGGATAAGTCACATTAAATGACGGCACTGCATCATCTAGAATTTCATAAAAAGACACGCGGCCTTCATCAGTATATATCCCCGGTGTAACAAGATAAATATTATCCCCGACAACAACTTCATTTATACTGTCATTATCATAATCCCAAACAGTCGCAGAATAACCAAATTTTCTGCTTCCACTACTACCATTTAATGTTACATTAGCATCCCCTAAAGAGAAAGCCAGATCATCAGTTGCAGGAGACATTCCAAAGAAAATTCTGGTCCTATTTCCATCAATACCCCCAGTAAGATCATCAGGCACACCAAATATCAAATCATTCACACCATCATTATTAACATCAGCACCTATAGAACCAGTACTAACCAAAGAAAACGTAGGGTCTGAAGAATCCCCAGTAAAAGTAACATTAGAGAGATAATTTCCAGGATCCTCAAGATGTGTACTAGGGAAATCATTTATACCATAAAAAAGATAAACTCTAGGGCCACCAAAAGTAAATTTTCCAATAAGGAAATCATCTATACTATCTCCGTTCCAATCACCAACGTAACCATGTATATTTAAAGCCCCATCAGCCAAACTACTATTTATTGAAATATTAGCATCACCTGTATTTATTGAAGTTGAAGGTGTTTGATTCCCAAAGTAGATATAAGTCTCACCACTATAGTACCTACCATTATTACCAGAATCAGGAACACTAACACCAAAATCATCACAACTATCATTATTAATATCACCAACAACAACAGTCTCAGAAGTACCGCTAGTATTCAAATTATAAGTAATTGTAATATTGGCATCCGCAGTGATATTATAAGAACCTCCACTTACCCAACTTGGTCCTCCATAAATAACATAAGCACCACTATAACCATTTGAATTATTTTGTGTAGGAATTAAAATATCAGAGTATCCATCACCATTAAAATCACCAAAATCCCTTGTACCAGAAATAGTATCCCCAATCATTTCTAGTGAATAAGTCCCATTAAAAGTAATATTAGCATCAGTCTCTTGCCAAGTAGTTGGAAGATCTGAAGATCCAAAAAATATCATTACTTGCCCAGCATCTCCAGATCCATACACATCCCTTGTAGGTCCTGAAACCATAATATCAGCAATACTATCACCATTAAAATCATCTATAAAGGAAACCCCTTTATTTCCTTGGTTTGATCTACCACCAAAACCAGCTGCATAACTTCCAGAAAACGTTAAATTTCTGGTACCAGAAGTCGTCATATTCGGAAGCGCTTCTCCTGAACCAAAATACAAGTAAACATTATAATCAGAACCAGCAGAAGTTACAAAATCTTCATAACCATCATTATTAAAGTCATAACCTGCAGCAATACTACCACCATGCATCTCTGTAGTTGAAGATCCAACTGTAGTAAAAATAAGATCAGAAAATACACCTGCAGAAACAAGAGAAGATAAAACCACTAAAATAAATAGAATAATTCCTAGTCTCTCCCCCTTCATCAGATCACCTTTTTCTAAGAATAATAACCCCAAAGCCATTTATAAAACTTTTCTTTAAACAAAAACTGATTCAAAAGGTTTATAAACATAATTTAGATTTTCATCAGTTAGATTGGCAGTAATAAACAAGATAACAACAAAAGGGTTCAAATCATTTTCAGAAAAAACAGAAATTGTATTTGGAGACAGATTTAATGTTATTCTAGGCCCTAATGGAAGTGGAAAATCCAACATCACAGACAGTATATGTTTCGTTTTAGGAAAAAGTTCCGCAAGGGGAATGCGAGCTGAAAGAGCAGCAAACCTAATTTACAATGGTGGCAAAACAAAGAAAGCATCATCAGAAGCAACAGTAACAGTTGAGTTTGATAATTCTAGTAAACTATTCTCCACAATAAAAGAAAAAACACTAACCATTTCAAGAACAGTAAAACAAAGCGGCCAAAGCAAATACAGAATAAATGGAGAAGTTAGAACAAGACAACAAATACTAGACTTGTTAAGAAACGCTAAAATTGACCCGGATGGTCATAACATAATTCTCCAAGGAGATATAATCCAGTTCACAGAAATGAAATCAGTAGAAAGAAAGCAAGTTATTGAAGAAGCATCAGGCATTGCAATTTATGAAGATAAAAAAAGAAAATGTCTATTAGAACTAGAAAAAGTTGAAACTAAACTAAAAGAAGCAAATATTATTCTTACAGAAAGAGAAGCTAATCTAAGAGAACTAAAAAAAGAAAGAGACCAAGCTAAAAGATACAAAGAGATTCAAAAAGAAATCGTAGATTTCAAAGCCACACACTTACACTTACAAATCAAAGACAAAAAACAAAATATTGAAGAAGTTGAATCTAAAATTAAGAAAGAAAAACACAAACTAGAATCAATTGAAAAAACAACCAAGGAACTTCAAGAAGAAATAAACAACTTCAAAGAGAACATCAAAGACATAAACAAAGAGATTGAAGAAAAAGGAGAAAAAGAACAACTAATTCTAAGAAAAAAAGCCGAAGACTTGAGAGCAGAAAGCATAAGGATAAACTCAAGGATGAGTGTTTGTAACACAGAAGTCATAAAGATCAAACAAAGAGACACACAATTAAAAAACTCCATACAACAAACTAAAGAAAGGATCACAACATTAAATAGATCACAAAAAGACCAAGAAAAAGAAAAAGGAACATACCTTTCAAAAGAAAATTCTATTCAAAACAAAATAAAACAATTCAAATCCAAACACGGCATATCAGAAGACAACACAAAAAGACTAGAAGGGATTGACCAAGAGCTTAACAATCTAGCCAAAGAAAACTTAGAATTAGAAGAAGAAAGAAGAATCACTCAACAACAAGCATACCAAACAAACTTTATCCTTAAAGATATTCTTTCTAAGATCAATAACATCAAAGGAGAAGAAGGGAACAAACTTAAAATCAAAGAAAAAGGATTAGAAAAAATAAAAATCAACTTAGGAAGACTAATTGAAAAAGATTCTAAATTTGCGGCAAAAATTCCAAACTTAAGAGCAGAACTCCATTCAAAATCCGAAGAACTTGCAAGACTTCAAACAAGACAAGCAAAGATTTCTGAGTTCACAATGTCTGATGTTGCTACTAGCAGGATACTTGAAATAAAAAAACAGATTAAAGGTATTTACGGAACAGTATCAGAACTAGGAGAAGTTGACCCAAAATATTCATTAGCTTTAGAAGTAGCTGCAGGCTCAAGAACACTTAGTATTGTTGTGGAAGACGACAGCGTGGCCCACAAATGTATAAAATATTTAAAAGAAAATAAATTAGGGGTTGCAACATTTTTACCTTTAAACAAAATCAGAGAACTTCCACAACAACCAGGAATCCAGAATTTAATTAAACAAAAAGGAGTAGAAGGCAAAGCAATTGATTTAGTCAGGTTTGACACAAAATTCAAAGCAATATTCTCACACGTATTTGGGAGTACAATCATTACTAAAGACCTTTCAACCTCAAGAAAAATTGGAGTTGGAACAATTAGGATGACAACACTAGATGGTGACTTAGTTGAGAAATCAGGTGCAATGGTTGGAGGTTTCAGACAAAAAAGAAGAGGGTTAGGCTTCAAAGAAAAAGACTCCCCAAAAAAGATAGGAAAATTAGAAAACGAAATCTCAAAAATCAAGAAGGAAATCCTTAACCTTGAACAAGACAGATCAAAGAATGAGAACGAGATAGAATCATTAAGAGAAGATAAAGCAAACTTAGAAGGAGAAGTAATACAAAAAAGAAAAGTTCTAGGTATTGACCAATTAAAAAAACTAGAAGGAGAAAAAGAACACTTCCTAAAAAGCATAAAAGAAGAGGAACAAAAATTAAAAGTAACACTAGAACAACTTAAACAAAACAACAAATCACAAGAAGAGCTAAAGAAACAACTGCTTAAATCAAACACACAAAACCCAGAAATAAATAAGAAGCTAGAAGAATTCGAAAGAGAAAGACTAAATACAAAAGACAAAGTAAACGAAATTAATTCCAATATTAAAGGGATTAACTCACAAATCCAAAACCTACTAGAACCAGAAATCAACAGAATAGAAAAAATCCTAAAACAACAAGAGAAAGAGATTGAAATGTTCAAGAAAGAATCTCAAGAATTACAAGAGAAAGGGAAACAAGTAACACAAGAACTAAAGATAACACAAAAAGAAGAATCCAAATATCAAAATAACTTAAAAGAACTAATCAAAAAAAGATACAGACTTAATGAAAGGATTTCTAACAAAGAAAAAGCTATTGGTATTCAAAACGAAAGAGAAAAAGCATACCAAAAGAGAGTTAATAACTTATCAATTGATAGAGCAAAAGTTATTGCAGAATCAGAAGGGCTAGAGAAAGAGTTTGAGGAATTCAAAGAAGGCAAGATTAAAAGAGGTTTCAATGTTGCAGAACTAAAATTAAAGATAAGAGAAACAGAAAGAGAATTAAACAAAATCGGTAACGTCAATCTAAGGGCATTAGAAATCTACGAAGAGTTAGAACAAGAATTACAAAAACTAATAGAAAAATTAGAAAAACTCCAATCAGAAAAAGACGACGTCATGGTAATGATGCAAGAGATTGAAAACAAGAAGATCAAAGTCTTCATGAAAACTTACAAAGCAATCAGTACCAACTTCAAAAGAATATTCAATGAACTTACAACCAAAGGCGAAGTACACATGCTTTTAGAAGACAAAAACAACCCATTTGAAGGTGGAGTAGATATTCAAATCAGATTAACTAGTAAGAAATTCATGGACATTAAAAGTCTTTCAGGCGGAGAAAAAACAATCGCAGCCTTAGCATTTATCTTTGCAATTCAAGAGTACCAACCTTCCCCATTCTACTTACTTGACGAAGTTGATGCAGCTCTAGATAAGAAAAATGCACAGATACTAACAAACTTAATTCAGAAGTACGCATCAAAAGCACAATACATTGTAATCTCTCACAACGATGGAGTAATCACAGAAGCAGACCAAGTTTATGGTGTTTCAATGCAAGAAGGCGTTTCAAAAGTAATAAGTCTAAAGGTTTAAGATTCTTTTTTCTCTGTAGTCTCTTCTTTTTTACCTTCTCTAACAAACCCAAAGTAGATTAATATTAATATCAAAGCACCAATAACAATTAAAATCCCAACTTTCCAAGCTTTAACTTTCTCTACGAACTTACTAGCCATAAAAGAATTTTTCTTGTTAACAACAGAATTTTTTAAATTCAACAACTTCTCTTTAACTTCAGGACTCCTAAACTTATCTAAAGATAATGTCTTGTTCACCACTTGTTCACCGACATTAACCTCACCCAAATCATCTGTCACTTCAATCTCTATCTCCTCACTATCTAAGAAATCAGAATCCTTTAACCTCACTGAAACAACAGCTTCATAATCACCTAACACAGTTTGCGCAGAAGGCGCAATGTACAAGTAAATCACTTCAGATTTCCCAGGTTCAACACTTACTACAGAAGGTGTAAGTTGTACAAAGTTACTTGCAGTTCCAGACACAACAATATTAAAGTCACCTTCATTCATACCATTGTTTCTTACAGTAATTGGTACAGTTGAAGTTGCATCTTCATACACAACCACATCATCATTCTCTACATCTAACGAAGGATTATAACAAGCATCTACACCAACAGTTTCCACCTCAATTGAATCCTCTGCAAATGCAGTCACTGCACTATCATCAGTTGAAGTAACTTTAACATTGAAATCATAACTTCCTGAAGACACATCTAAACTAGGTTGTATTTTCAACAACATTTTCTTAACTTCTTGTGGCCTTAATGAAAACCTAGAAGAACCTGCACCAAATGTCCCCCACTCAGGAGAATCTTCTAAACTAACTTCAAACTCTTTAGTATTTTCTCCAGTGTTTTGTATCAGAGTTTCATAAACCCCAGAATCACCATTACACATTCTTACTTTCTCTTCTACAACATCAACAGACACAGCATTACATTTTCTAACATTAACAGCAAAATCATGCACAGCTTTTAGATCTCCTTTCTCAGGGATAACCTCTAAATTAATTCTAAACTCCCCACTAACTCCATAAGTAGGAGCCATTATCAAAGTCATGGTTTCTGATTGCCTAGTTCCAAGGTGTAAAAAATCAGTATCAATCTTTGCCCATTCTGGACCATCAATACTAACATCATATGTATTAACTGCAGTCCCACCATTCCTTGCTTTAATTGGGATTTCAACTACAGTATGCTCACAAAAATCAAAATTACTTTTATCAACTTCAACAATAAAATCAAAACACGGTTTAACATTTAGAGTAGCACTAAAACTCTCAACAATTGAACTTTTCTGTCCTGTTGCAACAACAGTAAAAGCAAACTTCTCTGCACTTGTTGGCGCAGTAACATAAACTAATATTTTCTTAGTTTGTCCAGCATCTAAAGTTACTACAGAATCACTTAAAGAAACTTTATCCTTTATTTGTCCTTCAACACTTAAGTCAAAAGAATCCCTATATTCACCACTATTAGTTAATGAGAACTCATACTTTGCTGTTGCCATTGGACAAATATCTATTGACTGAACATTAGAACTTAGTTTAGCACCATAACAACTCTTCACAGTTACTGGATGAGATAGTGTTTTAGTTTCACCTTGCCCAGTTATCAGAACATCTAAACTATAAGTTCCAGGCACAGCAGCCTTCCCAGGAGTTACATAAGTATAAAGTGCCCTTTGTTCACCAGCACCTAAAATAAAACCTGTTGGCACAGAAGTTGCCCAAACATCAGCAGCACCTTGAGTGTTTATTGAATACTCTTTTGGTTCAGCTGCGTTATTAGTAATAAAATCAGTAAACAACCCTGTATCTCTTGGACATAGTTGGTTAGCAATAGTTCCAGGAGTGACTTCTAAAGCTACAGTAAAAGCACTAAAAACTAATAAAAATACTATCAACAAATATGTTTTTTTTAGTATATTATTAACCATGATACCATTGTGTAAGGATTACACACCATATATATAGATTTTGGTAGTTAAATCATTAGTATATGACAATTATTTAAGAAATTTAGTTTCAATCAGAACCTTCGTCTTGATCAGAAGTTTGCCTTCTTAAATCAGCTTCCCACTCTGCAACAGTCACAAGGAACCTCTCCTCAAAAGCATCAACATTCTTAGGGTTACCAATCACATCCAATTTCCGGGTCCTACTCCCAGCAGCATACCACACATAAGAAAGTAAAGTCAGACCCTCTGGCTCAACATGGAAAAATTCTCTCTTGTTATCTTCCCACTCCCCCAAATCTGCACTATCCAAATAACTAACTCCAGGAACATGAGCTTCAAACCGCTTTCTAAAAGGTGGGTTCCCAAAAGGTGAATAAAAGCCAGTTGCATCCCCATGATAAATCTGCGTCAGTATTGAATCTTCATCCCTCATAAGAAGTTCAGATATTAAAATACAATAAAAGAATTATTGAAGAATTATTCATCAACCAAACGAAATCCATCAATAAATACTAATTTCCCCCCTTCATCCCACTCACACTCATAATCACCAGGACCGACATGTTCCCCAGTTGACCCAATATACTTTAAAGCAGTCATTCCTCTTTCTGGCCGACCACAAAGTCGTTCTACCTCTTCAGCATCCACCTCTCTAATAATAACATAATTTCTCTATCCCTTGGGTCACAATCAGAAGTAGATAAGTCTAGATAAACCCTTACTCTATCTCCAGGAGTTGCACCTTCATAAATCCCATCTAATTCTATCGCCATCTTAAACCTCAAAATTAAAGACACCAGAAAAAGATATAAAACTATTGCAAAAAAATTATAAAAAGAAAAAAGAAGGGGGTTATTCCCCTAAGGCTCAGTAGTAAGTTTGGCCATCCATTGGCTCTTCTGTGTTATCATCAGATAATCTTTTGATAACTAAGATCAAACCAAGGATCACTAAAATCACTAATAGCACAACGAAACCAATCTCTAATACATTCTTGAATGTACCGTTACTAGCTTCTTCAGCTTGAACATTTGCAGTCAAGCTAACTTCTTTTACTGCTACGCCGTTTTCAACTAACCTAACAGTGAAAGATTGTGCACCAGCACCTTGTGTTGCAGTTACAGCAACAAACGCTTCTGCAGTTTGGTCTTTTCCAACAGTTAAAATTTGTGGATCAGCCCTTACAGAACCAAAGCTTTCAGCACCTAAAACTTGTACTTCAAAACTTCTTGCAGTTTGTCCTAAGTTTGCAACATTAAATGTGAATACAGCATTTTCACCAACTTTAACAGCCTTAGTCAAAGTATCAACATTCACAACTAAAGTTTCAGTTGGAGTAACAGTTGAAGGAACTTGTTCCCCACCTTCTACTCTCACAGTGTATGTTTTCTCTTCAACAGCATGTCCTCTGTTGTATTCAATTCTAACATTAACTTGGTACTCTCCATCTTGAGCGTCTTTTGGAATCATAAATACTAAATCCCTTGTAGTTTCAGCATCTTCTTCATCAAAGAAAAATTGCCTATCTGCGTGCTCATCAATGTCAGTAACCAACTCATTAACAATTGTCTCTTCTCTTAATCCGAAAGCAGGCATAGTTGCAATAACCTTAACGTCTTCCTCAATATTTTCACCTAAGTTTTCTAACCTAGCTGAAATGAATAAAGGTTGACCAGCTTTAACAACTCTGTTTCCAGGTGAGAAAAGCACGTCTAAAACATTTACAAAATGTCGTGGTTCTTCAATCCTTAGATCAAATGTTTGGGTAACTCTATTGTCACCATCATATAGATCTACTCTAAGAGTGTAATCTAATGAACCATCTAAATCTTCTGGAATCTCTAATTGTAAAGTTTTCTTATCCCTTACACCTTCTCTTACTCGGAAGATTGCAGTTGTGTCCCTTGGAACACCATACTCATATCCACCTAAAGAAACTTCGATTCTAGAATCATAAGCGTCTTCTAGTCCAACAAAGTAAACTTCCACAGTAGCAGTATTTCCCCTCTCAACAAAGATTGGATCTACACCATTAACTATGATATCATTTACTTCGATGTCCTCTACTTGCACAAAATCAGCTAATTGTGCACTCACACCAGTTACTAGAACTAGTGCTAACATCAATACAATACTCATAAGTCTTTTCATTTTTCGTCATAACCCCCAAATTTTCATTCGGTTTTTGTTGCTATTTGACAGGGGTAGTACATTTATAAACCTTTTGGTGAAGTTAGTGGGCAACATCGAATGTCCAAACCCCTCTTGCTTTAATCCCCCTCAAGGTACTCAAATCTACTACATACGCATGTTCTCCTGGAACACCGTGATAAGGAATCTGAACTGCAACATATACAGTCTCCGAACTCCCTGACAAAATCGCGAAACTCCTTTCCCTTTGATAAAGGTCAAGGGTGTGAATAGATGACGTCATATGTACGTTTCCATGGTCTACAGTTCCACCATTCCACACATTTACAGCCAAATCTACAACATCTCCAGGTTTATATGTTTCCTGGAAATTTAAAGGCCTTACGCCCATAACAGCCAAATCTACTGCCCTAGCAGGATAAATTAGGTCTTCATCATCCGGTGCCCTTGTACAAGGCTCTAAAACAACCCTTAAAGTATCAACAGCAGTATTCCCTTCAGTATCAGTAACAATCAGCCTCATAATATATTCAATAGGATCTTCATCTACTCCAGGCAAAGCATACCTATGCTCAACCTCAGTCAAACCAAGTCCTCTTTCTACAGGACTTCCATCTCCGAAATCCCAAACAAACTCTAATTCTTCAATAGGATCTTCATTATCTCTTGTTCCACTAGCATCAAAGAAATAATGGTCAACACTACCCAAGAGACATTCTTCTCCACCGCCACTTAAAACATCAACTTCAAGATCAATAACAGGGGCTTCCTCATCAGGACAATCAACAATTTGTATTCTAATTTCCCTGAAATCATGGTTTCCATGAGTATCTATTACAATAACAATCGCTTCATAAACACCAGGTTCATCATAAACATGCCCAGCTTCAACTAAACCATGTCCAGCTTCTTGCGGACTTCCATCTCCGAAATCCCAAATAAACCATAAATCTTGTAACTCATCCTCACCAACAGTCCTACTTGCATCCATTATAACTAAAGTCTCTTCTGAACAAGCAGTCTTTCTATCAAACATTGGTCCTCTATACTCAACATCAACAACAATTACTGGATCTCTATCCTCTTCAACAAATGGCCTTTCCGGACAGTCTTCAACAGTAACCATTTTACTTAAAAATCCAACATTACCATCTTGATCAGTAACAGTTAAAGTTACAGTATATTGACCAGGTTCAGAATAAACATGATCAGGCCTAGTTAATCCAAATCCCACTTCTACAGTTCCATCTCCGAAATCCCAAGTAAACTTCCAGTCTTCTGCAGTACCCATATTATCAGATGTAGGCATTTCAAAAGGTGGTGTAGCATCAAACCTAACTCTTGTCTCCCCAGCACAAACTTCTCCAGGAGCATCAATATTCACATTAAAACGAACTTCAGGCCCAATTTCATCAGAAGGTTCTCTAATAACAACTGTAATTCCATCTAAACCAGCTAATCCAGTTTCATCAGTTGCTCCTGCAAGAACAACATAAGTACCTGGCCTATCATAAACAAAAGTATGTCTCATTTGATTTTCAACAACATACCTTTCTCCAGAATTATGAGAAAGACTAGCATCCATCCACCAAGCAGTATGAACAATTTCATCTCCATCTTCATCATAAACATCCATTAAAAAATCAATTGGCTCATCAACTTGAAAGACAGGACTTCCAGCAGGCATAAGAATCTCAACAACAGGAGCATGTCCTCTATCTTCAACAGGCACATCTGACTCCCCAACTATTGTATTAGTAGCACCTAAAAGAACAGTACTTCCAACAGTAGGTCTCCAAACTTGACAAGTTAAAATATCACCATCACTAATTGAAGCATGCTGAGATCTCTCTAACTCTTCATTATAATGCACAATCCACCTAGTATTAATCCTACTTAACTCAAAGGGATTATCATGCACAGCCTCCATTGGCTCATTTGGTGACCTAGAATTATAATCCATCAACATTTCATTATTAACAAACCAAACAACATAAGAATTCTGTGGAATCTCCCCATTAACTAAACAACTCACAGTATCATCTACTACAGGATTAGCAGGATCAAGAGTAATCTCAACTTCTGCTGCATTAGCCATTATAGAAAATACAGTAACCAATATTGCCAACAATAAGATAGTCTTTTTCATTTTTTTGTACGTACAACCACCACTTACTCGTTACACCCAGTAAGTATTTAAAGGTTCCTGTTTGTGACTACCCCTTGGGTACACCATGGAGACGCCCGGATTTGAACCGGGATCAACCGGTATCTTCAGTCACAGCTTTCGCTCATAGCTCCAACATCTGGAGCCGGTTAGGATGCCAGGTTACCCCACGCCTCCAATGATATAAAAGCAGTTCGGAATCATCATATTTAAACCTATCTAACAGCACTAATCAACTCTCCAATCTCATCCCCAGAGATACTCACACCTCTTAACTTCAAGGCCCAAAACAATCCATCCAAAAAGTCTCTCTTTTTTATCCCATCAAAATCTTTAAACAACCCAGACTCATATGCAATAGCCATAAGTTCAGTTGTTCTACAAATACTTACACAACAAACTTTTTCTTTAAACTCATTCAACTTAGATCTATTTAGTTGAACTTTAGTATGAAACTTTCTTTCTAACAAACTTCTTAATTTATTTGCATCCTCAACTAACAACCTCATTGTTCTCTCATCAATAGCACACAAATCAGCTTTCAGTTGATTAGCTAATACAAAAGCTTCTAACTCACCACCATGAACTAACTTTAATTTCCGCCCACCAATAGAATATATAGAATTGGCTAAATGAAGATAATTATGAATCTCAATTTTATCATGGACTTTCAAAACTCCTTTGTTAATTAATTTCAAAATGTTCATAGCTTCAAACTTATACTTTTTAGAATTCATTGGCTTATCAATTAACTCTAGTTTAACAGAATGTGGCAAATAAAAATCACCACCATACTTTTCTTTAAGAACAGGCAGAGTCCAAAGTAAATCATTCAAAGCTAAAGAAATAATCGGACCTGTATCAAAAACAATAGCTTTCATTCAAAAGCCCTCCTAACTAACTTCATCCTTTCGGCAACACTAAACGTCTTACTTTCCTTAACATCAGATATCCCTGTACTACCCACATAGCTCATCATTTCAAATTGTGATAAACCTAATAGTTCTGCAGTCTTACCTAAAGATACACCATGCTCATGCAACCTTGAAGCTTTACGAATTCTTGCCTTTCTTATTACATCTTTCATATGATACTTTAACCTCTTATCTAGCTTGTTAACTTTTTTCAAGAAATCTTTCATTTGAGTTTCAAAAGCCCCTAAATTACCCTCTTTCAAAACCTTGTAGGCACCAGCCAAATCCTGGTTACAAATATCACTAAACTTACTAAATGAACTATACTCTTTGTAATTCTCCCTATGGAAAACTTTAGACAAAGAATAGATAATAATTGCAACTAATAAATAAATCTCATCTTGGAATATTGAAGCATCATGAACAGTCTGATTACTAAGATCCATCAGCTTCCTAGTGTCCCTCTTTTTTATTGCAACTTGCGCGGTTTTCAAAATTCTAAGCAAGTTACTCTTCTGCTCTTTTTCCACTAAAGAATTTTAGGAAATATAGTATATAACTGTTTTGTTCATCAAGTACTACCACAAAATGAATCCAAACAAAATTAAAGAATAAAAACATCCCACTGGAATGCAAATTTTATTCCCCCATGAAAAAGTAAGAGAATCTCAAAAGGAACTTATTGAATCAATCACAGAAGCAATTGGAGATAAAACTAACTTGATAGCTCACGCACCCACAGGCCTAGGAAAAACTGCTGCTGCAATCTCAGCAACTCTAACTTATGCTTTAGAACATAAACTAAACGTCTTCTTCTTAACACCTATGCACACCCAGCACATGATTGCTGTAGAGACACTAAAAGAGATTCAAAAAAAATTCGGAAAAGAGATTAATGTTGTAGATTTAGTTGGAAAAAGAAACATGTGCTTACAATCAGGAGTTTCAAGCCTTACTTCTGGAGAATTTAGCGAGTTCTGCAAATCATTAATGAAAGAAAAAAACTGCGACTATTACAATAACCTAATTCAGAAAAACGATGTCTCTATTCAAGCCAAAGTAACTTTAGAATCTTTAAAGAACGTTATTTGTCACACAGAAGAACTAAAGAGCATTGCAAAAGAATCTGACTTGTGCCCTTACGAACTAGCCTGCATGCACGCCCACAAAGCAAATATCCTAATCCTTGACTACTTACATATTCTAGACCCAAACATAAGAGAAAACCTCCTAAGAAAAACAAGTAAGAGATTAAATGACACAATCTTAATATTTGACGAGGGCCACAGACTACCAGAGAAATGTAGAGAAGTCCTGTCAGCAAAACTCACAACTTATGTTTTAGAACAAGCTGCAAAAGAAGCTCAAGGCGAAGGACACAAAGAAATCGGTGATGACTTAAGGGACATTGCAGACATTTTATTTCAACTTTCAAACAAATTGGAATTCAAACAAGAAGAGATCTTAATCACAAAAGAAGAATTCTTAGACAAAGTAAAAGAAGTAGCAGACTACGACGAACTAATGGGCAACTTCCAGTTTGTAGCAGATGCAGTAAAAGAAACAAGAAAAAGATCATTTTGTAGTTCAGTTTCAAACTTCATGAAATGGTGGTTAGGAGAAGAACAAGGTTTCGTTAGGATCTTAACAAGAGACTTTGATAAAAGAGGAAAACCATTTGTAACAATATCTTATAATTGTTTAGACCCTTCTTTAATAATGAGGGAACTTGCAGAAGATTCTCATTCTTTGATTTGTATGTCAGGAACTTTATCTCCTACTTCAATGTACAAAGACTTGTTCGGCTTTGAAACAATTGCTAAAGAATTCGATAACCCATTCCCAAGTAAAAATAAACTAACTTTAATTGTCCCAGACACCACCACCAAATTTACAGCAAGGTCCCCAGAGATGTATGAGAAAATTGCAGAACACTGTGCAAACATTGCCAATAGTATTCCAGGAAACTCAGCAATATTCTTCCCAAGCTATTACTTAAGGGACGAAGTTTATAGTCACTTCCAAGACTTATGTAAAAAAACAACTTTCTTAGAAATGCCAGGAATTTCAAAAGAAGAAAAGTATGATTTGATAGACAAGTTCAAAACTTACAAAAACTCTGGAGCAGTTTTACTTGGTGCATCGGCAGGTAATTTCGGAGAAGGTTTAGACTTAGCAGGAGATGAACTTAAGGGAGTAGTTATTGTTGGCTTACCATTAGGAAAACCAAACCTAAGAACCCAAGAACTAATCAAGTATTATGATTTAAAATTCCAAAAAGGTTGGGAGTATGGTTACACTTTACCAGCATTAATAAAAACAAGACAAAACGCAGGAAGATGTATTAGGTCAGAAACAGATAAGGGCGTGATTGTCTTCTTAGATGCAAGGTACACATGGAGCAATTACTTCAAACCATTTGAAAAAGAACCGAACTTAAAGGTCACTAAAGAACCTACAGATAAAATACATGAATTCTTCAACAATAACCTTTAAAAATACTATTCAATCCTAAAACTCTAATGAATTTAGATAAGTTAGAGATATTTTATATTGAACACCACAAGAAAATACTCTTAATTCCAATCATAGTTCTAATCATTGCTTTAGGGATTATTGGCCTTCAGTATTCTAGTACAGGAGATTTCATGCACAAAGACGTTTCACTTAGGGGTGGAATCTCAGCAACAATTAACACAAACCAAGATATTAATGTACTAGAACTAGAAGAATCATTCCCAGAAAAAGCAATTGTAAGAAAACTAACAGACACAATTACCCAAGAACAAGTTGGTATTACATTACAAGTCTCTGATATGGAAGAAGAAGACTTAAAATCATTCTTAGAAGAAATACTCGGATTTGCCTTAACTAGTGACAATTACAGTAGTAAAACAACAGGCCCATCTTTAGGAGAAACATTCTACAGAGACTTAATCCTAGCTTTACTTTTCGCATTTGTTTTCATGGGAGTTGTAGTTTTCATCACATTCAGAAACTTCGCGCCATCACTTGCAATCATCATGGCAGCATTCATGGACATCACCATAACATTAGCAATTGTCAATTTATTTAATATTCATCTATCCACAGCCGGTATAGTTGCATTCCTTCTACTAATAGGTTATTCTGTAGACTCAGACATCTTACTTACAACCAGAGTTTTGAAATCTAAAGAAGGTTCACCATTTAGTAGAATGATTCGGGCAGCAAAAACTGGTCTAACCATGACAGGCACAACAATCGCAGCATTACTAGTCGCAATCATATTTTCAACAAACCCAACTTTACAACAAATGTTCACAATAATCTTAATTGGACTGTTTGTTGATATCTTCGCAACATACCTAACAAACACAGGAATACTATACTGGTACTCAACAAGAAAATGAGCTTAAGAAAAATACTAAAACAACCAAGAGTAATAATTTTACTAGCTGTATTAATCTTCTCATTCATTGCTATTGGTCATCAGTTTGAAACAGAAGGGGTTGCAATAACTTACGTTGAGAAAAACTCTACTGCTGACATTTACGGTTTCCAAAACCCAGACCCAAACTTACAACCAGTAGATAGGGAAAAAATAACTGAGATTAATAGTAAAGAAATAAAAAACTTAGATGACTTTTCAAAAGCAATTTCAAGCATTAAGGCTGGAGAAACTATAAGGATAGAATCCAATTTAGCAAGTTACACCTTACTTAAAGATAAAGAAGATTTAGGGATTACAGTTGCAGAAGTTTCTAGCTCAAACATCAGGAAAGGTTTAGAATTACAAGGTGGAACACAAGTTTTACTTAAACCAGAAATACCAGCAACAGAACAAGAATTAAAAGACATCATAGACACAATGGAGAACAGACTTAACGTCTATGGTTTAACAGATATAAAGATCAAACAAGCTAAGGACTTGTCAGGAGAAAATTACATCCTAGTAGAAATTGCAGGAGCAACAAAAGAAGAAGTCAAAGATTTAATTGGCTCACAAGGAATATTCGAAGCTAAGATTGGAGAAGAGATTGTATTTATTGGTGGTGAAAGAGACATCACATTTGTTTGTAGAAACGATGGAACATGTTCAAGGATTGTTCAATGTAACCCTGTCGAAAACGGTTTTTCATGTCAGTTTGAATTTGAGATTTCATTATCTAATGACGCTGCAGATAGGCACGCAGAAGTAACTAAAGACTTGGGAGTTAAAACAACAGATTACGGTTCAAGCGTTTTAGAAAAAACAATTGACTTCTACTTAGACGGCAAGTTAGTGGATTCATTACAAATCTCAGAGAACTTAAAAGGTCAAAAAGCAACAAGGATAACAATCTCAGGCCCAGGTAATGGTATTGATGAACCAGAAGCAATTAATAATGCGATAAAGAACAGGGACAAGTTACAAACAGTTTTAATTACAGGTTCATTACCAACAAAACTAGAGATCATTAAACTAGATTACATTTCTCCAACTTTAGGAAAATCATTCTTGAATAACGCTCTACTAGTTGGATTCTTAGCAGCAATCGCAGTAGGTTTAGTTATTTTCATCAGATACAGGAAACTTAAGATTGCAATTCCAACAATAATTGTTGTATTATCAGAAGTCTATATCATTTTAGGCTTAGCTGCATTGTTCAAGTATAACCTAGACTTAGCAGCAATCGCAGGTATTATTGCTTCAGTAGGTACAGGTGTAGATGATCAAATTGTAATAGCAGATGAAGTTTTATCAAAATCAAAAACTGCAGGTAACTGGAAGAAGAGAGTAAAACAAGCATTCTTCATTATCTTCATAGCTTACTTCACCACAGTAGCTGCAATGATTCCTTTACTAAGAGCAGGTGCAGGACTACTAACTGGTTTCGCATTAGTTACAATTGCTGGAGTTACAATTGGAGTTTTAGTAACAAGACCAGCCTTCGCCGCAATAATCAAAGTTCTACTTAACGAATAAAGATGTTACTCATAAGCTTATTTACATTAGTACTGGGAATAATCATTGCTAATTTAGCATCAGATTTAATAAAAAGAATAATAAGAAAAACAAGGTCACATAAAGCAATTAAAAAGACATTTAACACCAAATTCTCCTTAGACACAGCCTTAGCTAATCTAACTAAAATAATAATTTACATCATAACATTAATCACGATACTAACCCAACTTGAATTAGGGATTAAAAAGAGCTTACTGATATTCGCAATTGTAATTTTGGCTTTAATTGCTTTAAGTTTCAAAGACACAACACCTAATATCTTAGCAGGGATTTACATTAAATTGTTTAAAAAAATAAAACTAGAACAGAAAATAAAAACAAAAGAACTGCAAGGCACAGTTAAAAAAATAACTTTATTTGAAACAAGAGTTTTAACAAACAAAAAAGAACTTATCTCAATACCCAATATTAACCTACTTAGACCTAAATAAATCTAACATTTGTTCTTCGATAAAATGCATTTTACCAGGGAAAATCATACACTGTGGAAATTTTCTAAACTTCATTTTCTTAATCTCTTCTAGAGTCCCAACTTTTATTTCTTGTTTTTCAGAGCCCATATTACTACAAGCAACAACTAAAGTCTCTGGTTTAATCAATCCTTCTTTTTTTCTTTCTTCACATTTCTCTAAGAATTCTATTGCTTCATTAATATTCATAAACTCATCTTGATCTAATTTCAAATCAAACAAGAACAAAGTATGCAAGTCACTATTAGATTTTAAAACTTCATATGGTGTGTTAACTTCCCAGTCACCATCAACAAAAGGTATTGAAGCAACCTTCCCAAAGTTATACAATGACAATCCAGTATCAGAAACAGCATTAAATATTGAAACATTATGTATCACTCTAACTTTCACACCAAAATCTTTTGCTCTTAATATCAAGTCACTATGAGTAGTTGCAAATAACGGGTCCCCAACAATCAATAACACCACATCTTGATCTTTTGCAGGACTTAAAATCTTATCTGATTGTGTCTCTACCAACTTCCTATCAGCTAAGATAATATCCTTACCATAAAACTCTTCTAACTTCTTAACTTTAACATCCATAAAAGAAGTGTAATGTTCTAAGAATACCAGGTCACAGTTCCTAATCAAAGACCAGGCCCTCATTGTGACATCCATCTCATCCCCAAGACCCAATCCAATTATATATAACATCAAATTTGGTAACTAAAAAAAGTTTTTAAGCTTATGTATCAATAACCCGATTAGTGCCCCTAAGCCCAAAGGCACAAGATCAAACCAGAAACTTAAAAGAAATAAAGGAAAAGCAAATAACACATTAAGTAACAATACTTTTAATTTCTTGTACTTCAAAGTCCCATAAGCTAGTCCATAAATAAATATCAAGATCCAAGATAAAAATCCTACAAAAACTCCAAAATAAAAATACTCTTTTTTAATAATCAAAGAGAGTAATAATCCAATCACAATCAACCAAGATAAAGAAAAATTAAAAACAAATAAGAGTATCAAAACTAAAACCTCTAACAATAAAAAATACTTTTTTCCTTGCTTAAGTTCATCATCACAAAGATAACCTAACAGATAACCAATGTACTGTCCTAAAAAAGCAATAATAAACATATAAAAAAAGTTAAGAAAGAATTATAAAAATCTATCTGTTGTAGATATCATGCCTAAAGTCTCTAACATGATCTTCAACATCTTCATCATCACCAGCAGGTTGATAAGTAACATTCAGGAATACAGCATCAGTATCAGACCCATCCCGAGTATTATTTAATTCACTTCCAACATACTTTACATTAACCCCGAAGTCACCAACAACAGACTCTAAAAAGTCAACTCCTGCAGTAACAGCAGATTGTCTTTGGAAATCACCAAGTGGTATACTCCCAGTTACATAAGCCCTATCGATCCACACAGGTAACATTGGTCCAGCATAACCCACTCCAAGTTCAGCAGATAAACCTGCAACATTGTAATCATTATCATCACCTAGAGCTTGCCTTTCTTCACTTGTTCTTCTTAGTCCAAGACTTACAGCTGCCCTGTCTCCACCAGCAATTGGACCTTCAGCAACTCCCCTCAAATAAGCAGTCGAATTAACTCCAGTCCCATCTCTACTAGTAATTTCTTCATTACCAACTTCTACACCTTGAGTAATTCCAGTAATTTCTAGGTCAACTCCAGCTTCTAATCCGATTCTAGTTTCATCATCTTGAGTACCTACAAATCCATCAGCACCCAGAACAAGAGCTCCAGTACTATTAGTTGTAGTTACATTAGTTCCAGTTGCAACTTCTTGAGTCACATCAGTACTTGTCCATTCCCCACCAATATGAACTCCAGCTTCAAATCCAGCATTATCTCCAAGAACAACCCTTGCAGTATCCTTCACCCCAGGAGTAGGAGCATTAGTAATATCTTTTACTTCAATTGCAAGTCCATTAACATCTTCTTTTTCACCTTCATTAATCCAATTAGACTCACCATCAACAACAAATCTACAACTATCAGATATACAACTAGTTAATTCAACATTTTTTCCATAAGCAGTTATTGAAGCATCTTCTTCTAACTCAACAACTTCATCTCCAGATTTATAATCTCCCCTAACTACAAACCCACCAGTTACTGTTCCACCTAAATCATCATCACCATTTTCAGCATCAACATGTACAAACTCTCCTTCTAATCCAACTGAAATATTATCTCCTTCTTTAACTAATCCTTCTAATCCTAATTCACCTGCAGCCCTAAGTCCAGATCTAGTTCCACTAAAACTTGTAGAATCCGCACCGTAAAACACATCAGTATCGCTCCAACCCAAGCTAGCACCAACAGCAAGATCAATTGAAGTCCGAGGATTAGTAGATAATAATATTACGTTTTCAACTTCTTCCCCACAAACATTCTGGGTTTCAGTTACTAAGGTATATTCTTGACCAATTAAAGTATCAGGTAAAACAACTGTTTGAACATCTTTGAAATTCACATCTTGAATTTGATCACCTTTTGCATCTCTTGCAATATCCCCAGTACCTCTTTCAAGCAACTTATATCTAATCTTTTCAACTCTCTTACCACCAACATTTCCATTTGGTGTAAGTAATAATTGTCCACCAGGTCTTATCTCTGTTCTTAAAGTTGCCCCAGTATCAGTTGAACTAGGACTACCTAAGTTACCCAAAGCATTATCACCATCAATTACAGTGTTCCAAGTACTAACATCTTTACACCCAACTTTAAAAGCAAATGTGTTAGTCACATCATTACCACACTGATCAGTTGTTTTAACTACATACCCAAAAGCACCTTGATCATCAAATCTCCTTACAATTTCACCACCTGTACTTTCAGGATCAACTCCTCTCCACACCTTTGCACCCGGATTGGTAGGATCATCAACACGTTCCTTTAAAGTATAAGTTAATGGCGTATTATCATCAGAAACAACCCTAATTACATCACCTTGCTTAACATCAACTAATTCTTTAGCAGTAGGGCTACCTGCAACATCTTCAAGTTTACCAGCACCAGTTTCTTCTAAATTCCAAGCATCATCAGTACAAGCCCCAACAACAAGCTCTAATGTATTTGGATGAGGATTTGCATGATCTACTCCAGGACAACGCCCTTCAACATCAGCTCGAAGAGTATATCTTCCCGCATCCAAACCAGTTGTATCAATTGTTACAGAACCATCCGCATCAGGAGTGAAATCAGTATCACCACCAGGCCCAGATAAAGTAACACCACCACTAAAAGTTTCTCCAGCATCATCAGTTGTTAACTTAACTTCTGCACCTTGAGTAACAGTTTTAGTATTTCCACGAGCTCCATTCATTAATACATCAACATCTCCACTTCCACAAGGTAATGGCTCAGTTGTTAAAACATCATTAGTCCCATCAAAATATTTAACTTCAACTTGATAAGTTCCCCTTTCAGTCATATTCCAATCAAAGAAACCATCTCTCAAAAATCTAGCCAAAAACGCATCACCAGTAATAGGTGTAACAAGATCATTTTTTGGCAAAGAAGCAGTTCCTACATCTTCAAAATCATTAGAACCAGGCCTTTTTCTTCTTAACCAAACTTCCTTTGGCCTTTTTGGATTTCCTGCAGCAGCCATATGTCCAGGAACTTGGAACCTATATTCAGTTGGCTCAACCCCAGTAGCTACAGCATTATCATCATCACTTGGTGTTTGAATTGGCCTTGTCTGATTAACACCAGAGATAGATCTTACTTCACCAAGAGTTATTCTATAATCTCTACCAGTATTCGGATCTGGTGGAATACCTTGTGCACGAGCATCAGATGACTTACTAAGTAAACCAAACAAAGCAAGTGCGGTCCCCAATAAAAAATTTCTTCCATTCATTTTTCATTTATACAGTATACACCTCTGCAGTAGTGACAATTATATAAAGGTTTCTATTTCTTAACTTTGAAAGGCAACCTCACCCTATAATATCCGTCTTTCACTTTTCCCTTAACACCCTGGAAAACAGCACGCCTCATATCTGTTGTAAGCGCCCTTCTAAATTGCCCACATCCAAGACCCTTAAACCTTGGAACTACTCTCTTGGCCCTACTATCCTGGATCTTCAATAAATAAGTTGCAGTACCTTCAAGACCTTCATCAAGACAAGATTGAACACCAGTGTAACCCTTATGTCTACCATAGATTCCCAAAATCATATCCTTACTAAGAGTTAAATCAGTATATTCTGAAGTTGGTGATTTTGGAACAGGCTTTGCTGCCGGAGCAGGCTTAGCACCAGCATCTGGAGCAGCAGGTTTAGCAGCAGGAGGCTTAGGTCCTTTCTTTGATTTAGTAGACTTCTTAAGTTCTGGTTCTTTCTTAGCCCCTTTCGGATTAAGTACACCTACATATAACTCGTCTTCTTCTCCACCTTCATATGTAACAGTTAATCTATAAAGTACATGTGCATCATCATCATTTCCTTCCCACCTAGGGAACCTTAATCTATATGCTTTTCCTTCTGATTTTACATGAAGTCCAGTTGCAGGCTCAAACTTATCTTTTGAAACTTTTTTCTCTAAACTTGTACCAGTAACTTTTCTTCCTTCTAAAACATTAACACGTAAAGATTTTCCAACACCAATACGCCTGTCAAAAGCAGCCTTGCTTGTCTCATGACCTTTAGGTGACTTAAGATTTCCTTGTTTCTTATCACCATTAACAGCTAAGTAAAACTTATCAACAATATTTTCTAATTCAGGTTCAGCTTCTTCTACAGGTTCAGAAGCACTTGCACTTCCTGCATCCGCTCCTTCTTCAGGAGGTTCACCAGCATCTTCACCTTCAATTGTAAAACCACCACCTTGAATATTAGCTAATTGTTCTTGAGTTAAAACAACATTATGACCTGGTACATTTCCACTATCACCTTCAACAGGTTTATCTTTTAAAGTATGCCAAGCCACACCTGCCACACTCGCTAATAATACACCAGCTGTAATAGCAGAACCAATTCTCTGAGCCCTAGTTGGACCATCATCATCAGTACCTAAAACAGTTCCAAGAACAGGTTCAGTAACCACTGCAGAAGGCGGTAAAGGAGGAGGCACAGCAACACCAGTTTTCTTAACTAAAGGAACAAAAGGAGCACTAGGATCAGTTTTAAGATCACCTAAACTAATTTGATCATCATCTAAAGCAACAGCCACAGCACTTGCACCAGCCCTTGGCCCTTCAGGTGCAGCCACAGCAACAGATACATCATCATCATCATCACTATCATCAAACACAATATCATCATCATCAAGTTCTTCATCATCAGGCATTTCCCTAGAGTAAACATCTTGCCATTCTGCAAGAATATCTTTTCTTAATTCATCCTCATCCAACTCATCTAAACCATGAATCTCAATACCATAAGAATCTAAAATCCCAACTAACAATCCAGCATCACTCATATAAGCTCTAACAGCATCAGCATCGTTAAGTGGAACAGTCCTAGAAGCAGCATCTTCATCAAGCAATCTTCTCAAACCAGGAAGAATATATTCTGTTCTAATCTCACCCTCACCAGACCCAAAACCAACACTTAAATGATCAGCAAAAGCTTCTGCAACAGCAGTATATCTAATTCTACTTTCAAAAGGACTTAACAAACCACCCCTAGATTCTTCACGTCCCTCTAGTTCTTCAGCTAAAGCGTCTTGAGCTTCTAAAACTAAAAGTCCAATTGTTTCTTCATCAAGTTCTTCACTTAATCTATCAGAATCAACATTATCTAAAACAGCTTTATCTAAAGCTCGTTGAACTGCAATATCTCTAATATCTAAACCAGCACCTCTTGCAGCATCATAAAAATCAAAAAGTGCAAACCTAAATGGAGTATCATCTCTATCAACAACTTGAAACTCACCAGTACGTATTGGAATTTCTCTCCCCTCAGTCCCATCAACAGCATCTAAAGTTGGTTCTGTAGGACCTTCACCATCATCAGTTGGTACAACAGGTTTAACCCCAGCAACAGGACCAGTCTCAGTAGAAAGTTCAGAATATCTTGGGCTTTCTCTAAGTTTTCTTCCAGTTGCAAGCAAAGAAGCAACAGTACTTCTACTCACAGGTTCTTCAGGCTTACTTTCAACACCTTCAGGAGACCAAGGTCGCATATCAGACAAAGGCATATCAGCACCAAAAAAATCAACTAAATATCCAAACTCATCATCTAACCTACTAGGGTCATCATTACTTACACCAGCCTTAACTAAAAAATTAGAAGCTCTAAGAACATCACCAGCATCAGACAAATCAAAATCATCATGAGCACCACTCACAGTCCTCAAATACCTTACAATAGGTTCTGCTAACTCTCCTACAGGAACCCCTAAGAAAACTCCACCAGCTATTCCTAATTCTTTGCCACCAGCCATTGTATATTCACTGGCCAGTAAGAAACTATTTAAGCTTTACTATACGACAAAACTCACTTTTTTAAATGAACATCCATTTGAGGATAAGGAATTCCAATCCGAGATTTATTCAAATTATCATAGATTAAGCCAATAGCCTTATCTTTAACACCGTATTTCTCTTTAAGAGAATCTACCCAAAAATACACTTTAAATTCAAGAGCAGAATCACCCATATTTTCAAACCTAACAAAAGGAGCAGGATCAGTTAAAACATGATTTAACTTCTTAACAACACCCAAAACTAAACTCTTAACTTTCTCATGTTTTGTACCATAAGCAACAGTAAAAGGAATAACAATCCTAGCCTTCATATTTGGTTTATTATAATTAATTATATTTTCATTAGCAAGTTGACCATTTGGAATCACAACAAGCTCATTATTAAAAGTCTTAACTCTAGTAGACCTCAATCCAATCTCATACACCGTACCCTTAACAGTTCCAACTTCAACAATATCTCCAACCTTAAAGGCCCTATCAAAAATAAGAGAAACACCACCAAATATGTTAGACAAAGTATTTTGTAAAGCTAAACCAATTGCTAAACCAGCAATACCTAAACTTGCAAGTAAGGGCCCGATATTAACACCCCACTCCTTAAGAACAATTAAAAAAGTTACAACAAGAACAACAACCTTGACAGTTTTATGCATTAAAGATAATAAATCCCCACTAACTTTGATCTTACTTTTTTTAGAAAACTTCTGGCCCCACATTTCAATAATCATATCAATTATTGCAGCAACAGCATAACCAATCGCAATTATAATCAAACTATTAAGAATCTTATCTAAATAATCTAAGAGATTAAATTCTACACCAGACACAACTAAAGCCAACTTAATACCCAATATTAACAAAATAACAGCAATTGGAGTCTCAGTAATATCAATTAACTTATCATCTAATTCAGTCTCAGTTTTAGCAACAGCCCTACGAACAATCTTTTTAGAAATATAAAGAAATATTTTGGAAGCAATAATAAACAAAATTAAAACAGCTAAACCTTTCAATAAAGGATACTGTTGAAAATAAATTAAATAATCCATTAAGGAAATAAATTAAAACTCACTTATAAAACTAACTAAAATAATAAAACGCCGCGACTGGGATTTGAACCCAGACGACCCGAAGGTCCTGGATTAGCAATCCAGTGCCATACCAGATTAGGCGATCGCGGCATAGTGAAATCTAACTCTACAACGATATATAAAACTTATGAAAGAACTACTCAATCAAATTAATTTCAATTCTTACTTCTTGCGGAATTGGTACTCTCATTACTAACCTCAAAGCCCTATCATCAACACCAAGATCAATTAACCTCTTATGTACTCTCATCTCATACTTTTCCCAAGAAGCTTTTCCTTCCCCATCAGGACTCTTTCTAGTAGTAATTTTCAACTTTTTAGTAGGTAAAGAAATCGGACCATGAATTTTAGTCTTAGTTTTCTTAGCAATATCCAAGATAGCATCACACAACTGATTAAGCTGACCTATATTCGCACTCACCAGCTTGATCCTTGCTCTTTGCTTACTTACCATAAGATTTTAGGAAATTCATCTATTTTTAAAGCTTTTCCCCAAGCAAAAATATATAAGGCAAATCAAACAAGGTCTTATCCATGCCATCCATTATAAAAGTCGAAGACGTATGGAAAATCTACAATCTAGGAGAAGTTAAGGTGCCAGCCTTACAAGGAATAAACATTAACATCAAAAAAGGAGAATTTGTAACTTTATTAGGCAAATCAGGTTCAGGAAAATCCACTGCAATGAACATCATTGGATTACTAGACCTAGCTACAAAAGGTAACGTCTACTTAGAAGATAAAAACATAAGAAGTTTCAAAGAAGATGAACTTGCATTAATCAGGGGGAAAAAGATAGGTTTCATTTTTCAAAGTTTCAACTTAATCCCATCTTTAACAGCATTAGAAAATGTAATGCTACCTATGATGTTCCAAGGTATAGAAGAAGAAGATATGAAAAAAATTGCAAAAGAAAAATTAGACATGGTTGAAATGAGTCACAGATTAACACACAGGCCAAACTCATTATCAGGTGGAGAAAGACAAAGAGTTGCAATTGCAAGATCATTAGTTAATGATCCAGAACTTGTCTTAGCAGACGAACCAACTGGAAACTTAGATTCAAAAACAGGAAGAGTTGTAATGGGGCTGCTACAAGAACTTAACAAAAAACACAAAAAAACAGTATTAGTTATCACCCATGACTTAAACCTAGCAAAATACTCAAAAAGGAAAATCTATTTAAAAGATGGGAAGGTTGTAAATAAACTATGAAAAGAGTGATTTTACTTACAGTAATCCTGATTCTATTAGCAACACCAATACTAGCAACAGACACTTACGTAATTGGTGCAGGAAAAACAGAAAAAGCAGTCATTAATATTATTAACTACGACCCACTACCAGCTTCAGCAGGTGAACACGTTACAATTTATTTAAAAGTCAGAAACCAAGACAGTAGTGATATAAAAGATATTAAACTAACTTTAATTGAAGATTACCCTTTCTCATTCGATGTTGATACACCAACAAGGAACATAAAAAATTTAAGAAAGGACGAGATTGCATTACTAACATACAAAGTTAGAGTTGCAGATGACGCAACAGAAGGTGAAAACATTCTTAGGTTCAAATACGAAACACCCCAGGGGTTTTGGTTTTCTGAAGATGTTAAAATAGATGTTAAATCAGAAGGAGGAGCATTAGGAATTGAAAGTGTTATTAGCACACCAGAAAGAGTTGCCCCAGGGCAAACAATTAACTTAAAAGTTAACTTAAAAAATAACGCAAACAGTTACGTAAGAGACGTTGTAATAAACCTAGATGTTAGTTCAATTGAAACATTCACACCAGTGGGTTCAACTACAGAAAAAAGAATAACAGGTTTAGGTGCAGGACAAACTAAAGAATTACAATATGATTTAATTGTTGATCCAAGTGCAGAAACAAAAGCTTACAGAATTCCTTTAACAGTTACTTATACAGAAAGTTCAGCTGCAGAAGAAACTTCAAACCATATTGTTGGGGTTGTTGTTGACTCAGAAGCAGATTATCAATTAGACATTGAAGACACAGAAGTCCACACAAAAGGCGACGTTGGAAAAGTAACAGTTAGTGTTTCTAATGTCGGAACATCAGAATTAAAATTCTTAACTTTAGAATTAAAAGAAAACAAAAACTACGAAATCATTTCAAACCAAAGAGTGTATTTAGGTAATTTAGAACCCGATGATTTCAAAACAGCAGAATATAAAATCCAATCAGGATCAAGCAAAGACGTTAAACTAGACTTTGATGTAATCTACAAAGATTCCTATAACAAACCATTCACAGACAATAAAGATGTCAATCTGAAAATGTTTTCTGCAAGACAAGCTGTAGCTTATGGCTTAAGCCAACCCAATGGGGGGATCTTTAACATCTTCATTTACCTAATCGTCCTATTCTTCATATTCAAAACTTATAAACAATGGAAGATTGATAGAGACATTGAAGTTGCTGTAAAGAAGGTTGCTAAGAGATGGTACAGATGGTGCAAAGAAAAGATCAAACTAATTAATAAGAAAAACATTAAGAAATTCTTGAAAAAAATCAAGCTTAAAAGATGATTAAGAATTATTACAACATTGCTAAGAAAAACATCAAAAACAAAAAAGTAAGATCAATACTTACGATTCTAGGGGTTGTTATTGGTGTTGCATCAATTATTGCACTTGTTAGTGTATCTAGTGGTTTAGAAAAAGGCATAGTTAAACAATTTGAAAAAATAGGCTCTGACAGACTATTCATCTTTGCTAAAGGAGGTGGAACCCCTGGAATGTCAGACGGACTAAACACAAGAGATTTTGAAGTCCTCGAAGGCATGAGTGAATTTGAATATGTTAGCCCTTATGTGTTTGATATGGCCGCAAAAGTAGAGTACAGTAACAGAGAAAGAAATGTGTTTGTTTATGGTTGGTTAACAGAAAAAACTCAAAAAAAATGGGAAGATTATGACTTAGGGACAAGAGAAGGAAGATTATTTTATGATGGCGAAAGAAACGTTGCTGTCTTAGGGCACTTAGCTGCAGAAGACCTATTCAGTAAAGAAATTCCAGTTGGTTCTAAAATAGAAATTGAAGGAGAAAAGTTTCAAGTGATTGGAATATTAGAAGAGATTGGAAATAGTCAAGATGATAACCAGATCATGATCTCATTAGATGACGCAAGAGAAATTTTCAACAAACCCACAGAAATAAACGCAATGGATGCAAAAGTAAAGGCAGGACAAGATATGGACACAGTGGTAGCAAGAACAAAAAGAAATCTAGAAAGAGTTAGGGACAAAGAAAGTTTTGAAGTTCAAACTCCAACTGACATTTTAAAATTCCTAAATGATATTCTCCTAATAGTAAAATCAGTCTTAATTTCAATCGCAGCCATATCATTAGTTGTTGGATCAATAGGAATCATGAACTCCATGTACACTTCAGTTTTAGAAAGAACAAAAGAGATTGGGATTATGAAATCTATTGGAGCATCAGACAAGAACATCATGCACTTATTTTTAGTTGAATCAGGGATAATTGGTTTAGTGGGTGGAGTCCTAGGAGTCATTTTAGGATTTGCCTTAAGTTTTGGGATTGGAGCAGCTGCAGAACAAGCAGGATTTAAAATGTTATTTATTGAATTTGATATTACCTTAGCAATAGCAGGATTATTATTCGCAATAGGAATAGGTTTAATTTCAGGATACTTACCAGCAAAACAAGCAGCAAAACTAAAAATCGTGGAGGCGCTAAGATATGATTAAACAACTCGTAAAGTTCTCAGTCAAGAACATGAAGTACAGAAAGTTAAGAGCATA
The DNA here is from genome assembly GCA_964524105.1 of Candidatus Woesearchaeota archaeon. Taxonomy (GTDB): domain Archaea; phylum Nanobdellota; class Nanobdellia; order SCGC-AAA011-G17; family GW2011-AR18; genus JAGVXZ01. Next base: position 41,655 of record CAZGBX010000007.1, read on the forward strand.
CTTAACAATGTTAGGGATTGTAATTGGAATCTGTGCGCTAGTAAGTTTAATCACACTTGGACAAGGATTAGAAAACTCAATCACTTCACAGTTTGATAAATTTGGTTCAAATATTTTATGGATTGGTCCAAAAAGTGCAACAGCATTTAGTGGTCCAACTGGAACTTCAACTTTAACAGAAGATGACATTAACTTTGTAGATCGGCTACCAAGAGTAAAATACGCCCAAGGAATGTTAAGCCAAGGTTTTGTTATTAGGTATGATAAAGAAAAAAAATTCTCTACAGTCACAGGATTTAGTTTAAACAATTTCGAAGAATCATTCAGAGATACAGGAACAGAAATGGATTCAGGGAGATTTCTAAACGAAAACGACAGAGGTACCTTGATTATAGGTTATAAAACAGCCAAAGATTCATTTGACAAAGAAATTAGAGTAAGAAATAAACTTGAAATAGAGGGAGAAAAATTTGAAGTAGTTGGTATCCTAGAAGAACAAGGTGATGACACAGACAGATACATTGTTATGAGCTTAAACGATCTTTGGGATTTAACAGACAACGAAGAAAAATCAGTCTCTGCTTTATCAGCAACAATAGAGAAAGGAGTTGAGATGGAAAAAGCAGCTAAAGATCTTGAAAGACAATTAGAAAGAAAAAGAGGAGAAGATGATTTCATAGTAACCAATCCAAAAAAAGTTGCAGCACAAATTTCTGAAATTATGGGCGCAGTAAGATATGTTTTAATTGGAATAGTTCTAATCTCATTATTTGTTGGTGGTTTAGGAATCATGAACTCCATGTATACTTCAGTTTTAGAAAGAACAAGAGACATTGGAATTATGAAATCTATTGGTGCAACAAATAAAACCATACTTCAAATGTATTTGATAGAATCCGGTTTCTTAGGTTTAGTTGGTGGTTTAATTGGAGTAGTACTTGGTGTTGCTATCGCTAAAGGTGTTGAATTTGGTTTAGTACAAGGTGGAATAAACTTACTTCAAGTAGAAATCTCAATAAGTGTTGTCATATTCAGTTTAGCATTCTCATTTATTGTAGGTGTTGTTTCAGGAATTCTTCCTGCAATAAAAGCCTCTAAAATGCAACCTGTAAAAGCACTAAGATATGAATAAACTTTACTCATCACCATTAGAACGTGTAAAAACTAAGGAATAAGTAAACCCTTCCTCACTTTCATCAACATCATCAACAATTCCTTTCCAACCAGCACTAGAATACCTACTATTAAGCTCATCCATCATAGCTGCCCTTGCAAAAGTAACACCCTCATAAGGATCAAAACCCCCTGGACAAGGAATCCAATGCCTCATTAACCATTCGTCAATACGAGTTTCAGTAGCATCCACTTCTCCACGTTCAGCTTCAGACAATTCAATTATTTCTTCAGGTCTAACTGCCATTTTCAAAAAAACAATAAAGAAAAACATATAAAGGTAACTAATAAAACTATTCAGGATTTAAACAAGCATCCATCACCTTACTTCTTTTTTCACCACCACCAACACTAGGGATATCATCTTCCAAAGAATCACACTCACCAGAAAGAACAGATTCTCGTCTTCCATCACTCCCTACAAAAGTTCTAACTTCACAGTCACCTGTTTGTTCCACACCCATAAAAGCCATTGTACCAATTCTATCTAAATACACTCTACGCCCATCTTCTTCAACACACGCACCAAGATATCTCACAGGCCTAGCCTTCCTATCTAAATAATGCATAACGAACGGTTCAGGTAAACTAGCACAAGCAGTTAAAACAAACGCAGCACCCAATGCAAACAAACGATATAATGGCCTCATTATAAAATAAAGTAAAAGAGAAAAGAATTATAAAACTAACTAATCAGGTAAAACACACTCAGAAACCCTTCTAGCTCTTTCAGCACTATCAACAACATCAGAAAGATGTTCCGCAAGACCTTCACAACCAGAACCACGAAAAGTACTAAGGTCTCCTCGACCATCAACAAAACTATTCATCCCACAAACCCCTGTAGTAATATCACCAGTTTTTGGATCAGACCCTTGGAGCTCTTCTCTATAAACCCTTTGGCCACTTGACCTCTCAACACAAACCCCACTATAATTAATTTGCCTACCACCAACAACCCCCATAGTTAATAACATTTGACTACCAGAAACAAATCTCTGGTAACCCTTACCAAGTGTACGTACATGTCCTCGAGAGTGATCACAATTAGCATGAGGATCTGGAGTAGCACAACCCAATAACAACCCAAGCAAAGCAAAATAAGGTAATAATAAGTAACTTCTCATAAATAAGAGGATAAATAATTACTTTATAAGAAAATATGTAATAAAAAATATAAAAAAGAAGAAATTATTTCTTCTTAGTTGACTCGATACACATTCCAGCTGCTACAGTTTGACCAGCATCTCTGATAGCAAACCTTGACAATTGCGGAATTTCTTTTTGTGTTTCAAGCACAACAGGTTTTGTAGGTTGAATCTTAACCTTAGCTACATCACCGTTTCTTAGCATATCTGGCTTCTCTTGTAATACCTCACCAGTTGCAGGATTGATCTTAGCAATTAATTCAATAAACCTACATGCTACTTGTGATGTATTGATGTGGAATACTGGAGTATATCCAATAGTCACAACAGATGGGTGATTCAATACTACGATTTGCGCTACGAAATCTTGTACAACACTGGGAGGGTTGTCCACGTGACCTAATACATCTCCCCTAGCAATATCCTTCTTACCGATTCCCCTTACAGAAAATCCAATATTATCTCCAGGAATTGCTTCTTGTACTTGTTCGTGATGCATCTCAATAGATTTACATTCACCAGTTACACCAGTACCTTCTCTAGCAGGAACAACAATTACTTTGTCCCCAATTTTCATCACACCAGTTTCAACTCTACCTACAGGCACAACTCCAATTCCAGTGATATTATACACATCTTGGATTGGTAACCTTAAAGGTAGACCTGTTGGTTTTTCTGGTTCTTTAAAGATATCCATTTGTTCAAGAACAGTTGGTCCTTTGTACCACGCCATATTCTCAGACTTCTTACAGATGTTATCTCCCTTGAAAGCTGAACCAGCAATAAAAGGTACTTCATCAGGTTTGTAACCTACAGTCTTAAGCAAATTTGAAACATCAGTCTTAACTTGGTTGAACTTAGCTTCATCATAGTTAACTGCATCCATTTTGTTAACTAATACAGTTAGTTGATTTACACCAAGTGTCTTACACAAGAATACGTGTTCTTTAGTTTGTGCCATTACTCCATCAGTAGCAGCAACAACTAAAACTCCAACATCAGCTTGTGAAGCCCCAGTAATCATGTTCTTAATAAAGTCCTTGTGCCCAGGAGCATCAATTACAGTATATTCGTATTTCTTTGAAGTGAACTTCTTGTGAGATAAGTCAATTGTAACTCCTCTCTCTTGTTCTTCTTTCAAATGATCCATTACAAAAGCGAACTCAAACCCTGCTTTTCCCAAGGATTCAGCTTTCTCTTTTAATTTTCTCATCTCTTGTTCGCCAATGATTCCTGAATCAAAAAATAATCTACCAACTGTAGTAGACTTTCCGTGGTCAACGTGACCAACAAAAACAATGTTTACGTGTGGTTTTTCTTTAGCCATTTTATTATTAGTACCTCATAATTTTAATATAGAAAGGACAAATAAAAGACTTATAAAGGTTTTGGTGACTAAGAACAATGATTTAAGACTAATTCATTCCTTTCCTTTGCTTGATTTGCCTAACAATCTTATCTTGCAACTCATAAGGCAATCTTTCAAACACTTGATCAATCACAGAGAATATTCCACGCCCACCTGTAGCAGATCTCAACTCAGAACTTAATCCAAACATCTCAGCAACAGGAAGTTTACATTTAACAGTAATATGTTCACCTTCTTGATCCATATTCATTAACTGTCCTCGTTTATTCCCAACTAACTTAGAAATAGCACCCATATACTCATTAGGAGCTTCAATTAAAAGAATCTGTAAAGGTTCAAACAATACAGCACCAGAATTCACCATCGCCCCCCTAATAGCATCTCTAACAGAAGGCAATACTTGTGCAGGACCACGATGAATAGCATCCTCGTGTAACTTACAATCTTTCAAACTTACTTTCAACCCTAAACAAGGCTCTCTAACTAATGGCCCACCATCCATTACTTGCTCAAAAGCCTCTAACACCATTTCAATTACTTCTCCAATATGAACAATTCCAGCAGTATCATCTATCATCAAAGAACCATTATAAATTTCTCTAAAAGATTTAGCTTCGTTCATAGAAATTCCAAGTTTAGTCAAAGACTCAAACACTTTCTTATCTTTTTTCTTAATTTTAATCTCAGGCAATTCACCTGCACGAATAGCATCCCTTAACTTTTGATCTAAAGGCTCAGCAGTAATATAAAATTTATTGTGTTTGTTAGGTGACTTCCCTTCAACTTCAGCAGAAGTCTTCAATATTGTTTCTCTATAAACAACAATAGGTGGTGAAGTTTTTACTTCTAATCCTTTCTCGTTTTTAATTCTATTTTCAATAACTTCTAAATGTAATTCACCCATTCCAGACATTAAGTTCTCTCCAGTCTCTTCATTAATCTCGATTTTAATTCCTGGGTCTTCCTTGTTCACTTGTCTAAGAACTTCCACTAACTTAGGTAAGTCAGAAGCCCTTGTTGGTTCAATTGATTTTGTAATAACTGGTTCGAATATATGTTTAATAGCTTCAAAAGGTTCAGTAGGTTCAGAAGAAATTGTTTCTCCAGGGAAAGTATCTTTTAATCCAACAAGACCAACAATATTTCCAGCAGGAATTTCATCAACTAAAACTCTTTGCGCACCCTTGTAAATAGAAACTTGTTGTAATCTCACTTTCCTTTTAGCCATGTTCAAATAAACTTCCTCACCTTGCCTTAAAGTCCCACTAAATAATCTTCCAGTTGCAACTTCTCCAGCATGTTTATCCACAACAATCTTAGTAACAACAAAACTAACTTTTCCATTTGGATTAGCAGAAACTAAATCTTTTCCTTCTTGTGAATCTAAATCTCCGTGCCACAATTTAGGAACCCTATACGTTTGAGCATCTAAAGGATTAGGGTGGTGTTTAATTGTTGAATCTAAAATAACTTCATGAATTGGTGCTTTCTTAGCTAACTCTTTCCAAGTATCATTTTCATATGCATCAATAATATCTTTGAAAGTTATCCCTTTACTTTTCATGTAAGGCACACTTAAAGCCCAGTTATGGAAAGCAGATCCAAAAGCAACAGACCCATCCATCACATTCACTTGCCACTCCTCTTTAAACTCATCAGGCGCAATAGAACGAATAAACCTATTAACTTCTGTAATGATTTTAATAAACCTCTCCTGCATTTTCTCAGGAGTTAACTTAACTTCTTTAATCAAACGATCAACTTTATTAATAAATAGTACAGGCTTTACTCTTTCTCTTAAAGCTTGTTTCAAAACAGTCTCAGTTTGCGGCATAATTCCTTCAACAGCACAAGTTAAAACAATACAACCATCAACAGCCCTCATTGCTCTAGTAACATCCCCACCAAAATCAACGTGTCCAGGAGTATCAATTAAATTAATCAAATAATTTTCACCATCAACCTCATGAACCATAGACACTGCAGCAGAATCAATTGTAATTCCCCTTTCTTGCTCATCATCATGAAAATCTAATTGTCTAGCTTTTCCAGCCAGATCTTCAGACATCATTCCAGCACCAGCAAGTAAATTGTCAGAAAAAGTTGTTTTACC
>CAZGBX010000008.1:0-968 GCA_964524105.1 Candidatus Woesearchaeota archaeon
AACAGCATAAGAAGAAATAAAAGGAATCTTACCAGCTATAGCTAATCCAGTACCCAACCCAACTAAGTTTTGCTCTGCCACTCCAACTTCAATATATCTATAAGGATATTTATTAGCAAACCAAGAAGTTCTAGTTGAACCGACTAAATCACAACACAAAGCAACAACAGAATTATTCTTATCTCCTATCTCTTCCAAACCTTTCCCATAACCATCTCTAACATAAACTCTCTGCACATTCTTCAAACTCAAATATTTAGCCATTCATAATCTCCTTTCCAATATGTTTCAATTCTTTTAGTGCAACTCTAGCTTGTTGAGAAGAAGGTGGTTTCCCATGCCAAGTATAATCATCTTCCATAAAAGAAACTCCTTTTCCTGGAGTAGTATGAGCAATAATCAAAGTTGGTTTATCATGAATTACTCTTGCTTCATTACAAGCATCAATAATCATTCTTATGTTATGCCCATCAACATCAATCACATTCCAATTAAAAGACTTATACTTTTCTGCCAATGGTTCCAATGGCATAATATCTTCAGTATTGCCATCAATTTGTATATTGTTTCTATCCATTATCACAGTTAAGTTACTTAACTTATTTTTTCCAGCGAACATCACAGCTTCCCATGTATTTCCTTCTTCTTGTTCACCATCACTTGTAATACAAAAAACTCTATTCTTTTTCTTATCCATCCTTAAACCATAAGCTAAACCAGCAGCCAAAGAAGTACCCATACCTAAAGGTCCCGCAGAATTCTCAACCCCAGCAATAGATCTTTTCTCAGGATGCCCTTGTAGCTTAGAACCAAACTGCCTTAGGGTTCTTAACTCTTTCCGAGTAAAGTAACCCGCATTAGCCAAAGTCGCATACCACACAGGACAAATATGTCCACAAGACAAAATACAATAATCTCTTTCTTTCCACCACGGCCTTTTTGGATTTAACTTCATAACATTAAAATAA
>CAZGBX010000008.1:978-24434 GCA_964524105.1 Candidatus Woesearchaeota archaeon
TTATTGAATCTTTAAAAAAACCTTTTTTAGCCAATATTGTATATTGTGCAAGTGCTGCATGACCTTTGCTCAATAAAAACCAATCTCTATTGATATCTTTAGGTTCAAAAGAATTTATCTCCATAACATTAAAATAAAGTGCAGTAAAAACATCAGCCATTCCCAATGCACCAGCAGAATGTCCTGAACCTGCAGCAACTAAAGATTGAATTATATCTTGCCTGATTTTATTAGACATTAAGTTCAGTTCTTTAATAGAAGTCATATACACCATCTTTTTCTAATAAATAAGAATTGCTCACATATAAAACTTACCAATCTTCTAAAGCTTTCTTTGCAGATTCTTTAAACCTTTTCACTGCAGCCCCAACATCATGTTGATGAGTAACTGCTTTTCCTGCAACAATAACATTACAACCGGCCCTAACTAAATCAGGAACTAAAGCTAAACGAACACCACCATCAACTTCAACATCAACTTTTGGATTCAATGCCCTCACAGTACTTATCCTTCCCATCGCAGTAGGGATAAAATTCTGCCCACCAAAACCAGGTCGCACACTCATAATCAAAACCAAGTCTAAATCTTTAATCATTTCCTGTATTCTATAGACTCCAGTTGTTGGATTAATTGCTAAACCAATTTTAATCTTATACTTCTTTACTAACGCAATAGCTTTAGCTAACTCTTCTTCAGTTTCAAAACTTTCAAAATGTAAAATTATCATCCAAGCTATGTTTTTATATTTTTTAATATATTTTATTGGGTCTTCAACCATAAGATGAAACTCTAACTTTAATTTAGTTTTAATCCTTGCAAGGTCATCATTAGTTCTATTATTCACAAACAGCCCATCCATAATATCAACTTGTGCACGGTTCACAAAAGGTTCTACAGCCCTAATAGTATCAATTGCATCATCTTTATCTTTAACCAATATTGAAGGAACAATTTCTATTTTCATCCTAAAAGTTTAATCCTCCTTTTATGCCTACTTTGTTTACTAAATGAAGTATTTAACCACAACCATACTAACTTTTTTTCTAATAAAGTACTAAATTGCCTTCCCCTTAAACAAATAACATTAGCATCATTATCTTTTCTTGACATTATTGCCGAGTAATTATCAAACACATTCGCTGCCCTTACACCTTTAACTCTATTCGCAGCAATACACATTCCAGTCCCAGTACCACAAATAAGAATTCCTTTAAGTGTCCTACCTTTAGCAACTTTCCTTGAAACTTTCTTTGCATAAACTGGATAATCATCTTTAGAATCTAAATTCTTACAACCTAAATCCTCAACCTTAACACCCTTTTTCTTCAAAAATAATTTCAACTTCTCTTTCAACCTATAACCTGCATGATCAGACCCTATCACCACTTTCATTTTAATATTTCAACTCCAGGAAGTTTTTTTCCAGCAAGATAAGCCAACATTGCTCCGCCAGATAAACTCACATATGAATACCGATTTCTATTTAATTTAAACATTTTGATTCCGGCAACAGTATCACCACCAGCCACAACACTAAACTTAGAACCATAAGCAGCTTTCAAAACCGCCTTAGAACCTTTCTCAAAACCTTTCTTCTCAAACACACCCATTGTACCTTTAATAAAAATACAATGTGTATTTTTAATTTCTTTAAAATAATACTTTATTGTCTTGTCCCCTATATCCAAAACTCTTCTTTTAGTATCAGTAGAAACATTCTTTCTCTTCCCATTTACAGCAACAGCATAATCTAATGGGACTGCAAACTTAACTTTGTATTTCCTAAACAATCTATTGAACTTTCTAGTTAAAGGGTGCTTAACTTTCCCTTCAAGAATCAAAGACAAGTAACTACCAATCACAATCTTAATCGCAACGTTTTTCTTCAGAACATACTTCATCAAAGGATAAACGTCTTCAATCTTAACACCCCCCAAAACATAAACAGCTTTTCTATCTTTTAATTTAGACAAATGTTTTATTTCTTCTTTCATTAACTCACCCTTGTAAGCAGGCAAATACTTTGGAAAAGATAAAACCGAAACTTGTTTTTTATGTAAAGATGCTGAAAAAGCATTGTTAACATACTTATCAAAAAGTGGAACAAGGTTCTTAACAAATTTAGTTTTTCTAGATTTAAACTCTTCTTTAAAGAAACGCACATTCTCTAACAAAATAACGTCTCCTTTTTTCATTTTCTTAATTGCATTAACAGCCTTAGAACCAAACAAATCAGGAACAAATTTAACTTTCAAAAATTTAGCATGTTGCTTCAAAGATACAAAATCCTTTCTTCCAGGCCGACCTTGATGAGCCATTAAAACAACAGAATGATTCTTATAATTCTTAAGGACTTGAGAAACTGCAGCAATCCTATCACTATAAACAACCTTCTTCCCAACAACAGGACTATTCAAATCCACACGCATTAAAATTTTCATAATAATTTACACACGTCTTTTAACCTATTCACATAACCAAACTCGTTATCATACCAAGCAAAAACATGCAAGTATCTTTTTTGCAAAACTTTAGTTAACAAAGAATCAAACACAGCAGAATAAGTATTACCCACAATATCAGAAGACACAATAGGTTTATCATTATACTCAATTATCCCTTTCATTTCACTCTGCGAAGCATTTAACAAAAGTCCATTAACTTCATCAACAGTAACATCTTTCTTCAAGTGCACAACAAAATCAACCAAAGACCCATCAGACACAGGCACCCTAATTGAAGTACCATAAAGTCTATCACGCATTTCAGGAAGAACTCTAACTACAGCATCAGTTGCACCAGTAGTAGTTGGGATAATATTATTCATCACTGCCCTTGCCCTTCTAAGATCTTTATGTTTAGGTGAATCATCAACTACAGCTTGCGAAGCAGTTGCAGCATGCACAGTTGTCATAAACCCAGTCTCCACACCAAACTTATCATCCAAAACTTTAACTAATGGAGCCAAACAATTTGTAGTACAACTTTCATTAGAAACTATATGGTGCCTTTCTTTATCATACCTTTTCTCATTCACACCAAGAACAACATCAAAGTCAGCACTTTTAGAAGGAGAAGAAACTAAAACTTTTTTAGCACCAGCAACAATATGTTTTCTTGCATCTTCCTTTTCTTTAAACTTCCCAGTACATTCAATTACAACATCAACACCATATTTCTTCCACGATATTTTCGCAGGATCAGTTTCAGTAGTAAACTTAATTCTCTTACTTCTTACAACTAACTCATCTTTAGTAAACCCAACTTTCGAAGGCAATTTACCATAAACCGAATCATGTTGTAGAAGGAAATGCATCTTCTCAGCACCAGTTCTAGAATTAATTAAAACAATATCAATGTCTGGGTCAGTATAAGCAGCTCTAAAGAAAGCACGCCCAATCCTTCCAAATCCATTAATACCTACAGTAACCAAACCATCACCTCTTAACCATAAAAAGAATTCAATTGTTTATTAAGTTTACCTTAATCTAATTACATCAAGATTCTTCGGTGCCACAGTTTCAATCTTATAAGTTTTATACACATGGGAAGCAAACTCAATAGCACGAGAGTTCTCAGCATGCACAACAATCACTTTACGCGGCCTCTGACTTAGGTTCTTCACCCAAGAACTTAATTGCTTAAAATTAGAGTGCCCAGAAAATCCATGAATAACATCAATCCCAATATTAACTTTCAACATCTCTTGCCTCTTAGAACCACCTTCAACAAAAGCAATAGACCTTTCACCCTCTTGCAACCTTCTACCTAATGAACCCTGACCTTGGTAAGAAGTTAATATCAACCTATTTTTCTTATTCTCAGATAAAGCCTTAAAGTAAGTTACTGAAGCCCCCCCAGTTAGCATTCCTGATGTAGCCATAATAATACATGGCTCTTTTGAATTAATCACAACGTCCATCTCTTTCTTAGAAGTTACATGCTTAAATATATCAGACAAGAAAGGATTATTATCTTTTTGGAAAACTTCTCTCCTAACACTATGATTAAAGAAATCTGGATAAGCAGTATGTATTGCAGTAACATCCCACACCATCCCTTGCAGATAAATTGGAACTTTTGGTATTTTCCCTTCACGCATTACTCTTTCAAGAATAACCATAATCTCTTGTGACCTTCCAACACCCAGGACAGGCATAAGAACTTTACCTTTATTTTTGTTAATAGTTTCATTTACTAAACCAATTAATTTATCCTCACATTCTTTTCTTGTTTGTACTTCTTCTTTCTTAGTACCATAAGTTGCTTCCATGATCACAGTTTCAACCCTAGGGAACTTAGTTTGTGCAGCACCTAACAAATTAGAAGTTTCATAATTAAAATCACCAGTAAATACTAAATTATGTAATCCGTTCCCAATGTGCAAATGCACAATACTACTACCTAAGTTATGTCCTGAAACATAAAATGTCAACCTCACATCTGGAGTAATGTCAGTTACTTCCTCATAATCTAAACATACACTATGCTTAACCATTTCCTTAACATCAGAAGCAGAATAAATTGAACCTCTTGCTTCTTTTTGTGAAACAGCAATACAATCTAAAGTTAATAAAGCACTAACATCCCTTGTTGGCATTGTCATATAAACCGGACCCTTATAACCCATCTTATACAAGTAAGGTAAACACCCAACATGATCAACGTGACTATGAGATAAAATCACAGCATCCAAAGATTCCAAATCAAACTCTGGGGCTTCTAAAAGGGGAAACATCTGTGACTCATTTGCAGCAACATTCAATCCACAATCTAACATTATCTTTGACTCTGGAGTTTGTAACAAATAACAACTCCTTCCAACTTCTCTAGAAGAACCTAAAAAGGAAATCCTTACCCACTCTTCTTTTTTACCTCTTTGCCAATCATCATAAATCCTTTTACCAATCTTATGTAGGAACTTTTTTCTATAATCATTATTCTCATACAAAACTGCACGAATGTTTTCAATTAAAGGTGACCTAATAGAAGGAGTTCTTTTAATTACAGTAGTCCAATGAGTTTCTTTTTTTATCTCTTTCAACAACTCCCCACTTTTCCCAATTGCCAATCCAGGTCGAGTAGCTTCAATAATAACAACAGACCTTTGTTGATCAAAAGTAATTAAACCAACACCCGCTTCTTTTGGCATTAACTTCTTAACAAACTTCTCAGTATCCTCTTTCTCCATAATTATTTTAGGGTCACACCTAAGTTCAATCCTTTTCTTAACATCATCTACTGCATCCTTAATAACACCCTTATTATCTAAAAAGAAACTAGGGTTCTTAGTATACAATACAATGTTAGCACCTTCAAACGCAGCCTCAGAAATATTCGCGTCTTTAGGCATATGCTTCATAATCTCTTCCAGTATTTTTATCATTTTTGAGAATAATTTAAATTTTCACAGAGTAATCAACCATCTTAGTAAGGACTTTCTTCGCCTCACCTTTACCAACAACTACCACATCAATTCCTTGTCCTGATGCAACATCTCTTTGCATTGCAGCATTAACTGCCTTGATAGCTAACTTAGTTCCTTCCTCAACACCTAAGTTATGTTTGTATCCCGCTTCTAAAACTCCGTATGCAAACACAGAACCAGAACCAGAACAAATATAATCATCAATCTTAGTCAAGGACCCATCAGGAAAAATATCATACAATGCATCCCCATGATTATCAGTTCCAGCAAACAAGAAATGTGCAACACCTGGAATAATACTCATTTTCCTTATGTTATTATAAACTAAACTTGCCATAAAATTCGCACTTTCTTTAACTTTCGGCTCAATTCCCTTTCTCAAAGAATCCAACTTCAATTGTGCTTTAATAATCCGAATTAATAATTGAATATCAGATACTGTTCCAGCAGTTGTAACAACAATCTTATCAGTTATATGAACAATCTTTTCAGTAGACTTACTAACTACCATTCCACCAGCAGTTGCCCTTTTATCTGCAGCAACAACAACCCCGTCCCTACAAACAACGCCAACAGTTGTAGTTCCAGTTTTCCTTATGTTTTCTTTATCCATGTTCTAAAACACCCTTAAGAATCAGGTTATACTTACCTGACCACATTAATTTATTTAAAGTTTTCTATTTAGTAGTCTCTAACTGACTAACCAAGCTCCAAATCTGCATCCTAGTATGTTGTGGCACAGTTGGATCATCAGCCACCTCACCTAGAGTTTCCAGTGACTTATCAATCTTCAAATCTAAAGCCCCTTCAGCATTCAAAATATCAATCGCCTCTTTAACTTTTGACCTTATATTTCTAGGAACATCATTATCCTTTTCAATAATTTCTAAATTCTCAAGTACTTCAGTTAGCTCACTCATTCTTACCTATCTCTCCAACAATCTCTTTCTGTAATGATTCAACTTTCTCTTTCAATTGTTCTTCTTGTTTCCCAATAGCCTTCATTCTCACATCAATAGCTTCTTTCTTAGAATCCAAATCTTTCTTCAAATCTTCTTTATTAGACTTAACCATTATAGGCCCAACAATCTTATATGCATCTCCTTTAGAATTATCAAGTTCTTTTAATGCATACTCAACTTCTAACTTTTGAGTTTGAAAAGTTTGTTTTTGTTGTAGAACGCTTTGGAAATTTTGTTCTAATACTTGTAATTGTGAAATTTTCTTTTCTGCATCTTTTGCCATTTTCTCATTCTGCCTCAACTACTACATTTGTCACACGAGGTTTATACAAAACTTTAGTCCCACAAAACGGACACCTCACTCTTTTTTTAACAGTCTCTCCAGGTACAGATTTTTGACATTCCAAACATTGATACGCAACCATTTTTATTCTCCAGGATAATAAGCTTTACCAGCAAACTTCTTTAAACACTTTGTACAGTGCCAAATTCCAGTCGCTAATCTCTTAACAGTTTTCTTATGACAATCAGGACACTCATGCTTTTGCTTTTGTTTAGTTTCAACACTAACAATCTTTTGTCTAAGTTTCCTACCGTATCTTACACCAAATCTTCCAGCAGAACCTACTTTCTTTGAACCTGACATTGTATAAAAACCTCGAATAGATTTTGAAAAGGGCTAACATTTATAAAGGTATTGCTTAAAACTGCAATAAAATGGGGCTGCCCGGATTTGAACCGGGATCTAGTGGCCCCAAACCACTGATGCTAATTCCTCCAAAAAGACCCAAGGGCCTTTTTGTCCAAGTTACACCACAGCTTTATGCTAAAACACAAACGTGAATTAGTCCCATACAGGGTGTAACTTTCCTACTGCTTTGAACGTGCCAACATCATTAATAAACCTTACTACTTGGTCCCCTTTATACAAAACACGACTCTTTGAACCAGACCTAACAAAATCAAACCCTTGTTCCCTACTCATCTCTTCAAAACCACTCAGTAAAGCCTTATTGCAATTAGTAAATTTCACATAATACTTCTTGTCCCTTTTACAAAAATAAATACAACCATCTGTATCAATCAGTCCCCTAATAAACCTCTGTGAGTAAGAACGATTTTGCTTTATCCAACAAGGTACACGCACTTGGTTCAAAATTTTATCCCCACGTTGCAAACCAAAATCTAACAACAACCTAACCAAATCCTTATTATAAGAATAAAGATAAGCTTGATTAGTTCCATTAACTAACCTTAATTTCATTCTAAAACCAAATAACCGTAAAAACAGATCTCCCACATACTTGATGTAAATAACTTGCCTCTTATCTAAAGAGATCCTCAATTGATTTCTATAAATATTACCATCCCCAAACATAATCCCTATAAACTCAGCTAAATCAGGAGTCTGTGAAACCTGACCAACTAAAAGTGAACTTGAAAAATCACCTAAATTGGGAGTGGGATCAAATTCAAAATCTTTCATTTTTGATTCAAAATGAATATATGGTTTTAACTTAAACAAATGGTCTTCTCTAATTGAAAGGTTTTTATAATAAACATTCTTCACATCAAATCCCACCTTACTTGAGAGAACATTAAAACTAAATCCAGAACCTCTTAAAGATTTTTTAAAATCTTCATTTATTAAAAAACGCTTCATCGATACTTAACAAAGGCTCGAAAGTTTAAATATTTAACTCAAAAAAACCAAGAAGATTTTCGGAAAAAACTATTTCTTTGCTTCAACAGCTTCAGTACTTGCTGCTGCTGCCGCTCTAGCTGCTGCTTTCTCTTTCATAATCGCTGCTGCTTTTTCTGCAAGTTCCTTATTCAGATCAGCATACTTCTCAATTTTCTCTTTTGGAACTTCAGTAGTTTCAGCTTTAATCTCTTTATCATAAACACCTTCGTTTACTTTTTTAATAAACTCAGTCGCTAAATCTCCTTCGATTAAAACTCCCATCGCGCAACATGATCCTGCAATAACCTTAACAGCAGACTTCACAGAATCCCCATTAAAAGAACTCATTTTCATTTTAGCAACTTTAATCACTTGCTCCACTGTCATGTTTGCAACTTTATACTTATTAGGTTCTCCTGACCCAGACTTAATCCCTAACTCAGTTTTAATTAACTGTGCTGCTGGAGGGGTTCCAACTGTAATTTTAAATTCTTTAGTTTCAGTATTAACCTCAACTTTAACAGGAACTTTCATTCCTTTGAAAGCACTAGTTAGTTTATTTATCTCATCAACTATAGCTTTAACATTAACTTTTAACGGTCCTAACTGTGATCCTAATGGTGGTGCTGGTGTTGCTTTTCCACCTTCAATTAATACTTCAACAACTTCTGTCTTTGCCATTCTAATCTAAATCCTCCATCTGATGTTTAAGTGCACCAGACTCATCTTCAGTATCTCTTCTAATAACTCTTACCCAATCTGCTTTGATAGTAATCGGAATTGGTATTGCAGCTTCTAATAATTCAACTACAACTTCATCTTTTGCTTCATCAATCTTCTTAACTCTAGCTTTGTTCCTCTTAAAAGGTCCTTGAATAATTTCTACAATATCTTTCACTTGCATGTTCACAGGAGTCTTTACTTGTTCAAGCATTGGTTCAATCTCAGAAAACTCTAATGGTTTAGGAAGTAATCCTTTTGCATAAGGAACTCCAGTAAAAGCTTGCCTTGCATCATCTTCAGAAGCAGCTTCAATAAAAACATACCCACTCATCCCATAAACTTTAACAATTGCATAAACTTCTAACTTCTTTTTAACAACATTACTATCAACAAAATCAATAACTTGATCTTCTCTTTTCGCTGTTGTCCTCAATGCATATATTTTCGATTCCATTTTTAAGCTAAAAACACTTGCCATATAAAGTTAATTATGAATCCTACCAACCCTATAAGTAACATTCCAATCCCAGTAACTTTCATAATGATATTAAACTCATCCCTATTTGGTTTCCTGGTTACTTGCCAAACCCTCTTACATTCAACCAAGAATGATTTTAGTTTTTGGATTAGGTCTTTAAGTTTCATAATGATATTTGGGTCCCCCAAGCATATTTAAAGCTTACTCTTCAATCAAACCTGATCCAAGGCTTCATCAATAAGTATTTCCGACCTTCTTCTTGCTCCAGGCAAAATAACTTCCCTTGCTTCTGTCAGAGTAACACGCCTTCCATAAAATGGATCATATATAGACCTTTCTCCGTTAGGATCATCACAAGAAGGTTCATAATCTCCAAGGTCACCATCAAAACTAACTCCATGATCCCTATATAAATTAGACACACCATAAGCAAACCCTAACCCATCAAGACCAGTTTCTCGAAGCCATGGCCTTCCAAAATCCGACCCAGTCCCAACATGTAAAATTCTACCAGATAAAGCATGAATTGATGGATCTTCTGGAACAAACGCATAAATTACCAACCCTGACTTTGTTTCATGACCATAAAATGTTCCCCACCTTCTACTTCTACAAGCAGGAGTATTACTTACTCTTCCTTGAGATACAACAAAATGGTACAATCTTTCAGCCCTAGAAGCAGTCCCCCTTAAGAACCTTGGACAGGCTGATACAAAGGCACCCCCACCAATTACCGCCCCAACTCTCCCTGTTCTTCCTAAAAAATCACGCCTTGTAAATTTTGAATGAAACATTTTTCCTAATTTCGAGTAATATAGAAATCTTTAAAAAACTACCCCCAAATCAAACAGAAAATCACTTCACAAAACTCCTAATCTATAAATTCAATTCCAAGCTCATTTTCAATCTCAGACTTTCCTTCAGTCCTTACTGAACTCCTAGGTCCAAAAATCTGAGGAGAACTAACACCAGTTACAATTAACATTACCCTTATTGTATTATCAAGATCTTCTAAGATTTGCGCACCCCAAATTATCCTAGCATCTTCATCCAATCTTTCAGAAATAGTTTCAACTACTTTTCTAGCCTCATCCAACGTCATGTTTAATCCACCAGAAACATTAATCAGTGCACCATTCGCTCCAGTAATATCAACATCAAGTAATGGATTATGAATTGCTTTTTCTACAGCTTCAATTGCTCTATTCTCAGAATCACTTTCTCCAACCCCAATCATTGCAACTCCACCTTTACCCATCACAGTTCTAATATCAGCAAAGTCTAAGTTCACTAAACCAGTCTTAGTTACAAGTTCAGCAATTCCTTTTACTGCATTAGTTAAAATCTCATCAGCAACTTTGAAAGCAGTATGTAAGGGTAATCCAGGACATAATTCTAACAACTTATCATTTGGTATTACAATTAAAGTATCAACAATATTTTCCAGTTTCTCTAATCCCACTATTGCATTTTCATATCTTCTTTGCCCTTCCATTGCAAATGGTATTGTAACAACAGCAACAGTCAACATTCCTAATTTTTTTGCAATCTCTCCAATCACAGGTGCTGAACCAGTTCCAGTTCCACCACCAAGTCCACATGTAATGAAAACCATATCAGACCCTGCAAGCGCACCTTTGATTTCCTTATCATTTTCCCTTGCAGCTTCTTCACCAACTTTAGGTATTGACCCAGCTCCTAATCCAGAAGTCAAATCTTTTCCAATAAGAATCTTATAATCAGAATTTGCGTAAAGTAAATCTTGTGCATCAGTATTAATTGCCACAGTTTGAGTTCCAACAATCCCAACCTCACTCATTCGAGAAACAGTATTATTACCTGCACCACCACATCCAATAACTTTAATCTTAGCTCTTTGCTTAGATACTAATTCTTCTAACTCCTCATTGATAGGTAAAGTCCTAGAATTAGACATCTTCATTGTCGGCTTTGCAGCCTGTAATTGAGCTTCGTTAATTATGCTATCCATCCCTTTTTCACAGCATTATAGTACCAACCTTCTATTTAAAATTAATCCCACTTAATACTATATTTCCAAATCTATCTCAGGAATAACCTCTTTAACCTTCTTCTTAAAGTTATCAAGAACAACATCAGGAATATCTGTTTCAATCTTCAATTTCGCTTTCTTTCCTTCTAATTTCAAAGTATATTGCTTAGATAATCCAAGCCCATAGAACAATAAACTCTCTAATTTCTTTTTAGAATCCTTAACTAGTTTGCCCAGCTTCACTTCATAAACCAAGTCCCTTCCAGCTAAAGGATGATTAAAATCAATAGTAACTCTCCCACCAGTAACAGACCTAACATTCCCTGTCATTCCACCTGCAGTTAACTTTAATCCAACAAAAGGCCTTATTTTCTGCTTCAATAATTCAGCCATAGGTACAACTTGGACCATTTGTGGATTCTTTTGACCAAACGCATCCTTAGTTTTAATCTCCACAGTATATGATGATGATTCTTTTTTACCTTCTAAAGAATCATCTAACCCTTTAATTACAAACTTCTGCCCAACACAAAGAATTTTCGGCCCATAAGGAAAGTTCTTATCATAAAGCCCTTCTTTTTTAGCTAAAGTTTCATCAGTCAAATCAAAGATTTTATCAGAAGATTTGATCTTTCCAGTATACTCAACCTCAACAAAATCATTCTTCTTTAAAACAGCCATTTATAGAAAAAGGAGCCAGATGAACATATATAAATATTCGCATATTTCAGACCATAACAAGTCTTTTAAACATAGATCTAAACAACTATTTTATGAGATGGAGAAAAAAAGTTGATAAAACAATCCAAGGACATTTAGAGCTACAAATTAAAGAATCTTCAAAACATAAAAAAGCCTACAGGGAATCATATAACCCACCTAACGCTCAGATCTGGATAGCAATTGCAAACCTATCAAAACAAATCCATCAATTAAATTCTAAGATCAATTATTTAGAGAAAGAACTTTATGACGCCCAGTTACCAGAACCTAAAAAGAAACAAAAAAAAGCAGCAGACTTAGTAGAATCAATTAGTCAACTATAGGGTTCTTACATCAACAACCCTTCTATCATGACCAACTCTCAAATTTGCAACTAACTCACTTTCAGAACCAAAATTCATACCTGGAACTATCATGGCATCAACCCACCTCTGGTCTCCATTCTTAAACTTCACAGATTTAACTGCAACTTCCCCATCAGCCATATCTACATCCACAGCTACCTTACCTTTCCTCAAATACGCACTAGCAGATGGCTGCCTATATTGAACGTTTTTATATACCATTCTAGAAATTTGCAAACACAAAAAATTTATAAATCATTCTAAAACTTCATTATTTAATGGCTGAGACAAAACAATCCACAGCAGGTCACTTAAAGCAAGGAAGTTACGTCCTTGTCAATGGAGCACCCTGTGTTGTTAAAAACGTTCAAACATCTAGACCAGGTAAACACGGTCACGCTAAATGTAGAATCGAAGCAGTTGGAATGATTGACGGCCAAAAAAGAGTAGAGATATTCCCAGCACATGATAGAGTTTTAGTCCCTATAATCCAAAAGAGAACAGCAACAGTATTAAGCATTGCTGAAGACATGGCAAACATCATGGATGCAGAATCATTCGAAACCTTTGACTTAAAGATCCCTGATAACCTTAAAGAAAAAGTTGTAGATGGTTGTCAAGTAATGTACTGGGTAATCATGGATGATAAAATCATGAAGGAAGTTAAATAAAAATGGCAAAGTTATTTGAAGAAGCAAAAAACAGATTGTTCGGAAACATTTTCGTTTGTAAAAAATGTAAAAGAAAGTTAAGGGCACCTTTAGCAAAAGTCAGATCACAAAAAGTTAAGTGTCGAGGTTGCCAAGGAAAAGCGTTCAGACCAATTAAAAGTAAAAAATAAAGTCTTAAATAGTCAAAATTTCTAAATTAGTTAATGGTTAACTGGGATATATTGTCTGCAATAATTTTTTGTGCAGTTTTATTTTTCTTATTTAAGAAATACAGGAACAAGTTTGAAGTCCAAGGAAAGATCTTTGTAATGTACAAAACTAAATGGGGCCTGAATTTTATGGACTGGTCTGCAAAGAAATTCCCTAAGACATTAAACGCCCTAAGTTACGTAAGTGTAACAGTTGGCTTTTTAGGTATGCTAGCTGTTTTAATTTTATTAATTAAAGGTGCAATAAGCTTAATTCAAATTCCAAGTGCACAACCTATGCTTGCTCCAGTTTTACCTTGGATAAAAATCCCTGGACTACCAACATTGTCATTCTGGCATTGGATAATTTCAATATTGATTGTTGCAGTAATCCACGAAACATGTCACGGTATTTACGCAAGACTTCATAATATAAAAATAAAATCCTCTGGCTTTGCCTTCATGGGTCCAATCTTAGCAGCATTTGTAGAACCTGAAGAAAAGCAACTTAACAAAAGTCCAAAGTTCAATCAATTATCCATGCTATCTGCTGGCCCGTTCTCAAACATTGTATTCGGAATAATTGTTATTCTACTTGGTTCGTTAGTCTTATCCCCAGTAATGGGAAGCATGCTTCACACAGAAGGAGTACAGATAATTTCCATCTCACCAGACCATCCTATAAATGAAAGTGCATTAAAAACTGGAGATAATATTAAAGCTATAAACGACATGGAAGTAAAAAACGTTGAAGACTTTATTGCAATCATGAGTGTACTTCCACCTGGAGAGATAATTAAACTTACAACAAGCAATGATACAATATACACTCCAATCTCCAGAAACCCAAAAAACATTTCTCAAGCTATGCTTGGTGTTTCAGTCACTCACTCAAACGTTGACATAAAAGAATCAGTTAAAGAGAAATACGGAAGTTTCTTACCAAGCGCAATAGTTTGGATTTCTGAACTAGTGTTCTGGTTATACGCAATTAGTTTAGGTATTGGATTTTTCAATTTACTTCCACTAGGTCCATTTGATGGTGGAAAAATGTTCTTTGTTGGAGCTCAGTACTTTACTAAAGATAAAAAGAAAGCAATGAAAGCCTTTGGATACATGACAGCATTCTGTATTTTACTACTCTTACTAAACATACTACCGTACATACTTCAATTCTTAAGATTCATGGCAGGGCCATTCCTATGAAACCAATACAACTTTTATCAATATTTTTAATAATTCTTTTAGTTCTAAATATTATATTCTACATCCAGGGAATAATATCAACTTTATACTTCTGGATAATTATCATTGCTATTGGATTATTTACTTACAAAGGCTTACCGTTTTTAAGAAAGATTAAATAATAGTAACAAGTTATGATTCTTTATGTTAGTTGACGTTCATGCCCACTTGAATCACAAAGCGTTTGAAGATAGATTAGATGAAGTTATAAAGGACGCTGAAGAATCTGGCGTAGTTTCAATAATCTGTTCCGGTATTAATAGATCTACTAATCGAGAAGTTTTAGATATTGCTAAGAAGTATAAAATAGTAAAATGTTCTGCGGGGATTTACCCTATTGATGCATTAGGAGATCAAAAACCTATAGAAGACTTAGGTTTGACTGCGGATAGTGGTGCAATAGATCTTAAAGATGAATTTGAATTCATTAAAAAGAACAAAGAACATTTCTTAGCTATTGGCGAAGTTGGAATAGACCAAAAAGAAAAAATCCATTTAGAAGAACAAAAACAAGTATTTCAAAAAATAATTGACTTCTCTAAAAGCATTAACAAACCTTTACTGATACATTCTAGGAAAGGTGAAGAAGTTTGTTTAGACATGTTAGAAGAAAGTAATTGTAAGAAAGTTATCATGCACTGTTTTGGTGGTAAACTTAAGTTAGTTAAAAGAGCAGAAGAAATAGGTTACTACTTTTCTATTCCAGCAGTCTGCACTAGGTTAAAACACTTTCAGGAAGTGATTGAAAGAACAGATATTAATCAATTACTAACAGAAACAGACGCACCTTACTTAAGCCCAGAGTTAGGAAGGTTCTCAGAACCTAAAGATGTTCTAGAAACAATAAAAGTAATTTCTAAAATTAAAAACTTAGATGAAGAAGAAACAAAAAAAATAATTTACAAAAACTACCAAGACTTTTTTTTGAAATAAAAACATTTAAATATGTAAGAAACCAAATTTAATTTAGAAAAGTTATTTTAATTTCCCTTTCTGGGAAAAGAGGTGATGGGAGATTTAAAACTCTCCCACTTTATTTTAAAATTATGCTGTTAGATAGCCTAACATAAATCCCATTTCTTCGTCACTGATTACACCTTGATCCAATTGTTCTTGTAAAACCTCTTCATTGTACACATCACCTTCACCACCAAAACTAAAATCCTCAACTTCAAACCATTCCATCTTAAACACCTCCATATAACTTAATAGAATTGATTTTAAAAAGCGTTACGCGAGGTTGGCAAGTGCGGCTAGATAATAGCATATCTATGTTCTAGACCACATTTGACGATTTAACGACATTCTTCTGCATCATAAAATGTCCTAAAACGTGGCATAAACCAATATGCGCAGTTTAGGTCATACTTATTTATATTCAATAGTACCAAAGTTTATAAGGCCTTCTCCCAAAATGCGCGGTTCATGCCATAATGACTGGAATTTTCAATCAAAAAAGAAATTTAAGAAAAATTAATTCATGATGATTTATACTTATTTTGTAAAGTCTTTTAAATTTTTCTCTGTTGCTTTGTTTGTATGGGATTTGTGAATTTGCCGTGTTTGGATGAAGTTTTGGAAAGGGCTGAATTACGTTGGAGACTTAGAAATTATTCTGAAGATGAGAGACAAAGGAAAAGGAAAATTTTGAAAAAAGAGTATAGCTTATACTCTCAAGCAAGGAAAATGGGTGAGGGGGCAAGAGAAATATCTAGACGATTAAAATTGCCTTATTGGACTGTTCATCGTTGGCCACATGGTCAATTACCTAAGGCTTTGGGGCATGCAACAAAGCCTTTTGATGGAAATATTCCTCATACTCATGATGAAAATTTTGCTTATCTATTAGGTGTTACTCTGGCAAACTTTACTTTTGGTGATAGAGTTTTAAGAAATTTTACTTTTTTAAAAAGTAGAGATACAAATGTTTTTGAAAGAATAAAATTAGCTTTAGCAACGCAGTTTGGTGAAGATACTGTAAAAGTTGAAGAGCTAAAACGGCTTGGTACAAGGTGCATTTTTAGAAGGCGCGCTTTTTTTGAACATCTCTATTTTTCCACTGAGGATTATACTTCTGTACCTTGGGAAAATTTGGGATCTAAAGATGAGAAAATAGCTTTTCTTAAAGGACTTTGTGATGTTTCTTTATGCGTAACTAATAGAAAAGGAATGGATATGCCAGAAAGATTAACAGTCCATAAATCTAAGTCACCTAAAACTAGTTCTTTTTTTAAAGGTCTAGCTGTTTTAATGAATGATGTTGGTTTGAATCCTTTGTTGAGAGAATCTAAAAATTTAGTTGAGCTGAGACTGACTGATGCTGATGATGTTAGATTACTTTTAGACGAAGGTTGTGTTCCTGAAAGACATTTAGAAGCAGTTGAAAAAATGCTTGAAAAAGAAGGACACCATGCCGAGTTAAAAGCTTATAGACAAATTATGTTAGTAGATAGGGTTGGCAAACGTCAAGGAAGAAATACACATGCTTTAGCTCGTGCTATTGCATCACGTTATGGTGTAGATAAGCCAGATTGGAAAGGAACTTTTGGAAAGGTTAGTGGTTGGCGAAGAAGTTGTTTTAAACCAGATGTTGTTAAAAGGGATGAAGAGATTATGGGTTTAAGGATAGATGAAATTCCAGGTGATATTGTGGCAGTTTTATATCGGCACTTTGGTTTTTCACCTAAACAAGCAAGGGAGATTGCTAGAAAATATACTGGGTTGGATTCTTTGTATGGAACCATGGAACAGTTGGATGTTATGGGAGTTGAAAAAGAAGAGTTATTTAATTGGTTAATGATGGGTCCTTGGGAAATTGAAGAAAAGTTTTCTGTTGTCTCTGAGAGAATTGGAGATTATAGGAAGAGTAGAAGGTTTGGACTTTCAGTTCATGAAAGTTTGAAGCTTTTAAAATCTAGGAAAAATCTGCCGCTTGATTTTATTCGTTTTTGTTTTGAAGAATGTGGTGTTGATGCTTCTAATTCTCATGAATGGTTTGAAAGTGGTGTTGTTGGGTTATATAGGAAGCTTGATGAAGAACATCCTTTGTTTTTGAGTGTGAATGGTTCGGGTTATAAGCTCCCCTGGAGGAGGTTACAGACTCTTTTTGAAGCTTATGATATTGACATTGAAGGTGTGGGAGATGGTGAATTACAAGTTTATTTGGATCATCTTTCTGGGGAACTTCCTGAAAGAAAGCCTAAATATAATGGTAGGGTCTTTGAACATACTGGCGATAATTTAAAAGTTAGTCTTAAACCGGATGGTCCTAATACGATGGGTGTTGTTACTGGTTTGAGTTTGCGAAGCACAGTAATTAATATTGAAGATCCTGTTTCAGTTGCTTCTGTAAGAAGTGGGTCTATATCTGAATCTGTTTGGGGTGGTTTAGAAGAATGTTTAGATTAAATTTTAGTCTTTTTGAAATGCCATTCCACAGTTATTTACGATGAACTAATACTTCTCCAATTTGGTATTCAAGGTGATAATGTTCTTTTCCTTCTTTGATCTCTTTAAGTCTTTCAATCCAAGTTTCTATTTGTTCATCATTTAATTTTATTTCGGTTACTTTGTATTCTTCTTTCATAAGGATAAAGTAATTTAATTTTGTATATAAAATTATGTTTTGTGCCTTTTATGTGCAATTTTTGTTAACTTGATTAATATATTTTTAAGACTTGTTACATGTTATGACAAGATTTTGTAAAACATGTGGAAAAAAACTGAAAAGAAATGAGTATGAGGATTGTAGACTTTGCGAAGATCTTCATACATACGATTACCGACCACAAGGAACAATAGACGAATTCTTGGAGGGAGATGAATGAAAGTCATTGATCTCTTCGCAGGTTGTGGCGGATTTAGTTACGGCTTCCAGAAGGAAGGTTTTGAAATTCTTGGTTTTGTAGAAGTTTGGCCTCCAGCAATAACAACATATCTCCAAAATCATCCTAAAGCGGACCACCTTGGAACGGACATTGCCAAGGTAAGGGATGAAGTTATTTCTAGGTTCTCTGGGGAAGTTGAAATTATTGTTGGAGGTCCCCCATGTCAAGGATTTAGTATTGCTGGTAAAAGAGACCCAAAAGATCAAAGAAACCAGTTATACAAAGAATATCTAAGATTTGTTAGAATAATCAAACCAAAGTATGTAATCATGGAAAACGTTATTGGATTACTTTCTATGAAATGTATTGATAATGAAAGAGTAATTAGTAAAATTATTCATGATCTTATTCAATTAGGATATTTTGTATCTTATCAAGTTTTAAATTCTTTTGATTATGGTGTTGCTCAAAAAAGGAAACGACTTATCCTTATCGCTAAGAAGTTAGATTTGTTTCCATCACCACAAAGTAAGAAGAAAACTGTAAGAGATGTTATAAGAAATTTACCAGAAGATGAAATAGACCTAAATGGCCATTTATCTTTCAATATGAGCAAAGATACTTTAAAGAAAATCAAAAGATTAGATGAAGGTGAAAAAATTGGAAATTTTGGGACAGCAAGACAAAGGTTAGTTTACGATAAACCTTCTAAAACAATTGTTACCAAACCAATTTACATCCATCCCATTTATAATAGATTCTTAACTCCAAGAGAATTAGCGAGAATACAAAGCTTCCCTGATTCATTTGAATTCTGTGGTTCAAAAACTTCTATGGTTAAACAAATTGGTAATGCTGTTCCGCCATTAATGGCTCAAGCAATTGCAAAAAAGATTAAGGAGGACATGAAATGTTAATTGAAATTTTATTAATCATACTTTGGAAATTATTATTGATTTTAATTTTACTAACATTTGTTCTTAGTTTCAAAAAGAAGAAAATTGTAAAGAAAAAACCAGAAACTAAACCAGAACTTGAAACTAAAGACGAGTTCTTCGCGTTCAGGAAACTGTTTTCTGAAAAAACTATGGGAGGTATAGGAAAATGAAAAGATTGGCGCCAATGTTTTTCCTATTACTGCTACTTGTACCTTGTGCATTAGCAGCAATAGATTTTGACGCAGACTTGGACCCTGCAGATGAAGCGCAGTTTGACCAGATCCTGGCACCAGTAATGAAGATCTACAACTTCATTAAGTACGCTGCAACTGTTGCCGGTGTATTAATGCTAGTGTTTGCTGGAATAAACTTTGTCACTGCAGGCGGAGAGACAGGCAAAAAGGAGAAAGCCAAAAACATGGCTGTTGGAGTTATTATTGGATTAATTATAATCTGGATAGCACCTCAAGTTGTGAACTACATTTTCTCCTGATTTTTTGTTTTTATAAGAGATTTGTGAGTAGCTGTAAGGCGTAAACTACAGTTATGACCATAATTGGAGGTAACGTCTCCGACGACTTTAGTTATAATTAGTTTCAAGTTGATGTTGGTTATATTCCTCCAAACCTTCATGATGCAATTTGAAAATTACTCTTTTCTTTGACATAGTTATTAGTTTAATGAGTGGGACTTTATAAGACAGCATAATTTTTCATTTTTTTGAATATCTCAATTAAGATATCAATTTTCTGCGATCTTTGGGTATCAGTTAATTTACCTTTTTTTAATAAAGCAACAATGCCTCTTAAAGATGCTATTCCTCTTTCAAATTCATTTTTTTCTAAAATTACATTCATGGTGGTTGGTCGAGCCACTCCCCTTGCTTGTTTCTTAGCAACCCAGTCTTCAGTTTGTATATAACGGATAATAGTTTGCACTACTTCTTCTACATTTTTAATAAAAGCTAAATAATTCCTTTGTTTTTCACCAAGATTTATTTCTTTTAACTCCTCTAAAAAAAACTCTGCTCCAAATATGCTCTTAATTTCTTCTTTATTTAATATTGGCACTTTTATCACACTCCATATTTATTTTTAACACTTAATATTAATTTCAAAAGAAGTTTAAAAAGATTATGCAAATCAAGACTTCACTTCTACGTAACTCAAAATCATTGGTAGATAGAACTAACATAGCAAATTAATCTTTAGATCTTTGGGAATGAAAACCCTGAGCAACTGATATAATCTCTTCCTTAGTTTTTACATCACTTTGATACAGATTAATTATAACTTCATACAACCTAATCAGCTTCAAATTACCTAAATAAAAGACTGGATGCGTAAATTTGATTATTCCTTTAGAGAACAAGTTCTTAATCCTAGAATCTACTGTATGATACTTTAAATTGACTTGTTTAGCTATGAAACTAGTCGGAAACTTAGAATTCTGGTTCAAAATCGCTAAAATCTGTAAATCCTTGCTATCCACCATAAAAATGATAAGATAGAAAAAGATAAAAGGGTTGTTTTCGGTTTTGAAACTAAGATTCTTCTAAAAAAGCCAAATATTCTCCAATAAAATGGCTATATTTTGAAATCTCGATAATGCCGTTTTTTATAGAATCAAAGCTTCTACTAACTAAAAGAGCTGATGAGAGAAGTGATAAACTCAAGAGGCTTGAAATGATAAAGAAAAGGTATGTTTTGCTTTTAACAGAAGAACAAGAAGAGAAATTGGGATTTAGGACCAAATCTTTAGGATTTACTAAAAAAAGTGATTATATCAGATTTATGTCATTAATGGACCTTACTTTTCTAGAAAAAATAAATCAAATCCATAAGGAGGTATGTTTGAAAAATGATGGAAAAAACACGAAAAAGAAACAGAACATATACATTTAGCATTTCCACAGATTTGTGGGAAAAGATAGGACAAGTTTGTCAAGACGATATTTCTAGATCTGCCTTTGTCAGAATGGCAATAAAGAAAGAGTTGAAGAGGTGGGGGATTGGATAAGACTTCTTTTAATTCATGAGTTTATCGTTAAATCTTTTTTTGGATAAAGAGTTTATTAATTTCTTCAGAGCTACATAAAAGTTATTTGTAAGGTTAAAATAATTTTCATAATATTCAAAGTGTAACTCAGAACTGTTATTTTTTTCTAGGAAATCTAGATCTCTATAATGATTTTTTATCCTATCCATATAGAAAAAATCAACTAAATTATTCTTTTCCTTAGATTCAAAATCCAATTTGATTTTTTTATTTTTCTTTTTCCGAAAGTCATTGATTTTTTTAGTAAATTTCAATTCTTCTATTTTAGATTTAGCAATTTTTTTAAGTATGCAACACTTCATCTTTTCTTTATCATAGTTGCCCCTCAGGTTTGCACCAGGAACACCTTCCATCCCTGCAATTTCTTCATAGGAATATAGTTTATTGAATTCATCGTTTGAAAAAATCAGATGCTTTTTTGAAACCTCTTCTTTTATAAATTTACTAATCTTTTTGTGGGAATTTTCTAAACTCTTAATTTCAAAATTAATTAAATAATTCACAATCGACCACATATGAAATAGAAGATAATAGCTCTTGGTTGCAATCCAAATATTTCCTATCACAGATAGGTCATGACATTCAGAAATCCCTTTGTATTCTTCATCTATAGACTTTTTGAAGATTCGAATCAAGCGAGTTTTTTTCAAAAGGGCTTTAGGAAATTCGATTTTTGTTTTCTTAAAATTGTAATTTTCGGCAATCAGTAATTCCTTAGAGAGATTTTTAAGATAATGGACATAATTATAGTGAGTCTTAAAATCTGGGCCTAGACTCGATGTAAAAGACGATAATTTGCCAATTTTTATCTCTTGCCACTTTATTTTTACCATATTACTTTGAAAGTTCTCTTAAGGTTATAAAAGTTTTTAACTACCTTTATTTCCTCCAAATCAAATCTCTCTTTCTACGAAAAAACTTTGGATACCTCCCCACACATCCTTTAACTTCAAATTCAGAAGCCCCTAATTTTTCACAAAGAGATTCTATTCTCATTGGGCCAGCCATTAGCAGATTAAATATTCTCTTGTGTAATTTAAGGTGATTAAACAAATTAGTTTCTTTTGGTTTTATCTTGGAATTGTTAAAGTATCTTTTCTTAACATTAGAATTTTCATCTCTTCCCACTAATCCGATCATTCCATTATCCAACCTAACAAACACATCCTTGTTCCGGGACAAAGTTGCTCCAATCGATCCATTAGGAACATCTAATAATGCTCTTCTTATTTCTGTCATAGACAAAGGTCCGTCTTTAAGCAATTCAGTAATCAAATCTACTATTCTCATCAAATATTCCTCCTGCATTAAATACAAAAGTTTTCAATTCATTCAACCGAATCACATTCCAACCCCTACGTTTGAATTTTATTGCAAGTAGCGGAATCAGAGAATGTTTTTTACAAACTCGTTGCATCTCTTGCAATTGTGGTTTTATCCTTGCGTCCATGTACAACCTGTCTTGTTTTGTGGCTTTTACTTCAACTAGGAATACTTTACCTTTCTGAAATAAAATACAATCGCACACAGCTTCAGAACCTGCTCCAGAACCAGCAATCCTATGAGCATCAACCCCTAATTTAGTCACAAGGTTAATGAATTCTCTTTCATAGACTTTATTTTTATGAAATTTCATCTTGCCACCACACTAGGTTGTAATTGAAGTTTTAATTGAATCCTTAAATTTTCATTTTTTAATTTCAGGTTTTCATTCTCTAACCTTAACAACATTGCCTTATTCGGATCTTCTTTTTCCGGCAAATAGTAATTTCTTTTTTTAGGGTAAGCGTAAGCTTGAGTTACTGCAACTTTCACATCTTCCTTGTCCATTTTCAAGTAAACCATGGTAGTTTCTAATTTCTCATGCCCTAAGAATTCTTTCAAGTCATTCAGTTCAATTCCACGCCTTTTCAAGTTCACTGCACAAATATGTCTGAACGTATGAAAATTGTACTTGTATAGTGGAACTCCATTAGACTGAAAATATTCAATCTCGTTCAATCCTGATTTCTTTAAAGCTTCAGATAATTTTTCTTGAATACTTCTGGTAGATGATGGTCTAAACTTGTTCTGGCCGCTAGGAATTACAAACTTAGAATCATTGTTTAACTTACCCCATAATTTAAAAACGTGAATGAATTCATCAAAGATAGGAACTATTCTGTCTTTTCCATA
>CAZGBX010000008.1:24444-36094 GCA_964524105.1 Candidatus Woesearchaeota archaeon
ATCCTAAACCTTTTAGTGTTTTTAGAATCTAGAATCATCATCTCACCAGTTTCTAAATTAATATTTTCCCACTTCAAAGCTTTTTCAGGATCATGCCTTCTCTTAGTCATCTCTCCAATCCTCAAACCTTGAAACAAAGCTAAGAAGATTGCCATGGCAGTAACAGGATCATCCAAATGTTTCAAAACCTCTATAATCTGCTTTTTGCTTAGCAATTTCGGTAATCTGTAACCTGTAGCGCTTTGTTTATACCCTTTCATTATGTAACCTCCCAGGATAATCTTCTCCAGAATCTGAAATGTACATTTCTACGCAATTAATAATCGCTTGAATAAATTCTCTGTTTTTCAAGCAAGGAATATTTTTATCCTTAATCTTTGATCTTTTTCTTAAACCTTCATTCAGGCTCATCTTTCCACTTCTAACTTTATCTTTAATCTTTTTTGGAGAATCTGTTAAAAGTAACCATCTGTAAACGCTATTAAAAGAATTCCCCTGCTTAATTACCTCATCATGAATTATCAATTCTTTTTGAGTAAGTATCTTATCACTCCTTTTCTTACTATACTTGTAATTCCTTAAAACCTGTACAATCTTTCTCAATTCAGGCAAAGTCATTTTTGGATAAATCTGTTGTACCCTTCCATGAAATTCTTCTGCCTTCGTTACCGCATCCATTTTCATACATTTAACTTGTTTTCAAACTTTATATTTGCAGTTAACAAAAACTGCACATAAGTTGCACAATTCTTATGAAAACAGAAGAAATTCGCGGTATGTCCGGCGCCAAAAAGATGTTACGCGAGGTTGTCAAGTGCGGTTATATACTGGAGAATATATTTCTACAAACTCATCCCAGCCATAACTACTCCACTTAAGATATTAAACAGAACAGTCACAATAACTCCAATAATCAAATACAAAAGAACAGACCTAAAGAGATTCTTACCAAGTAAATCTCTTCTATTAAGCTCATCAGAACCATACTCAATACCATTAGACAACACAGTCAAGACATAAACAATCTGCACAATATACAAACCTACAACAATCTGAAAGAAATAAGAAGGTATCAAACCCTCCACATTAAACATCTCAGTCACAGTCCGTAACTGATCCTGAACCTCAACACTATTAGCATCACCTAAAGTAAAAGCACCTAACCTACTAGTCAAACCTACAACAACATTAACTATCATCGCACCGATTCCCACTACAATTCCGGCAATAGCAGGAGCTAAGAAATTAATCTGCGCTTTCATTGAAGAAATAATTTCAGACAAAAGATCTCTTAACCTCTCATCAACTTTATGTATCCTTTCAACATAATTTGAAATACTAATTAAAGACTGAGCAACAATCTTATTCCCTTTCCTAGAACTTTCAATAAGTACTTTCATAGAAGTCTCAATTATTGCAGAAGGATAATGCATAATCGCACCTTGTTTTTTATTAAAGATAGCATCTTTCATACTCATACCCAATGTTCGAATATTCCTATCAATAATCCCAAAGAACTCTCCAGAAGGAGTTCCTTTCATAGACTCTGCCACAGAAGAAAAAGCAGCTTCAGCAGGAACACCATCAGCAACTCTATTGCCTAACTGGAACAAAGCAGACCCAAACTCTTTCTCTAAAGCTTTTGTCTCATTACGTAAATCTATTAACTTACCAGACCTCAACTTATAATAAAAAGACATCCCCATTGCTAATCCAAAAGGAATAAAGAAACTTAACAAAAGCGCACCCATTCCAAAAGGTCCATACTCAGCACCATCACCACCAATTTGGAAATCTAAAAACTTGAAAGGTTCAACTAAAATAAAATCAAAAGCAGGATTCAAGTAATGAATTATAATTGGGAACAATCCAATAAGAACAAACACCATTGTTACTGTAAAGCACAACCAGAAAGGATTAAACATCTTCTTCATCAACTTCTCAGTGACTTCACTTGACCCATAACCAGTAGGACGTTTAGATAAAACACTCATCCCAAAAGCATAAACAATTATAGGCAAGAATAAATTATAAACAAAAGCTAAATGGTACCATCTAACCATCCCACCTAAAAAAGAACCTAATAATGGAAAGATAACTAATCCTAAGATTGGCAATATAACTCCAAGCATGTGCAACATTGTGATAGGATTCTGTAAGTGGTGCGCATACCTCATCATCTTATCATAAGTACCATTAAGCATTACTTCCAAAGACTTATCCAAAAGATCTAATCTACGAGACTCAGCGGGCTCATAAAGAGAACTTTCAATTAGGTGGAAACTAGTAACAAACTCTTGGTTATGAAGTCTCCAAGTAATTAAATAATCATCAAGAGACTGTTTAATTGTAGAATACTTTCCGGTTTCAACATCCCAGAATAATTTCCTTAAATCTAAAGACAAAGGTGGTTTCAAATGATTAGTTGCAAATTTAATTGCATTTTCTAAATTAGAAGTATGCCTCATGTACATTACAACATAAAGTATACATAGAACCATTTGATTAGAAGCTTTCAATCTCCATCTAGTTGCAAGATAAATCGGAACGTTTGGTAACATAAACATTGCTACAACTCCAGCAAACAAGAACAAAAGTGGTAAAAAGAAATAAATCTGATCAGTTGCTAAATACAATATCCCACCTATTAAAAACCCTAACAAAACTAATAAGAAACCCATCAAACCAGCAAAAGAAGAAGAACCTGTTGGAGTAATTTCTAAGTGTGCAGTATTAATCGCATCTTGTAAGGAATTTAATTTATCTTTAGGCGGTGCAAGTTTCAATACTCTCTCAGCTTGGTTACACCATTCCTCATAAACAGTTCTTTTCTTACCTAAAACTTCTCGTTTAAACTTAACATACTCAGAAGAAAACCTACCTGAATCAAAACTTTCTACATCACCGACAGTATCCTCGTCTAGATGGCCACCCATCTTCTTTCTATACTTCTTTAGAATATCATCTACCTCTTTTGATGCCATTAAAAGAAATTAGTTCAATTGATTATTTAAAACTAACTAATCCTTCATCCTATAAGACTTAATTCTATCAAATCCATGTAGATCCCTCATAATGTCAGTCATACACACAACATCACCATCATTAGAACAAAGGTGCACTTCACCTTCATCAGCTGCACAAGCTAATGCAACTAAATCCACATCATCCTTAAAACCAGTTGTATTAAACCTTAAGGTCCTTGCAAAATGAGAAACATAACTCAAAAACCTCTTGATTGTTTCATCTTTAAGCATATGTTGCCACCTTCTTGAACGCATATGAGCAAAGTACATATCCCTTGCCCGGGTAGCCCGCTCATCAGGATTCCATCCCCTACTTCTTGCACTGCCAAGATAAGCTTCAGTAAAATACTTTGGCATTGAATGTTTAAGCGGCATTAATAGTTCCTGAAAAGGCTTCATATCTCTCCCAAAATCTTCATCATCCTCTTGCACAACCAATCCACCATCAAGAAAATAAATTGCGTTTTCAACTTGCCTTACCAAATGCACAACATTCAAACCAACCATTGGATCTCTTGAATCTTCATCAAGCAAAAAGTCCCTTACTAACCTAAGTTCTTCAATCCGAGTTAGCTCATCACCATTTTGCCTTTCGTACACATGTATTCTCCAATCCCCACGAGATTCCAAAAGGTTAGGTACAAATAAACTAACAGAATCAACTGAAGCTTGAGTTGTATAATTAACAGCTCCAGGAAATTGACTACGATCAAAACACCAAAACATATTACAATCTACTACAGTAGCAACAGATTCTCTCGGAACCCAAACATCCCTCTTAACATCAAAAAAAGGAAATTCAATTTCTGCTTCCCAAGGTTCTAACCAAGCCATAGATATGACAAAAGGAAAAATCATTTAAAACTATTGAAACTCTTTCTTAACTCACCACATCCAACTGAACATTCTCCCAAAGAAACCTTGAGATTGTTCACGATCAACAATTTGGTCTGCAAATTGATTCTCTTCCTCTCCAACAAAACCAACTCCATGGGTAAACTCACCAACTACACAAACCCCATCTTCACAAGACCCACCTGGGCAATCACTATCAACATCACAATACTCCCAAGTCTCTCTATACTCTCCAGCAGGTGCTTGAGCAAAAGCATTACTTACTCCAACACCACCAATCTGATAAACTTGATTTCCAGTAACTTCACTCCAACCTAAAGAAGCAAACACACCTAGAACAACAAACAACCCAATTACAAAATAAACCTTTGGTAACAATTTATTACTTGATAACACCACCTTCTACAAACTAAATTATCTAAAAACTAATATTTAAAACTATTGAAACTCTTTCTTAATATACTTCTTCAAGCTTTCCTCCCAATCAAACAATATTCTTTTAGAATCCAAATAACCCATACTTTTCCTTACTCTTTCAGAAATTCTATGGAACTCATCATTAAGATAAACAGTAGCTTTAGCTTCTAACAAATCATTAATACCTAACTTCTCAGAATAATCAACTTGTAATCTCTTAATCTTAGCTCTTAACTGAATATTATCCCAGATAGCATCCCAAGATCCAGCAAACTCTTTTATCTGTCCACCTATAGCTTTAATCACTTCAGAATCCCCGTTAATCAAAGCATCAGTAGGAACAAGAGTATCAGTCTTAGCATCATACTTAAACAGATCAACAAAACCACCTTCCCTTAAAGGATCATCTTCCCAATGCTTTCTAACTTCAGTAATAGAAACAACTCTTCTCTTACGACTCAACCCATCTGCAGTCTTAATTGGATTAGCAACAATAATAATATCAGTTGCTTTAAACGAAGTTCTAGGAACTTCTAAGTCATTAACTACCCTATCATAAACACCATAAGGTGAATCACCGTGAATGGTTCCTGCAACAACATTAGCTAAAGCTCCAACACGCATTGCTTCATAAAGAGCAAGAGCTTCCTTAGATCTAACTTCTCCAACAATCAAAGAAGAATCACCTAACCTTAAAGAAGTTCTAATTCCTTCATCAGCAGAAACTTCAGCACCAGACTTCAACAGTGCACTTCTAACTTTCATATCTTGAATATTAAACCCTAAAGAAGAAAGAGCCTCAGTTGGCAATTCTAAAGTATCTTGTACAGTAATAACTCTAAACTTCCTCATAATCTCAACCATTGCTCCACCCAACAAAGAAGTCTTACCAGAACTTCTAGTTCCAGCAATCAACATTGTCCTTGCCCCATCAATTAAAAAAGACATTACTCCAGCAGCCAAATCATTAATCATTTTATTCTGAACAAAAAGAGGTAAAGTCCAAGGTTTATCCCTGTGCCTTCTAATAGCATAAGAAATTCCATAAGGATTTAATGGCCTTCCAATCACAGCAACTCTGGCCCTTGCACCAGGAATAGTTAACTCAGTATCTAAGATAGGATTAGCTTCATCTAAAGGACGAGCAGATAACAATCTAAACTTAGTTGCCCACCCTTCAACATCTTCTACAGCAGGAATTAAATTAGTTACACACTCATCATGTTTCCCATGCACTAAAAATATTGGATTCTTTCCAACAGGAGAGTTCACTACAATATCTTGCACATGTGGATCTTGTAACAGTGACTCTACTAATCCAAACCCAACAGTATATCTAACTAAAATCCTAGCTAACTCTTCAATCTCATCAAACTTTAAACTAATTCCCTTATTATCAGCAAGTTCAATTATCAAATCCCTTCCAATATTAAAGAAAGTCTGCCTCATCCTTTCAGGATCAATAAACTCTTCTGCTTTTGGCTTATGCTCAGATAAAACTTTACGAGCCAATTCAATTAATTCATACTTATCTTCAGAAATACTAAACTCTGGTGGAATAAGATGATATAATTTCTTAATATTATCCTTTTGTTCATAAATTTGTGCATAAGTATTTTTAGTTACTTGATAAGAATCAACTTCCATTGCATCAATTGGCGGAATAGCCATCATCCGAGTATACATAAAGTCAGGAGAAACAACAGGCCTAAAGACAGAACGATAAATACTTCTATCACCAATCTCAAAACCATCAAGCTTATCTTCAGCTAACTTAATCAACTTAGTATTCAATAATAAATTATACAGATCTTGCAAAACATCATTAACTTCACCAGTAAAAATCTTCTCATCTCTTAAGAACCTCTTAGCTTCAACAAAACACCCAACAGGATCAGACTTTAACAAAGTAAGAATCAAGTACTGCATGTTCTGCACAGTCTCTCCAGAAACACCTGACATAGCCAACCTAGAAAACACTTTTTTCTGTTTCACAAAATTACTATAAATCCCAGCAATTTCAACTAATAATAAAGTTTGTTTATAACCATACTCATACTTCTTTCTTTGATGGTACACAATCCTTTCAACACTTGGAGTCTGAACTAGCTTCTCAATTATCTCAGCCATGATCATCGGATCATCTTCAATAGAAGGAATTTTCTGCGAGCCATCGTAATTAATGTGCATCACTCTAGACACACCTTCTTTCTCAATTTGGTGTTCTCCCCTTTTCGCAGTTTTCTTAAATAACATTGTTACTCCCAAATACTAACAATAGTTTTAATATTGTAATAGTATTTATTTGTAACAGATTCAAATATCTTTCGTTTAAAATGGAATTACAAGAACAACAACCAGAAATCGGCTTTGACATCAATTCTAGGATAAGAGAAGTTGAAGGAAAATATAATCTTCTAAGAGACAGAGCACTTATAATAAATCAGAACATGATTACCCAGTACAAGAAAACAATGTCAGAGATTAACATGATGAACGAAGATGTTAAAGAAATCAAGACTGATATTTTCCAATTAAAAGAAACAGTTAGACATTTAGTTGCAGAAATCGAAATGCTAGCAAGAAAAGAAGACATGCGAGTTTTAGAAAAATATATAAGCTTCTGGAATCCGTTAAAGTTTGTAACAGAAAAAGAAGTTCAAAGAATAATCGAAAGAGAGGTAAAAGAAAGTGGTAATAGAACCAACATTAGCTGATGACATTGCAGACATTAAGGCAGGAGTCTCAGGCGGCATGGATGTTCCAGAACCTCCAGCACCTGCAGGAGAACCGCAAGAACTTAGTGCAGCTCCAGCTACAGAATCACCTGCACCACTTAACGCTGCTCCTCCAGAACAAGATTATCAAGAACAAAGTTTCGAAGAACCTGTAGAGCAACCTTTTGATCAACCACAAGAACTAAGTGGACCTTCTCAACAAGCTATTGACAAAGATTATATTCACGAAGTTGTAGAATCTATTATTGAAGAAAAATGGACTGAGTTCGTTGCAAAAACTGGAGAATTCACTTCATGGAAAGATAAGACAAGTACAGATTTAGTTGCAACAAAACAAGAAGTTCTAAGACTAAGAGAATCATTTGAGAAACTTCAACACTTAATGTTAGGTAAAACTAAAGAATATGGTGAATCAATGAGAGACGTTCATTCTGAAATGAAAGCTTTAGAGAAAGTCTTTGAGAGAATCCTAGAACCTTTAACAACTAACATCAAAGACTTACAAAGACTAACTGATGATCTAAAAAGAAGATGAAAATAATAGAAATAATCATGTGGATTATAGTTGCAATCGCAGCGATTCTACTAATTGCAGGAATAATCAACACGTTCTTCTTATGAAAACTAACAACTTAATATTAATTGGAGAATCTATCAGCATTCTTGCCACTGTACTAATAGCAATGAAAATAATGATTTTAAAACCAAACTGTTTCTCCGCGCTCGACGGTTACACAACTATTTTACCAATAATACTTACTAAAATAGTAGAACTAAAACTATTGTTTAGAAAGTAATCAGACTATGGCTCATACTTATCAGCCAAGAACTTAATAGATATCGCTGCAACTATCAGCAAGAACATCGCACTTAACAATCTAGGGTGAGTTAAAGCTTTAAGAGTCTCAGAACTCGGATCAGGCTCAACTTCCCTAATAACAGTATGTACATTTCCAAACTCATCAACTTCTTGTACTTCTTCTTGATAAGGTGAAACATCAGACTCAAACACAGTAGTCAACCCCATAAAGACAATTACTAAAATAATAATTAACATTGGAACTTCACCTATAGTGTTCCAAAAACTATGCTTTCCAACACCCCTTGATAATCCACCCTCACCAGGTTTAGTTCCAAAGAACATAAACATTGCAAATAAGAACAGCATCACAATAAACACAAAAGCAATCCAAGGCGTTATAATAGCGACCAGATCAACTAACTTCCCAGTAAATATCGAGATCATTGCAACAGAAAAAGCAGCAATCAAGTTAAGTGCTTTAGCTTCATCACCAAACAATCCAGTCTTTTCTAATACAGCATACACTATTGCAAATATGAAAAAGAATACAAATACTGGCAAGAAAAACGTCAAGCCACCCATATCAAATATTGTTGCCATTTAATTATCATTCCTAAGTTGTTGCAGGAGGTTCAGCAGGTGTAGCAGCAGGTTGTCTCCTACTACGAGGCCTTTGCCTTGTAATACTTCCCCAAGTTACTAACAAAATCATTCCAAGTATCAACAACACAAATATCCCTATTGACACTAACCTTTCAATTTCATACGTACTTAATCTCCAATTGAAAGTTGGTGCAAGTGAAACAACCAAAGCTATTACTCCAACAATACCAGCGATCCAAAGTATAACTTTCATAAATCCACCCATTTGATCTCCAGCACCATGCCCAGAAATCATTGAAGCCACTAACAAGAACATTAAAATAATTACAATAATCATAGCTACATTCGGTAAAAATGCATTCAAGATCTCAACTATGTTTTGCTGCGCAATTAATAACAAACCCATTACAACTGCAACTATCGCATTAATAGAACTTCTTGGTACCTCATGGTCATGTGCAAGTTTAACAGTCCCAAACACCTGAGTCTTCTCTAAAATCGCAAACACTATTGCAAACACTAACAAGAATGGTAAGAAGTATTCATACACACCCATCTCCTCAAAAAATTGTATTGCTTCTCCAATATTAAACGCAGCCATTTATCATTTCACCCCTTATTCATCATCCCCACCACTAGGTGGACTACTTGCCCCAGGCTTTGGCATACTTGTAACCAACCAAACAACCCCAGCAATTGCTATAATTCCAAATATAATTGATCCAACCACAGACCCACTTGCATTAGTCATTAAATAATCCCATCCATAACCTAACCAACTTCTACCATCATCCATCTTAACAGCTTGTAACACAATCAAGATAACTCCAATAAGAAGTGCAATCATAAAACCCATTGTAGTTGCACTATGTTGATTAGCAAAATTAAACGTACCATCTCCATAAAAAATTCCAACTAACATCAAGAACATAACAATAAAAATAGCTAATAAAGTAATATTTGGTAAAGCAGTATTAATAATATTAACAA
The DNA here is from genome assembly GCA_964524105.1 of Candidatus Woesearchaeota archaeon. Classification (GTDB taxonomy): domain Archaea; phylum Nanobdellota; class Nanobdellia; order SCGC-AAA011-G17; family GW2011-AR18; genus JAGVXZ01. The sequence continues at coordinate 33,876 of CAZGBX010000008.1, forward strand.
TCTTATTAGTTGCAATAACTAACATACCAACAACAAAACCCACCATAGCGTTCAAAGACCGCTTAGGCATGTTATTTTCTTCACCTAAAACTCTTGTCTTCTCAAGAATAGCAAACACAATAGAAAACACTAACAAGAATGGTAATAGAACATCAAATAAACCAAACTCTCTAAAAAATTCCACCGCTTTTCCTAAGGCACTTACCATAAACTAGAATTGATAGAATTAGTATTTAAACGTTTCTAATTAAAATCTTCATCTAATTCTTCATCTTGTTGTGGTACAGCAGTTCTAGAAATAATCATGATATCACCAACAGTCTTCACCATTTGGTGCGGCACCATAACTCCTTTTGCTCCACCAAGAACTCTACTTAACTGAGAAGCTTTTGTTGCTCTCACTTTCCAAGCCACAACCCTATTTCCTTGTAACATTGATTCCTCAACATCACCATAATACTCACCACCGTCAGTATAAACCGGCATTCCAAAAACAGCGCTAACCTTTTTTGTTCTAACTCCTTCCATGAATCAGTTAATTATTTAAGTCATATAAATACTTTTCTGAAATCATGAAGATATATCAGAATCTAACTATTATAGGAACTAGTCACATTGCCAAGCAGAGCATCAAGGAAGTCAAGGATACAATCTCTCTTCAGACCCCAGAAGTAGTAGCTTTAGAACTAGATAAAAGCAGATTATTAGCCCTAATCCATGATGGAAAAACAAGAAACCTAACAATAAAAGAAATATTTCAAATTGGAATAAAAGGGTTTGTATTTGGAATTATTGGTAAGTGGGTAGAACACAAAGTTGGGAAGTTAGTTGGCACAAAACCAGGGGATGAGATGAAACAAGCAGTAAAAACAGCAAAGAAGTTTGAATGTAAAATAGCTTTAATAGATCAAAGAATAGAAGTCACTTTAAAGAAACTATCAAAAGCAATCACATGGAAAGAAAAGTTCAGGTTTCTAGCAGATTTAATCAAAGCCCCATTTCAAAAAAAGAAAATCCCATTTGACTTAAACAAAGTTCCAAGTGAGAAACTAATCAAAGATTTACTTAACCAAACAAAAGAAAGATACCCTAATGTTTACAAAGTTCTAGTTGCAGACAGAAACAAATACATGGCAAAACGTTTATATAGATTAATGCAAGAATATAATTCTATAATAGCAGTAGTTGGCGCAGGCCACACTGATGAAATTATTCAAGAGATAAAATGTTTACAAAAAAAGAGCTAATCACATTCGGAGTTGTTACATTAATTCTAGCTTTCATCTTTGGTTTTAATGATGGTTCAAACTCATTAAACACAGTCAACTGGATAAACAATTTCATCAAATCAATAGTTCTTGTCGGAGTTTCATTACTAATTGCAATCTGGGTTCAAAAGAAAGTTGCAAAATCAAGAGGAGCTACAACAAAACTAACTTTATGGTCAATAAGAAGGGTTAATCCCTTATGGAACCCTGAAACAAAACTAAAAAGTGGATTTCCAATAGGAGCAATCTTAGCTTTATTCTTCACGTTCTTATCCCAAGGAACTTTGTTCTTTACCGGAATTTATAGCACAGTAGTGGAAAAGTCTTTAGGACACCTAGGAAGAGGAAGTGAATTACTAAAAGAATATGATGAAGCTTTAGTACTTTTAGCATTTCCCTTAACAAATATTGGAATTATCTTAATTGCGAAATTCTTAGAAAATTCATTTGGAATTAGTTTACCTTTTTTAATCACAATTAACATGTGGCTAGCAATCTTCAACATCATCCCTATCCCTGGTTTAATTGGAGGACAAATGTTCTTTGCTAACAAAAGAATCTATTTATTTGCTTTAACTTTTATTATCTTAGCTATTGGTTTAATGAGTTTAGGAATAATAGTCACTTTAATTCTAGCATTACTTTTATCATTCTTAGTCATTAGTTGTTATTATTACTTCTCAGATTTTGGAGGAAGCATTGACTGGCCAAACTTTACTCCAATGCAAAGATTTAGCAAAGCAAAGAACTTCAAGAAATGGCAGTTCATAATTCTATTCTTATTACTAATGATTTTATTTAGTTTCTTAGGAACAGCAGCAATTGCAGGAACAGTAATAAGCATTATTCTAGCATTCATAATTCTAACAGCATATTACTTATTTAAGAAATAAATTAACAACGATCAGCATTAGCTTCTACCAATTCTTCTTGTGCAACCCAGAAATCAAG
>CAZGBX010000009.1:0-32556 GCA_964524105.1 Candidatus Woesearchaeota archaeon
CCGTTCCATTCTTTAGTTGAAGAGATATAACCTATTGGGGCATCAAACCAAACGTAGAATACTTTGTTTTCGTATCCTTTTAGTGGGACTTTAACTCCCCATTTCAAGTCTCTTGTAATGCATCTTGGTTTTAGTCCTTCTTTTATCCAACTTAATGCTAAGTTCTTTACTTGTGGTCTTAAGTTTGGATTTTTTGTTATCCATTTTTTCAGCTTAGGTTCAAGTTTATTTAGTTCTATGAATAAGTGTTTTTCATCTTTGAATTTTATTTCTTTAGATTTACATGTTGCGCAGTATGGTTTTACTAATTGAATTGGGTCTAATATTGAACTGCATGATTCACATTGGTCTCCCCTTGCATTTTTTCCACACTTTGGACATTCACCTTCAATGAATCTGTCTGCGAGTTGTCTGTCGCATTTTAAACAGAAAGGAAGTTTTAGTTTTTGTTCTTTTATGTAACCGTTTTTGTTTATATGGTTGAAAATATCTTGGGTTACTTCGTGATGTATTGGTTTTGAGGTTCTTGAGAAATTATCATAACTAATTTCCCACCAGTCGTAGATTTCTTTGTGAATTTTATAGAAGAAGTCGCAGAGTTCTTTTGGTGTTAAGTTTGCTTTCTGTGCTGCTATTTCTGTTGCTGTACCATGTTCATCAGTTCCACCAATGAATATTGTTTCGTTTCCTAATAGTCTGTGGAATCTTGCATAAATATCTGCTGGTAAATGGGAACCTACTATGTTCCCTATATGAGGTACATTATTCGTGTACGGTAGGGCGGCTGTGATAAGAATTTTCTGTTTTAGTTTTAATCACTCCTGTGTAATTCTTAGTTAATTGGCAATGTTTATAAGTGTTTTGAATCTGTTATTCTTTAGAATGAAGGAAGTACGTGTGGTTGTTAAAGATCTGGGATCTGTTAAAAGTAAGCTTGAAAGTTTAGGGGCTGAGTTTAAGGACGATTATTCTTTTAATATTGTGATTTTTGTGCCTTCTGGTGGACAAGTTTCTAAAGAGTATTTGAGACTAAAAGTCTATGAGGTTAATAATTGGGATTCGAAAGGTTTTATTTTAACACATAAGAAGAAAGACAATGGGTGGAAATGTCTTTTGAAAAAAGAGTTTGATACTGAAGAAGAAGTGATGAATTTTATTCACGACGAGTTTAAAGGTTTTGAAATGGCATTTGAGTTTTTTAGAGAAGGTTGGCAATATCAGTTAGGTGATGTAAGAATCTTTGTTGAGGATGTTAAAGGTTTCAAACCTTCGGTTGAAATAGAAGCTGAAACTAGAGGCGACTTAGATAAAGTTTTAAAAGAGTTCGAGGTCATTGAAACTTTGGAGGCTAGTATGGCCGAAATTATGGAAAACTATAAAAATGAATGATTTGTTAATTGTTATCATAAGCCTTGGTGTTGTTGCAGCAATATACTGGGTATTTATGGGTGAAAGAATTCATAATCGGTTAAGAAAATGAGAGAACCAAAATCAATGGATGAATGTGTGTATGTAACTAAACGAAGAGAGAGTGATACTTTTGTTAGAGTTTGGGTGTTTAAAGAGAAGTGTCCTGAATGTGGTAAGGGTGTGATGGGTAAGCCTAGGAATGAGAAAACTGGTAAGCCTAAGATTCGTGCTAAAGAATATGTTTGTCCTGGGTGTGGTTATACTGTTGAGAAAGAGAAGTATGAAGATACTTTAACTGCTTGTATTAAGTATGAATGTAAGTGTGGGAATAAAGGTTCTGTGGAGATTCCTTTTAAACGAAAAAGAGTAATGCGTTTTGATGAAGAGAAACAGAAGAAGGTTGCTGTTCAAGCTTTAGTTTTTAATTGTTCTAAGTGTGATCATCAGTTTTTAGTTACTAAGAAGATGAAGTAGCTAAATTCTTATTAATTTGTTTTATTTTCAAAGTTTATGGTAAATGTTCCTGCGGTTAGAAGATATAATACTGGTGATGATGGTCATTCAGAGGCTTATGCTGCAATAGATAGGTTCTTTGTAGAAGTTAGAGATGAAGTGGGTGATAGAGAGGACGGCCCGTCTTTGTTTGAAATTAAAAGATGGCCCATTTTAGCACAGCCTGGTTGTCCTGAAACTGAGTTCGGGACATTACATGCTTTGTTGTATGATGAAAAAAGGGTTGTTGCGTGTGTGACAGAAACCCCTGATAGGATGAATTGGATTTGTTATACTTACTTCTGTGATTTGAGGGGTCTCCCTGAAGAGTAAAGTTATTTTGTTTCATACTTGTCTTTAATTATTTTCTTGACGATTAACTTTAAGTCTTTAAGATATTTTGGTTTTAACATGGCCAGTGCCTTCAGAAATAGTAATCTTTCTAGTGAAATTATCAAGTATTTTCCTTTCTTCTTTGCATCTTTTGAAAGGTGGTCATAGTCGAATCCTACAATGTTATTCCACATTTCAAATTCGTGAAATAGGATTCCTTGGTCTCCGCATAAGTCTACGAATGTAGGGACGTTTTTATATTTTGAAAGATTTTCTTTAATATATTTCATGCCTTGTTTATCTAAGAATTTTTTAAGTCTTGAATGGTCAGATTTATGGAGGACCAAATCAAAGTCTTCACCGGCTTTCCTTAAGCCGTAGAACTCCATTGCGTGTCCACCAATTATTAACGGTCTTTTTTTAAATTTGAATCTTAACTTCTTTTCAGCGTCAGCAAATGTCATAGTTAAAAAAGTAATTTGTTTGATTATAAGCTTTGCCCTTTAGAAAATTTAACTTAAGTAAAACTTCATTCTGTTTAAAACAAAATCATTTTTGGTTTTTGCTTGTAAGTAAACATTAGTTTGTTTTTGTTCTTTTAATGTTGCAAAAGGTTTGTTACCATAATCATGTCCTGGATAAACAATTGTGTCTTCAGGTAATTTCAAAATTACATTATACAATGAGTTATACATGTCTTCAATACTTGCTCCTGGAAAATCACATCTTCCACAACTATCAATAAATAAAGTGTCTGAAGTAAATAACTTACCTTCAACGAAAATGCAGATTGAATCATAAATGTGTCCTGGTGTATGTAAAACTTTCAGTTTGGAACTACCCAATTTTATCTCTTCTTCGTGTTTTAGTTTCTTATCTACTTCTTTCTTGATGGATTCATGGCCAAATAATGGGATTTTGTGCTCTTGATAGAACTCATAGCCTACTAAATGGTCGAAATGGGAGTGCATAACTACTGCAAACTGCAAATTAAGCCCTTTATCCTTAATATACGCTAGAATTGGGGTTGGATCTACTGAAATATCTAAGATTGCTGCTTCTTTTGACTTCTCGTCGTATAATATGTAAGAGAAATTGGAGTCAAATCCACCTGAGAAAATCTTCATTTTTAGCATGAACCAGAAAGTATCAAAACCTTTATAAATATCGCTGAAACCTCAATATTTACCCTATTGATCGTTATATGTGTCTAATCGCATGAAATAAGCCGCTGATTCTATTGTAGATTGTTGAATACCGTGAGGTGAGGAAAAGACAAAAGGAAAGAAACCTTTAGGATAATAGAAAAATGCCTACAGTACACAGACCAAGAGCAGGAAGTTTACAGTACTGGCCTAGAAAAAGGGCCAAACGAGTTTATGCTAGAGTGAGGTCTTGGTTTGGGTCTAAAACTCCTTCTTTACTGGGTTTCGCTGGCTATAAGGCTGGGATGACTCATGTGATTGTCAAGGACAACCGGGCTAACTCACTAACAAAAAACGATAATATTGTGTGGCCGGTGACGGTGATTGAGTGTCCCGCGATCAAACTTCTTTCTTTAAAATTCTATAAAAATTCTGGACCTTATGGGTCTCAAGTTGCATCTGAAATCTTTGTTGCTAATAAATTTGATAAGTCTCTAACAAGAAAGTTGAAATTACCTAAAAATTATGATGCTGATAAGAAGTTAAAAGGGCTTAAACTTGAAGAATATAATGATGTGCGAGGAATTTTCTTTACTCAGCCAAGGTTAACTGGTGCTGGTAAGAAGAAGCCAGAAGTATTTGAAATTGGAGTTGGTGGTGCTGAAGTTAAGTCTAAAGTTGAGTTCTTGAAAGGGTTAATTGGAAAGGAAGTTAGAGTTTCTGATGTGATGAAACAACAAAAAGTTGTTGATGTACATTCTATTACTAAAGGAAAGGGATTCCAAGGTGTTGTTAAAAGAATGGGTGTAACTTTGAAATCTCATAAGTCTGAGAAAGGACAAAGAAGGGCTGTTGTTGCTCCTGAAGGTTATGCTAAAGTTGCTTATACTGCACCAATGGGTGGACAAGTTGGAAACCATACAAGGACAGAATATAATAAAGAATTATTGTTGATTGGGGATAAGCCAGAGAAAGTTAATCCTAAAGGTGGGTTCTTACATTATGGTTTAGTTAAGAATGATTTTATTTTGATTAAAGGTTCTGTTCCAGGAACAACTAAAAGATTGATTAAGTTTACAGAACCAATAAGGGGAAGGATAAGTGCTTCAAATGTTGATGTACAAGATATAAGTTTGAGGAGTAAACAATGAAAGTTGATGTGTTAGGATTAGATGGTAAAAAGTTGAAACAAGCTGATTTACCGAATCAATTCTCTGAACCTTATCATCCAAGTTTAATTAAAAGAGCAGTTTTAGTTTTGATTAGTAAGTTAAGGCAAAGGTATGGTGCTAAACCAACTGCTGGAATGGAATATTCTGCTAAGATTTCAAGAAGAAGAAAGAACTACAAAAGTCCTTATGGGCATGGATATTCAAGGTTCCCTAGAAAGACTATTCTTAGAAGGGGAATGCAGTTCCATTGGGTTGGTGCTGTTGCTCCTGGTACTGTTGGTGGAAGAAGGGCTCATCCGCCTAAGGCTGAGAAGAATTTAGGTTTGAAGATTAATATTAAAGAAAGGAAGAAAGCTATTAGGTCTGCTTTAGGTGCTTCTGTTGAACAAAAGAAAATGTTAGTGTTTGATAATAAGTTAGAAGGTTTGAAAAAAGTTAAGGATGTTAAGAAAACGTTAGAGAGTAAGAATTTGTTAAATGAAACTAAAGTTATAAGATCTGGAAAAGGAAAGTTAAGGGGAAGGAAGTATAAAACTAAGCAAGGTGTATTGTTTGTTGTTTCAAAAACTTGTGACTTAAGTAAGTCTGCGCAAGGTTTGTTAGGTGTGGATGTTGTTAATGTTAATTCACTAAATGTTAAAGATCTTGTAAAAGGTCATGATGGAATTAGAAATGCTTTGTGGACTGAAGCAGCTGTGAAAAAAGTAGCGGAGGATAAGTTGTTTGAGTGAAAATGGATGCGTATCAAGTTATCAAAAAACCTTTGTCAACAGAAAAAGCTGTTAGGTTAATGGAGATGGAAAATAAATTGTTATTTGAAGTAGATAATAAAGCAACAAAACTAATGATTAAAAAGTCAGTTGAAACTTTATTTAAAGTTAAGGTTAGTAATGTGAATACACTTGTAACTAAAGGTGGAAAGAAAAGAGCATATGTAAGTTTGAAAGATGGTGTGGCAGCAGACATCATGACACAGTTAGGATTAATGTAAAATGGGTAAGAGAATAATTTCACAACGTAGAGGAAGAGGATCTATGAGATACAGGTCTCTTAGTTTTAAGTATAAAGGTGCTGCAAAACATATTAAGAAAACTGGAGTTGTGAAAGATTTACTTAATTGTCCTGGGCATAGTGCTCCATTAGCTTGGGTGAAATACGAGGGTGGAGAAGGATTGATGTTAGCTTACCAAGGATTGTCTGTCGGTGATAAGGTTGAAGTTGGTGGAAAAGCTAAGAATGGAAATACTTTGATGTTGAAAGATGTTCCTGAAGGAACTTTAGTTTATAATATTGAAAGGAAACCTGGTGATGGTGGAAAGTTTGTTCGTGCAGGTGGAACTTTTGGAAGAATAATGAATAAGTTAGAGGATGGAAGTGTTTTGATAAAAATGCCATCTAAGAAAACAATTAAGTTTAAAGGTGATTGTAAAGCTACATTGGGAATCGTTGCTGGTGGTGGAAGAAAAGATAAGCCTTTCTTGAAAGCTGGAAAGAAATGGTTTGCAATGAGAGCAAAAGGAAGATTATATCCTGAAACTTCTGGTGTGGCAATGAATGCAATTGACCATCCTTTTGGATCTGGAAGGGGTAGAAACTTAGGTAAACATAGTATCGCACCTAGGAATGCACCACCTGGAAGAAAAGTTGGACAAATAAAAGCAAGAAGGACAGGTAAGAAGAAATAAAATGGCTAAGAAAAGAGATTTTAAGTTTAGAGGAAAAACTTTGGAAGAAGTTAGGGCATTAAGTCTTAATGATTTTGCTGAACTTGCTAATGCAAGAGTTAGAAGGACTATCAAAAGAGGTTTTACTGATGCTCAGAAAAGATTGCTTGCAAAAATTAAAGCATCTAAAGAAGGAAAATGGAAGAAACCAATCAAAACTCATTGTAGGGACATGGTAATATTGCCTAGGATGATTGGGATGACTATTCATATTTATACTGGAAAACAGTTTGTACCTTTACAAGTTGGATTTGATATGCTTGGTGGGTACTTAGGTGAATATGCTTTAAGTAGAGGGAGAGTACAGCACTCTGCACCTGGTGTTGGTGCAACTAAGTCAAGTGCTGCAGCTAAGAAATGATAACTAAGGAACATTACGCACTGGTGAGAGGATTGAATTTACCAGTGTCAACTAAGTTTTCAGTTGAAGTGTGTAGGTTCATAAGAGGGAAACCTTTGGATAAAGCAAAGAGATTGATGGAAGGAGTAATTGAACAAAAAATTGCTGTACCTTTCATAAGGGCTACAGTAGATTTAGGACATAAGAAAGGAATTGGTCCAGGGAGATATCCTGTTAAAGTTTCAGAACAAGTGTTAAGTATGTTAAATGCTGTTGAGGCAAACGCAGTAGATAAAGGTTTGAACACAGATGAATTGATTGTTTTCTTTGCTTCTGCTACAAAAGGTGTTGGAAGAATGAAGTCCGGAAGGCAAAGAGGAAGGTCACATAAATATACTAACATTGAGATTAGAGTTAAAGAACTTGAAAAAAAGAAAGAGGAGAAAAAGGTTAAAAAATGATTGAAAGACAAATTGTATCACAAAAAATTAATGAAAAAGCAATTGAAGAGTCAGTAATGAGGTTTTTAGGAACTCTTAGTTGTAGTAAGATTGAGATACAAAGGACACCATTAGGTGAGAAGCTATTAGTGCACACTGCACGACCTGGAATTGTTGTTGGAAGGAAAGGTGCTAACATTAAGATGCTTACACATAAACTAAAGCAAGAGTTTAATCTTGAGAATCCACAAATTGAAGTTGTGGAAATTGAAAATTCAAATTTGGATGCTGCAACTGTTGCTAAAAGTTTAGTTGCTGGTTTAGAAAGGTTTGGGCCTAAGAGGTTTAAAGCTATGGCTTATAGGGCGTTAGATAATGTTATGCGGGCTGGAGCTAAAGGTGTAGAGATTGTAATTTCTGGGAGGGGAATTCCAGGAGTAAGGTCAAAGACATGGAGGTTCTTGTCTGGTTACTTGAAGAAATCAGGAGATATATCTGCAAACTTTGTTGATAGGGCAATTGAAGCTTCTAACTTAAGGTCTGGAACTATTGGAATTCAAGTGAGTATTTTGAAACCTGATGTTGAGTTGCCTGATGATGTTAAGATTATTGAAAAGAGTTTAGACAAAAAAATCGAAGATACTGTGGTTGTTAAGAAAGAGAAAGAAGTAATTAAAGAAGTAAAAGATCTTGAGAAGAAAGCAAAAAAGAAAACAACTAAGAAAGCAGTTAAGAAAGTTGAAACTAAGAAGGAAGGAGTAAAAGATGAAAATAAAAAAGAATGAACTGAAACAGTATGGTAAAGAAGATTTGAATAAAAAGTTGAATGAGTTAAAGAAAGAACTGTTGAAGTTAAATGGGCAAACAGGATCAGGTGCCCCATTGCAAAGTCCTGGAATGATGAAGTCTGTAAAAAGAAACATTGCGAGGATTCATACTTACTTAAAACAAAAAAAGGAGGGTAAGAATAAATGAGTGATATTTGTCCGGTATGTACTTTACCAAAAGACCTTTGTGTCTGTGAGACGATAGAAAAAGAGGAACAGAAGATAACCATCGGCTTGGCGAAAAGAAGGTTTGGGAAACTCGCTACTGTGATTCAAGGTATCGAGGGGAAGAACATTGATGTTAAAGCTGTGGCTAAGAAGCTGAAGTCAAAGTTGGCTTGTGGTGGAACCTACAAAAAAGGAGTGATTGAGTTGCAAGGGAATCATGCTGAAAAAGTAAAAAGACTTTTGGTGGAACTTGGTTTTACTGAAGGTGCGATTACTGTTAAAGCGAACCCATTCAAGAAAAAACGAAGATGAAAACGAAAATGAACACAGGATTGGTTGTAGGAAAGTTGCCTAGTGGTAGCTGTAATGATTTACACTGCCCTTATCATGGTGGAATGAAGGTAAGGGGGAGAGAGTTCACTGGAATTGTTATTAAGACTGGTGCAAATAAGACTGTGACTTTGGAATTCCCTAGATTGTTTTACCTGCCTAAGTATGAAAGGTATGAGAAAAGAAGATCAAGAGTTAAAGTTCACGTGCCTGGATGTTTTGAAATTAAAGTTGGGGATAAAATTAGGGTTGTTGAAACTAGACCAATAAGTAAAACAAAGAACTTTGTGATTGTTGAGGTATTAGAATGAGACCAATAAGGGCTAGCATGACAAGGGGATTGCAGAAAGGGTCACTTGTAGAGACTTGTGATAATTCTGGGGCTAAGTTAGTTAGAGTGATTTCTTTTAGAGGTTCAAAGACTGTTAAGGGTAGAAATTTATCGGGTGGTGTTGGGGCTTTTATTACATGTTCAGTTGTTAAAGGAAATAAAGATATGAGGAAAAAAGTTGTACATGCTGTGATTGTTAGACAGAAAAAAGAGTATAGGAGATTGAATGGTTTGAGAGTAAAGTTTGAAGACAACGCTGTGGTTATTGTTAAAGATAAGAAAGGTAATCCGAAAGGAACACTTGTAAAAGGGCCTGTTGCAAAAGAGGCTGCAGAAAGGTGGGGGCCAGTATCTAAGATTGCTGGGACTGTAGTATGAAAAAAGAATTTAGTTCAAGTTGGATAAGGAGTAAGCAACCTCGTAAACAGAGGAAGTATGTAAAGAAAGCTCCGTTACATATTTTGGGTGGCATGTTAAAATCTGTGCTTTCAAAAGATTTGAGAAAAAAATATTCAAAAAAGAATCTGAGGTTAAAGAAAGGAGATTCAGTTAAGATTATGCGTGGTCAATTTAAGGGTAAAACTGGGAAGGTTGATAAAATTTGGTTAAGGAGACAAAGGGTTAATGTGGATTGTGCAATAATCACTAAGAAAGATGGGTCAAAAGTCTTTTATCCAATTCATCCATCAAATTTGAAATTGACAGAATTGCATTTAGAAGATAAAAAAAGAAAGAAGGTGTTGGAGAGAAAGTAAAATGGTAAAGAATCATATCTCAAGATTAGCAGCCCCAAGGACATGGGAGCTAAAAAGAAAAGAAACAAAATGGATAGCTAGGCCTAACTCAGGTCCACACGCAATTAAAGATTCTGTTACAATCGATTTATTGTTGAAGAGTTTGTTGAAGTACGCTAAAACTACTAAAGAAGTTAAGAAGATTTTACATGATAAGTTGTTTGTTGTTGATAAGAAAGTTAGAAGGGACCATAAATATCCTGTGGGGATTATGGATTGTGTTGAATTGCCTAAATTAAAAGAGCAATACCAAGTATTATTTGATAAGAACGGAAAGATTGTTTTGTACCCTATTAAAAATACTGACATGAAGTTATTGAAAGTTGTTGGGAAGAAAGTTCTGAAGAAAGGTAAGTTACAAATTAATTTCCATGATGGTAAGAATGTTCTTGTAGATAAGTTTGCAGGTAAGTCTGGTGATACTGTTGTGTTTGACTTGAACAAGAAGAAAGTTGTTAAAGTTTTGAAATTAGAGAAAGGTGCTTTGGTTTACTTGACTGGTGGAAAGAATGTAGGAGTTTTAGGTAAAGTGAAGGAAGTGATTAATGCTAAAGGTCTTGAAAGTCCAAAAATCATTTGTACTATTGATGGAAAGGATAACGAGACTTTGAAGAATTATGCGTTTGTAGTGGATAAAGGGTTAATGGCAATATGAATAATATGAGAGAGATAAGGATAGAGAAGATAACTTTGAATATTGGAGTTGGTGAACCTGGAGATAAGTTGGATAAGGCAGTGAAATTATTAACTACTTTAACTGGTGCTAAACCTGTAAAAACAAGGTCTATGAAAAGAATTCCTACTTGGGGAGTTAGGCCAAAATTAAATGTTGCTTGTAAAGTTACTTTGAGGGGTAAGAAGGCTGGAGAAGTTTTGAAAAAATTGTTAGGTGCGGTTGATGAGGTTGTGCCAGAAAAGAAGTTTGATAAGTTTGGAAATTTTTCTTTTGGTGTTGCTGAATATATTGATATTCCTGGTGTGGAGTATGATGTTGGGATTGGAATAATTGGTCTTGAAGTTGCTGTAACTTTGGAAAGGCCTGGTTATAGAGTTAAAAGGCGAAGTATTGGTAAGGCTAAGATTTCACAAAAACATAGGATTAAGAAAGAAGAAGCAATGGAGTTCATGGCAAAGAACTTTGGAGTTTTATTTGAAGAGGAGGAAGAAGAATGACTACTAGTGATCATGCGAAAGTGTTGAAGCAGTTAGACAAGAAGCCTGCTGTTAGAGCAAAGTACCTTAAGTTCAATAAGCCTAAAGATAGATCTTGTGGGTCTGCAAGAAGGAGTTGTAGAAGGTGTGGAAGAACTGGGGGGCATATTAGAAAGTATAAACTTGGATTTTGTAGGCAATGTTTTAGGCACCTTGCGCAGATGTTAGGATTCAAGAAATATAGTTGAGGTAAATAAGAAAATGTTAAATGACCCATTATCAAATGTGATGTCTCACATCCAGAATTGTGAGCAAAAAGGAAAGACTGAGTGTTTTGTTAAACCGAATTCTGTTTTGGTGAAGTCGGTGTTGAAGATATTAAAAGATAATAGTTATATTGGTGATTTTAAAGTTGTTGAGGAAACTAAAGGTGGTTTGATTGAAGTGAAATTGGTTGGGAATATTAACAGGTGTGGTGTTGTGAAGCCAAGATATGCTGTTAAGAGGGACAACTTTGAGAAGTTTGAGAAAAGGTATTTGCCTGCTGCAAACTTTGGATTTTTGATTGTATCAACTCCAAAAGGAATAATGGTACACAAAGATGCAATTGGGAAGAATCAAGGGGGGAAGTTGCTGGCTTATTGTTATTAAGAAAATGGTAGTTATTGAAATTCCTGAAAGTGTAACTGTAACTTTGGATGGTTTTAATGTAAAAGTTAATGGTCCAAAAGGAGAAGTTGAGAAGAACTTGTTCCACCCTAGGGTTGCAATTAAAGCTTCTAATGGAAAAGTGGAATTGGATGTTAAGACTAAAAAGAAAATAAAAAAAGATAAAATGGTAGTTAATACTTTTGCGTCTCATATGAAGAATTTAATTAAAGGTGTTACTGATGGTTATGAGTATAAATTGAAAATTTGTTCTGGACACTTTCCTATGACTGTGAGTGTTTCTGGGAGTGAAGTTGCAATTAAAAATTTCTTGGGTGAAAAAGTTCCAAGGAAAGCTAAGATTTCTGGTGCTGTAAAAATTGAAGTTAAAGGTGATGAAATTATTGTTACTGGATTGAATAAAGAGCTAGTTAGTCAGGCTGCTGCAAAGATTGAGCAATTGACAAGGGTGGTTAATAGGGATAGAAGAATATTCCAAGATGGTTGTTATATCACAAGTAAAGATGGTAAGGCGGTAATGAAATGACTTTAGAGTTAAGGAATAAAAGGAAATTGAAAAAACCTGATTTTGTTAGAACTGATGCTAATAAAGGAAAGAAGTTTGGTAGTAAGTGGAATAAGCCAAGAGGTTTACAAAATAAGTTAAGGTTAAATAAAAAGGGGAATCCTAGAAGTCCTTCTCCAGGTTATGGTAGTCCAAAGTCTGTTAAAGGTTTGACTCGTGATGGTTTGAAGCTTGTTAGAGTGTCTAAGGTTGATGATTTAAGTGGGATTAATACTAAGAACGAAGCTGTTTTGTTAGTTAAAGGATTGGGTGCTAAAAGAAAGATTGAGATTTTGGAAAGGGTGAAGTCTTCTGGTGTTAGGGTGTTTAATGTGAAGGATGTTAACGCTTCTTTAGAGAAATTGAAGAAAGCTTTTGATGAAAGGAAGATGGTTAAGAAGAAGAAAATAGAAGCTAAAAAAGCTGCAGAGAAGAAAGCAGCTGAGAAAAAGAAAGCGAAGAAAGAGGAAAAAACTAAAGAGAAAAAAGTCGAAACAAAAGAAGTAGAAAAAAAACCTGAGACTAAAAAGGTTGAAAAGAAGGAGACTAAGAAATGAACTTAAGGTCACAGAAAAGGGTTGCTGCGGATGTTTTGAATATTGGTGTGAATAAAGTTTGGTTTAATCCTGAGAAAAAGGAGGATATTAAGAAAGCAATTACTAAAGTTGATATTCGTGAATTAGTTAAGCAAGGAATTATTGCTGCTAAACCTAAGAAGGGTGTTTCAAGGTTTAGAGCTAAGAAGGCTGCGTTACAAAAAAGAAAAGGAAGACGGTCTGGTTCTGGTTCAAGGAAGGGAAAAATGACTTCTAGGTTGCCTAGAAAAAAATCTTGGATGTTGAGAATTAGGGCACAAAGAAAATTGTTGAGTTTGTTAAAAGAGAAAGGGATACTTACAGCTCAAGCTTATAGGGATTTGAGGAACAAAGCTAAAGGTGGATTCTTTAGATCAAGAAGACACATAAAATTGTATGCTGAAGATAGAGGATTAATGAAGAAAGATGGCAAAAAATAAAAAGTTTACAGTGAAAGTTAAGAGAAGAAGAAAAGGAAAGACAGATTATAAGTTAAGATTGGGTTTACTTAAGTCTGGTGTTCCAAGAATTGTAGTTAGGAAGTTTTTGAATAATGTTTTGATTCAGTTTGTTGATTATAACCCTGAAGGGGATAAAGTGTTGGTTAGTGCTTATACTAAAGAACTTTCAAAAGAGTTTGGTTGGAAAGGTCACGGGGGGAATGTAAGTTCTGCTTATTTAGTGGGGTTGTTGGCAGGACTGAAAGCAAAAAAGGAGAAGCTTGGGGATTCAGTGATTGATTTTGGGCTTTCTTCTGTAGTAAAAGGTTCAGCATTATTTGCTTGTGTGAAAGGTTTGAAAGATTCTGGTTTAAACTTGAAGGTTAATGAGAAAATGTTTCCTTCAGATGATAGGGTCTCTGGAAAAACTGTTGTGGAGAACATCCAGAAGTTAGATAAGCAAAAGCTTGATAAAATGTATGGTGCTTACAAAAAGAAGGGCTTGGTTTTAAGTGATTTAGCTAAGCATTTTGAAGAGGTTAAAAAGAAAATACTAACAAAATGGCAGTAAGACAAATAATGGGAAAAAGTAGAGAAGAGATTTTAGACGCTTGGGTGCCTAAGACTGAACTTGGAAGGAAAGTAAAAGCTCAGGAAGTTACTGATATTGATTTGATTTTGGATCGTGGTGAAAGAATACTTGAACCTGAGATTGTTGATTCTTTGTTACCTAATTTACAAGTTGAATTGTTAGAAGTTGGACAATCAAAAGGTAAGTTTGGTGGTGGAAAGTCTTCAATTTGGAAACAAACACAAAAAATTACTCGAGAAGGTAGTAGGATGAAATTCTCGACTTGTGCTATTGTTGGAAATAAAGATGGGTACTTTGGAATTGGTTATGGTTCTGCAAAAGAAACTGTGCCTGCAAGAGAGAAAGCAATAAGGGAAGCTAAGTTAAACACAATTAAGATTCCTCGTGGTTGTGGATCTTGGGCTTGTGGTTGTGGTGAACCGCATTCAATACCTTATACAATGTCTGGTAAGGTAGGAAGCTCTAAGATTGAGTTTGCTCCTGCACCGAAAGGAACTGGTTTATCATGTCAAAAGCAATGTAAGAAAATGCTTGAGCTTGTTGGTGTGAAAGATGTTTATTCTAAAACTTTTGGGCAAACTAAAACAAGATTGAATTTAGTTCGTGCTTGTATGGAAGCTTTGAAGAATTTATCTAAGATGAAAGTCTCTGAGAAGTTTGAAAAGTTTTCAGGAATGGTAGATGGGAGTGCAAATAAGAAATGAAAGTTGCAGTTATACAGGTTCGTGGAGCAATTGGAATGAATAGGAAAGTTAAGGATACTTTGAAGTTCTTGAAATTGTATAAGAAGAATGGTTGTGTTATTGTTGAGCCTTCTGATGTTATCAAAGGGATGTTGATGAAGATTAAAGATTATGTTACTTGGGGTGAAGTAAGTGAGGATGTTGTTAAAGAGTTGTTGTTAAAAAGGGGGAAGATTGTAGGTGGTAAACCTTTGACTGATACTTATATGAAAGAAAAGATTAAGATGGATATTGCTGGGTTTTCTAAAGAGTTTTTTTCTGGGAAGAAGAAGATGAAAGATGTTCCAGGTTTGAAAGGTTACTTTAGGTTACATCCCCCCCGAAAAGGATTTGAACGTGGTGGAATTAAAAAACCGTTTAGTTTAGGTGGTGTTTTGGGTTATAGGAAAGAACATATTAATGATTTGATCCGGAGGATGATTTAATGGTCGTTTATAGAAGAAAGAAATCAAATAAGTTGAGAGCTAAAACAACCCATGGTTATGGTAGTATGAAGAAGAACCGTGGTGCTGGTAACCGTGGTGGAAGGGGAATGGCTGGTTCTGGAAAAAGAGCAGATCAAAAGAAAACTAAGATCTTAAAAGAATTTGGAAAGTCATACTTTGGAAAAAAAGGTTTTAAAAGACCACAAAGTACTTTGTTTTGTAATGATTGTATTAATGTTGGGGATTTGTCAAACTATTTAAATGATAAAAATTTAGTTTCGAAAGAAGGCGACTCTTTTGTTGTTGAGGTGAAAAAACTGGGTTTCGATAAAGTTCTTGGAAAAGGGAAACTTGTACATAAGATTAAATTAATCTCGCCTTCTGTTTCTAAAATTGCAAAAAGGAAAATAGAAGCTGCGGGAGGTGAAGTGGTTGGTATCACCTCTAGTGAATAAGATATTAACTTCTCTGCCTGAAGTAAAAGGTCCTGATGTAAAGAATCTAGCTTTCAAGCAGAAGTTAAAATGGACTGGGATTATTCTTGTTGGATTTTATTTGTTAAGTAATATTCCTTTATTTGGGTTAGGGCAGAATGAATTAGCTAGGTTTGAACAGTTAGCTGTAATTTTGGGTGCTTCATTTGGTTCTGTTTTATCTTTAGGTATTGGGCCTATTGTAACTGCCTCGATTGTGTTGCAATTGTTAGTTGGTTCAGGGATATTAAATATTGATCAGACTACACATGAAGGTAGGGTATTCTTCCAAGGGATACAAAAAGTGATGGCGATATTCTTTATTATTTTTGAAGCTGTAGTTTATGTTTTTATGGGTGGGTTGGCTCCTGAAATTTTATTGAAAGGAACACCAGCTTACTTTAATTTTCAACTTATTTTAATCGCTCAATTGATACTCGGTGGGTTAATGATATTGTTTATGGATGAAGTTGTTAACAAGTGGGGTTTTGGGCATGGAGTCTCTTTGTTTATTGCCGCCGGAGTTTCTGCAGAGATTGTTATTAGGGCAATGAGTCCATTGAATAGTCTTGGGGCTTGGGCTTTTGGATCTGGGCAGCCACCTGTTGGTGCTGTGTTAGTGTTTTTAACTTCTTTAGTCTCGGGTGCTCCGAAGGAGGCGTTCTTAGCATTAGTGGCGATTGCTGCTACCGCCCTCGTATTTGGAATGTCAGTATATGCGCAAGCTATGAAGGTTGAAATTCCTTTATCTTTTGGTCGGGTTCGTGGTTATGGAATGCGTTGGCCTTTGAATTTCCTTTATACTTCTAACATACCTGTTATTTTAGTTGCTGCTTTAATGGCTAATGTTCAGTTGTGGGCTAGGTTATTGGAGAAGTGGGGTTATCCTTTCTTAGGGACTTATAGTGGGAATATGCCTGCTTCTGGGTTGGTGCAGTGGATTGCTCCGCCTGATTTGGTTGTGAAAGCTTTTACTGGTTCTTTACAGTTTAGTTCTTTATGGAACAATGATATTACTCATGCAATTGGTTATACTTTATTTTTGGTTGTAGGTTCAATTATATTCTCAATATTTTGGGTACAGACTGCTGGAATGGGTCCGCAGAATGTTGCAAAGCAAATTATGTCTTCTGGGTTGCAAATACCTGGTTTTAGAAGGGATGAAAGAGTAATTGAAAGAATATTAGCTCGTTATATTTTCCCATTAACTGTGATGGGTGGTGCGTCAATTGGAGTGTTAGCTGCATCAGCAGATATTTTAGGTGCTTTGTCAAGAGGAACTGGAATTTTGTTAGCTGTTATGATTATCTATAGGTTGTATGAAGAGATTGCAAAGCAACATATGATGGATATGCATCCTGCTTTAAGAAAGATGATGGGTGGTGACTAAGAATGGGTGTAATGGATAGTTTAAACGGATTATTTGATAAATTATTTGGGTGGGCAATTGCTTATGACCCTACTTTAGGATTATTGTTTATCACATTTGTAATGACTTTAATAATCACTTTAGCTTACAAGTATTTGACTGATCAGGAGAAGATGAAGAAGTTGAAGGGTGAGTTAAAAGAGATACAAGATAAATCAAAGAAAGCTAAGGATGATCCAGCAAAAGTTAAAGAGCATACTGCTGAGATGTGGCAAAAGAATATGGAGTATATGAAGAGTAGTTTTAGTGTGATGCTATATACATTGATTCCTTTCTTTGTATTATTTGCTTGGTTGAAGACTGCCTTTGAAGGGATAGATTTAAATTTTTTAGGGTTTATCGATAGTTGGTACTGGGTGTATATCATATTTTCATTGATATTAAGTTCCGTTATGCGGAAGGTAATGAAGGTGCATTAGAAATGGTTGAAGGAAAATTAAGATCAAGAACAAAAAGGCGAGTTTATGTTAAAACTCCGGGTGGGAAGACTAAGATTCATTATAGAGATAGAAAGCCTTCTAAAGCTAAGTGTGGAAAATGCGGGGCTGTATTGAAGGGTGTTGCTAGGGCTAAGGCAAGTGTAATGAAGAATTTATCAAAGTGTAAGAAAAGACCATCAAGGCCGTATGGTGGTGTTTTGTGTACTAAATGTTTAAGGAAGAAGGTAATTGAAAAATGGTTGAAGTAGGGTCTGTATGTGTTAAGATTGCTGGTAGAGATGCTGGTAAAGTTTGTGTAGTAATGGGTAAAGTAGATGATACTTTTGTTCTTATTGATGGGTGTACTAGAAAGAGAAAGTGTAATGTTAGGCATTTACATCTTTTAGATAAAAAAGTTAAGGTTACTAAATCTACTAGTACCTCTGATGTTAAGAAGTTGTTAAAGAAAGAAGGATTTTCTGTAGTTGAAACTAAGAAAAAGGCTAAGAAAGAGAAATCTACTAAACCAGTTAAGAAAAGAAAAGTTAAGCCTAAGAAACCAAAAAAGAAAAAAGAGGCCCCTAAAAAAGAGACTAAGAAGAAAGCAGTTAAGAAAAAGTCTGTTAAGAAGAAGGGGGCTAAGAAATGAGTTTACAGAGAATAGGGACTTTTACTGAAGGTACTGATGAAAAAGTAGTTTATTATGA
This sequence comes from Candidatus Woesearchaeota archaeon, assembly GCA_964524105.1. GTDB lineage: Archaea > Nanobdellota > Nanobdellia > SCGC-AAA011-G17 > GW2011-AR18 > JAGVXZ01. The sequence continues at coordinate 17,675 of CAZGBX010000009.1, forward strand.
CCTTGATAGGGATTCATATCTGGAAGTTTCACAGAGGGAGGTTAGTGCAGCTCCTTGGGGTGAGGCGCAGGGGTGTGTTGAAAGCTATTTGAGGCAACATGGTGCTTGGATAGATGGAGGCGATTGTGGGTTTGAAGGTTGGGCAAACTTGGTAAGGGTAAGGGGGGTTGAGTTGGAAGAATGAGTTTTGAATTTGTTGGGACTTATCAAGCTGATGTTCTTATGGAAGTTTATTGGGATCAAGGAAGATGTGCGTTTGTTGATGTTGAGGCTTCTAGAGTTGAAGATGCACGTGAGGGTGAGAGAAATATGGATGTTTTTTTAAGGGCCACTGTAACTGAATTGGATGTTAGTGCTTGTGATTTTGATAGTTCAAATAGGTTATTGAGTGTAGGAGGTTATGAAGTAAATGTCAGATGATAAACAACAAAAGATGATGGAGTACCAGATGATGGTGCAACATATTAAACAGTTACAAGAACACTTAGGTGAAATACAAAGTCAACTTAATGATCTTAATGTGATGAAAAATAGTTTAGATGAACTTAATTCTATTAAGGGTGAAAAAGAAGGTTTGTTTTCTTTTGGGAAAGGAATTTTTGTTAAAGGAAAGTATTCAGGGAATTCTGAAGTTGTTGTTAATGTAGGTTCTAATGTGTGTGTGACTAAGTCTGTTGAAGGTGCTAAAGAGTTAATTGATAAGCAGATAGTTGAAATGGAGAAATTATCTTCTAAAATGCAGTCTGATGCTCAAGAGTTAATGGGTGGAATTGCTGGACTACAAAAAGAACTACAATAATCCTTTTATATTTTCTTAGTATAGGCTTTCTATGGACATATTAGATTATTATTCTCAAACAGAGATATTGAAAGCTCTAGTTGAACAATCAGAAAATCGTGAAGTACAGTTCTGGTTAGGTGGTGTCAGAGGAAGAAGGCCGGATGTTGTTAATTATGAGAATGATATTAGAGATATGGTAAAGAAAGGGATGAGTTCTTTTCATGTTAGTATTGAAAGGTGGGATGATCCTTTACTGTTAAGGCCAGGGATGCCAAAGAAAGAATTAAATGAGTTAAGGGTTGGTTGGGATTTGTTGATTGATTTAGATTCTAAACATTTTGAGTATTCTAGAATTGCTTGTTTGTTTATTATTGATGCTTTGAAATTCTTTGATGTGAAAAATTATGGTGTGAAGTTTTCTGGTAATAATGGGTTCCATCTTGTTGTGCCTTATGAAGCTTTTCCAACTGAAATAGATGGGATTAACATTAAGAATTATTTTCCTGATGGATTAAAAGTTATTGTAGGGTATTTGAAGTCAATGATAAAAGATTATTTGGTTGGAAGGTTGTTAGCTACTGATAGCATAGAAGGTATGGCAGAAAAGATTGGAAAAAAGAAAGAAGATTTGTTAAAGAACGGTGCTTTCAATCCTTTTGAGGTTGTTGATATTGATTCTGTTTTGATTTCTTCCAGACATTTGTTTAGGGCTTGTTATTCCGTTAATGAAAAGTCTGGATTGGTTAGCTATCCTGTTGAGGATGTTAAGAACTTTGTAAGAGAAGATGCAACAGTAGATAATGTAAAGTATACTGGAAGTTTTTTTAAGAAAGATGTTGTTCCTGGAGAAGCTAAGAGATTATTAGTGCAAGCTTTTGACTGGGGTAAAAAACAATCTACTGTGTTTATTAAAGAAGAAGAGAAAAAGCAAAAAGAGTTTGTAAAGTTAGAAGGTGAAATTAGTGAAAAGTATTTCCCGTCTTGTATTAAGAAATTAATGGCTGGTGTTCCGGAAGATGGGAGAAAAAGGACTATATTTGTTTTAATTGGTTTTTTGTCTCATATGAACTGGTCTTTTGATAAGATTCAGGCTTTTCTCTTAGAATGGAATAAGAAGAATTATGAACCCTTGCATGATAATTATATTGTTTCTCAAGTTAGTTGGTCAAGGAGGCAAGATAAAAGGTTACCTCCAAACTGTGATAATGATGTTTATTATTCAAACTTGAAAGTGAAGTGTCCAAATTGTAAAGTTAAGAATCCTGTTAACCATGCCCTTAGACTTAAAAGTATGTTAGATAAGAATAAAAAGAAGAAGAGAGTTAAGAAACCTAAGAAAGGGCCCATGGTCTAGGGGTTATGACGTCGCCCTGACGTGGCGGAAATCGCAAGTTCAAATCTTGCTGGGCCCACTACATAATTTCTGCTTTTTCCTAGATGTGATTAAAATAGTGTTCTAGTGATTTAGAAAGCCCTTTTGATCTTATGTCTACTACAGTTCTGTCTTTTGTGTTTTTTCTATTGACTAGTGTTTGAGTTGCCATCTGACTATCGAAGATTCCTAATCTTAACTCTTTAACTGGGTAGTATCTGACTTTAATCCCTAATTTTTGGGTGGTGTTTATTCTTGCGATTTGTTCTGATTTGTTTTTTGTGGCAATTAGTTTTACTTCAACCCCCTTGTTGATTGCTCTTTTGAGTGCTTTTAAGAAAGAGTGTGGCATGACTTCAAAGGTGAACATAAACTTAATTGTTTTTTTTGAATTATTACAATTATTTATGAATATCTCTAAGGCCCTTTCAAATCCTTTGTAAGCGTATATTAGTTCGTCTGTTGTTTTGTCTTTTTTAACTGCTGGAAGACTAAGTTTTATTTCATTTTCAAGTTCATCTAGCTTTTTTCTTTTTAGTTTGAATAGGAATCTTAATGCTGTTTCTGGATTTGTTGCTTTGAATTTTTTTGGTGAGGTGTTGAATATGTTTACGAAGTTTTTTTCATGTAGTTTGTATAGTGTTTCGTAGATTTTGCTTTGTGGTACTTTGCTTAACTTTGAAAGTTGTGATCCTGTTTGGGTGCCATTTTTTATTAATGTAATGTATACTCTTGATTCATATTCATTGAAGCCTAATTCTTTTAATTCTCTGATCATAGTGATTTTCACTACTGCTGGTGGTTCTAAGCTTATAAAAGTTACTAATTTTTTCTTTGTTTTATGAAACGGTTGATTCTTGTAATCATTCTCTTGATTTTGATTAGTTCTTGTTCTGAATCTGTTGATAAAGATAATCTTAAGGTAGGATTAATTTTTCCTTTATCTGGGCCTGCGGCGATGTGGGGGCAGGAAATGCGGACTGGGGTGGAGTTGGCCAAGCAAGATTTAATGGCTGAAAACAAAGAAATTACTTTGATTTATGAGGATAGTCAATTGGATCCTTCGAAGGGGATTTCTGCTTATAATAAGCTTGTTAAGATTGATAATGTTGATGTGGTTGTGGTGCTTGGTAGTCGGGTGGCGGTCCCGATTATTCCCTTAGCTGATAAAGATAAAGTGCCAATTATTTCTACAATTGCTTCGGCGAATGGTTTAGCTGACCAGAGTGAGTATTCTTTTAGATTTTATCCTTTAGCTGAGCATTATGTGAAACCACATTTTGAAACTTCACTTGATGAAATGGGTAAGAAGATTGCAATCTTGTATGTTAATGATGAGTATGGGGTTTCAGTAAAAGATGAGATTTTGAAGTTATCAAAAGAGAATAGAATTGAAGTTGTATTTAGTGAACCTTTTACTCCAAAAACAACTGATTTTTCTTCTGAGTTAGTGAAAGTAGAATCTAAGTCTCCAGATTCTTTAATGTTTGTTGGTGCACTACCTATTGAGATGAAATCTGTTCTTGAACAATTAGATGAGCAAGGTATACAAATTAATTTTTTTGAAGCCTCCACATTGTTAGGGGTTGAAAATGTTAGAAATTCTGTGTCTTCTTCAAAGGTAGAAAAGTATACTAATGTTTTTCCAGCTATGTTGGGTGGGGGATCTAGTTTTGAGAATAAGTATAAGTTACTCTATTCTAAAGGTCCTCAGTTTCCTGCTATATTGGGTTATGATGTGGTTAAGTTGATTTCTTCTGTGGATAAAAATGATATCTCTAAATCGATTTTGGAACTAGGAGAGTTTAAAAGTCTTAATGGTAAAATGGAAATAAAGTCTAACGGGGAAATTAATCCTGAATTAATCTCTATGAAAGTAAGGGATCTTTAAATCCATCTAATAGAAAAGATATTGTTTTTTTCTGCTTCTTCTTTTGCAAACTCTAGTTTTGTTTTTGTTTCTGCATAAATAGTAAATATTGGTTCTTCTTTCTTAACCCAGTTTCCTAATTTCTTGTGCATGTACAAACCTGCTTTTTTATCATGTGGTGCACCAGCGTATTTAGCAATCCTGGAAATTAGTTTTAGATTAACTTCTTTTATTCTCCCACCTTTCTTTGATTTGTATTCATAGGTGTGCTTCCCTAATTCAATATCTGTAGATTTTACTTTTGGGTTTCCACCTTGTGCTTTGATTATTTCTCTAAACTTTCTCTCTGCTTCACCTGAGTCTAATAGTTCTTTAGCGTGGGCTTTGTGTTTTCCCATCTTAAGTAAAATATTGGACATGTAGATTGATTTCCTCTTTAGGTCTTGAGGGCCCTCTCCTTCAAATATTTGTAGAATATCTCTTGCTTCTAAAGCAGGGCCTACACCACGTCCTATAATATCTTCTCCTTCAGTAATAATTGCTTTAACTTTCATTCTTAGTTTTTTCCCTAGCTTCTTGAAGTTCTTTGCTAAGATTTTTGCTTCTGCTCTGGAATGTTTTGCGTGAGGGCCAACAGCTAAATCAATTAATATGTGTGTGGAATTAACTGCTGATTTTTTTGCTAGAATACTTGCTAGTAGAATTCCTTGTGGGTCTAAGTCCAGTTGTTTTTCTAGTTTAATTAATAAATCGTCTGCTGACGCTAAGTCTCTTGTTCCACCCCAGACCATGCAACCTCCAACTTTCCTTACTATTTCGTTTATTTTTTCTTTTTTATGTTCTACTGGTGCAAGAACTTCCATTGTATCTGCAGTTCCAGAGGGTGAAGTAATTGATCTTGATGAGGTTTTTGGGATTGTTAATCCTGAAGCTGTAAGTATTGGGATAATTAACATTGTAGTTCTATTGTTTGGAACTCCACCTGAACTGTGTTTATCAACTAGGATTTTTTCTCTTGGTACTTCTAACTTTAAACTATTTTGGACAATGGCTTCTGTTAAGTGTGCGCTTTCCTCTAAAGTCATTCCATGAATATAACATCCAGCAATGAAATAAGCTGCTTCAGATTCAGAAATGTGGTGATGAACTAAGTCTTTGATTATTCTACTAACTTCTTCTTTGTTTAATTCGCAGCCTTCTAATTTATCTTTAATGAACTTGATTGAATCTGGTTTGTGGTCACGAGTAATTTCTACTTCCTCTTTTTCTTTTAGTGGCATTACTTTTTTTAAATCTTCAAAAATACCAATGTTGCCACAAGGGACTTGTTTAGAATTTGAAGTAATATCAACTAAGAATGTCATGTGGTTATTACCTTTATGTAAACTGACTCTATCTCCAGGTAAAATGTCAAAACGTGATGAGTCTTCTTTGTTAATTAAACAAATTAGTCTACCACCTGTCTCTATCTTAAGATGTTTAACTTTTAATTTCATTTTATTATGTCAAATTTGTCTTCGTGGTAAAGTTTTAAGATTTCTAATAAAGTTGAAAGGATTAATGGACCAATGATTAATCCTATGAATCCGAAAACTTGTAGTCCACCCAAAAGACCAATAAGGACTACAGCAGGAGACATATTGCTTTTAGCACCAATTATCTTTGGTCTGACAAATGTGTCAACTGCACTTAGAATTACACCTAGAACAATTATACCTGTCCCTAGGTAGATGTCACCCTTAACTAATTCAATAATTGCAAATGGAACCCAGACTATTGCTGGTCCTATAAATGGAATTAGGGCTAAGAATCCTATGATTAAACTCCACATTATTGGTGAACTTAATCCTAGTAAACTAAATCCAATTGCGGCAATTATTACTTCTATAACTGCTATGGCAAATAAACCATAAACTATGGAGTAAGTTTTTTTCGCGATGTTGTTGATTAGTTTGTCTTTTTCTCTTAATGGGATCGTATTTTTTATTTGTTTTACTAGCCACTCTCCTTTAATGAATAGGAAATAAAGTGTATAGATTGCAATTAAAAATGAAAATATTCCTGCTGGTAAAGCTACGAATAGGTTTGTTGCACTTGCTTGAATATATTTTACTGCCTTGTAAATTACTTGGGAGAGAACCCCGCTGTATGGGAATTCTTCAGATGTATATTTGGTGGTGAACTCTTCTACTTGTTGAATTAAATTTGTGTTATAAATTCCAACTGATTCTTGAATTAAAATATTTGAAATGATCAAAATAGGTAACAGGATAATAATAACTACCAGTGTACAGGTTAGAATTGATGCTAAGTGTGGTTTTTTTGTTTTTTCTTTTAATTTTTTGAAAACTGGATAGAAGATATAAGCTAAAATGGCAGATGTGATGATTGCTGTTAAATAAGGTAGAACTATTTTGTATGATAAGTAAGCAATAATTATTAAACAGAATAGAAGAAAGTACTTTTTAGCTTCTTGAATTTTCATAATTATTGATTCATTTATTGTTTTTATATATCTTTTGGTTTATTTTTTAAGATACTTTAGAAGTTCTTTGTGGATTTTTCCATTACTTGCAACTATATCCTTTGAATTGAGTGACCATTTTTTACCTTTTAAGTCAGTTACTTTACCACCTGCTTCTTCAACCATTAAAGCTCCTGGTGCAAAGTCCCAGATGTGGATTTTCTTAGAAATTATGTCTGCGTCCATTATTCCTTTAGCAATGTCTGTGAAAATTATAGCTGAGGATCCAAATCTCCTTGCTGTTTTAGGGTTTGGTAACTTCTTAATGTATTTTGTTGATGAGTTGATCATACCCATTTTGACATTTTTGTTCTTTGAAACTTTTATTCTTTTTCCGTTAAGGAATGTTCCATTCTTTTTCTCTGCCCAAAATAATTCTTTTGTTAATGGGTTGTAAGTTACTCCTAATAGTACTTTATCTTTTGTGGCTAAGGCAATGTTTACTCCAAAATAAGGGATTCTTCTAGAAAAATTGATTGTTCCGTCTAGTGGGTCGATTATCCAATAGAATTTTTTCTTATGGGGTTTGCTTTCTTCACTAACTATCCCATGATCAGGGAACTTCTTATTTAGTTTCTTAATTAGATATTTTTCAACTTTGTAATCTGTATCAGTTACAATGTCATTTTTACCTTTATGGTAAGATTTGATCTTGGAATTGAAGTCCTTTAAAATTATTTTTCCTGCTTTAATTGCTAGTCTCTTGGCTACTCTTAGTTCTTTTGACATGTTTCTTCTTTGATTTTTCTTCTTTAAATAATTATCTTAAAAAACAAACTTTTTTAAACTAATTACTCTAAGGATTAATTATGGTCTTAGAATCTCTAACTAATCCTATTTCAGCAAAGAAGCATCCCTTCAAATTATTTTTTGTGGGTTTTCTTTTCGCAACGATTGCTGTGATATTCAGCTTATGGATCTTTAAGTCCCAAACTAGTTTAGTTATGGTTTTTTTAACTGTTTTAGTAACTGTGCCGTTAATGTATGCTACTATGCAAGAAGAAGAGGAAGAGGATTTAATACAGAATTCTGAAAGAAGTATTTTGAAAGAGCATAGTAAAGCGATATTATTTTTGGGGTGTATGTTTTTGGGTTTTATAGTTGCATTCTCGATGTTTGCTATTTTTCTTCCTGCTGATATGTCAAATATGGTTTTTAGTACTCAGTTAGATACTATTAGGGCAATAAATGCTAATGTCGCAAAAGTTACTGGAAATGCGTTTGATATGTCTTATGGTATGGAAGCTTTTGTTATGATATTTTTGAATAATATTAAGGTTTTAATGTTTTGTTTGTTCTTTGCTTTCTTTTTTGGAGCTGGAGCAATATTTATTCTTACTTGGAATGCATCTGTGATAAGTGCTGCTATGGGGATGTATTTTCGTAGTGGGATAGAACACTATGCACACCTCGCCGGTTGGTCTAAAGTTGCGGCGTATTTTGGAGTATTTTCTTTTAGTTTGTTGAGGTATATGTTGCACGGAAGTTTTGAAATACTCGCATATTTTATTGGGGGGCTTACTGGTGGAATAATCTCTATTGGAATGGTAAATCATACTTTGCAGTCTAAAAAATTTAAGACAATACTATTTGATGCTTTTACTTTAACTGTTATTGCTGTGTTAGTATTAGTTTTTGCTGGTTTAGTAGAAGTGTTTGTAACCCCTGTATTCTTTTAAGTTACCAAAAGGCTTTTAAGATATGTAAAAACTGCTATTTGTATGTCTGATATTGCTGAGGAAAGAAAAAAGAAACTTTTGTTACTTGCGAAACAAAATAATAATTACATTATATATGTTCTACTTGCAGTGGTAATTTGGTTTGGATATTCTATTAGGACTAAAAACTTGGGGAATCTGATTGATCAAACAACAGGGCAGTATATTCCAATGGCTTTAGACCCTTTTATTATTTTAAGGTATGCTGAACAGGTTTTGGAACATGGAAGTTTAATGGCTGTGGATACTTTAAGGTATTTTCCTATAGGTTATGCTAACCCCTCAGTTGAGTTTGGATTTTTGTCTAGTTTTATAGTTTATCTCTATAAGTTTTTACATTTTTTTGACCCTTCAATGACTTTACAATATGTACATGTACTTTATCCTGCAATAGCTTTTATTTTTATTGGTATATTTTTCTTTTTGTTTGTTAAGGAATTATTTGATGGTAAAATTGCTTTATTGGCTACTGCATTCCTTGCTGTTTTACCGCCTTTTTTATATAGGAGTATGGCTGGATTTGCAGATAAAGAAGCCTTAGCAACTGTTTTTATGTTTGCTGCTTTTTATTTCTTTGTTAAGGCATGGAAAACTGAAGATTTAAAACAAGGGATTATGTTTGCTTTACTTGCTGGTGTTGCAACTGCTTTGGCTGGTAAAGTTTGGGGGGGTTTTACCCTTATATTAATGACTATTGGTCTTTTTGCTTTGGTTGAATTAGTTTTGAATAAGTTTACAACAAATAGATTTTATTATTACTCAACTTGGTTGGTGTCATTAGTATTTATTTTACATTTTTTTACTAGATTTACTTTTACGGGTTTAATTTTTTCTATTACTGCAGCACCAATGTTTTTAGCTTTTGGGTCTTTTGTGATTAAATTTTTGATAACTAAGTATGATCCCGCTAATTTGAAAGAAAAAGTTTCAGAGAAGATTCCTTTGGGATTGTTTTCTGCTTTCTTGACTTCTTTAATTGGTTTAGTTTTAGTTTCTATTTTGGGTGGTATTACTTATGTTACAAGTAGGGTTTCAAATTTAGTTTCTGAACTTGCTGCTCCTTTGGGTCAAACGAGGTGGGCCTTGACTGTGGCTGAATCTCATCAACCTTATGTTGCAGGTTGGATTTCTCAGTTTTCTATGGTTTATTTTTTAATCTTTTTTATTGCGGCTTTTGTGTTGTTTTATTTTGCTGTTGAAGGTGTTAAGAAATATAAATGGTGGCTAACAAGTGTTTATGTTGTTCTTATTTCTTCTTTTGTTTTTAGTAGGTATTCTCCTGGTGCAAAATCATTGAATGGGTCAAGTGATTTGGCTATCTTTATGTTTTTAGGTTCAATGTTTTTATTTGTGGTTTTGAGTTTAATTTTTGTCTGGTATACTTACTTAAAAGATAAAGATGTTTTTAGTCAGTTGAGGAAAATCCCTGCCACTTTTATTTTTGTCTTAGCAATGTATTTAATGTTTTTATTTGCTGCAAGAACTGCTGTAAGGCTCTTGTATATTTTTGCACCTATGACTGCAATTTTAGCTGCTTATTTGATCTTTATTTGTTATAAGTATATTGGTAAAATTGATTTGAAATATTTGAAGATTGCTTGTTATGTGATCTTGTTTTTGATTGTTTTGTCTCCTTTTGGAAATATTACTTCTTCAGCTCCTTTAGTAAAACATATACCAACCATTAATGATGATGGGTTGTTGGTACAGTTTGCTAAAAGTAGTTCTAATTCTGCCCAATCATTAGGTCCTAGTTATCATGCTCAATGGCAAAATGCTATGAAGTGGGTGAGAGAAAATACTCCTGAGGATTCTGTTTTTTCACATTGGTGGGATTATGGTTATTGGGTTCAATATGGGGGGCGAAGGGCTACACTTTCAGATGGTGGTAATGCACGTGGTGCTATCAATCATTTTACAGGTAGGTATTTGTTGACTAATCCCGATAGGGAGAGTGCTCTTGAGTTTTTGTATGCAAATAAGGCAACACATGTTTTAATGATTGGTGATGAAATTGGGAAGTATAGTGCGTATTCAAGTATCGGGTCGGATGAGAATTATGATAGATACTCTTGGATTAATACTTTCACTTTAGATCAGTCAAAGATACAAGAGAAAAGAGAAGATATGGTTTTATTTTACTCTGGTAATTTTGTCTTAGATGGGGATGTAACTATTAGTGGAAAACTTTTCCCTAGGAGGGGTGCTGGAATAATTGGATTTATGTTACCATTCAATAAAGCTGATTTGACTGCTGGAAACTTTTCTAGTTTGAAACAGCCTATTGCTGTGTTGGCTGCTAATAATCAAGCAACTCAAGTTACTCTAAGTTGTGCATCTATTGGTGGAAAGAAATATGAGTTTGAAGGTGCGCAGTTAGATGGTTGTTTAGTGGTTATTCCTTATATTGAAAATAATCAGCAAGGAAATGCTTTGGGTAATGCTTTGTACTTGTCTGGGAAAGTTAAAGATGGACAATTTGCAAGATTATATCTCTTTGGTGAGCAAGATGAGAACTTTAAGCTAGTTTATAGTGATGCTGGGAGCGGTGTGCCGTTAGCGAGTTATCGTGGGAGGCTTATGGGGCCTCTTAAGATTTGGTCTGTGAATTATCCTAACGATATTAAAGATGTGCCTATGTATAGGGAAACTAGTTTGCCTGATACTCGTGTTAATGAAATTAAACGTGAATTTCAGTGAGAATGAAATCTAAAAGACTTTACATTATAGCAATCTTTTTACTTTTAGCTAATTTGATATATAGATTGATTGATCAATCTCAGATGATTTGGCATTTTCCAATGGATTATGTTAATGATGTTAGTTCGTACATGGCACAGTTGTATTTTTTGAATGACTGTGGATTTTTGAATCATTGTGCCCATTGGTATAATGGTTTTATTTCATTTCAAGTTACTCCTCCTGGTTGGTTTTTTTTTGCTTCTCCTTTTCATTATTTGTTAGGCGATGTTAAAATTGCTACTTATGTTACGATTGTTTTGTCTTTGTTACTTGCTTTTATTATTATATACCGTTGGGGGAAATATTTTGGTTTTTCTAAGGTACAAAGGTGGGCGTTCTTTTTGTTTATGTTCGCTAATGCTCTTGCTGTTGGTAGTTTCATTAGGCTTGGAAGGGTTCATGAATTATTTTCTTGGGTTTGGTTTTTGTTTTTTGCATTTTTAGTAATCTATTATAGGAATAAGGGTTTTGATCGTTATTCTTTGTTAATTATACCTACTTTTTCTTTAATATTATTTTCTTATCAGAGTGTGGGGATTCTCGCTTCTTTATTGTTTTTAAGTTTATTTTTAGTTAAGGACTTTAAGGAGAAAATTTTTGTGGTGTTTTATTTTGTTACTTCTCTTCTGCTAATCTCTTTTTGGTTAGTCCCATTTTTGTATAGTTCTTTTTCTAGTACTAGTATTGGTGAACAGTTTCAAAATGCTTGGCTGTGGCAATTTACTTCTGAGAACTTATTCACTAATATTGCTGCTTTTTTAATCCCGCTTGCGCTTTTTGTGTTATTTTATCTTTATTGGAAATCTCGTGATTATTCCAGAAAGGAGTTGTATTTTTTTATTCCTGTGCTCCTTTTGAACTTGTTATATTTCTTTAGGTTGACACCATTTGTGCCTGTTTTCAGGAATATTTTTCCAGATCCTTATTTAACTTTCTTTTTGTTCTTCATTTTGTTTTTCTTTTTTAGTTTAAAATCTTTAAAGGTTAAGTCTTTGAACCTTATTCCAATAATTTTGATTCTTTTTTCTTTAATTAGTGTTGGAATTAATTTTGTGCACACACCCGAATTTGTTGTTCCTGATAGGGTTTTTAGTGAAGAGCTTAACCCTTTGTTTTCAAATTTTGAAGGTAGTTTTTTGTTATTTGGTGATTACTCTACTGCTATTTATGGGAAGGCTGTTTATTCATATGTGCCAATATATTATAATATTACGACCCCTTTTGGTTGGTATCCCCATATGAAAGATGAAGAATATTTGGGTAGATTTTATGATGTTGAAGTTTCTGGTACTTGTGTGGATTTTATTGGGGGATTGAATTATTTGAATACTACTCATGTTATAGGTTATACTGATGCTTGTGATAAGTTTGAAGAATGTAGGTTTGATTTTGTGAATAACTCTGGTGATTTTTGTCTATATAAGATTTAATTTTTGTGTGAAATTTTAATTACTTTTGTAAATAGTTGTGTGTTATGTGTTTCTATGATTTTTAGTTTATTTTCTTGGCATATCCTTTCTATTTTCTTGTTTGAGAATAAGTGGATCTTGACTTTGTGGGTTAAGTGGAATATTTTATATAAAATTCCAAAAAAGTTTAACCTTGGGTAAAGTAGTATAATGAAACCTTCTTTTTTAAGATGTTTTTTTAAATTTGAAATTACTTTATTTGGGTTTTGTGTGAATTCTAGTGCTCCTGCGCAAAGGATTTTGTTGAATTTCTTTTTAAGGTTGAAATTATCTAGGTTTTGGACCTCTCCTTTTAATCCACTTTGTTTTGCAACTTCAATCATCCCTTTGGAAATATCTATACAATAAGGTTTGGCGTCCTGTTTTTTTATTAGTCTTCCGTAGAAACCTGATCCTGACCCCGCATCTAGTATTTCTTCGCCTTTGTTTGGGTCAAGTGTTTTAATTATTTGTTTTTTTTCTTTTGAAACAAGTTTTCCTAGTATCCATTCAGATCTTTTTTTATCATACTCTTCTGCTTTTTGTGAGAAGTGTTTTTCTGTTTCCATTTCTTAAAGTAATCCTATTCTGTGTTGGATTAGTTTTATTATGAAATCTATAATTATAGTTGGTTTTACATTAGTTTTTTTCTCTCCAGTTCTTGTTTCTACAACTACTTTTACAGATTCAATTTTTGCTTTTTTTCTAATACTTTTAATTAGAATCTCTGGATCAATAAACCAGCCTTTTGATTTTAAGTTAAATCCTTGTAGTAATTCTTTTTTCATTACTTTTGGTTTGGCATTAATATCTTTAATGTACTTTAAGAAAAACAAACTAAATAATAAGTCGAAACTATGTGATGAAATTATTCTTTGTATGCTGCCATGTTTTTTTTCCCTTTTACCTTTACAAACTTGTGTTTTAGGGTGTTCTATTAAATAATTGTAACAGGAAACAACATCTTTAGGTCTAATTTGTCCGTCCCCATCAATAAATCCAACATAATCTCCTGTGCAAGATTTCAAACCGTTTATTATCCCCCAGCCGTATCCTTGATTTTTTTCTACAAAAACTCTTTTGAATCTCTTATTAGATTTTACTAACTTTTTAATGTATAAATCAGTATCATCTGATGAGCCATTGTTAATTAATACTAATTCGTAGTCAATATTGTTACCATCTAATTCTTTTTTCAATTTTTTAACTGTACTTAGAACGATTTTTCCTTCGTTGAAGAATGGCATTGTTATTGATAGTTTTGGCATGGTATTTTTCTCTAGTTGCGGTATTTAAACTTTTTGTGTCCATTTGGATGGATTAACTTTAAATAAGTGTTTTTAATCTGATTTTTATGCATAAGATTGTGGTTCTTTGTGGTGGGAAAGGTAAAAGGTTGGGTCAGCTTACTGAGGAAATACCCAAACCTCTGGTTCCTTTAGCAGGTAAACCAATAATTCATCATATTGTGGATAATTACTCTAAAAAGGGCATATCGGAATTTATATTTTGTATTGGTTATAAAGGTGGGATGATAAAAGATTATTTTTCTGGTTTTGAAGAGATAAGCTTTGTAGATTCTGGTGAGGAAGCTTCGATGTTGAAACGGATATATGATGTGAAAGATTTGATTGATGATTATGCTGTTATAACTTATGGGGATACGATTACTGATTTGGATTTTGAAGACCTTTTGAAACAACATAAAGAATCTGGGGCTCTTGTTACAATGGTGACTGCTACACATCAGAGTCCTTTTGGGTTAATTAAAAGAGAAGGTAATTTAGCTTTGACTTATGAAGAAAAGCCAACTTTTAATTATTATATTGGAACTTTGGTATTAAGTAAAGGTGCATTTGGATATATTCCTGAAGAATTATTGAAGATACCTGATGCAGGTGGTATAATTGGTTTTTTTAATGTTATGATTGGACTTAAGAAAACATCAACCTATCATTATGATGGGCACCAATTGACTTTTAATACGCATTCTGAGAAGAAAACTGCAGAGGAAACAATTACATATTATACTGTAGGGGAGAATAAAAATGGAAAATAAGAGAGTTTTAGTTACTGGTGGTTCAGGGTTTATTCCATCACATTTAGTTCGAAGATTGAAGGAAGAAGGTGCAGATGTATGTATTATTACTAAGTATAATAGTATATTTGATAATATTAGATTGAGTCATATTTGGAATGATGTTAAGGTTATTGAAGCAGACATTAGGAATCAGGATTCTTTGAAACAAATTAAAAAATTTGAACCTGAGGTGATTTTTCATTCTGCTGCTTATAATCATGTAGGGCATAGTTTTACTCATGTTGCTGAAAGTTTAGATGTTAATGCTAAAGGGACTGCTAATCTACTTGAGGCTTATGATGGATATGAAAAGTAGAGACGAAGGAATCGAAAACTATACCACCGCC
>CAZGBX010000010.1:0-30761 GCA_964524105.1 Candidatus Woesearchaeota archaeon
TGATTTTGGTTTGATAAATGAAAGACAAATCTGTTATAGGATTTTTGTAGAAACTGGAAGTGTAAATGAGAATTGTATACAAGTGCTGAGAGAAGCAGCAGTTGAACCATATGAGGGTATCGTTGGTAATGTGGTTAAAGGGCTAACTGGTAATGTTGTTAAGGATTCACCCAAATTTAAAAAAAGAAGTGCTCTTTCTAAGTTTTTTCCAACTAAATCAAAAAGTTCTTCAGAGGTTAATAAGAAAAAGGAAGCATCAACAATAATACCAGAAGAACAATTTGAAGATGGAAAGATAGAGTTATTTTCGTCATATGGTTTAGAAGTGTATTTGGTAAAGAGGGGGAATCTATTTGAAATTGTAAATGTTAAAAGGGGAGATTTATATCCTTATATTGCTAAGTTGGAACAAGGCGTTTTTGATTCAGAGATTGTAGTTAGAGATCTTAAAAGTAAAGTTGTTGGTGAAAAGGGGGCTAATCTAATTTGTCCTACAATCACAGAAGATTTTCATGAAGATGGAACAATTGAATTAATTGATTATATCCCTGATGATTGTAAAGATGTTAAAGTTCGTATACCCTTAATGGATGAGGGTTTGGATAATTTTGAGCTTGATTTTGTAAGTGAATCCCGGAAAATAAATCAAAATTATTTTGTACAATGTAAAAGTGAACAATGTACTTTTTCCTTGAATTAAAATAGAAGAGCTTAAATAAAAGTTTAACCTTAATAAATAAAAAAGAAACAGATTGATAGGTTTGAATGCCTGTGTTTTTCCCCTTGGGTTCGGCGGGAGCGATCTTTTAAATTAAGAAAACATTTATAAAGAAAAATCTAACAACAAATTTATCTGCTCCTGTGGTGTAGTCCGGTCAATCATCTCGCCCTTTCGAGGCGAGGACTCGAGTTCAAATCTCGGCGGGAGCGAACTTTTTTAAATGATTAAATATTAAAATTTCCAAATGAAATACATTATAATTCTAAACCGGTTTGATATGGATATGGAAGTTTTAGAGAAAAAGTTAAAGTTTAAAATTCAAGAAAAGATAAAAGATAGAATTCTAGTTGAAACTAAAGCAAATTTACATTCTCTTCCTGAGGTAAAAGAAGTTATTAAATTGAAATTAAATTGGACTAAGTTTAAAGATATGAAACAATTTGTAGAGGAGACGTCTAAGTGTGTAAAAAAAGATTATAACTTTACTGTTAAATTTTTAGAGAAAAATAAGTTTTCTGCAGGACAAATAAAGAAGAAACTAAATGCTTACTTGAAGAAAGAAGGGAAGAAGTTTGATGAAAAAGGTGAACAAGTTTATGTGGAGTTTAAAGGTAAAAAGGATTTATACTTTAGGGTTGGAATTATTCAAAAGAAAAAAGAGAATGTTTTGAGAACTAAATTAAATTATGTTGTGATCTTAGAGAATCCAAGTAATGTTGAAGAGGTGTCTGATTTTTTGAGGGTGTGTAAAGTTTTTAATTTGCCTTTATTACTTTGGGGCAAAAAGAGAAATATGCAATCTGTTCTTAATAGTGCAAAGAAAATTACTAAAGGTATTGATTATGATCATTTTTCTGTTAAGATTATTGAAAGTTTGCCAAGAACATATCCTTTGATTGGTTTTTCTAAATTTGGACAAAAGAATGAGAAAGACTTAGTTAAAAAATTGAATAAAGTAAAGCTCGGGCTTGTTTTTGGTAATGATAAGTTTGGGTTAAGTCAGAAAGCTAGGGGGGCCTTGGATTTGTATAGGTTAACGCCTTCAAATAAAAAACCATTGAGGGCTTGCCAAGCACTTACTTATATATTGGGGATTTCTGTTGCAAAAGATTTATAAATAATCAGTAACTTATCATGGGTATGAAAAAGATATCAATTCTAGTTTGTATGTTATTGTTGTTCTCTGTATTTGTAGTTGCTGATAATATCATGATTAAAAAAGGTGAAACTAAGAGTATTGGTGGTGTAGATGTGAAAGTTACTTCAATTGAGAATCAAAGGAAAGTAATGCTTTTAATTGGTAATGAAGAGGTTTTGATGAGAAAGGGTATTGGGAATAAGCATGAGATTGATGAAAATACTTATTTTTATCTTGATTCTGCTATGAATAATTATATGGAGCCTTGGAGAAGTTTGGCTAATTTTGAAGTTGTTGGTGTTGAAGTTGTTGAAGAAACGACTTCTGTTATTGGTCCTGAGCGAAGGGCGGTTGTGATACAAAGTGGGGAAAGTAAGGTCTTGAATGGTGTGGAAATTGGATTAGAAAGGGTGAGAGATGGACTTGCTTTTATGCTTGTTAATGGGAAAAGGGTTGAACTTGGAAAAGAGTATATATATGATGATGATGGGATAGATTTTAGAGTAGAAGGGTTGTTGGATAATACTCTTGATGAGAGGTATGATAAAGTTGAGATTATTATGGATGTTGAGAGTGAAGAGGCAGGGTCTGGGGTGGATGTTGAAAGGCCTGAACCTGAATTAAAAAAAGGACCTGATTTTAAGCCTGTTAAGCAAGAGTCTAAATCTACAAACTTACCTGAACCAGGAGGTATTGAAGAAGATTTAAATGATCCTGAAGATTTGAGTGAAGATGAAGAAGGTTTTTGGGATGTTTTGTTTGGTTGGTTAATGTTTTGGAAATAAAAAGTTTTAAATAGTGGTTTTTCTAAGTGTTTATTATGAAAAGGGGTATGGCTTTAGTTGTGACAGTTGTTCTTTTAATATTAATCTTTGGAATTGTGAGTTTATTTGATTTTAACTCTGGTGATCAAATTACTGGAAATGTTGTAAGGGAAGATAGTCTTGTTAAGGATTATCAGGATTTGTATCAAAATAGTTTTAAATTAAAATCTTTGGATAGGGTTTTCTTCAATTCTAAAACTGTAGTGTTCTTAAGGGGGACTGGTGGGGTTTTGAATGAAGGTAAAAAATCAGAGATTGAAATTAGGGATAAAGTTTTAGTTTCAATTAATAATTATAGGGAAGAGAGGCATTTAGTTTCAAGGCCCTTAAGTTTAGGTAAGATGCATTCTTATTTTGGATTGGACCTTGTGTTGATTGGGTATTTTGATGGTGCAAATATTAATGAGGATTGGGGAGAGTTAGTTTTCCCTTATGATACTACATACGATTATATGGGTTATTTTAATATTGGTGATGTTAAGAAAATTAATGGCCACGAAGTAGAGATGGTGGATTTAGCTATTGATCAATTTGTGGATATTAGAGTTGATGGTGAGCTTGTGAGGTTACAAAGCTTTTCAAGTATTAAGGATGTCAATGGGTTGAAAGTTAGTCTTGATGAGATGAGTTTTGATCGGGCTAGGTTGTTCTTCAAAGATGTGAAGTCAGTGGATTTCTAGAATATATTTCTTTTCCTATATATGTATTTAATTAGGTTTATCTTTGTTTTTGAAAATGAAGTTTGCACATTTTGCTGATTGTCATATTGGGGGTTGGAGAGACCCCAAACTTAGAGAATTGGGTTTGCAGAGTTTTGTCAAGGGGATTGGGGTTTGTTTAGAGAAAAAAGTAGATTTTGTTTTAGTTTCTGGTGATTTGTTTGATTCTGCATTACCCGGTATTGATCTTATTAAAGAAGTTGCTAGGGTTTTTAGGCATTTGAATCAATGTGGGGTTCCAGTGTACATTATTCCAGGGAGTCATGATTTTAGTTCTTCAGGGAAGACTATGATAGATGTGTTTGATAAAGCTGGTTTAGTTGTGAATGTTACTAAGAATTTGGTTGTAGACTCTAAGACTCAGGCGATAATCTCTGGGATGTGTGGTAGAAAAGGGGGATTAGAAGTTGAAGATTATAATAGTGAAGACTTTTCTAAAGTTTCTGAAAGAAACGGTTTTAAGATTTTTATGTTTCATACTTTGTTAACTGAACTTAAACCAAAAGAGTTTGAAATAGTTGATTCTTCTTCAATAAGTTTGTTGCCTTCTGGTTTTCATTATTATGCTGGTGGGCATCCACATTTTGTTTGTGAGAAGCATGTGGATAACCTTGGGGTAGTTGTTTATCCTGGACCTACATTCCCTAATAATTTTTCTGAACTTAAGAAATTAAAGCACGGGTCTTTTTCTTTAGTTGAAGTGGTTGGTGATAAGTTAAGAATTGAATCTTTACCTATTAAATTAAAAGAAGTTGCTTCTTATGATTTTGATCTGTCTGGGGTGAGTGCTGCGGATGTTGTGGAAAAGGTTTCTTTTGGTGGTGTTAATGATAAGATTATTTTATTAACTTTGAAAGGTGAACTTGGGTCTGGAAAAGTTTCTGATATTGATTTTAAAGAAATTTTTAAACATTTAGAAAATGCTTATGTTGTTTTGAAAAATACTTCGAAGTTGGTTTCTAAAGATGAAGAAAGTATTGAAGTTAAGGATGATTGTGTGGAAAATCTGGAAACTGAGATTATTAATGGGTTTGTTGATCAAGATTTCGATAAAAGTTTTGTTATAAGTTTAATGGGTGCTTTATCTTTTGAAAAAGAAGATGGTGAAAGGGTGATGGACTTTGAGAAGAGAGTTTTGGAGGGTTTGAGTGAAATAATAAAATGAAATTAAAACAGATAAGGTTGAATAATGTTAGGACTTACTTAGATACTGTGGTTGATTTTGGTGGTGGTGTTACTTTATTAGCAGGTGATGTGGGTGCTGGGAAAAGTACATTGCTTCTTGCTGTAGAGTTTGCTTTGTTTGGTTTGCAAAGGGGTGATTTGACTGGTTCAATGTTATTACGTTTTGGAGAAGAGAAAGGGTTTGTGGAATTAAAGTTTGTTGTGGGTAGGGAAGAATATTTGGTTAAACGTGAGCTGAAGAGAAGTGGTGAAACTGTTGTGCAGGGGAATGGTTTTTTTGCTTCTGATTCTGGATTAGAAAAGTTAACCCCTGGTGAGCTTAAAAGTAGAGTTCTAAATGTTTTGAATTATCCTAGAGAAATGTTGACTAAGAAATCTTTAGTTTATAGGTATACTGTGTATGCTGTTCAAGAAGAGATGAAACAAATTCTTCTGGGTGCCAGAGAAGACCGGGTTGATACCCTTAGAAAAGTTTTTAATATTGATAAGTATAAAAGGATTAAAGAGAATTCTAAATTGTTTTTAACTGATTTAAGAACAAAACAAAAGGTAATGAAAGTTCGTTTGGATGAAACTGAGAAAAGGATACAAGATTTGGGTGATGTTTTAGGTGAGAAGTTTAGTTTAGATTCTAAAGTTAAGGCTATTGCTGAAAAAAAGATGGTTGTGTGTGATGAAATTATTAAGTTGGATGATAGCCTTGCTAAATTGGATGAAAAGAAAAATGAATTGAATTTTCTTAAGCAAGAATTAATACGGGTTGAAGGTGAATTGAAACATAATTCCGGGTTAGAAAATGTGTATCGTCAGAACTTAGATGGTTTAAATTTGGATTTGGTTGAATTTGATGAAAACGAATTATTTTCTTTGCAATCTGAGATTAAGTCTGTTAGTTTAGAGTTGGATGATACTGAAGAAAAATTGTCTGGGGTTAATTCTTTAATTATTGAGTCTAGGTTGGAAATTAAAAATTCTTCTAAAGTTAAAGATGATTTGCATGTGTTGGATAACTGTCCAACTTGTTTACAATCTGTTTCATCAGAACATAAAGGAAAGATTAATTCTCAGCAAGATGCTGTTTTATGTAAATATAGTGCAATATTACAAACGAATCTTAGTAAGAAAAATGAGTTGGAGCTTTTTATTGATGAGTCTAGGCAAAAGCTTGATTCTTTTAAGTCTAAAGAAAGGGAGTTAGAAATTTTATTGTCCAAGAGAAAAGATTATGAGAAAAGTTTAGATCAAAAACAAAAAATAGGAACTGACTTAGGGAATGTTTTGAGTAAAATTTCTGTTCTTCAACAAGAACTTATTTCAATTAAAGGAAAAACCGTGTCTTTTTCTAACTTATTAAGTGAGGTTGGAACTTTCCAAGGTAAATTGGAAACTTGTAATTGTGAAAAAAGAGAATTAGAGCTTGAAGAGGCGTCTTTAAAAAAGGAACTTGAACTCTTGGAATTAAAATTAAAAGAAAAAGAAAGTTTAGTTCTAAATTTGGATTTGCTTAAGGTGAAATTTAACAAAGATGAAAAATTACTTGTCTGGACAAAGTCAAGGTTCTTAGATATGATTAATGAAATTGAAAAGAATGTTTTAGCTAGAATTTATTCTGTGTTTAATTCAAATTTCCAAAAATGGTTTGATTTACTTATGGGGGAAAGTGAGATGAATGCTAAACTTGATTCTGATTTTACTCCTTTTATTCAACAAAATGGTTATGATTTGGATTATCTTAACTTGTCTGGGGGAGAAAGGACTGCTTGTGCTTTGGCTTATAGGTTGGCTTTGAATCAAGTGATTAATGATGTTATAGGTTTTGTTAACACTTCTGATTTGATTATTCTTGATGAACCTACAGATGGTTTTTCTTCAGAACAGCTTGATAGAATGAGGCTTGTTTTAGATGAACTTAATATTGATCAGATAATTGTTGTGTCTCATGAAGAGAAAATTGAGAGTTTCTGTGATAATATTTTGAGAATTGAGAAAAGAAATGGTGTGAGTGGGGTTATTTAGAGCCTGTAAAGCTTATGTTTGAGAATATGTTATTTTTATAAAGTTTTGATTTTATCTTTTTAAGTATGTTTGGTCCTTTAAGATATCTTTTGGGTTTTGGTGCTTTGGTTGCTTTACTAGGTGGGTGTCAAGTTACTTTTGATCCAAGAGATACTGTTCCACCCTACCTTCAGGTAAAGGTGCTTCTGATGTAGGAAGTGATACTAGAAGGGATGTGGGGCTTGATGCTTCTGGGGATGCAGGTTTTCCTATTGATGCAAGAAGAGATGCTGATTCTAGTGATGTTCCACCTTTGCGTGATAGTGGTAGTGATGCAGTAAGGGATGTTGAAGTGGACACTGGTTCAGATGTTGCTTTACCAACTGATACTCGAAGAGATGATGGTGGACTTGAGCCAGATTCTGCTTCTGGGGATGGAGGTGAACCACCTGAAGATGCTGATTCTGGTTTAGTCGGTGATGTTGGAACTGATGCTGCAGCGGATACAGGGAATGATGTTAGTGATGATAGTGGTACTGATGCTTCTGATTCTGGAAGGGATGTAGCTCAACCGTTTTGTGATTTAGATGAAGGTCCTATTGCGTTTTATACTGGGCTTGATGGAACTGAAGGTGTTGGACTTTGCAGAGCTGGAATGACAGAGTGCCAAGAAGTTGATGGTGAATTAAGATATGTTGTAACTTTAGATGAAGTGACTCCAATGGATGAGATTTGTGATAGTGATGATAATGATTGTGATGGGGATGTGGACGAAGGTTTTGGTGTTGGGGAACCTTGTGTGGTTGAAGGGGATGAAGAAAATTGTGATTCTGAAGGACAAAGAATTTGTGATCCTGGGGGTGGATTAGAAACAATGTGTGATGCTCCTATTGTTGAACGTCAAGATGAAGTTTGTAATGATGGGGTGGATCAAGATTGTGATGGGGAAGTTGATGAGGGTTGTCTTTTAATTGGACAGATTGTATATGCTAGTAATCGTCTTGCTTTGGGAGAAGATGGGGGCAGTAGAAATAATAACATTTATGTGGTGGATGGAGATGGTGAGAATAGAGTAAGATTAACAGAGCATCCTGGTGGAGATCTTTTACCTTGTGTTCATCCCGGTGGTCAATCTGTTGTTTTTGTTTCTGATAGAGATGGGAATTCTGAAATTTATACTGTGGATCTTGATGGGGTTGAGAGAAAACTAACTGGTAATGTGGCACATGATTCTAATCCTAAATATTCTCCAAATGGTAGTTCAATTGTTTGGGCTAAAGGACTTAGGGGCCAAGAAGAGGTTTGGATAATGGATTCAGATGGTGAGAATCAAAGAGTTTTGGTTGGAGGGCAACATAGATATTTTGGACCTAGTTTCTCTCCAGATGGTGGGTCAGTTGCTTTTTCATCTGATGTTCATGGAAATGTGGATATTTGGAGTAGGCCTGTTGAAGGTGGGGAATTAGAAAAATTAACTGATGAGGGTGGAACTTGTATTAATCCAGAATATTCTCCTGATGGTAGGTCCTTAGTTTATATGAACATCCAGGGTGATAGTAAAGGAGTTTACTTACTTGATCTTGATACTATGGAAAGTAGGATGGTAGTTCCATTAAGTGGAGATTCTCCTGATGTGGTATATACTACTGCAGTTTTCACTTCTAGTGGAGACTTACTTGTTGGAATGAGAGGTGAGAGAGATTGGGATATTTACTTAGTTGAATCTGATGATGGTTCCCTTGAGCAACTAACTCCAGAAATGTCTGATGATCTTTGCCCTTCCGTAATTCGTGGCCCTGATTAACTTTTTTAAGGATAAACTATATAAATGGGTTTTAGCTTTAAACTAGATTATGAGGAGAGTACTATTTATTTTAGCATTAATTATTGTTTTTTCTAGTTTTGTTTATGCTGATAATGTTGAGGTTGAGGTTACTCCTGTTACTCCTGATGTTTTTCCAGGTGAGAAAGCAGAGTTTACTTTGACTGTGACTAACTTAGGGAATGATGATATTGCAATTAATGTTAAAGCTATAGATTTGAATTGGGAATTGGAGCAGGATCTAGAGAAATATACTGTTAAACGAAGGAGGGCAAGGGACATAACATTAGTGTATGAACCTCTTGGTGAGTTGCCTGCTAAAAAGTATGGTGCGAATTTAGTTGTGTGGAATAATGATTTTAGGGTTGAGAAGATTTTACCTGTTAGTGTGGTTGATTATGAGGGTTTAGTTGATGTAAACTTTATTTCTGTCCCTTCAATTGATCCGAGAAAAGGGACTTTGATAAAATTAGAGCTTGATAATAAATATAAAATTGATCTTGATGATCTTAAAGTTAGTTTAGTTAGTGAGAGTTTTGATGAAAGTGAAACTGTGGATTTAATGGCTAAAGAATCTGTTGAGCTTGAGTTTCCTGTGAGTTTACATCCACAATCTTTAGAAGGATCTTATCCTGTAAGAGTTAAAATTGATTGGGATGATAATGTTGCTTATGATAATTTCTTTGATTTGAATATTGAAACTGTTAGAAATGTTAAGGAGTTAGTTAATTTTGAAGAAGGTTTATTATTTGATGCTGTGAATATTGAAAGGTTTAATGAAGGTAATACTGTGGATACTGATGATTTTGTTGTTGAGTTTTCTTTGTTTGAGAAAGTGTTCACCTCTTTTGATCCTGAACCTACAAGTGTTGATAAGGTTGATGGGCGTTATGAAGTTGTTTGGTCTCAGAATTTATCTCCGGGTGATACTGCTTTGATTAGATATGAAACAAATTACCGGAGACCTTTATTTATTGTTCTTGTTTTGATAATTTTAGTTGTTGTAGGTTATTATTTGTTAAGAAGATCATTGAAAGTTAAGAAGAAAGTTGTGGTTGTGAAACGTGGGGATACTACCTTACTTAGAGTTACTTTAAGTTTAAATAATAAGGGGGCACAGAGAATTAAGTTGTTAACTTTAATTGAGAGAATTCCTAATGCTGTTAAGGCTCCTAACTTTGGAACTGTTAAACCTAGTAAAGTTAGTAAAGCTGGAAATGGTACAAGTGTTATCTGGAATATTAAATCAATTGGAAAAGGTGAAGAAAGAGTTTATAGTTATACTGTACCAATTAAGTTACATAAAGAAGGAATTGTTTTGCCTCCTGCTTATGTTAGGTATAGTGAGAAAGGTAAACGTGTAATGAATACTTCTAACACTGTTACTTTAGGTAGATAGTTTTATATATTGAATTATTTAGTTCTTTTTTAACCCTGTGTAGCTCAACGGTAGAGCGTTCGGCTGTAGATTGCTGTTAGACTTTGTATGTTTACTAGGGATGAAAAACAGACAGCTGATCCCGAAAGGTTGCTGGTTCAAATCCGGCCGCAGGGATTGAACCTCAGAAGTGAGTTAGGTCTATTCCTGAAATGTATTTTGAGCTTAATACTATTTAAATCTTTTTGTAATGGTGATTGTTTGTAATGTCCTAAATTACGATTTAGCTATTTCCCACATTGCATAGAAAAATTTTCTGTAAGATTCTGCGATTTGTTTTGAAGTAGTTATGATGGCAATTGGTGTTTCTTCAAATGCGATGTTTAATATGTTATCCTTAAAAATTATAATTCCTACTGGTGCTATTCCTTTAACAAACCTGTATTCTGGTTTTCCAAACTTTTTGTAATAATGGAATTGTTCAACCTGTTGTTTTGTTTCTTCATTTGCAATAAGTTTAATATTGTATCTCATCCTGTCTCTTTTTTTTTGAAATTCTTTAAAGAAATGTTTTGATTCTTTAGAATATTGTTCTCTTAGACCTGCTGCAAAACCAATATATTCTGAACCTTTGGGTAAAGTTTCTAAAACTTCGTTAAAAGCATTGTAGACTCCTTTCCATCCTTGGTATACTCTTGCTTCTTGTTTTGATGTTTTCTTTTTTTGTACTAGTTTAGGTATTAGTTGTTGTATTCTTTCTTTTTTGTCTTCAATAAATCTTAAAAGGTTTTTTGGGTTTGTTGCAGAGAAGTATTTAGTTTTGCCCTTGATGATGAATGTTGTTAGGCCTTGTTCTATTAATTGGTTTAAAGCATTGTAGACAACTGAGTTTTGGAGTTCTGATTTTTTAATGATTGGGCCTGTGGTTGTTTCTCCTAATTCTAGGAGTGCTAGATAAATCTTGATTTGGGCGTTTGTAAGTCCTATTTCCTCTAAAATGGATGTGTCTATTTTCATATCTTTTGTGAGAGTTTGGAGTTTATAAATGTTTCTCCAAAAAAGGAGAGTGATTCTTTATATGCTCTTAGAATTATTACTCTTGTATGATAAAAGTCTTCGGACTTAAAATGAGAGGAAATAGAGATGACAAGAGAAACATTTGAACAAATTGAAGCAAGAGTCAGGACATTAGGATTAAATGATAGAGCTATAGGGGTTGAAGGAGATCCTGATTTTTTATTAGATGGGATGAAAGGAGATGATATCTCCAGAGCAAGAAGCAGTTTAGTAGAACAGGGTATAACCCTTAGCAAACAAATAAGTTTGCGTCAGTCAGATGTGGCAGGGATCAAATCAAAATTTGAACTTGCAATGAATCCTTCATTATCTTATGAATCAAGAAGGAAGTGGGCACAACAATTTTATAGAACTGCGCCGAGTGTTGCAGCATTTTCAAGAGATTTTAATGACCAGCTTTTAATTGAAAACGCAAGAATCTATCTGGGTTGCGTATATGATCTTGAATAGGAGAAAATGAAACCAAAATATATCCTAGGAATAAATGCGGTTTATCATGAATCTGCAGCCTGTTTAATTAAGAATGGTAAAATTATTGCTGCTGTTGAGGAAGAGAGATTTAATAGAGTAAAACATGCTAAAAAGGCTACAATTGAAAATGCTATGAAATTACCATTTCATGCTATAAATTTTTGTCTTGAAAAAGCAGGAATTACAATGGATGAGATAGACAAGGTTGGTTATTCGTTTGATCCAGAAAAAAGGCATAAAACCAATATTGATGTTGATGATCATTTTTTGAAAAACAATTGGGGAAGTAAGGAAGGAGAAAAAAGGTTTTTAGAGTTAAATAAACAAATTGTTAAGATATTAGAATCGTACTATAATATAAAATTAACTAAGAAATTCAAGTTTTTATCACATCATGCCTGTCATTTAGCATCAGCATTTTTTGTTGCACCATATGATGAGTCTGCTATATTGTGTGTTGATGGTATCGGAGAGATTGAATCTACTTCGTTAGCTTTAGGAAAGGGAAATAAAATAAAAGTAATTTCAAATATAAACTATCCAGACTCATTAGGGTTTTTGTGGGAAAAATTGTCACAATTTTTAGGTTTTAGTTGTTATGATGCTTGTAAAGTGATGGGTTTAGCTTCTTATGGAGATCCTAAAGTTTATTTAGATAAATTTAAAAAGTTTATTCAATTTAATAAAGCTGGTTCTTTTAAAATTAATAATAATGTTCTTCAATTTAGAACGAATAATTTTAGAAGTTTAGAAAAAGTTCTTGGTCCTCGAAGAAGTAAAAAAGAGCCATTAGAAAAAAGGCATAAAAATATTGCTGCAACTTTACAACATATTACAGAAGAAATTTTAGTAAAGTTGTGTAATAAGTTATATGATTTATCTAACGTTAAAAATTTGTGTATTGCTGGTGGGGTGGGATTAAATTGTGTTGCAAATGGAAAAATAATTGAAAAAACATCTTTTGAAAATGTATGGGTTCAACCTGCTGCAAATGATGCAGGAACAGCAATAGGGGCAGCATTTTATATCTGGAATCAATTATTGAATGAAAAGAGATCTTATGTTATGGAACATGCATACTTAGGACCAGAATTTTCTGATGAAGAAATTAGAAGAGTTTTGAAAGGTTATCGATTAGATTATCATGTCCCAAAACATCTTGAAAAAGAAACTGCCAAATTAATTGCTAAAGGAAAAATAGTTGCATGGTTTCAAGGTTCTTTAGAGTTTGGTCCGCGAGCTTTAGGTAATCGAAGTATTCTTGTAGATCCAAGAAGTAAAGAGATGAAAGACACTTTGAATTGTAGAGTTAAACATAGAGAGCCGTTTCGACCATTTTGTCCAAGCGTGATCAAAAGTAAGTCACAATTATATTTTAAGGGAAAAAAGTCTGATGCACGAAAGTATATGCTTGTTGCAGTTGATGTGGTTTCAGACAAAGTGCCTGCTGTAACACATATTGATAATACTTCACGAGTACAGGAAGTGGAATTAAAAACTAATCCGCAATATTACAAATTAATTCAAGAGTTTGAAAAATTGACAGGGGTCCCCATTGTTTTGAATACATCTTTTAATGATCAAGAACCAATTGTTTGTACTCCTGATGATGCAGTTAAAACTTTTTTGAAGACTGATATTGATTATTTAGTTATTGGAGATTATATTGTGAGGAAAAGAAAATGACTATAGTAGAAGGGATTAAAGGTTTTGTAAAAAGTATGGTAGAGCCTTTAGTAGTTATTGGAGGACTATTTTATCTTGGCATTTGTGGTCATATCAGTCAAAACTTATCTTATCAATTTCCATTAGATCATTTAACACAAACTCAATCTGCAATACAAAAAAACTTTACAGAGAAAGAAGAAGATTTAGGGAAATTAGAAACAAAAGTCAAAAATGGATTGTTAAGGGAAAGTGAGCTTATAGAGTATCTTCCAGGAAGGCCTGTAGGTCCGAATGATGATCATTTTGGAGCATTACACGGAGTTAAAGAGAAAGCACAAGCCTGGTATGAAAATAAAGAATCGTTATCACGTAAAGCAAAGGATTTAGATTTAAAATTGGAATTATTTTTTGATGAGACACCTCTTGAAGCTTATGAAAGTGAAAATTTAAGAGATGCCCAAAAAAAATTAAGAACAACGGGCAGAATACTTGGTAATCAAGAGTTTTACAAAATTCAAAATCAAGAAAGAGTGTTAAGGGAAATAACTGATTATAAAAATTATTTGAAAGAGTTAAGGAATCAAGGTTATTTGAATCAGTTGAAAAGAATGGATGAAAGAGTAGCATTAGAAGAAAGGTCTGAAAAATGGGCTGAAAATGGAGTGGCAGTTGGATTAGCAGCACCTACCCTTTTAGTAGGATTCTCTGGGGGAATTGTGTATTTGGCCAATAGAAGGAGGAAGAGGAGCCAGTAGTGGAATGAAGCAGCCGTAGTTTAAATGAAAAATATCTCTCTTCCAGGGAGAAGATGTAGGTTCAATCCTACCGGTTGCATTTTACTATCGAAGGAAAAGATGAAAGCAAAAATTAATTGGAAAGGAATAGTGAAGAAAAATGTTGAAGGTATAACAGCTTTTACATTAAGAATGTTAGATCATGATGGAGTCATTAATTCAAAATTTGTTTATGAAGTTGTAAAAGAGAAAAAAGGGATTGTTTTACAAAGACCAAAAAAGATTAGAGGCAAGTATATAAATGGGGGTATTAGGATTCCTGGAGAGATTACAAATTCTTTTTGTACATTATATGAAATTGGATATTTTGCAAATGCAATAGTTTTAAGTGGGGTTGTCAGTTTTTTACCAATTGAAGAATATAAAAAGTATAAAAGAAAAGGTTGTTTAATTAAAAAGATTAAAAAAGATATTTTAACTTTAAGTAATAAAGAAATTAAACAAGCCATACAAAAGCCGCAAATACCAATTATAAGTTGGTTAACTGATGATGTAGAGACTTATAGATTTAATAAAGAAATGTTGTGGGGAGTTAAAGATTCAAAAAAAATTATAGGAAAAATTACTAAAAAAGAGTTAGGTAAAGATGATTCTAAGAGATTTTATAATGACTTATGGATAGATAAGGATAAAGTCGCAACAGATATTGCAATAAAGAATGCTGCAAATATGTCACAGGCTAAAATGATTCAGTATTATTTAGCTTTAGAAGAGTTTTTTAAGAAATTAGATATTGACTTATCAAGTGTGCCATTGTATTTTTTTTCATGTCCATATCATGAATTAATGGAGCTTGGACCTAATCATGAGTTTTTGGAGTTTTTAATAGAAATGCATTCTCCGGAGAATTTAAAGATGTTTTCAAAAGTAACTGGTCAAGATAATCCGGTCTTAATTAAAATACCGTGCCCAAAATGTGGACAAAGCTCTAAAAAAGTTTTAAATGGAAGAATAAAGGGGAAAGACAAGAGAACTGTGCGTTTAATTTGTTCTAAAAGTGAGAAAAGTTTTACAAATGAGCATGGTTTAGATACAAAAAAAGTTTGTGGCTGTGGTCATACATGGGAGTTTAGGATTCCAGAGACCCCACAAGAACTTTATAAATTTTTCAAAGAAAAAAGTTTTTCATTACATATTGCCTTAACTAATCTTTTACAGGTGTTTCGTAGAACGGCGATATCACCAGTTGCACATGTAATATGTGATTTGAATATTTATTATGATAAAAAAGGTGATATAAAAATATTTTCTCCGTTTCCACAAGGCTATGGTAGTTCTGCTCATTTGTTTACAAGTGTAATGGGTGTGCAGTTAGCTTTTCTTAAAGGATTATTAGCTAAAGATTTTTTTAAGAGGGCTAAGAAAAATAAATGGATTGTTGATAAACCCTTTATGATATTTGCACATCAATCTCCAAGTAATTTATATGATCCTAGTGAAATTTATGAAGATATTTTAAAGAAATTAAATATTAAAACAGGGCCACAGGATAGTGGAATCTTTAAAGTTTTAAAAAATGGAATGGTCCATGAAGAAATATTTAACCGCTCTGTTGATTTAACATATTATCCTGCAAAAAAAATGTTAAATGATGTAAGGGGATTGACTATCTCTACATCACAGAAAACAGGATTATAATTAAAAGACATTATCAAATTATACATCTATTAGTATACACCTATAAATGTATATTAGCCAGAGGTTACAAATGCCAAATTCTCTTGAATTCTTAGGCTACAACTGATTTCAACTATAATTTATAGGTGTCATATAGTTGCAATAAGCTCTCTCAGCTTTTCTTTAGCTTTTTTAGGTGTTAAACAGAAACTTTTTTGATGATCAACATACCTAGAATATTTTGGTAAAAATTTTCTCGGACATACAAACACCCAGTAATTAAAATTTTTGTTTAACCACTGGATTTTTCTTGCTAATTGGTCTAATTTATTTTTCCCAGTTTCTATTTCAATCCCAATCTTTAAAGTATTTTTTCCACCTCTTACATATGCTATATCTACCCTTTTTCCATTAATAGAATGTTCAATTTTCATTCTTGAATTGATTTCAGAAAACAGATGTTTCATATAAAAATGATAATCACCTTCACTATTAGCTTCTTTTTTAATGTAAAATCCCCCACCCACAAGTTTCCCATTTAGATCTACACCCCTGACATGTCTAAAACCTTGAGCAATAGCTTTTTTCTTTGTATTTTCATCAATCTTTTTTGCATAGTAGAAATTCTTTTCTAATAATTTTCCAGTGTATTCTATTTTTGGCTTAAGTTTTATTTTCCCGGACTTAATATCTTCTATAACACCAAGATAAATCTCTTCTTGAAAATTTCCAATTCCACCGGGGACACTGTTAATGTCTTTGATTTTTTTATAGTATTCAATAGCTTCTTCTCTTATACTCTTGATAACTTTTTCTTTATCTAAAAAGAATCTCATTCTATCTTCTGCTTCAGATATTACTTGATCAGAATAATTATGGTTGATGGGAATGGCTTCTTTAGAATTTAGTTTATTTTTATATTCAAACAATTTGTCAACTTGCTTTTCAAATTCTTCTTTTTCCTTTTTATCTAACTCTTCCTTTTTCTTATTTTCAAGGGAGAGTTCCCTTTCTTGATTTTTCTTATTGCTTAATATTTGTTTAGCACTGCTTAGGAATTCCACAATTTTAGAATTAAATTCTTTTTTTATAGTCGCTGGGATTTTATTTAATTTTTCATTCGCTTTTTCCAAGGTCTCTTCAATCTCATAAGAGTATTGGAACTCGTTAAAATCTAATTTAAGTGTATTTTTTAAAGTTTCAATGAAACCATTTATTCTTTCTTCTTCAGCAATTTGCTTTTCTCTTTTTTCAGACATAATCTTTTGAAAATACTTTATTGACGAAAAAGTTACGAGGCCATATCCAAACAAACTTAATAAAACAAACAAAAAGTTTGCTTGTATCATTATCCAGTCTAAATTCTGAAAAAATATAGTATATTTGTTTATTGTAGGTTCAAGCTTTTTGTAAATTACAAACATAATTGCAAAAAAACAGACTATCAAAGCGGTAACATCATCTGTTGAGTTAGAACTTTTAGGTGCCACTTTTCTCCCAGATTTTATTAAAGTCTTCTATCACTCTTACTCCCGAATAATTCAAATAGATATTCGTAGTTTGAATACTACTATGTCCAAGAATCCCTTGTAGTGCTCTAAGGTTTCCTCCTTTGTGTAAATAACATACTGCAAAAGTATGTCTTAAGATATGTGGTGTTACCTTTTTAATAATGTTAGTTCTATCTGCGACTTTTTTTACAATCTTTTCTATCCACCTTACACCACATTTAATTGTCTGCCATTTGCTAAAATAATTGCTTAAATAAAATCTCACAAGATTACTCATAGGAACGACTCTTCTTTTACCACCTTTACCTACAATGTTTATACAACCTCTTTGCCATGCAATATTTTCTCTTGTCAAACTTGCAAACTCAGATACCCGTAATCCGGTATCAAGAAGAACATTAATTATTACTTCTTCTTGCTGGGTTTTGCACGCGCTTCGAAGTGTTACAATCTCATCCTCTTCCAGTGGTTCTCTTTTGTAGGTCATTTTGGTTTATTCCCCCGTCATGTTTTTCACCCGTATCTTTTTGGATACTTTTGGTATTTAAGTAGTTAAGAAAATACTTAAAGGTTTCGTTTTTATACCAAAAAGCACTAAAAAGGAAAGATTTATATACAATTAGATACTATTAGCTATAAGGTGAAAATATGGTAAAATTAGGAAGATACGAGAAAATAGTCATAATCTCCACATTCGATAAAGCCCGTACTTTAGGTGAAATAAGTACTTTGTGGTATGGAAACAAAGGGAGGCTATATCAGGAGCAAATTCAGAAAGAAATTGACAAATCTGTTAAGAATGGGAGACTAGTTAAAAAGGAAAAACAGTATCAAGTAAATATTAATTTTGTTAAAGAAATTATAAACTCTATTAGTGGGCAAGACAATAAGAGATTATCTAAATACAAACAACTTCTTAGAAGTTTTTATATTAATTTAGGAGATTATACAAATTTAGTATATTTGAATGTAGGAATTTTCAGGACATTAGCTCAAGAGAATGAGAAAAAAGCAAATGAACTTGATTTGTCATATGCCTTACAATTACCTTTTTTACTCAGTTATATTGAATCAGAGAATAAAAGGATCTATGAAATCATTACAAACCTTCTTTCATTAAATAAATATGTTCGGTTATTACAACGTTTAGAACTACAAAACTACTACATTATAAATGAAAGCAAACGAGTATATAATTTTGTAGAAACCTTTGAGGAAATCCAGAAACTCTTTCCGAAAATAGAAAATGAAGAAGTTCCGTTATTTTCAAAAAGTATTAAAGCAATCAAAAACCTAGGAAGATAAGAATGAAAAAAGCTAAAACCAAGAAACAAATGATAAAAGATTATCATAAAAGGAAAGAAAAGTTTAGAATACCAAGTTATATTCTTTTTTTAATATCTATTATTCTACTTGTTGTAGGTTACGGGATAAAAGACCAGGCATCACTTATTTTTGGGTTTACCCTTTTAGGTGCAAGCATAATCCTCTATTGTTTTGGTGATTCACTTCACTCTTGGGTATTTAGGAAATAATTTTCCTTAAAAACACCAACCCAAAAATCCGAAAAATAACAGAAGTCTTTAAATATTATGAATGGTATTAAACTTTATATCACTCAAACATTTGAAACAAAAATTCGTTTTTAAAATTTGAGTCAGACACAAGAAAAACTTGTTCGCAAAAGGATAGCAAAACCAAAAGCGAACTTTAAACAATAACTTAAGAGTTAAGCAGTATAGAACAACTTTAGAAAAAACACGTTCTTGTTCGGAGAACTTCCGGTTCTTTTATTGCTGCCCTGAACCTTACTATTGATAGTGCTCCAACTAATCCAAGTGAAAGTGCGAGCGAGGATTTAACTACTGTAATTATTAGTGTTGTGGTTGTTGCTAATAGTATAAAAATTCCTGCGAACCTTTTTCTGTTTGAAAGGCTAGTGCCGTATTTAATGTAAATTTTACTTAAGATGAATGAGAGTATTGCTGCTAAAAGTAGGGAAATTACTAGGCTCTCTATATTTACTTCTGGTGTTTGTGATACTAAAAACTGGTCAAAATTTTGGAAATCCATTCTTTAGGATGTTTTAAAAGTTGTTTATAAAGATATCTGTATTTTGTTCAAATTCGGATGCAGGGAAGTTTTTAGTTTCAAATTTTGATCGATCACTTTATAATATTTTTGTGTGTTCTGTATTGTTAAGATGGGATTAGTTGATGTTCATGGTGGGCTTTACGGTACTTATGGTAAAAAGGTAGTTCCTGGGACTCTGCAACATATTGATGAATTAAGGGATAACGAGGGGGACCGTGGGAGATTCCTTACAGCTGATGGACAGGGTTTTTTTGTAAGGGACGATGGTGGTGTTGATTGGGTAATAACTCGTGAAGCTAGTAACCCTGTGTTGGGACACTTATATGATGGTGAAGTTGAGGGGACAGCTGATGAAACCAATTCTTATAGTCAAATCGGAAATAGACTATTTTTTTCTCCGAGTGATGAGGAAGCAATGAGGGCGAGAGAGGCAGATGGAACTTTGGTTGTTGATATGGATGTTCTTCGTTTAATGGTGCCTAGTCCTACTGATGAGGAGGGGAGAAGCCTTCCAAGGTATAAAAGAAATGAAAGATTTTTACAATTTGGGTATGATGGTCGAAAGGTGCTTACAGCTGATGGATACTTGTTACCAACTTTTGATGAAGCTGCTGTGCTAATGAGGTTTGGAATTTTGCCAAGACATTTTGATTCCTTTTTTGATGCTGTGGTGAGAGATGATGAACGTCCTTGTTATAGGAGAATACATGTGCCAAACCCAACGTTTGTGGCGAGGATTTGTAATCGTGGTCCTATTGGTCGTTCAATTTGGGGGACATCACTTTACTCTGCGGGTGATATCTTTGCTACTAGGGGTAATGAATTTGGATATTTATGTGGTGAACTTGTAGAAGAAGTAGAAGATGCAGCATAACTTTTTCTTTAAATTAAACTTATTTTTATTATAAATAGAACTTGTAATATGTATGACAATAAAATATAAATACAACAACGAATGAAAACATTTAAATAGCTGATAAAGTTGCCATTTCTTGGATGATTAGACTTTCTAGACTTTGGGGGCAAAATATGCATGCTGAAGGGGATTTTTCCTATTTTTTGCAAAATCTAGGTTTAGAAAGTAGTGTGCCCTGGTAGTGTAGTCCGGTCTAGCACGCAGCCCTGTCGAGGCTGCAACTCGGGTTCAAAACTTGAATAAGGTTTGCCTTTGATGGTGAAGGTCCCGTCCGGTCCAAGAATCATCCATACAATGGAGACATAAAATGAGTGAAGGGTTTGATATTACAACGCATGAGTTAGTTCCTGAGCATAAGAAGCTTTCTGAAGAAAATAAAAACAAACTTTTAGAAAAAATGAATCTTTCACTTAGACAATTACCACAAATTCTTCAAGTAGATCCTGCAATTCAACATTTGGAGGCTGAGCCAGGGGATGTAATACAAATTATTAGAAAAAGTGAAACTGTGGGTGAGTCTGTTTATTATAGGGTGGTAGTTCATGGTTAAAGATTATAAAAAAATCTTAGAAGCTTACTTTAAAGAAAAAGGTTTTGCAGGTGCAAACATTAAAAGTTTTGATAATTTTATTGAAAAAGGGTTGCCTAAAATTATAGATGATTTAGGTGATGTTGTTCCAACTATTATTCCACGGGAAGTTGAAAGTTATGTTATTAGATTGAAAAAGATTTGGGTTGAGAAACCAATTATTATTGAAGCTGATGGGTCAAAAAGAACTTTGTATCCTGCTGAAGCAAGGTTAAGGAAATTAACTTATTCTGCTGCAATGTATGTTGAAGTTTCAGCTCATGTTGATGATGTTCAAAGGGAGTCCTTCACAACTATGATTGGAAAGTTGCCAATTATGTTAAGGTCAAAGCATTGTAACTTGAGTGGATTGAAAAGAGAAGACTTAATACAAAAAGGAGAAGATCCTGATGATTTGGGGGGATACTTTATTATTAATGGGAATGAAAGAGTTTTAGCTGCAGTAGAAGATTTAGCACCTAATAAATTGTTTGTTGATAGGAAAACTTCTGGTTCTGCAGAAGTTGTTGGTAAATTATTTTCTGAGTTTGGATCTTATAGAATACCACATTTGTTTGAAAAATTAAAAGATGGGATGTATGTGATGTCCTTTACTAGGTTCAAAAGAGTTCCTGTTATTTCTGTGATTAAAGCTTTAGGGATAACTAAAGATAATGAAATTAAAAGAATGATTCTTGGTGATGAAGAGTTTGATTCTATGTTTGTTAACTTATATGATTCTTCAACTTTGAAAACTCAAGATGATGCATTAGAGTTCTTAGCTAAGAAAATCGGAATTACTCAGTTAAGAGAAATTAAGATTGAAAGGGCAAGGGAATTGGTGGATAAGTATTTATTTCCTCACTTGGGTGAAGGTCCTGCTGTAAGGGCACTAAAGGCTCATAACTTGTGTAAGTTATTGGGGAGATTTATTTTAATGGCTGAAGCTGACTTGACAGTCCCTGATAAAGATCATTATATGAATAAAAGGTTGAAACTAAGTGGAGACTTATTAGGTGATTTGTTAAGGGCGAACTTTAGATCTTTAGTACAAGATATAATGTATAACTTCCAGAGGTTAGTGAAAAGAGGAAAGTTTCAGTCAATTAAGATTATTATTAGAGATGAGTTAATGACTTCAAATATTAAAAGTTCTTTAGCTACTGGGTCTTGGACTGGTGGAAGGAAAGGGCTAAGTCAGAACATGGATAGAACAAATGTGTTGGCTACTGTGTCACACTTACAAAGGATTTTATCATTGTTAACTTCAACACAAGAAAACTTTGCTGCAAGGGCGTTACATCCAACACATTTCGGAAGGTTGTGTCCTGTTGAGACTCCAGAGGGAACACCGATTGGATTAAGAAAGAACTTTGCGTTATTGTCTGATGTTACAACTGCGAATTTGCCGGAAGATAAAATTAAGAAAATGTTAGCTAACGGGGGGTTGAAATTAATTTAAAATGGTTGATGTTTATTTGAATGAAAAGTTTGTTGGAACTGTAGATAATGTTAAAGAGTTTATTAAGTTTGTAAAGAATGAAAGAAGAAGTGGAAACATTCCATCTGAATTAAATTTATATTATGATGTGGACTTTGATGAAGTTTACATTGATGTTACCCATGGTAGGTCAAGGAGGCCATTAATTGTTGTTGATAATGGGAAATCAAAGTTAACACAAAAGTATGTTGATTCACTTGTTTCTGGTGAGATTAAGTGGGAAAAACTAGTGAAGGAAGGTGTTATTGAGTATGTTGATGCTGCTGAAGAAGAAGATTGTTTTATTGCAATATATGAAAATGAGTTAACTAAAGAACATACACACTTGGAAATTGGTCCGATTGCTATGTTGGGTTTATGTACTTCTCTTATTCCTTATTCTAATTTTGGTAGTTCCTCAAGGTTGATTCGGGGATCAAAGATTCAAAAACAATCTCTTGGGTTATATGCAGCAAATTTCTTCTTAAGGATGGATACAGATGTAAATGTTTTACATTATCCACAAAAACCTTTAACTAAAAGTTTTATGCATGATGTGTTTGATTATGAGAAACATCCTTCTGGACAAAATGTTGTTATTGCTGTTATGACTTATGAAGGTTATAACATGGATGATGCGATTTTATTGAACAAAGCTTCTGTGCAAAGGGGATTGTCAAGGTCAACTTATTTTAAGCCTTTTAATGCTGAAGAGTTGAGGTATCAAGGTGGGTTGGTTGATGAAATTACTATCCCTGATAAGGAAGTTAAAGGTTATAAAACTGAAAAAGATTATTTGTTATTAGAAGAGGATGGAATTATTTCTGCTGGTGCAAAAGCTAAAAGTGAAAGTGTTTTAATTGGAAGAGTAAGTCCACCAAGGTTCTTGGGTGAGTTTGAAGA
Source organism: Candidatus Woesearchaeota archaeon (assembly GCA_964524105.1). Lineage (GTDB taxonomy): Archaea > Nanobdellota > Nanobdellia > SCGC-AAA011-G17 > GW2011-AR18 > JAGVXZ01. The sequence goes on from CAZGBX010000010.1 coordinate 22,882, forward strand.
GTTTAGTATTGCTGCTAATGTTAAAAGGGAAAGTTCCCTTGCTTTGAAGCATGGTGAAAGCGGAGTTGTTGATATGGTTGTGTTAACTGAAAACGAAGATGGAAATAGGTTAGTGCAAGTTAGGTTGAGACAACATAGGATACCTGAAGTTGGTGATAAGTTTGCTTCTAGACATGGACAAAAAGGAATTATTAGTAGATTGGTGCCATTGGCAGATATGCCTTTTTCAAGTACTGGGATTATTCCTGATATTATATTCTCTCCTTCTGGAATTCCAAGTCGGATGACAATGTCACATTTAATTGAAGTGGTAGCTGGTAAAGTTGGAGCTTTGTCAGGGCAACAAGTTGATGGAACAACATTTGATGCAACACCTGAAAAAGAAATAAGGAAGCGGTTGTTTGAGTTAGGGTTTAGGGATGATGGTTGTGAAACTTTCTATAATGGAGTTACTGGAAAACAGTTTAGTGCAAGGATTTATGTTGGAAGTATGTATTACTTGAAATTGAAACATATGGTTGCAAATAAGATTCACGCTAGAGGTATGGGTAAGATCCAGTTGTTAACAAGGCAACCTATTGAAGGTCGTGCACAAGGTGGTGGATTAAGAGTTGGAGAAATGGAGAAGGATTGTTTTGTTGCTCACGGTGCGTCATTATTATTGAAAGAAAGGTTTGATTCTGATAAAACTACCTTGTATGTTTGTGAAGATTGTGGGATGCTTGCAGTGTATGATTCTTATAGGGACAACAATTATTGTCCTAAGTGTGGATCGAAAGTTAAGATCTCAAAGATTGAATTGTCTTACGCTTTCAAGTTATTGTTAGATGAATTAAAAGCTTTAGGGATTTATCCTAAGATGGTATTGGAGGAGAAGTATTAGAATGGTTGAGAAGTTTGTACATAAGAAAGTGAAGAGCCTTGAGTTTGGAATGCTTAGTCCTGACTTAATTAAGAAAATGGCTTGTGCAAAAATAATTACTCCTGAACTTTATGATAAAGAAGGATACCCAGTTGATGGTGGTTTAATGGATATTAGATTAGGTGTTATTGATCCTGGATTAAAGTGTAAGACTTGTGGTGGGAAATTAAAAGAATGTATTGGACACTTTGGTTATTTGGATTTTGCTAGGCCTTTAATTCATGTGAAGTATGTTGATATTGTTTTGAAAGTTTTAAGAGCAACTTGTAGAGATTGTGGAAGGGTTCTTGTTGAAGGGAAGAAATTAACTAAACAAGAGGAAGCTAAAGCGATTAAGGAAAGTGAGTCCACAACAACAGAAATGAGAAAACAAATTAATCAGTTTGTGAGTGGGTTGAAAGCAGTTAAGAAATGTCCACACTGTCAAGCTAAACAGTTTGCAATTAAGATTGATAAACCAACTAACTTCTTAGAAAATGATAAAAGAATTTCTCCAATTGAAGTTAGAACAAGATTAGAAAGGGTGAATGATGAAGATTGTAGATTATTAGGTCTTGATCCTGAAGCAGCAAGGCCAGAGTGGGCAGTGTTAACAATATTACCTGTTCCTCCTGTAACTATTAGGCCTTCTATCACTTTAGAATCTGGTGAAAGGAGTGAGGATGATTTAACTCATAAGTTGGGAGATATTGTAAGGATTAATCAAAGGTTGTTTGAAAATATTAATGTTGGTGCGCCTGAAGTTATTGTTGAAGATTTATGGGAATTGTTACAGTACCATTTAACAACTTACTTTGACAATTCTATACCGCAAGTTCCGCCTGCGAGGCATAGGTCTGGGCAAGCTTTGAAAACTTTGTCTGAAAGAATTAAAAGTAAAGAAGGAAGGTTTAGGTCTAACTTGGCAGGAAAGAGAGTAAACTTTGCTGCAAGAACTGTTATATCTCCTGATTCTAAGATTGAACTGAATGATGTTGGAGTTCCTTTAAGAGTTGCAATGGAATTAACTATCCCTGAAACTGTTTCTGAATGGAACTTGAAGAGATTAAAGAAGTTTGTAGAGAAAGGTCCAAAAGAATATCCTGGATCAAATTATGTTGTAAGGCCTGATGGAAAGAAGAAGAAAATTACTGATGAAACTCAAGAGCAATTGTTAGAAGAGTTACAACCTGGTTATGTTGTTGAGAGGCACTTGATGGACCATGATATTGTAATATTTAATAGACAACCTTCATTGCACAGGATGAGTATGATGGCTCATAGAGTTAGAGTGATCCCTGGAAAATCATTTAGGTTAAACCCTTCTGTATGTAATCCTTATAACGCTGACTTTGATGGTGATGAGATGAACTTACATGTTCCTCAAACTGAAGAGTCAAGGGCTGAGGCTGAGATATTAATGGAAGTACAAACACAAATGATTGGTCCTAAAGACGGGTTGAATGTTGTTGGTTGTAGTACTGATGCTGTGACTGGGCTTTATTTGTTAACAACACAGATGGAGTTTACAAAAGATGAGGCAGTACAAATTTTGTACAGTATTGGTGTGGACAAACCAAAGAAGTTTGCTAAGTTTAAGGATAAAGTTTCAGGAAAAGAAGTTTTCTCTGCTTTATTACCTGATGATTTGAATTTCGTTGGTGAGACTAAAGATAAAAAGAAAGTTGTTGTTCACGATGGACAGTTAGTTGAAGGAATAATTGATAAAGCAACAATCGGTCAGGATAAAGGAGATTTAATTAGGGCTTTGTTTGCAAAGTATGGTTTAGATGAAGGAATTACTTTATTAGGTGAGATTTTTAGGCTTGGAATTGAATGTGCTACAAGGTTTGGGTTTACAACTTCAATATCTGATACTGATTTGCCTTCTGATGTTGCGACGAAGTGTAGAGAGATTATTTATAATGCTGAAAGAAGAGTTGGACAACTGATTGATCAGTTTAATGCTGATGAGTTAGATGCTATGCCGGGGTTATCACATGAAGAAACTTTGGAATTGAAAATTAGGGAAGTTTTAGATCGTGCGAGAACTCGGGTTGGTGAAGTTGTTTCTGAAATTGCTCAAGAAGATAACCCAACTATTATCATGGCTAAGTCTGGGGCTAAAGGGAATGTTTTGAACTTGGCTCAAATGGCAGCTTGTGTTGGACAACAGTCATTAGGTGGAAGGAGAATTGAAATTGGATATAAAGATAGAACTTTAAGTTTGTTCCAAAAAGATGATCTTATGCCTAAGCCAAGAGGATTTATTAAGAAAGGTTACAAAGATGGGATGGCTCCTGAAGAATACTTTATGCACGCGATGACTGGAAGGGATTCTTTAATGGATACTGCATTAAGGACTCCTAAGTCTGGTTATTTGTATAGAAGGTTAGCTTCAGCTTTACAAGATGTGAGGGTTGAGTATGATAGTACTGTTAGGGATGCAAAAGGAAACCTGATTCAATTTAGTTATGGTGAAGATGGCTTGGATGTTTCTAAAACTGAAGGTGGAAAAATTAATGTTCAGAGAATTGTGAAAGAATATATGGAGGAATTAAAAGATGTTGCCTGATCACTTACAAAAAGAATTGAATATTGCGACTCGTTCTTCAAAGTTGAATGATAAACAAAAGAAAGAAGTTGGGAATAGAGTTAAAGATGCTTATGAGAATGCACTTGTTTCTCCTGGTGAAGCAATAGGGGTTGTTACTGCAGAAAGTTTTGGTGAGCCTTCTACACAAATGGTTTTGAGAACTTTCCACTTTGCTGGTGTTGCAGAGATGAATATTACTGTTGGTTTGCCAAGGTTGATTGAAGTGTTTGATGCTAGAAAGATGCCAAGTACTCCGAAGATGGAGATTTATTTGAAGCCAAAGTATTCTAGAACTAATGAGCAAGTTAGGGAAGTGGCAATGAGGATTAAAGAGACAAAACTTGGGGAGCTTGTGAATGATGTACTGATTAATTTGCCAAAGTATAGGATTGAATTGTCTTTGTCTAGGAATGCGTTGAGTGAGTTGGGATTAAGAACTGCTGATGTTGTTGCAAAGATAAAAAAGGCCTTTAAGGCGTATGATGTTAAAGATGATCGTTGGACAGTATTGATTGTTTCTAAAACTAAAGAGGTTGAGTTAACTGATTTGTATAAGTTGAAAGAGAAAGCAAAGAAGTTACATGTTTTAGGATTGAAAGGTGTGTCACAAGTTCTTCCTGTTAAATGTGAAGGTGGTTTTGTAATACACTGTGGTGGGTCAAACTTAAAAGATTCTTTGGAAATGGAAGAGGTTGATGCTACTAGGATTAAGACTAATAATCTTTTTGAAATAGCTGATGTTTTAGGAATTGAGGCTGCAAGAGAATCTGTTATAAGGGAAGCTCAAGCAGTTATTTCAAATCAAGGATTGGATATTAATGTAAGGCACATTATGTTGTTGGCTGATGTAATGAGTCGGCAAGGTGTTTTGAAGGGAGTTACTAGGACAGGAATTACTGGAGAAAAAGAAAGTGTATTAGCTAAAGCATCATTTGAAACTCCAATTAAACATTTGATTGCTGCAAGTTTAACTGGTGAGGTGGATGAGTTATGTTCTGTTGTAGAAAACGTAATTTTGAATCAACCTGTCCCATTAGGTACTGGTTTACCAAAGTTAGTAGCTAAGGAGAAAAAATGAGTTTGAAACAAGATCTTAAATCAAAGAAACTAGTCTTAGGTAGTGGGGTTGTTGTGAAAAAAATACAATCTGGAAAGATAAAAAAGGTGTATGTCTCTTCCAATTTTCCTAAGAAAGATGAACTGAAAAAGATGTGTGGTTTGTTTAAAGTTGAGTGTATAGACATAGAAGAAGATAATGTGAGTTTAGGGGTTTTATGTAAAAAACCGTTTGCTATTTCTGTTTTAGGTGTAGAATGAAGTTAACTTTAGAAACAATACAATATATTAATCTTTTTGAGAAGATTACTTCTTCGAAATTGAAAGATTGTTTTTTAGAAGGTTCTACATTAGTGTTTCTTGTTGAAGAGGGTGGTGTGAAAAAGGCTGTAATTAAGTTAGAGAAGCTGAAAAGGTTGATTAAGAAGGAGATTAAAATCCTAGGTTTTTCAACTGACCCAGTAAAGTTTATAAATAACTTACTCTACCCGGTAAGAGTTAAAAGTGTCAAAGTTGAAGGGGATAAGGCTGTTATCTCTTGTTTTGATACAAAATCAAAAGGAAAAGTTTTTGGAAGAGACAAGGAAAACTTGGCTCGGATTTCAAGGCTTTTAAAAAAGTATCATAAGATTGATACTGTGACTGTAGAATGAGTAAGAAAAGTAAAGGATTAGGATCTGGAAAAAAGCTTAAGGCTAGACGTGGAAAGTCTAGAATGAAAGATAAGCTTTATGTTAAGAGAGTTAAAAATTTAAGAGTTAAATCTGATCCTTTGCAAGGTTCTTCACAAGCAAAAGGAATTGTTTTAGAGAAAAAACAAGTTGAAGCAAAGCAACCTAATTCTGCAATGAGAAAATGTGCTGTTGTGCAGTTAGTTAAGAATAAGAAAAAAGTTAAGGCTTTTATGCCAGGTGATAATGCACAGAAATTAATTGCTGAGCACGATGAAGTTGTTATTGAATGTATTGGTGGAAAGATGGGTAGATCAAAAGGTGACATTCCTGGAGTTAGGTGGCAAGTAATAAAAGTTAATGATCAAAGTTTGAAAGCGTTATTATCCGGGAAGATAGAGAAAGGTAGAAGATGAGCACAGAAATAAAATTATTTGGAAAATGGGATTGTTCAAAGATTGGTGTTGTTGATCCTGGGTTAAAGGATTATGTTAACCTAAGCCCAATTTTAGTACCTAAAACTTATGGTAGAAATGCTTCAAATAGATTCTGGAAGTCAAAGTATAATATTGTTGAAAGATTAATTGGGAAGTTGATGATTCCTGGGCATAAAGGAAAGTCACATAAGTTAACTTCTGGGCATTGTACTGGGAAAAGTGTTAATGCTTATTCTGTTGTGGTGAAATGTTTTGAAATTATTGAAAAACAATTGAATGCTAATCCTGTTGGAGTTTTTGTTAAGGCTCTGGAGAATGCTGCTCCTCGTGAAGAGATTACAACAATTGAGTATGGTGGGGCTAGATATCCCCAGGCTGTAGATTGTAGTCCGCAAAGAAGAATAGATATTGCTTTAAGACAAATGGTTCAAGGTGCTTATGGTAAGTGTTTTAATAAAAAAGTTTCAATTGAGAAAGCTTTAGCTAATGAAATTATGGCTGCTTTCAATAATGATCAGGCTTCACAAGCTATTTCTAAAAAGTTGGAGTTAGAGAGACAATCTGACAGTTCTAGATAATAGAAATCTTTTTAAGTAAGTTTTTTTAAGATTAAGTTATGTCATGGTGGAATCCGTTAAGTTGGCGTGGAAGTAAAGAAGAGAGATTAAGGAAAAAAGAGTTGGCTGCTTTGAAACAGATTAGGGAGTTAATGGGCCGTGAAGCAAGAGAAGCTGTTAAGGTTTATCAATTGATTGATCAAGTTTTGAAAAATCCAGATCTTTTAGATAATAGTCTGCCTGCGATTATACAGGAGTTGAGGGCCTTTGAGCAAACTGAAGCATTTATAGAATCCCTTGATAAGAAGCTTGTAAAGGGTACTCGTTTGAGAGGGTTGAAATAAGTACTTTTATAAACTATCTGTGTACTCATTTATTCTAGTAAAATTGCTGAGTTTTACTCGGCACTTAGGAGTTAAATTAAAAAATGGCAAAAGGAAATGTAAAATGGTACAACCAAAAAAAAGGGTTTGGGTTTATTACTGGTGAGGATAAAAAGGAATATTTTGTTCATTATACTGCACTAGCTGAAGGAACCTTTATCAGAGATGGTGACGAAGTCTCTTTTGATCCTCGTGAGGGAGAGAAAGGTCCTGTAGCAAAGAATGTTGTTTTACTTAGGAAGGCTAGTGAAATAGATGGTGCAGCTAATACAGATACTGAAGATTCTGAAAGTTATAGTGATGCAGCATAATCATATTTGATTTTTTAAGTATTTTTTTCTTTTTTTTTCTTTAAATTTTTCTATAGAGTATCTTAGCATTGTTCTTGGCATTGATTTGTAATGTTTTTTTAGGAATGATTCTTCTAATTCTTGGTCTCTTTTTCCAACTTCTCTTAACATCCAACCAACTGCTTTGTGGATCAAATCATGTTTATCTTTGAGTAAAATCTCTGATATTTTTAGTGTGTCTTGGAATTGGTTGTTTTTAATGAAATGGAATGTGGAAAGGATTGCTATTCTTCTTTCCCATAGGTTGTTAGATCTTGCTAAACTGTAGAGTATTTTTTTGTCTTTGTCTAGTAAATATGTGCCCCGGATTTTGTCTGCTGATAAGTCTACCAAGTCCCAATTGTTAATGTTCTTTGTGTTTCCTAAATAGAATTCTACAATTGTTTCACTTTTTGTTTTTGTGTATTGGTTGACTAGAATAAGTAATGCTGCCAATCTATATTCATGAATCTTACTGTCTAACAATTCTTGTAACTCCTTGAAACTTAATTCTTTATGGTTCTTTATTACTGATCTTATTTCTGGAACTTTAGCACCTAAGAAAATATCTCCTTCACCATATTCTCCTTTGCTTGTTTTGAAAAACCTTTGAAGAAGTTCTGCTTTTTCAGGGTCTTTTAAAGCATCAAATTCTTGTTTTAAAGCTTCTATCATAGGTTTAGAACTACGGTTTATTAGTAATATAAAGTTAACTAAAAACCTTTAAAAAAGGCTTAAAATCCTTCATTTTAATGGAAACAATTGCAGCAGCACAAACAGCAAAAGAAGATACCCCTTACAGCGGGATGGATCTTGTAAAAGGAGTAAGAGAAGGAGATATGGGTGCTTTAGGAGCATTTTTTAGAAGATTCTCTCCATTTGTATACAAGATAGCTTATTTAACACTTTGGGATGTGGATTCAGCAAGAGAAGCTACACAACAAGCATTT
>CAZGBX010000011.1:0-29846 GCA_964524105.1 Candidatus Woesearchaeota archaeon
AAAACTAAAGTACATGATAGACCCAGCCACTACAACTATCTGAACAAGCAATGGTACAAAATTAAACACAAACACATCAGTCAATCTTTCAATTGCTCCAGATCCACGTAATAACCTAGAAATCATAGATCCAGTCTTATGTGTGGTATGGAACTCATGAGACAAGTGTACTATGTGATTAAACATCTTCCTCTTAAGATCCATCATAAGCTGAGAATCTAATCTATTGATGAAATGAAGATAAAACCACTATGCACAAATATTAAACAAAGAAGCAATAATAAACACTATAACTACAATTATTAACACTTCAATAAGGTCTGGCCTAGATAAAGTACCATTTGTATACTCCCCACCTTTGTCAATTACTACCTTAAACAAGAATTTAGTTACTAATCTTAGCACTTCAATAGTCAAAATAATGAACATTACTACGAATAATAGTGGCTTGTACCTTCTAACAAAACTCCAGTACTTCTTGAAATTATACTTGTAATCTACCTTTTTCTTGCCTTTTTTAGCCATTTTTCGAGATATTTTTAAATAGTTTGAACGCCATATTATTATATATGCAGGACAGAGATATTTTCTTCAACGAATATATATTAGAAAAAATAAATAGAGATCTGTCGGTTGAAGATGAGGATATCTCCGACGAAGATTCTGACAATGATATATGTTAGTTCATAACCATAACAAAATGTTGAGGGTAGATTCTATATAAGTTTTTTGTGACTGGGCTGAAGTAGAGAACTTTTCGAAATTCTTTCGAAAAAAATTGGTAAACACATTTGAACTTCAAAGTTTATTTACTATTTCTATGGAAAAAAAGCATCTAAAACAACTGGTCGATGCTTTGTACGAAGCTATAAAAGAAAAAAGGGCCAAAGTGACCCGAAAAAAGTACCTGATTAAAAATCAAAAGGCGCTAACCCAGCAAAGATAACAAGATTTTCAAAACTTAAATAGCTTACTGTTTAGCAAAGCCAGGGTGATCCGAATCAGGTAAGGTACCTGACTTAAGATCAGGGGGCGCCAACCCAGCGTCATGCGGGTTCAAATGGTCTTCACGGCGACTTGAAAGTCCCGTCCCTGGCGCTAAAAAAGAAAAATGAAAAAAACAATTTTACTAATACTGTTACTGGCAACACCAATCACAGCAATAGAAATCACAGAAATAATGTATAACCCACAAGGTGCTGATAATAACAAAGAATTCGTAGAAATTCAAGGCACAAATAACTTAACTAATTACATAGTGGGGGATATAAAACAAAATGATACTTTACAATTACTAAAGTTCAAAGAAAACTCAAATTTCTCACTAATAGTAGAAAAAGGATTCAATTACACAAACATAAACGCTTCAATATATTCTGCTGGTACAACAATTGGTGATAACCTGGACAATGATGACGACACTATCTACATCTACTTCAACAATTCAATCATAACACAAACTACATACAACAACGAATTCGCAAATGGAAACGGTTATTCATTAGAGTTTTTCAACAACGAATGGAAAGAATCAAATCAAAAAGGTGGTTCACCTGGACAAACTAACCTAGAAAAAACAAACTTCTGTAACATAGGAGTAAACATTGAAACAGAAAAACAAATTTACAACAAATCAGAGACAATAAGGTTCAGGAACAAAATTTCAGAAGAAGATCATGATTACATAATCACTTACTACATCACAGATTTGTTCAATAACTACATCAAACCACCCACAAATACATCAAACCACAACCAAAAATCATTCACACCTGTAATTTCTGGAACAGAACAGGTTTTCATACTACACAATGAAATAACCTACTTAGACTGTAACAACACAAATCAAATAACAAAATCTAACAAAACAATAATAGTAAAGGGAGAAAAAGTAAAAGAATCTAGAATCACATTACATCAAATAGACGACACTTTTGAGTTTGGAGATACAGCCTGGGCAAACATAAACATTTACAAAGGAAACTCAACAAAAGATGTGCTATACCTTTTCATTGAGAAAGAAGAGAGAATAACAAAGAAGTACAAGATTGACCTAGAAACAAATTACAGAGACTACAAACTATCAATCCCTGTAAGCATTCCATTTAACTGTGATAACAAAATAGAAGATGGCGCATACCATTTAACAGTTGAAGGCTTCGATTTAATTGAAAGAACCAACTTAAAGATTGAGGGTAAGAAAGATATTTGTGGTGAAGAAGAACTTGTAGAACCAGAAGAAGTTAACGAAGAACCAGAAAAAATTGTAGAAAAAAAACCACAAGTAACTCTAAGGGACTTCCCCAAAGAAGTAGAACTTAACAAAGAATTCTCAATCTTTTTGAACATCACTAACCCAAGTAAACAAAAGATCGAAGCCTTCAGCTACATTTACTCTGGACCAGTATCATTATCTGGAGAAAGAGAAGAAAACAAACAAGCAACAGATGAAACCACAGAACTGGAACTAAAGAGCACAGTAACACAAATCAAGAATAATTCTAAACTAAAAATCAAATACTCTATTGATGGTAAAGTTAAAGAAATCACTAAAGACATAAAAATAAACAAACCCAAAGAAGAGAAAAAGGAACAGCACACATACCAAAAAGAATCATACCAAGAACCTGCAAATTCTATCACCACAAACGCTATATATGAATCTTCAAACGAATTATCCAAAAAGTATGGGATTTATATGTTTATTGGACTTCTCGTACTAGTATCAGCAGGACTAGCAATAAAAAATGGAATTAACAATAAGGGCAGTGATAGAAGTGATGGGGTTTCCAAAGGACCACGTAGAAGCAACCCTAAAAAAAATGCTAGAAAAAATAAAGTCAGATAAGAACTTAGAAGTAAAATCTGAACATATTGAAGCAGTAAAACAAATAAAAGAAATGTTTTCAACTTTTGTTGAGGTTGAAGTTAAGTTTAATGACCTTAAAAGAATGTTACAATTTTGTTTTGACTACATGCCTTCTTCAATAGAGATTCTAGACTCAGAAAACATAACTTTCAAAGCTAAAGAATTCTCATCTTCACTAAATGATATGTTAATGTACATGCATAGGTACCACGCAAGTTTAAGTAGCTTAAATGCAGAAAACGAAGTTCTAAAAAGAAAACTTAACGCTTCTTCAGGGAAGTAACAAACTCATTAAAACCTTTACTTTCACCTTTTGATTTATGGTAAAACATAAACACTAACCCTATAACAATTAATAAAATTACAATAAACACCCACAACGCCCAATTACTTCCTTCTTCCTCTTCTTCTTCAATGTCTTGTGGTTCTGTTAAATTAATCACAGTTGGAGCTGGATCCACAGCTAAAGGTTTAAGTTTCAAAATAAAAGGCATAGTATCTGAAAGTCCATCTGCACTAATTGTCAAATCACCTTTGAAATCCCCAACCCTATCTAAATTAGGATTTACAGTAACATTAACTTCTCCAACTCCACCCACCTCAAGAACATCATCACCTAAAAACTCAAGACTAACAATGCTAGATAAACCTTCACTCACAGAAATTACTAAATCATCAAGATCTTTTTCTCCGGTATTCTTAAAGTAAATAACTCCACTTAAACTCTCTCCATATTCTAGGGACACATCAATAACATCCACTTCATTTAATTCTTTAAAGAATTCAAGCTTGCCTTCTTTTTCTTCTTCAACAGTTTCATTTTCTGTACTATTATCTTCAACAACACTTTCTTTAAACAAGTAAATAGGCAATGTGTAACTATAATCCCCATAGCTAATACTTACACTTCCAGTAACATCTTCATCCACATCAGTTCTAACTTCAAACTCTTTTGTCCCAACAACAGTTAACTCAGTATCTTCTATTGTCATAAAGTCTCCTTCAAAAGTAATGTTAACATCAACATTATCATCCCCATGGTTAGTTAGTTTAATGTCATACCGTGGATCTTCAGTCTCTTCAAGCTCATCATGAATAATCCCTGGCCTTAAACTCAAACCTTTCCTGTCACTTACTGTAACATCTTTTTCAATTGAAACTTTAAGTAGATTCTCACCTTTAGTATAACGGATATCTTCAAGTACTAACTTATAATCTCCTGCTTCATCAGGTAAATCAAAATTAACAAAGTATTTTTCATCACTTAACTCAATCAGGTTCACAGAAATTGCCATACTATTATCTTCAGAATCTTTTAGTTTAACATCAGAAGTCTTTAACCCATCAACTAACTCCACACCATCAATTGTAACTTCAAACTGTAATGTTTCATACATCCCATAATTATCTCTTTTAACATCAATACTTACATCATCAGCAATTACATTTGCTGCTAACATAACTAATATTACTAAAAACACTAACCTCTTCATTTTCCACCCTTTAATAATTTCTCAGCTTCTTTCAAAGACTTATCTAATTCATCTTCATCTTTTGATCTTAATTTTGCCCTACCAATTGGCTTCCTCACTGGTGCAGATGTTCTTCTAACAGGTGGCCTTCTAGCTGGCGCTGGCCTTTGCGCAATTTGTCTTTTATATTGTTCAAAAGAAGTCTTTGGTTTTCTTTTCAAAGAAATTCCCCCAGCTTTATACTTCATAAATATAAATACACCTAATGCAATTGCAACTATCAATACTAATACCCATATCCACCATGAACTTCCTTCTTCCTCTTCTTCATCAAAACTTGGGAAGTCAGAATCTCCTCCAGGATCTTCTGGGAATGCTGGATCAATTGGTGTTGGTAACTCATCTACAGAACAACCTTTATCACAAATTCCACCGCAATCTACCCCTTCTTCACCAGGATCTAAAACTTGATTCTCACATCTACAATCATCAAAAGTTGCACAATCTCCATCTCCACAATCAATAAAACTATCTCCATCATCATCAAATAAATTATCACAAATCTCATTGTTACTAGTTCCTGCAGCACCACCTGTCATTGGAACAACAGATGAACTTCCACCAGCAGCTCTTCCGAAATCTCCGCCCATCATTGCAATCAATCCCATGGAAGTATCTTTTACTTTCTCATACCATGCACCGTTCATTGATACAGTCGTCTCTAATCTTTCTCTTCCTTTTGCAAAACTTTCACTTTCACTATAACCTTGTAAAGCAAACACAGCCATTGCTGTTGTGAATGGATCTCCATTACCCCATGCTCCAGTAGCATCTTGGGTTTGTGACAATTCTTGTAAGTAAGCTTTCTCTCCAAAAGTCCTTGCTAACATTGCTCTTGCAAGATCATCATTTCTTTCTTCGCTTTGTAAATATGTTTTAACTCCATACTCTTCTAATTTAGCAGTTCCAGCAACTTCTTTTATTACCCACGCAGAATACAATGAAGCATCGTAATGGCAGTTTCCACCTAAATCATTCGCAGCAAAACAAGCATTAGACACAACAAAACTTCCTCTCCCGTTTTTCTCAGATAATATATGCCAGTTATTTCCTGATTTATAGATCAAAGAAATCACAGCAGTTTGCAATTGTGTACAATCAACATTAATTGTTGCACTTGTCATCATATTAACAATTCCACCATTAAGGTCCCTTTCGATATTAATAGAATACTTTCCTTGTGCCCCTTCAATTATGTTATCATCTAAGCTATAACTTTTTGTCTGGGTCTGATCACCCACTCCAATTGGGTACTCAACTACACACTCACCATCACCAACACCTTCAATTTGGATGTGCCACTCTCCACCACCGAAACTAGTTAATGTAGTTTTCAACCATTCTAATTGTTGTGTAATATCATTCCCTGTAGCACCTAAAGCCAAGGTAGCAACAGCAGTTTCTTTTGTAGTACACGCAGCAGCTGGGAAACATCCTAGCTCAGGATCTTTAATTTCATTTAATCTAGTTAACAACCCTGCAACTTCAGATCTCCTTCCGGCTTTATTTAATGCTGCAATTGCAAAGGATAATTCTTCAATATCTAAGTTTCCACCTGTATTGTTCACTAACCAACCTACAGTTTTGGATTGATCAAACATAGCTTGTCCAGCTAAAGGGTCATCTTCCTGTGCAAAAACACTAAACGACAACAGAACTAATATTATTACTAATAATGCACCCTTTTTCATATAACTGATTTAAGAGGAATTTATTTAAAAACCTTTCTATAGTAATTATTATAATGGTACCCAAGAAATATCAAAAATATTCCCCTGAATACTTGGATAAAGGAAAAAGATCTTTAGTTTACAAGTTCAAGAAAGGAAGAAAAGAATACGTAATAAAAGTCAAAAGTCCAAGCTCAAAAGCAATTGAAAGACTAAAAAACGAAGCTAAGTTCTTGAAAATTCTTAACAAGCACAAGGTTGGTCCTAAGTTAGTAGACTCTGGAAAAGATTATATTGTTTATGAGTTTGTAGAAGGTAAGTTCTTGAAAGATATAAAGCTAAACAAGAAACAAGCAATTGAAGTTCTAAAACAATGTAGGGTTCTAGACAAACTTAAGATAAATAAATTAGAGATGCACCACCCACTAAAACATATTCTAATAAAAAAGAAAATCACAATGATAGATTTCGAAAGATGTTATGAAACAGATTACCCTAAGAATGTCACACAATTCATAAATTATCTCTTTCGTGACTTTAAAGTTCCATTGAAACTAATTAAAGAATACAAGAAGGAACAATCAGACAAGAACTTTAGAAGAATAATTTATGGGATAAAAAAGCTTAAATAAGATATTATTGATAAATGAATCTATGAAAAAATTAATTTTAGTATTTTTAATCTTGGTAACAGTTTTAATGTTAGTTTCAGGTTGTACTAATACAGAGGTAGCACCGACTGATAGTCCACAAGATTCTGGAGATGATTCACAGCCATCAGAAGATAATTCAGACGACGATGTTTCTGACGACATTCAACCACCTGCATTACCGAGTGATTAGAAAATGAAAAATTATTGATATAAAGAGAATTTCCCTGTAATTTCTTTTAATTCTTCAGTCTTTCCAAAAAGTACAATTGCAAAGTATTCTAGATCTTCTTCTAATGTATTTGCTGTAGCATTCATCTGTTCTTCAGACGTTCCTATGGTCATTGTACTTGTAAAATCAGAATAAGGTATCTTTCTATTAATGGCTTCTTTTCTTACTGTCCGAATTTGATTTGAATTCTTAGCTTTCAAAACTATAAAAGGAAAATGAGAAATATTTGGATGGCTCCCACCTTCTTTATCTTTATATTCTAAAAAACACATTTCTTTAGACTTTACAGATCCACCAGCAAGTCCTGCAGTTATATGCCCTAATGCGTTCATCAATTTACCAAAATCAACTTTCTTGTTTAGAACAGCTACAAAACGTTTTGAATTCTCATCTTCCATTTTAAAATAAAACAAGCCTCAGGAGGGATCGGTTCGAAAAAGGTCCGAAGACAAAATCCTTTGAACCCCCGGCCTACTGCTTTCTTGGTTGAAAGCATACAAGGCAGTCGCTCTACCATTCCTCTTGCTGGCTCGAAAGCCGAACAATCTGAGCTACTGAGGCTTGTAAATCACTTATTATGTGACCTTCAATTGGTTTATAAAACTTTTTTATTTTCTCTGGAATTACAAATACCACATTGAATCCAGCCCTTTGAAAATCAAACAACTTCTTGCGAAGATTAGGGATCTTAGTCGTACTATCACTCCAAAAAGTACATTCTAAAATCAGATTGTTAACTTTAAAATCTGGAAAATACATTGACCCGTTAGCTTTGATATGGGGCTCATATTCATAATCTAAACCTAGTGAAAAAAGAAAGTTAGCTGTATCTCTTTCTAACCAATTACGAACCACCTCTCCCCTATCTGTTTGAGACTTATACAAAGCAGATTTTTTAAATCGATTAAACTGGTCAAGAGAATAAGCTTTAGGATCTTTAGCTTTTAATTTCTTATGTTGTTCAACAAAAATCTTACTGCCTCTTTTTTTCAAATACTTAAGATAATCTTCGTAAGTCCCGTTTTGTTTGTGCTTATTTATCAAGGAAAACCCTCCTTTTTTCTTACCCCAATTATCATCTAACTTACAATCAATATCTTTTCTTACTTCACTTAAATCCTTACATAAATAATTGGCTATTGCAATTAACCTTTCTTCAGAAATATAGATCCTTTCGTTACGATAACTATTAACAGTTTGATTTGGAATTCCAAGAACTTTCTTAAGCTTCCTTTCAGAACCAGCCTTTGATATTGCTCTTTCAAGAAGAAGTTTTTGCTTGCCCCTTTTGAATTTTACCCTCATTAAAAACTATATGTTTTTGAAATTTAAATTGCTTTCTAAAAAATCACGTAATCTTTATGAATCTACTCATTAACAATACTAAATTTCCTAATTAAAGAAATATTTACTGGGGTAACTTTCTTCAATTCAGAACTAAGAACTTTCTGAATCTCAAAACTCAAGACGCCCTTAACAACAGCAGAATAAGTCCTTCCACTAATCAAGTTACACAAAATCTCTTTTGTTTTAGCTCTTAAATCAGACATCTTAGCTTTAGAAGCTTGACCACGAGTAATCACTAATGGCTTAACAACCAACTTCACTTTATCTTTCGTAACACACTCAAAAGCATCACTAACCTTAGCTTTTCCTCTTCGAGTAATTTTCTTAACATGAGCGGGAATTATTTCATAAGCACAGACTTTAGTTTGAGCCTTTCCATCCTTAATTTCATTCAATTCAAAAGTAATCCTTGTGTTTTGTTTCTTCATCTCTCTAGTCAAGTGCATCAAGTTAACTTTCATCTTCCTTCCAATCAAATCTTCTGGCTCAACACAATAAGATGCCCCTAAGTCCACAGAACTGAACTCTACTGGTGCAACTACATTTACCCATCTCTTCTTAACTTTCTTGACTTTTTTTGTTACTTTCTTTGCCATATTAAACGCGAACTCCCTAGATTTTATAAATCTTACTAATGCACGATCTCCTCAATTTTCCTGTTTTCAACCCTTAACAGCAGCAATTTCATGAATTCTTCCTCTTCACTCTGGGAAATACTAAACCTCAACCCTTTGTCAAGATAATACTCTTCTAGTCCTAGATCTTTAGCTAATCCAGTAAAGAAACTTTGAGAATAATCAATTTCAACTGTAGATGGCACGATTCTGAAATGTGCATTCCCATCTAGGCCATACCACACACCACACAGGATCATCCTTCTTTTGTAAACCTTAGATTTCTTAATTATTTCAATAATAGTACTTATAATATAGTCCTTAAAATTAGATTCAAACTTTAGAATAACATAATTCTCTTTTTCATTAACTTTCTCTGTTCTTCTGTTTGAATTAAACCAGTTCAAACAATTAATCACTTCTTCTCTAAAAGCTTCAAACTTATACAGCGCTTCTCTCCTAAAATTCTCTTCACCTAAACACAACCCAACCCCCAAATTACCTTGATTAATTTTACAACAAGAATCTAACACACTAACAAACGCATTAACATCCCTAATTAATGAATTCTCTTTTTCATTGTTTAACAAATATATGTTTCCAAAAATATCCCCTTTAGATTCTTTACCCATCATTCTAATAATAATTCCAGAATATAATTTCTTCAACTCTTCTTCACTTAGATCAATAAACCTCTTATTATCAATATTAACTTCTCTTAAAAATTTATAAACTGCACTTCCTACACCAGAAAGTTGTGGCAAATAAGGATAGTAAGATTGCTCAATCACTTTTTGTACTTCAAGCGTCCTCCCTTGGAACATCTGTAAGCCTCTAGCAACAGTTATTTTCTTAGACCCTTGGGCCTCTTGCAATAACAAATTATCAAACCTTGACGGATAAACCAGTGAACCCATAAATCCTAGATGTGAATATATGGAATTCCTTTTATTCATTTGCTTAGCGAAAAGGTAAGTCATTCCTGACAAACAGATATCTTCATCATCCAACACAGGGTTTAAGATATTCACATTAAAGTTTCTATCAACATCTTTATAATTATCAATAATAAATATCAGTTTATTCTTAATTAATTCCCTAATCTTACTTATCTTACTTGAACCCAACCCTAAAAACAAAACTGTTTTAGAAGAATCATAAGACAACTCTTGCAACTTCTGGTCGTTTAATTTTCCAATCATACTAACACTAAAATTCCATTCTTCTCTTTGAAAAGCTTTAGTAAGTATTGCTGTAGATAAAACTCCATTAACATCATTCCTTGCAACAATCTTAATTGGTAATTGTTTTGTTTCTTTAAACTGGCTCAAAAACTTAGTGATACTCTCATTTAATTTATCCATCATAAAAAACTTAACCTACAAGTAATTTTGCTTGTTCTTTGGAATACTTCCAACCCTTAGGTAAAACACCTTTAGTAATATAATGTCTGATTAATTTTCTAATTTTGGAACTTGTAAGTGTTAGTCCCCTTATAGAGGGTTGATCATGTTTATTATTGTTCTCTATGTGTGTGGTAATAAGAATTTCTCTTTTAATTAAATTAGCTAAGTCTTCAGGAATTTCAGAGGATAATTTCTTTTCTTTTAAAATTTGTAATACTGATTTCTTAGTTAATTTCTTGACACTCGGGATCCCATAAGAATCTCTTAATATTAATCCTATCTTAGCTTGTCCATTTCCACCTTTAGAAAGCTTAACAACTAATTGTTCAATTTCTTTAGGTTTATACTTAACCCATTTAGTATCTGCATCTTTAAGTGGCTTTTTAGAACCTGACTTTCCTTTTTTCCTTGAATACATACGTGCCATTTTTCTTTGATATAAGGAAGCTAAATACTGCCTTATTCTTACAATCTTTGGATTATGCCTCTCTTTTTAAAGCTTATCTTCTTCTTTTATCAAACAGATCTTTTAGAAATTCAGCCACAAAATCACCTAAATCTGGGTTTTCTGTAGGGATTTCAAGACCCATCTCACAACTTCTTGAAAAATCGTTGGCACTCTCTGCGACCACTCTCAGAACATCATATGCAGCACTAGCTCTTTCAATATCATCACTAATAACTTCTCTGAAATAGCTTACTCCTGCTTCCTGGAACTTGGCATAGATGCCACGTCCGGTTCCCGTATCTAATAACCTATCCATACAATAAGAGCATACCAAAAATATTATAAATCCTACGTTCGAAGTTTTACAATTCCTTTCTTGAACAACGCTACCGCCAAGTAATTTGCCCATTCAGCTATGGCAACCCTATCTTCATGACTAAGTGTCATAGGATTAAGAGAATAAATCCCGCCAATCGGTACATCATCTCCATAGTTCTTGAATAGATACCTATTTACAATCTTTAACTGAGCTATTAGGGCATTATGTTTTATAGTCCTAAATTTATCAAGTGCCCCTATTCTTTCTCTTTGTTTAATTGGGTCGTCAATACGGAACCGAATAATTTTGATGCTTGTTTCCATGTTAACAACAGCTTCAATATAGGAGGCAGCCATATCAACAAGATCATGTACTAGCGCTAAACCCTTTTTATCATCTTCAAGAATCTCTTCAATTTCAACATATCTGTCATAAGCTTTCCTTTCTTGCCTAGTAAGTTTAGGTTCGCCCATATGTACATTTAGAATTAAAAGTATATTAAAGGTTTCGGATAGCCCCGCCAGGATTCGAACCTGAGTCTCCAGCTCCAAAGGCTGGCATACCTAGACCGCAGTGGTCAAAACCGACTACGTTTGGCCACTATACTACGGGGCTATATCCTAATCAGGGCCCAAGATTACGATTTAAACCTTTCGGCTTATTTCTGAAACTTCTTTCCTTTATACCTTCCTCTTCTTTCAACTTTATCTAATCTTGAAAGAACTTCATCAAACTTCTTACACTTCTTATAACCCCTCAGAACAGCTTTAAAACTCTCCTCATAATGAAGGTAATGCTTACTTTCAAGAGCTTGTTTCAATAAATGTAAATCCACTGCCATATCTTCAATCTTATCACTCATAAATCCCAATCCAAAATCAACAAAGAAGACTTTCTTATCTTTCAATATCATATTGGATGTGGTCAAATCTCCATGAATAATTCCGTTATCATGCAACTTAGCAACTTGGGAACCAATCTTAACACAAATCTCTTTTCTATTCTTAAGAGAATCTAAACTAGAAGACAATTTCAAACCTGAAACAAACTCCATATCAACAGTTATAGCAGAATCACAATGATCTAACACCTTTGGCACATTAATCACTTCATAAGCTCTTTCCAATAATCTTCTTTCAGACCTAGTCCTTAACTTCCTAATCTTATTATCAATCTCAGGTAACCTATATGATTTAGAAACCCTCTCTTTTACTAAATGCCCATCTACCTTATACAAGACAGCCTCAGCACCAATTCCAACTATTTTCTTCATAAAATCAACTTATCCACACATTTTATAAACTTTTTCCCTTGTTACTTCAGGTTGGTAATATAAGATGGCAGATAGAACAAATGGTAACTGGTGTATGCTTTTAGATCCTAGTAGGGTTCCAACTATTGAAGAAATTTCTAAAGCACCAGAACTAGAATTAGGGAGTGGTATTACACCTTTAGAAGATCAACTTAGTGCTCTTAGAAAGTATGAAGTTATGGCTGGAGAACGTCTAGTTGAAGACGGAAGGGCATTTGCTTTAGCACAAGTTTTTCCATTTGATTTAGGGGCACCTCAATTCTTAAACGCAGGCGATTATGTTGACACTTTACTTCCAGAAGAGCATGATCAACCAGCATACCATCAAATTGCTGAGGTTAAAACAGGTCAAACTAGACTAGTACGTTACAGAAACCCTCTTACAGATAGAGAACATTTACTTGCAGTATACAACCACGGTGATCAATTAAATTTAGTAGAACTTGAAGAAGCGAATGGTGTTCCCGTAGGCATGACAAGCAGAAGAACACGTATTGATAGGGATGCAGAAATCGCAGAAGAATTAGCAAACTTCACATTTTAACTTTTCCAGCAAACTTCTTCATTAACTTTTCAGGGTCTTGCCCTTTCATCATTTTCATTACTTTCTTAGATTGCCTGTACTGTTTCAATAATTCTCTAACTTCTTTTACTTCAACACCACAACCTTTAGCAATCCTTTCAATCCTATGACGATCAATCGTATCAGGTTCTTCTAATTCTTTCTTAGTCATAGACTGCATAATAAACTTCCATTTTTTTAGCTTATCTTCTTGAACATTTAGCATCTCTTTTGGAATTTTCATGTTTCCCATTCCAGGAATTAAATCAACAATTTTATTCAAGGGCCCCATTTTTCCCATTGCTTGCAACTGCTCATACAAATCTAAGAAATTAAAATCTCCTTTCAAAAACTTCTTTCCTAAATCCTTTGCTGACTCTTCATCAATAGCACCTTTAGTTTTTTCTAATAAAGCTTCAAGGTCACCCATTCCAAGTATCCTTCCTACAAAACCTTTTGGATTAAACTCTTCTAAATCATCAACTTTCTCTCCAACACCAATGAACATCACTGGAGCTTTAGTGGCAGCAGAAGCAGCTAGCGCACCACCACCTTTTGCAGTACCATCTAATTTTGTAATTACAACACCTGTCACACCACAAGACTTGTGGAATTGTTCAGCTTGCCTTTGTGCAGTCTGTCCTACATCAGCAGAAATAACTAACAAAGTCTCACTAGGATTAACTTTCTTATGTAAGTCTTCTATTTCTTCAACTAACTCATCAGACAAAGCATCTCTTCCTGCAGTATCAACAATCACAATATCATACTTACTTAATTTTGATTCAAACTTCTCATAAATTTCTTTTGGATTCTTTAATGACTTGTCTCCAAAGAAAGGAATTTTATTTTCTTTAGCTAAAGTTTCTAACTGATCATAAGCAGCAGGCCTCCAAGTATCAGTCTGCATCACTGCAACTTTATTTCCTCTTTTAGTAAAATACTTTGCAATTTTTGCAGTTGTAGTAGTCTTTCCATTTCCAAACAACCCCACTAGCATTATCTTAGTTGGTTTCTTTTTAATTTCAAGCTTATGTCCTTCCCCACCTAAGAACTTCACTAGCTCATCATAAACAACTTGAACTAAGTGTTCTTTTTGTGTAACAGCTGCAGGTGGTTTCTCATTCAACGCTCTTTCTTTAATATTTTTAGAAAGCTCAAAAACTAACTTTACATTAACATCAGAATGTAATAATGCTCTTTGAATCTCTTTCACTAACTCATCAATAAGTTTCTCATCTACAAAAACAGATTTAGCAATTTTACTAAGGGTATTTTTCAAAGAAGACCCTAATTTATCTAATACCATATCAATACCAAGTAAGTATTAATTTAAGAAATTATCTGTTTTTTAGTTTCTTATCTTGTATATAATAGCTACAACTGCGCCAATCACTATTGCCAAGCCAGAAATAACATAATGCTCGTCTACCAAATCCCCAATTCCATGTAAGACCCAAGCAAGTGCCCCAGCAATATATCTTAATATAACTTCACAGATTTTAATGAAATCACTTTTCGCTAGTTGCCCTATATCATCTGAAGGTGCTGCAAATGATGTTGACGGTGCGCACACAACAGCTACTGCAGCAGAAACAGTAACTAAAGTTAAAACCATTCTCACTCTTTCTAACTTCCCTGATTTTCCTGCTTCTTTAGCAGCCCTAATCATTTTTCCTTGCCCCCCTTTTTGAGCAAAATCTTTGGAAGCTTTAGCAATTCGTTTATAGACTCTCCTTTCTTCCCTAAATAAATCTATAAAAGCACCAGACTTAATATGTGGATCAGCTCCAGAATTCAAAACTCTAGTTTGATTTTCAAATATATCCAATAACTCATCAATAGAAAGTTCAAAAGTTTGGAAGATTCCTAATAACCATCTTTCACTTCTTCCCATACCTTTAGCATCAACTCCTTTTTGCACTCCATGTAACTGTACAGAAAACTGGTGGAATAAATCCCTTTGTTTAGATACACTTGCACTCAAAGTTTCACAATCAGCAGCACTTAAATCAAACTTATAAGCCACAGTATCAAACTTGGCTTTTCTTCCTGCATTAGTCATAATTTTAGTATAAAGTGAAATCTTCGGACCATTAAGCTTCTTGTTTTCTGTCTTAACTACTTCAACCTTAGACATAAGCTCTCTAAACTGACCAACCAAAGTACCTGCAATCTCACCTTCTAATTTCTCAACAGGAATCTCATCATAATGCACACCAGCTGCAGGAAAATCAGCCGTTCTCTTGTAACAGAACCTATCATATTTTCTTAACATACTCTTTACCTCAATTAATTCATTTAAATATTTTACTATAACTCTAATGTCTCTATTATTTTACTCTTTTCAAACTTTTCTAGGTCTTTATACTCCTGTCCTACCCCAATATACAAGATCGGCTTTTTAGTAACATAAGATACAGATATTGAAGCCCCGCCTTTCTCATCCACATCAGCCTTAGATAATATTATCCCATCTACCCCAACAGCATCATTAAACTGTTTCACTTGTTCAATACAATCATTCCCAGTTATTGACTCCCCTACAAATATTTTCAAGTCAGGGTTAGCAACTTTAACTATCTTCTTCATCTCGTTCATCAAATCAAGATTAGAATGTAATCTTCCAGCAGTATCAATTAAAACAACATCTTTATTTTTTGCTTTGGCATGTTCAATTGCATCAAAACATACAGCTGCAGGATCACTTTTATATTCATGTTTAATTAACTTCACACCTAAGTTATTTGTATGTTCTTCTAACTGTTCTATTGCAGCACTTCTAAAAGTATCAGCTGCAGCAACAACACAACTTAATTTATTCTCTTTTAATAACTTAATCACTTTAGCAATTGTAGTAGTTTTTCCTGAACCGTTCACACCCACAAAAGCAATAATAAAAGGTTTCTTTGACCCGGCTTTCTCAATAAAATCAAAAGTATCAACATCAAATAGTTCTTCAACACTATCTTTCAAACTCTTTTGAACTGTCCCTAAAACATCCCCTCGCTTAATCGGTGTATTTACTAAGTCCATTTTAAGATCAGATTTAATTTTTTCAATAACTTCAACAGCAACATTATTCTCTAATAGCATCAATTCTAATTCCCAGAACATCTTTTCAAACTGTTCTTCGTTTATCTTTTTTGTAACAACTTTCTCTACAACTTTTCCTAGAATACTTTTCTTCTCTTTTTGTTCAATCTGTTCTAAAGTTTTAACTTCCTTTGGCTTTTCTTCTTTCTTAAACTTCTCAATTATTTTACTTTTAACAAAATCTCTTTTTCCTTCCCACGGGAATTTACTATAATCAATAAATAACTCTTCTCCTTGATTAATCTTCTTAATAGACTTGAAATAAAATTCCTTCCCGCTGCTAATTAATTTAACATTCGGTTTCTCAGAATGATTTGTCTTAGCTCCCAATTCAGTTCTTTCATAATCTTTGTCTGGAACACCACTATCACTTAATTTTGTAAATGCTAATCCTAATTTTTCTCCTTTGATAATCTCTTTGGCTGCAAATGTGCCATCTCCAGAAATACTTGAGTCTTTAATTTCATAAGATTTTGTGTCCTTCTCAACTTCAGCAAGGGTCTTAGTCTCCTCTTTTCCTTCTTCCTCAACCTGCTTAGAAAACTTTCCTACTGTATCCTTTATCTTCTCTTTTAAAAACTTAAACATAAGAATAAGTAAAATTTCTTAGTATTTATAACTTTTTATACATGTCTTGCGCCTTAGAATAATTCCCTCCGTTAAGGGTATCCCTTATTCTAGCAAAATCATCTTGAGAATCTTTATATTCTTGTGGTAACTTCCGTGGGTTAAAACCTTTGTCTTTCTTTAGTAATTTTGGGGGTTTAATTTCATACCCTTTAGCTTCAGCTTTCTT
Source organism: Candidatus Woesearchaeota archaeon (assembly GCA_964524105.1). GTDB lineage: Archaea > Nanobdellota > Nanobdellia > SCGC-AAA011-G17 > GW2011-AR18 > JAGVXZ01. Next base: position 16,854 of record CAZGBX010000011.1, read on the forward strand.
TCTATTATAAGCCTTTTTTATTAATGTGTGCATCTCCAAATCTCTAAACAAATCTTTAGTTTCATAATAGATTTCAATTCTTTTATCATGGTCTTCGAACTTTATCAGATTATTATAAACTATCAAAAGTTGTGAATAACACTTCATAGCATTATTAACATCATTATTATCTAAAGCACCCTTGGCTTCAGTAAGCAAATGATTAAAATTCTTAGCAGTTGTCTTGTAAGTATAAACATCTAAACAGAAATTATAATGCTTTCCAGAATATTCTAGTAACCCATTAACACCAGGTAACTCTTCAACTTCTTTGCTCAAGTTAGTTATGTGATCAAGTTCATTTTTTAATTTATCAGTCTCTCCTTGTTGAGCTAATAAATACGCCTCATTTATCCTCAAATACAAACTAATTTCTTTATATAATACAAGAATGTCTTGATGTAATTTCCTAGTTTTCTTATACTTTGGTAAGGATTTGAACTTCTTTTCTAGTGTATGATACAATTCAACAGCACTTTCAAATTCCTTGTCTCTTATGTGAGAATACGCTAGTTTAAGTAAACCTTCAAACTCATTCACCCTTTTATTCTGGATCTTAGACTTAATCTTCTTTATCACAAGAAGAGCAAACTAATATCTAGCTTAAAAAACTTTCCAATTTCTCTAAAACCACTGTAGCGTAAGCACCTTTTGGCAAGAAGAATTTAACATATCCCCAATCATTCTCAAACCCTGTAACATCCACAATTAAGTCTCTTTCAGCCTGTGTTGGTGTAACTTCTGGCATTTGTTTTATCAAGAAACCTTTCAAAGATAGACACTCTTCTTTTAGTAATTTCTCATAGATCTTTTCAAAGTCAGGATTAGTTATTTCCATATCAAATGAAACTAAAGGTACAGAAAAACTCTCAATTTTCTCATTCAAGAACTTCTTTCCTAAAAACTGTTCAACTGCTTTGTTCCAAAGATAACTTTGGTAACTATTTACATACAAACTTAACACTTTTTTATCTAGCTTCTTCAACGCCCCAACAAAATCAGTTGGAAATCTCTCTAAATGCCTAGAAACCTTATGACTTTCAATCAAAGCACAAGCTTTCTTAAAATCTTTTTTAATAATCGCTTTCCCAACATCTTTATTATTTTTTGAAAACCTCTGTGGCCCAAAGTAATTCACAATAAAATCAGTTTTATTTTTAGTAGAAAACTTAATCCTAAACTTATTCCCTTTCAAGTCACCAAGAGAAATTGGTTTATTCCCAGTTCCAACAACTTCAAGTGAAACATCTTTGATATTCAGAGAATTAATTCTATCTTTCCCAACTTTATACAAAGAGACATACTGAGAAGTCACAGCAAACTTATCTTTTGTTCCTGCAAAACTAACATTGCTTCTTTTCACACCCAACCTTTTAACAATCTCGTTAATAGCATCAACAGTATTCCAATCGATTTTTGTAAGTTTAGCATAGGTATAATCTCCTCCAGACAAGTCTAAATCAATAACTTCTTCTACCATAAAATCTTCGGGCTTCTCTTTAATCATAAAAAACCTTAAATACAAAAAACCTTTAAAACTTCTTATGCCAAAATTATTTGTAATTCTTGACGGTATAGGTGATCGGCCTTGTAAGATCTTAGCTGGAAAGTCACCTTTAGAATATTCAAAGACTCCAAACTTAGATTATTTTGCAGAAAACGGTAGCCAAGGCTATGTTTATCCTGTTTCCCCAAAAGTTGCTCCAGAAAGCGATGTTGCTGTAACAGCAATGCTAGGTTACGACCCTTACAAATACTATACTGGTAGAGGTCCATTAGAAGCAGTTGGTGCTGGAATGAGATTACCAAAAGAATACATTGCGCTAAGGGCAAACTTCGCAACAGTAATTGGAAACAAGTTAGTTGACAGAAGGGCAGGAAGAACTTTAACAACAAAAGAAGCAAAACTTTTAGAAGGTGCAATAAACAAGATCAAACTTTCTCACAAATTCAAGTTCAAATCTACTCTGGCACACAGGGGCTTACTAATCATAGAAGGTAAGTTCTCACCTGACGTTTCAAACGTTGATCCTGCTTATAAAAAACAAGGTACGTTTGGTGTTGCTAGAGAAAAGTTCAAAAAAGAAATTCCACATTGCTACCCTTTAGACTCAAAGAAACTCTCTAAAGATACAGCCAAAGCCATTAACGAATTTATTGATAAAGCTCATAAAATTCTTATCAACCACGAAGTAAATAAGAAAAGAACAAAGAAAAAACTTCTTCCAGCAAACTTCATAACTTTAAGGGACGCAGGAGTAAAACTTCCAAAATTCCCACAAAAAGTTGGTTGGTCCGCAGTTACAGGAATGCCATTAGAGAAAGGTATTGCCAAACTTACTGGCATGAAACCTCTAACTTTTGATTACCCAGAGATAAGATTCCGTAACGTTAGAAGATTCCTAATCAAATCATTAAAAGTAGAAATTAAAGAAGCTTTAAAGAAAATAAAAGAAGGAAAGAGACATTATTACATCCATTTGAAACAGACAGACATTCCTGGACATGATGGTGAAGTACTAGACAAAGTAAAGATGATTGAACTAATTGATAAAAGGTTCTTCAAGAAACTAAGAAAGATGAAAAACTTAGAGTTAATTGTTACAGGTGACCATTCCACACCTTGTGAAATGAAAGCACACTCAAGTGATCCAGTTCCATTACTTTTATACGGAAAAGAAAAAGATTCTACTGTAAGGTTCACAGAAAAAGAATCTAAGAAAGGATCTTTAGGAAAGTTTTTAGGAAAAGAGGTGTTCAAAAAACTTGGATTCTAAAATTATTATTCTATTACTTTTATTAGTAAGCGCTTGTTCAATTACAGGTTCTACAGTCTACAATCCTGACGGCCCTTTCAAAGTTACCAAGGTAGTAGATGGGGACACTTTAGATTTATCTAATGGGGACAGGATAAGATTAATGGGAATTAACACTCCAGAAAAAGACGATTGTTATTATCAAGAAGCAAAAGATGAATTAACAGACTTAACTTTAAATCAAATAGTTCTACTAGAAAAAGATAACACTGATCAAGACAAGTATGGTAGAAAACTCAGGTTTGTTTATGTCAAAGGTACAGATGTAAATGCCCATTTAGTAGAACATGGTTTTGCTAGAGCATTTGACGAGTTCCCTTCTAGTAACTACAAAGACCTAAAGGCTTTAGAGTCAAGAGCTAAAGAATCTAACCTTGGAATGTGGTCATGTTGAAACATTCATTTTCATCCATATAAATCTTTATTAGTTTTCTCAGTATAATCTCTCTAATGGCAGAAAAAGACGTTATTATCACTTATGAAACAATTTATGAGACTTTGAGGAGAGAAAAGTTTCGTCAGGAATTACAACAACTAGAACCGTCTTTCTTCCAAGATGTAGTGAAGTACTTGAGAGAAAAGAAATCAATCTTAAAATCCCAACAAGAAAAAGAAAGCATCTTTGCAAAACAAGAAATTCAAAAAACTCACAAACAAATTGAGAACATAAACAAAATTCTTAAGGAACTATTTGAAAGAAGAGAGACTAAGATAATTCAATTAGCATTATTCGCATCTAAAACAAATTCACAAATCCAAGACATGTCAGTTTTACTAAAAGAAGAACAAGAAATGTTTCAAAGGGTAAAAGCACAATTAGATACATTTAGAGAAAATATCTTAGGTAATTTGTTAAAAGGAATAAAACCAAAAATACCTAAAGAAAAACAAGAAACTCCTGTTCTAAAAAAAGAGAAAAATAAATTAATCCACTTCACAAAGTCAGTCCCACAATTCATTGCAGAGGATTTACAAACTTACGGTCCATTTGAAGCAAATGAATTAGCTAACTTACCTGAAAGGTCTGCACAATTATTAATTAGAAAAAACAGAGCAAGTGCTCTTTAGTTTCCCATTTTCCTTCTAACAGAAGCTCGGATTCTATCATAAATCTCTCTGTGTGGCCCTTCAAGAACTACAGCTTGAGGTTCTCCTTTCCATTGTTCACTGTCAAACTCATCTAAACCATCAACAAATCCCATTACTCTTTCGAACTTTGTAGTTCCATCTTCATCATCTTCTGGAGCTCTTAGCCTAAAGGACTCGTAGTTTATTCCGCCACCTTCTTTATGGATCCAGTCTGTTGCATACATTATTGGGACTCTTCCTTCTGGAAGTTCATATCCACTTTGATTAGACACCCACAATATCCAAGCGCCAACCCCTTCATATGGCTGATTTACGAATCCTTCAACCTCTTCTCGCCTACCTCTTTCTACAACTTCCCACCTTTCAACTTCTCTTGAATCTCCATAGGCATGAAAAACTAAAAGTCCATTTTCTGGATCATTATCCCTTAATAACCTTGCAAGATATCCTGGGTGGTGCTTAACTACTGTTCGCATAATCTTAGCTAAGTCCTTCCTGGCAGCGCTATTCAATACCTCATCCCTTCCATCTGCTTCCATACCAAGTTCTACTTCATCTTCTATATCTTCAGATACAGCATATCTTACCCAAAAATCTCCTACTTGATAGTCTCTAACATTCATCTTAGAATAAAAGACATACAAAAATCTTATAAAGGGTTTCCTTGGATATAAAATTCCCAAATCCAAACAAAAACCTTTAAAAACCCTTCAAATTTCCATAATTCCATGAAATTACCAAAACAAAGAAAGAAGTTTTGTAAACATTGTAAAACTAATACTGACCACAAAGTTGATCAATACAAATCAGCTGGCAAGAGAGGATCTTTATCTCATGGATCCAAAGCAAGGATGCAAAAGAGAGGTAAGAACAAAGGTTTTGGTAACAAAGGAAAACTATCAAAAAAAGCAATCTCAGCATTCAAGAGAACTGGCGCAAAAATTTCAAAGAAAACAACTCTAAGGTACTTGTGTGTGAAATGTAAGAAATACATTCAACAAAAACAAGGTTTTAGAGCAAAGAAAATAGAATTACAATAAAAATGTTCAAAGAAAATAAATCCAAATTTTTACAAGTTAAATGTGATAAATGTAACAACGTTCAAAATATCTTTAACAAAGCATCTACAGATGTAGAATGTCTTGTCTGTAACAAACCTTTAGCAAAATCAACTGGTGGAAAAATCAAACTCTTAGTTAAAGAAGCTAAAGAATTATAATGTTCTATAAGAAACAAGGAATCCCTGAAAACGGAGAAGTTGTAATATGTACTGTAAAGAAAATCCTTTTCCACTCAGTCTTTGTTGACATTGATGAATACAGAGGGAAAGAAGGTATGATTCACATCTCTGAAGTATCACCTGGTAGGATCAGAAACTTAAGGGACTTCGTTAAGGAAGGTAAGACTGTAGTTTGTAAAGTTCTTAGAATTAATAGACAAGGTAACATTGACTTATCATTAAGGAGAGTTTCTACTGTTCAGAAAGTTAAGAAACTAACAGAAGTTAAACAAGAAGAGAAAGCAGAGAAATTACTACAATATGTAGGTAAGTTACTAAAGAAAGACATGAAGAGCATGTACCATGAAGTGGGTTTTAAAGCACTAGGTGAATATGATTCTTTAAACAATTTCTTTTTAGAAATCGTAGTTAATGGTAGAGAAGTTATTGACCAATTAGAAATTCCTAAAGCAACAGCAGACGTTTTATTTAAGGTTGTAAAAGAAAAGATCTCAACTCCAGAAGTTAAGATTGCTGCAAGCCTATCTTTAAATTGTAATGCTCCTAACGGTATTGAAGTTATTAAGAAAATATTAAGTAAGGTTGAAAAAGATGATGTAAAAGTTTCTTATCTTGGCGCTCCAAAATATAAGATTGAAGTTACTGCAATGAATTTCAAAGAAGCAGATGCAAAGTTAAGAAAGATTGGTGAACAAATAATCAAAGATGCTAAAAAAGTAAAGACTGATGGAGAATACCATAAAATTGCCGCATAAAATCTATTTCTGTGATAAATGTAATCAGTATACAATGGAAGAGAAACATTGTAACAAAAAAACATTACAAAAGAAGCCCGCAAAGTTCTCTCCTACAGATAAATATTCTAAGTACAGAAACATTTACAAGTCTAAACAATAATCAACTTTAAATAGCTAAATCAATACATTTATTCCTTATGGAAAGAAAGAGAAAAGCAATAATTCTTATATTGGTAATCATACTAGCATTTGTAGGTTATAAAATGACACAGGATGAAAGTTCAAACACAGTATTAATGAAAACTAATCACGGTAATATCAAAATTCAACTTTACGAAGACATGCCAATTACTGCTGGTAATTTCAAAGATTTAGTTAGTGATGGTTTTTATGATGGTGTTATCTTTCACAGAATCATTGATGGATTCATGATTCAAGGTGGAGACCCAACGGGTACTGGGATGGGTGGCCCTGGCTATAAAATTAAAGATGAATTCAATGGTCATAAGAATAACAGGGGCACACTTTCAATGGCAAACTCTGGTCCTAACTCTGGTGGTAGCCAATTCTTTATTAACTTGGTAAATAATAATGCATTAGATCCTAAGCACCCTGTTTTTGGAGAAGTTATTGAAGGCATGGATGTAGTAGATAAAATTGCAAAAGTAGAAACTGGTGCTATGGATAGGCCAGTTGAAGATGTAAAGATGATCAAAGTAGAATTAATTTAAACCAATTTCTTCTGAGCACTAACTTTCTCATTCGACAAATTTTCGGAACTGAAAACTTTTGAATCATATTAAACTTCTATTGAGTAACCGCACTTGCCAACCCCACGTAAAATATATAAACTTCATTTACTTTCTTAGTGATATGAATCTCGAGGAAACTGGTATCGTACAATTGGAAGATTTACCACATCAAGAAATTTATATTTCACTTAAAGATAATTTATATAATTCACTAATTTCCAAAATTAGAAGAATCGGAATTCTTAAACTTTCTCAAGAACTTAATATAAGTAAAAGGATATTGTCACATTGGTTGAATGGTGGGTCTTTAATTAGACTAGATGTATTATTGGCCCTTTGTAATCATTTTGAACTAGATCTTAATTCACAAATCCATTATTTGCGTTGTAAATGTGGGGGGAAAATAAAGAATCCTAAACTACCATTCAATTTCACCTCAAATGAAGGTGTCAGGATAATTGCGGGAATTTTTGGGGACGGTGGAATTCCTTCAAAAAGAAAGAACCCATATTATACTAATTCAAATAAAGACCTAATCAATGGGTTTCTTAATGATATGAATTTTGTTTTTGGAGATTTAGAATTTAGCTCTAGAGATCAAATAAAGGAAGGGTATAAGTGTACAATTCTTGAGTTCCCAACTTTAGTTTATAAAGTTTTAATAAAACTCGGTTTACAATCTGGAAAAAAGGTTGAAATAAACCCTAACATCCCTTCCTTTATTTTCAATCTTGATGATCCCCTAAAATATACTTTTATTTCCCAGTATCTAGATGATGATGGTACAGTTAATCCTTCTGGGAGAAACATTGTTTTTACTAACACCTGCTTACACAATAAGGAATCTAACCTTTTAAAAGATCTAAAAAATCTCTTCTTAAGCTTGGAAATAATCCCCTCTATATATCCTGGTGAACGATATTCTTCTTCTCGCGGAGAAGATAGGCGGACATGGAAGTTGCAAGTCCATGGACAGAGAGCAATAAAGAAACTAAATAAAAATTTGAAATTAAGACATAATAAGAAAAAACAAAATCTCCATATTATGGCTAATTCATTTAAACAAAATTGTTTTCCCTCAAAGAACATCATTCCAATCTACTGCAAGTTCATGAAAAAAATTGAAGGGTCAAAAGGTTATTTCACATCTTTTGATCTTGCTCAAATCACAAAACGAAATCTCGGAAGTTGTCGAAACACAATTTTAAAATTCGAAAGACTAAATCTTATTAAATGTATAAAAAGGTCCACATCCGGGAATTCTCACGAATACGGGAGGTTCATTTTAAAATGAAAATTATAACAGATCTCCATATACATGGCCCTTATGCACAAGCTTGTAGCAAAAATACAGACATAGAAAAGCTTGAGAGCGCAGCTAGAACTAAAGGACTTGATCTTCTTGGGACAGGGGATGCTTTACACCCAAAATGGTTCAAACAAATAACTGAAAAACTTACCGAAGATGAATCTGGAATTCTATGGACAAAGAACAAATTCCCCTTTATTTGGCAATCAGAAATTTCATTAATGTATACTCACAATAAAAAAGGGAGAAGAATTCATCACGTGCTCCTGTACCCAAATAAAGAAGTTGTTGAACAGGTTACTTCAACCTTATTGAAAAGGGGTAGATTAGATTATGATGGTAGACCAATTTTCGGAATCAATAGCATTGAATTTGTAGATCTGATGAGATCAATTTCTAAAGATATTGAGATTATTCCAGCACATGCATGGACAGCTTGGATGTCAATTTTTGGAAGTAAATCTGGATTTGATTCAGTTGAAGAATGTTTTGAAGGTAACTCAAAGCACATTCATGCAATCGAAACTGGATTAAGCAGCGATCCAACAATGAATCGTAAGATTTCTAAATTAGATAAATATAATCTTGTTTCTTTTTCTGACGCCCATAGTTATCATCCTTGGAGAATTGGAAGAGAAGCGACCATATTCAATTGTAAATTAAAATATAAAGAAATTATTAATTGTATAAGGACAGGGGATGGTTTAAAAGGTACTATAGAATTCGACCCACTTATGGGGAAATATCATGAAGATGGCCACAGAAGTTGTGGTATTCATATTAATTTCAAAGAATCGAAAAGATTAAATGGAGTTTGCCCCAAATGTAAAAAACCATTAACCTTGGGTGTGGAATATAGGATTGAAGAATTGGCTGATAGAACTCAGCCAAAAAATGTGCCTGAATTTAAAACTTTAATTCCCTTAACAGAATTAATTTGTGTTGTTTATAATATAAAACTACTTCAATCTAAGAAAGTGTATGAAATTTATAATCAACTAATATCTAAGTTTGGTAATGAATATCATGTTTTACTAGGTGCTTCAGAAGAAGAGTTAAACAAAATCGCACATCCTAAATTAACCCAATTGATTTTAAAAAACAGAGTAGGAAACTTACAAATCAATCCAGGGTATGATTCAGTTTATGGAAAAATAATTTTAAAATATGAAGAAAAAATAAACCCACAAAAAAATTTAGCTCAGTTTTAATTATGCACTCTTTCCTGAAGCAGAAACAGCACCTGTATTCTTAATTGTTTTTGGTTTCGGTGCAGAAATTCCTTTGGTAGCTTTAATATCAACTTTCCCAGACTTCAAAGCTTTCTTAGATTCTTCTTTTTGTTTTTCTTCTTTTACTTCTTCTTTCTTATCTTCGGTTTTCTTCTTCTTCGGCTCTTCAAATTTAGGGAAATCAAAACCTTGTAATTCAACCAGAGCATACTTCCCATCTTTAACTTTCTCAATCTTAGTATGAACTTTAACCCTTACAGGTGGTCTTTTTCCACCTCGTTCCCAAATCTTATCATTTAAATTTTTACAAATAGCAACATCTTCAACTTTCATGTGCTTAGAAATAAACTCCCTAATAGCTTTCACAGATTTCTTAGCCCTCTTATAGGACGGGGCTTTTCTGAATTCTTTTCTTAAAGGAATAACATAATTTCTTTCCATTTTTACTTATTAGTCTTATTTGGTCTTCTCCAAGATCTTTTGATTTTGGTAAACCTTGAAGGATGAACTCTTTTTGTAACTCCAAAGATTTTTGGAATGATCCATACTGGCGCCCACTTAGTTTGTCTTCCAAGTTTAGCTAACCTTTTCTTTTTTGCAGTTTTTATCTTACTCATTTTGCAGCTTTGTCTAATAATGACTTTCCTTTTCCTGTAATAATCTTTCCTTTATGTACACCCTTATCTTGGGATTTTACTAATCCAGCTTTTTCAAGTTGTTGTAAAATATCACGAATAACTTTCCCTGAAGCTTCTTTAAATCTTTCAGGCTTATGACCTCTATTTTTCTTATTTCCATACCTTGTTCTCAATTTAGCAACCCCTATTGGCCCTTTAATATAAACTTGTCTTAGAATTGAAGCTGCCCTAATATACCACCAACCTTCCTGAGTGGGTTTTCTCATCCTTCCAGCTCCGGTTTTAACAAACTTTACCCATTCTGGCTCTTTAATCAAGGATTTCAAACTTTCAGAAGCTCCTTTATAGACTTTCTCTATATTGGTATCATATATTGTTGCCATAACGAAATTTAGAAAAGTCAGACATTTAAAAAGGTTTCTAAGGTAAAAAAATAAAGAAATAAAGGCTTATGAAGCCTCTTGAACTAATTTGGCACCAGTAACAATTCCCCAGATCCAGATCACGAAGATCAATGGAAGTCCGATAATCGCACCAATGATTGTGAATGTTAAGATCATTCCAACAACTACCAAAGCTATTTGTACAATTCCTGTTTTAATCTTTCCAGCGATTAATGTTCCTAATCCTGGTAATACTAAGATATTCAAAACAAGACCAACAATAGCCAAAGGTTGACTAATCTTTTTCCTAGCTGGTAATCTTACAGCTTTTCTTTTCTTCTTGACAGTCTTCCTTTTAGTTGTCTTTCTCTTAACCACTCTCTTTTTTTTTCTTGCAGCCATTTTCAAAAATTAAAAAAATATTGGCATTTAAGCCAACATTCTGCTACAGGTCCCCCAGATCTCTTTTGTGGATGTCCTTCCATATCCAGGTAAACCAGTTGTTAAACTGTCAAATCTTTTTTCTGTGAAAGCTTTAGCACATTCGTCATATTCAGCTCTTTCAACTCCAGGTCTATCTAAGTTGCCTCTACAGTCCTCACCGTAAGCTTCCCTACACATACAGTATAGATCCGCATTCATAGTACCTTTCGCTTCTTCTTTTGCTAAACATATCTTGAAAATGTTCACAAAGTTACCAGTTGCAATTGTTTCTCCAAACTTAAAACCATCACAATCACTTTCTTTTCCACCAGCTAGCTTACAGTCTACCCACATTTCAGGATTTGCATAGTCTCCATCAAGAGCTTTTTGCATTAGCTGCTTTTCAAACTCTAATGTTTTACCATAGGTTCCTTCTCTGATCCTAGTATTCTTAACCGGGGTATCAGCTTCTGGATATACAGCATCCACATCACAACCCTCATTTGTTAACCTTCTATCATAGAAAGTACTTTCAGGATTCTGTGATCTTCTTGGAAACTTACATTCACATAACTCTTCTGTGTTTAGTGCGTCAGAAAATTGGGTTAAACATTTTTTAAACCCACCTGTCGCAATTGCAGTGTAATCATCTACGTAACGTCCTGTTGAAGCATCATCATTACTTCCTAACAAAGCAAATAATCCAACTACAACAACTACACCTACAACAGCAACAATTAATACATTTTTATCAAGGCCTTTACTCATTATGAACTACCTCCCATCATAATCATAAGTTCTTACTCATCTCTTTCTTTGTTTTATTTATAAACATATCGAAATAGTAATTCAAGTTCCGTTTATTTTAGACAGAACTCCAGCTAAAACCCCTATCAGTTTTAAATATAACTTAATTCAATGTTTAGTAAAATGAAAAGATATTTGCTTTTAATTTTAGTATTATTCTTAGTAGTTGGATGTTCTGATTCTGAAATTGTTCCAGAAGAGGTTGATATTGTAGATGATTATCACACTGAAGAACCAGTTGAACCAGAAGTTGTAGTGGAAGACGTTGAAGAACCAGAAGTAGAAAAAAAACCATCAGTTGATGAAAAGAGAATCGAAGCTATAAAATTAAAATCTGAAGTTAGCGACAAATATAAAGAGATAAGGAGAGCAAATGCAGATATTGAAGGTAAGCACCCTAATGATATTGCTGAGGATGTGGAATTTACTACTGCAGCATTTGATGTTCTAAAACAAGGTGACATAGAATTAGAAAACGGAAATTCTGAAGAAGCAATCAAATATTACAACCAAGCTAAAGATTTATTAAATAAAGTTTAAGTAGGGAACAATAAACTATTTATTTCAACTTATCTTTAGATTTTTATTATGAGGGGATTATTACTTGCTGGAACATTAAGTCTGGTGGCCTTGCTGAGGCCTTCAAGTGCAAACGCATTCATTTGGCCAGATGATCCTGATTGCCCTTGTAGACAAACATATTCTCAGAAAAAACATTCAGTCATAGAAGGGGACACTTTATGGGCCCTATCAAGGAAATACACTGGCGATCCATATAACTGGGAGGCAATTGCTGATTATAACAATATTAAAGACCCAAGGGACTTAAGAATAGGGATGCTGCTAAAAATTCCTCCTAATATGGGAGAAAACAATTCAAGAAGGGGATCTCGATGAAAAAATATTCTTCACATTGAAACTAACCAAGAATTCCACCAGACTTAATTACTCTTACAGTTACTGCCCCAGTATTTCCTGTTGCAGGTCCACCTTCAGCCACAACATAACAAGCAGTAGTTCTTAATGGTCCACCAACATCTTGCACTATCAAAGAATATGATTCTTGTTTTCCTGACTCAATTGTCTTTGCACTAGTTGCACTCCCTTCAGAATTTGCAGTATCATGGAATATCAAACACTTTAATTGATCATCATCTCTTGACCTAGATCTAAGATTAACATTAACAGACCCAGCATCCTGCTCTAGATTGGCAACAATTACTTTCACAACATCATCACTACCTTGTTCTATTGTTATCATGCTTGGTGATACTGTCAAGAAAGAATCCACACTTTCTAATCCAGTTAACAAAGTTTGTGCTTTATCGAAAGTTGTGTCAGAGATTCCACCAAGGCTTCCAAATATTCCTTTGATAAACACAAAACCTAAGATAAGTAAAGTTACCCCTAGTACAATTACAATAATTGTAGTCATAGAAAGTTCAATCGCACCCTTTTTTGTCATAAGTCTAATTACTTTTAATTGCTATTTAAAATTAACTATTAAGAATGGGACTGGGGAGATTTG
>CAZGBX010000012.1:0-5917 GCA_964524105.1 Candidatus Woesearchaeota archaeon
TGTACTTTAGTTTTATACCTGCAATAGTTGTGATTTTCGTTGCTGCTTTATTTATCGGGTATAGTTTGGTGATTAATAAATTTAGAGAAGAATCGCAAGTTGAGGCTAATTTAAGAGAAGATGTTGAAAAAGGAACTATCAGCGACATATTTATGAATATTGACTCGATAAAGTACTTTGGAAAGGAGTATAGGATAAAGGGTAGGTACCATAAACTAAGTAAGAAGACCAGGGATGGTTGGATTAAGACCTGGGACTACTTTAGGTTATTAGATGCAGGACATGCTTTTGTTTTAGCATTAGGAATGTTTTTTATAGTCTATTTCCCTGTTATGAGTTTCCTTAATGGAGAAATGACTTTAGGAACTTTAGTGTTTATTGAAGGAACTTATGTATTGTTTATTGGGCCATTGTTTGGGTTTGTGTATGGAATTAGAGGATTCTATCAATCTATGGCTGATATGGAATCTATTTTCTATTATTCTAAGTTAGAGAATGATGTTAAGGATAGTACTCATGCTAAAGACTTGAAGATTCGAAGAGGAGAGATTGAGTTTAGGAACGTGAGTTTCAAGTATAAACGTAAATGGATATTCAAGAACTTTAACTTGAAGATTCCCGCTGATAAGAAGTTTGCATTAGTTGGACCTTCGGGGTCGGGAAAGTCAACTCTATTGAAATTACTTTATAGGTTGTATGATATTCAGAAAGGAGAGATACTTATTGATGGGAAGAACATAAAGGACTTTAAGCAGGAGTCTCTTAGGTCTGAATTAAGTATAGTTCCGCAAGAGTGTGTGTTATTTGATGATACGATATACAATAACATTAGATTTTCAAGACCTGGTGCTGATAGGAAAGAAGTGTTCAAAGCAATTAAGTTTGCTCAGCTAGATAAGATAATTAAGAACTTTGAGAAGAAGGAGAAAACTATAGTTGGAGAAAGAGGAGTTAAGTTATCTGGTGGAGAGAAGCAAAGGGTTTCAATTGCTAGGGCACTTTTAGCTAATAAGCATGTGTTAGTATTAGATGAAGCAACTTCTGCTTTAGATTCTGAAACTGAGCATGAGATCCAGAAAGATTTAGAACACTTGATGAAAGGAAGGACTTCTATAATAATAGCCCATAGATTGTCTACGATAATGAAAGCTGATTCTATTGTTGTTTTAGATAAAGGAAAGATTGTGCAACAAGCGAAACATGGGCAGTTGATTAGAAAGCCTGGTTTGTATAAGAGGTTGTGGAACTTACAGAAGGGTGGGTATTTGAAGTAGAAACCTATAAAAGTAACAAAATTAAATCCTAATTGATGGCAGAGCGAATAACTGTTCTTGATACAAAATATTGGAAGGTGATCCTTCATCCAAATCAAGCCTACTTGGGATACTCTATTGTTGCCTTGAAAAGTGAAGGTAAATCCATGTCTGATATCAGTAAAAAGGAATGGACTGATTTACAAAAAGTAATTAAGACATTGGAATCTGCTTTTAAGAAGACATATAAAGCAACTTTGTTTAATTGGACTTGTTTACTAAATGATTATTATAAGAAGAAACGCCCAAAACCATTACTCCATTTTCATTTTAGGCCTAGGTATAAGAAAAAAGTTAAGATAAAGAATAATGTTTTTGAAGACCCTGAGTTTGCACACCATTATAACAAAAAGAGAGAAAACTTTGTTTCAAAGGAGATACAATTATTGATCGTAGAAAGACTTAAGAAAAATCTAAAGTGACATCTCCATAACTGTTTTTATTTCTTTTACTGTTTTTAGTCTCATTATTTCTGATCTAATCTTAACACCACCTCTGACACCTTTAGTGAAATAAACTGCTTGGTTCTTGATTGCAGAAGGGTTTAGTTTGTATTTCTCTGCTAATTTAATGTATTCCAAGAATTGTTTTTTCTTATCTGGTTGATCATACTTGCCTTTCTTCATATAATCATCTATTTGTTTGAAGATGTAAGGGTTTGTTATTGCTGCCCTACCAATCATGATGTAGTCTACTCCAGTTTCTAATCTTTTTTTGAACATTTCAGGGGTTTTTATGTCCCCATTTCCAATTACTGGAATGTTAACTGATTCTTTGACTTGTTTTATTATCTTCCAGTTTGCTTTACCTGAATATCCTTGCTTCTGTGTTCTTCCATGAACTGCAATAGCTGCTGCTCCAGCGTCTTCTATTAACTTAGCAACTTTAATTGCATTGATATGTTTATCATCAATACCTGTTCTGATCTTTATTGTAACTGGTTTCTTTACACTTGAAACTAATTTATTAACGAACTTAGAGATTTTCTTTGGGTCTTTTAGTAGCTCTGAACCTGCTCCAGTCTTAATTACCTTGTAAGCTGGGCAACCACAGTTAACGTCAATAATGTCAAACTTTTTTTCTAAAAGTTTAGCAGCTTCAACAACTTCCTTAATTGAACTTCCAAACAATTGTACTGCCACTGGTTTCTCTGACTTGTCTGTTTGTATTAGTTTTAATGATTTTGTATTACCTCTAACTATTGCTGCAGAACTTACGAACTCAGTATATGTTAAAGCTGTACCATACTTTCTTGCTAATGTTCTGAAAGCTACGTCAGTAACTCCAGACATAGGTGCTAGAACTGATTTATTCTTTAGTTTAGGAAACTTCATTGTATTAGTTTATTGAAATCAATACCTTTTTTTTCTGCTAAGTTTAAAGTAACACTGTGATTACCTTGTTTTGTGACTTTCATGTCTTCAGGTTTTAAGAAGAACCAACCTTTGTAGTCAAACTTAATTCCTATCCAAGGTTCTGCACCAAACCTAGTAGAAAACTCTAATAATTGATTTACCTCTTCAGGTTTGAAAGTTTTTTGTTTAGATTTAATAGATTTACATTCAATAGCTAAGTATCTATCTGCATTTGTTGCAAGAACATCAGGTGATGGTAATGGTGTTGAACCTGAACCTGGTGCACGTAATGCCATCCAAGGATGATTATTATAGAACTTGTGAACAAGTTCTCTCTCTGCCCTAGAACCTTTCTCTTTCATAAAAATGTAAAGAAGTTATGTTGTTTAAATAAATATTGAAAAAAAAGAAAAAAAAGAGATTTTACAAATCTCTAGGTTGGATTGTACTTCTTTTGTTATCTTGAGCTCTTTCACAAGCTTTCTTGATTAAGTGGCACAATACCAAGTTTAAGTGGTCTGGGAAATCTCCACCCATGTTACACTTCTTAATAGCATCTTTCACTTTAGATCTAACTACTACCATTTCCTTTGCTTTTTTACCAGCTATGAAACATAACGCTAAATCTTTTCCCATTACAGTACTCCTTTTGTTAGATACAGTTCTTGCTTCTGCATCCTTGATTAGAGTTGCTGCTACGTCACTTAAAGAATCAGCAAAAGTACCTGCAACATTCATTCCCTTTGCAACCTCTTTGATTTTACTCCTTACAACTAACATGTCTGCCATATTTATTTCATCCTCCCTCGAATATAATGGTTTTAAGGCTTATAACCTTATTATGTTACAGAATTAGATTAAATTGTGTATATAAATGTTTGGATTTATAGGGTGTTTTTGTTTGATTTATACGACTATTTCTTTGTTAATTTGTAGAGATAGACCCCTATACTAGCTAAAAACCCAATTGGGCAGATAATAGTTGCAATGATGAAGAAGACTACATGAAGTGCTTCTAGTATGAAATTTAGGATTGGTATTTGAGTTAATGTGTTTAAAGCGTAGAATAGATTGTGTAGTATTACTCCAATGAAGAATCCTGCTCCGAATGATGATGTGTAGATTAGTAGTTTGTTTCTTTTTTTTATACTTATGATTAGAAGTGCTAAGTTTAGGATGAAGAAGATTGCTATTGCTGGAATGAATATTTTTCCCATTAGAAATTCAAAGATCATTCCAGAGAGAATTATTAGAAAGTTGATTATGATTAAAATGAATAGTGTTTTTTGTAAATTCATTCTTCTGGTCGCATAGTTGGGAATAGAATTACATCCTTGATTGTAGGTTGGTCTGTTAGTAACATTACCATTCGATCAATACCAATTCCCATACCTCCACAAGGTGGAAGTCCAAACTCTAATGATCTAACATAATCTTCATCCATTTTATGAGCTTCTTCATCTCCACCCCTGCCTCTTTCTTCTTGGAACTTGAACTCTTCGAATTGTTTTTTTGAATCATTAAGTTCAGAGTAACCATTACCAATCTCACTAGCGTTAATGTAAGGTTCTACTCTTTCAATTAGTTCTGGTTTTCCTCTCTTTAATTTACATAAAGGAGTTGTTTCTTTAGGATGATCAATAATATGTACTGGTTGAATTAAGTGTTCTTCTGCAACTGCTTCAAATATTTCTGAGATTGCAATTCCCCTGTTGAACCCACCCTCTAGTTCAATGTTATATTTCTTTAGTAAGCCTTTAATTTCATCGTCTGACATTGGTTCAATATCAAACTTACCGTACTTCTTTATTGCATCAAGCATAGTTAATCTCTCCCAAGGTCCTTTCAAGTCAATCTTCTTACCTTGGTAAGTGATTTTTGTTGTTCCTAATACTTTCTTTGCAACAAATTCATATAATTGTTCAGTTAAGTTAATTATTTCATTGTAGTCAATATATGCACAATAGAATTCTAGCATTGTGAACTCAGGATTATGAGTTTTATCAACACCTTCGTTCCTGAAGTTCTTACAAATAGTGTAAACTCTTTCTAGTCCACCAACTACTAGTCTCTTTAAGTAAAGTTCAGGTGAAATTGATAAAAACATTTCCATGTCCCAAGCGTTTAAGTGTGTAGTAAATGGTCTTGCGTTTGCACCACCGTAAACTGATTGTAAAGTAGGGATTTCTACTTCTATGAATTTTTTTGAATCTAAAAATTCTCTTACTGCTGAGATAATCTTTGCTCTCTTTATGAAAACTTCTCTAACTTCTTTGTTTACTGCCAGGTCTACGTACCTTTGTCTGTACCTTACTTCTTTATCTTGTAATCCTTTGTGCTTATCTGGTAAAGGTCTGATTGTTTTTGTTAATAATTCTACGTTTTCAGCCCAGACTGAGATTTCTCCCATTTTTGTTCTGAATACCTTTCCTGTAACACCTAACCAATCCCCTAGGTCAAGTTTCTTTACTAATTTGTAATTGTCTTTTAGGTCGTCCTTTCTTAAGTAAACCTGAATTCTACCAGAAATGTCTTCTAAGTGTAAGAAAGTAACTTTTCCCATGTTCCTCATTAACATTATTCTTCCAGCTACTGAAGTTTTCTTGTTTGTTACTTCTTCTTTCTTTATGTTTGAGAATTTTGAGTGAATATCTTCTGCGTGATCTGTTTGATTAAATGAATATGGGTATGGATCTATTCCTAAGTCTCTTAATTGTTTTAACTTTTCTAATCTTTCTTTGATTAATGGATTATCATACTTTAGCATAGGAGTGGAGAATATTAGAAGTTTATTAAATTTGTTGTTTGGTTATTTCTTAGAAATTAATACAAACCCTTCTTCTGTATTTACCTTAACTTTAGAACCTTCTTTTAAGATTCTAGTTGCAACTTTTGTTCCAACAATACAGGGTTTTTTTAATTCTCTTGATACAATCGCTGCATGGCAAGTAATTCCACCTTCATCAGTGACTATTGCCTTAGCTTTTTTTAGGTATGGAACGAACTCTGGCCGAGTCATGGGAGTTACGAAGATATAGTCTTTTTTTCCCCTTAGAACTTTTTCTATATTTTCATATTCCTTTTCTGAAATTATTACTACCTTGCCGGTTACTGTTTTTCCTTTTGAAACCACTGTGCCAGTGATAGTATTTCCTTTACCTTTTTTTACTGGTTTGTTTAATGTACGGACGATTTTGTTAATTCCTTTTTTATCTTCTAAAGTTTTAATTTTTCTACCATCAAAGAAGA
>CAZGBX010000012.1:5938-22581 GCA_964524105.1 Candidatus Woesearchaeota archaeon
TAAGGTGACGACCTTTAATAGTTTTAAATTTATTTATTACTGATTTTGTAGGGCTATTCAAAAGATGAGTTATTTCTTTAGAAGTTGCATAAATGAAAGTGTCCCAAGATATTTTCTTTTCAAATTTGTAGTAAGTGGCATCAATTACTTTGTTACAGACCTTATTGAGTTTATCTATAAATTCTGATAAGCCTATTCTTATTTCAGGGAGTAATTTTAGTAATGCTTTATCATTAGTCTCAAAGTGTTCATTCATATAAAATATCTCCCGCCAATATGCTTCTTTACAAAGTGTATTCATAGAATTTAGAACCCTGATAATTCCTTTATTACTTAATTTGTCATAGTTTTTATTTAGTAGTTGATTAGCTTTTTTTTCATTTTGTTTAACAAATCTTCTACTATCATTTATTATAAGTTTGATGTCTTTTTTACTTTTAATTTTGGGAATATTATTGTTGTTCCAACCTTGGTAACTTTTGTCCCAGATTACTAGGAATCTTGGTAATTCTTTGACCTTTAACTTTTTTACAAGTGGATTTTTGATATAACAGTTGTTTGCTGCTTCAAAGTAGATTATTGGTGCGAAAGAATAAACAATTTGTTTTTGGAATCTTTCATTTCTAATGGTGGCAAGTATTTTGTCTGATAAAGTTTGTTTTTTGAAAGTTGTTATTGGTCTGCTCTGTGTAATATAGATTTTTCCTTTTTCTTCAGCCCATTCTATGTCACAAGGGAATTTGTAATGTCCTTCAATCTTAGCAACTAGTTTTGATAGGTTAAGGATTTCTTTTTTTGATAGGACTTGTTTTTTTCTACTTAATTTTTTCCATTCATTTCCACCACCAAGTTTCCTAAACAATCCCTTTGCTTGTTTGCTGATTGTTATGTCTACAATTTCCAAACTTTCTTTATCTACAATGTAACTGTCTGGGGTGATTGATCCAGATACAACTGCTTCACCTAATCCCAATCCAGCTTCAATTACAATTTGTTCTTCGTCTTGGGTTACTGGGTGAACTGAGAAAGCAATTCCTGCTTTTTTACTGTTAACCATCTTTTGAATAACAACAGCAACTGAAATCTTTGTTTTTTCTAATTTGTTTTCAAACCTATAGAATACTGCCCTAGGGGTGAATAAAGATGCCCAACACTTTTTTACGTTTTCTAAGATTGTTTTTTCTGTGATGTTAAGGTAAGTATCTAATTGTCCAGCCCATGCTGCTGAGGCAGAGTCTTCTGATGTGGCAGAGGAACGGACTGCAACAAATTTAGAATTTAGTTTTTTGTAATTAGTTAAAATATGTTTTTTGAGGTTGGATGGGAATTCTTCTGCTAGGATCAGTGCTTGGATTTTCTTAGATGCGTCTTCTACAGTACTGATTTTTTTAATATTTACTTTGTTTAATATTCGTTTTATTTTTTGGTTTAGATTTTTGGATTTTATGAATTCATCAAATGAATGAGAAAGTATTACAAAACCAGGTGGCACAGGTATTCCTACTTTAGTCATTTCTCCTAGCGAAGCACCTTTTCCACCAGCAATTAGAGTATCTGACTTAGAGATATGTTTGAAATGCTTGATTAAAGTTTTAGGCATGATTAGTTTTTATTTTTAATCTTTATTTAACCTTTCGAATACTTGAATATAGAAGTTATCTCCTTTTTTTACTACTACTTCTTTTGTTTTCTTGAAGTCTTTGTGTTCTAACTGAGAAATACTTATGATTGTTAAGTTTCCTTTATCTTTTAATGCGAATTTTGCTTGTTCAAACAATTGTTTTAGTTTAGCTTTATCGTTTCTTAAAGTTAAAATTGTAACCATGTGATCTACAGAACCTTTATCTAACTTAGTTTCAATCCAAGATAGTCCACCATGATGTAATTCTAATTCAACTTCAGCGATTTTAGCGTTTAACCTTGAGTTTTTTATATTAGAATAGATGTGATCGAAACCAATTAAGTTTCCTTTTGCATGTAAACTTGCTTCAATTAGAATTTCTGATGTTTTACAGAATGGGTCAACTAAAGTTTCTCCTTTTTTGTAACCTGATAACCTAACTGCAGCATATTCAATACAAGAATTAATCGAAGCTGGAGTTGTTTTTAACTTGTACTCCCTCTTCGCTAAGTCTTCTTGCAATACATCTTCTCCAACTACATACGTATTGTTGTAAACGTATACGTATATTACGCTTTTAGGGTTACGTATACTAACTCTCTTGCCAAACTTCTCATGAATTAGTTCCCCTAACTCTCTTTCTAGTTGTAAAGATGCAAAATCGTGTTCTCCGATCCTCTGACACTTAACTTTGAATGGTTCTTCTACAAAAGAGAAATCAATCTTGCTAAAATCGATCTCTTCTTCAAACTTTCCATAAGTAATAAACTTCAAAACCCTAGTTAAAGATTGGAACTCAACTAATTCTTTACTTTCAAACTTAATGAGGGTGTCAAACCTCTCGGTATCAGAACCGGTTTTTTCTTTAATCTCTTGAATTGCTGTGTTTTCCAATCCACTTAAGGTAATCCCAACGTATTCCATGTACACTTGGGATTAGATAAAACTTATAAAAATATGTAAAAAGTAAAAAAATTACTTATTACATGCTAAAGCGTAGATTGTCTTTAAAGATCCAATAATCATAGCTGGAATCACGAAAACTACCACATTTGATAGAATTCCTGTAAGCCATAACGGAAGACCTACTTGAACTAATCCAGCAACAACTAGTGCTATGGATGCTATTAAGAACGGAACTATTTCTTTTGTTGTAATATTTAGAAGTCCAACAATTAAACCGAGAAGTAAAAGCAACCATGTTGCTTGTGCACCAACGACTCCTAGAATAACAGCAATAATAACACCAATGATAAAAGACCAGCTACCAACTTTAATCCAAACATTGCCGGTTTTTTTCTTTGCCATTAGTTTACCTCCTTTTTTGAGTTAGTATTATTTTAGTTAGAACATATATAAAGATTGTGTTTATACGACGGTTTTATTATACGTCAAGTTATTTTTTTGCTAAGTAAATTGAGTTTTTTGTGTTAGTAATTTTAACTCTTACTCTCTGACCAACTTTAAAATTAGAATTTAGTATTGTAATAGCCCTATTGTTTGTTTTACCAATCATTTCTCCTTTTATCCAACCAGGTAAGAGAATTTCAGTGGGCACCATGTCATTGACATTGAATTCTAAAGGTATTTTCTTTGTTCTGTGAATATTCATGTCATTTGGTCCTGTCTTAAGTTTTACCTTAAATTGTTTTTCCCACTTCTCTAATTGTTTGTAAAATTTGAACCAAGTGATCTTTTTTGCTTTTCTTTCTTTTCTTGAATATTTTGTTTCTTCGTATTTTTGTATAAGTATCTTAATTCCTTGTTCTTTTGCAAATTGGATTAATTCTTCTATGTCTTTGTCATTTACCTTTGGAAGCCAAACAGGGGTTAAATTAAGCTCTATGTTTGATTCTTTGAAGTGATTAATGTTGTCTAGTGCTTTTTTTAGGTTGTATGTTGGGTTTCCGAATAGAGTTTTTGATTTTTCTGAGTCTAAAGAGTGGATTGAGAAGTTTATACGACATAATCCTGCTTTTTCCAATTGTTTTATTTTAGTTTTGTTTAGTAAAGTACCATTAGTTTGCATTGAGATGAATTCAATTTCTTTTATTTTCTTACACCCTTCAATTAATTTAATTAAATCAGGGTAGGCTGAAGGTTCTCCAACAGAGTCAATGTTGATTTCTCTTACTTTTCCATCTTTTAGTCTAATAACTTCCTTAATTGTGTCTAAAAGATAGTTAACTTCAACCTGATAGTTGTAAGGGTGGATGTTAGAGTTAGCTGAAGTACTACAGAAAGTACATTTCATGTTACAAGCAGTAGATGCCCTTACTTGTAATAGATTAGAACCCCTATCAATAACTCCAAGATGTATTAAACCTATCAAAGGAATGCCAGATTCTCTGTCAATTGTGATAACTTCCATGTGTTAATGGTACTGGGAAAGTTTAATAAAAGTAGTGAAAAAGTTATAAATGAGTTTGAAACTGAAAGTGTATGGTTTTAGGTGAGATAAGAGGTAAGAGTTCTACTAACGAGTTCTGGTTCCTTATTGATGAGACAACAAGGAAGTTTCAGTATGTTAAAGTTCTGCATCCAGAAGGGTATGATGTTTTAGCGCAAGTTGTTGAAATTGAAACTACAGAAGAGAAAAGTAGAGCTAAATGTAATGTCTTAGGGTTTAGGAATGAAAAAGGAATCTTAAGGTCAATCAAATATCCATTAGAACCTGAAACTAAAGTTGAAAATGCAGATGATAAGTTTATTGAAGAGACTTTGGGATTAAAAAAGTCAAAGTACGGTGCTTATGTTGGAAAGTTAGAAGGGAAGGATATCAAAGTTCATTTAGACTTGAATAGATTGTTAACAAGACACTGTTGTATCTTAGCTAAAACTGGTGCTGGTAAATCTTATACTGTTGGAGTTTTGTTAGAAGAAATATTAGAAAGAAATGTTCCAATTGTTGTTATTGATCCGCACGGGGAGTATTCAACTTTAAGGTATGAGAGTGATACTGATGAAGGTTTTGAGAAGTTTGGAATTAAAGCTAAAGGTTATGAAGATAGAATCATGGAGTTTTCTCCTGATGTAAAAAAGAACCCTAAAGCAAAACAATTATCATTATCTTCTGCTAACTTAACAGGAAATGAATTAATGCATTTGTTACCTGCAAAACTATCAAGTGCGCAAATAGGGATTTTATATTCTGCAATAAAAGAAATGGGTGACAATATTGATTTTGATAATTTACTTTTCTCTTTACAACAAGAAGAATTAAATGCAAAGTGGAACTTGATTAATATAATTGAATATTTGAAACAGTTGAACATATTTTCTAAAGATCCAACTTCTGTTCATGAGTTGGTACAACCTTCTAAAGGGACCATCATTAACTTGAAAGGAATACCTGAAGAAGTTCAAGAAATGATTGTGTACAAGATTGTAAAAGATTTGTTTAATGCTAGAAAGAATAATGAAATACCACCTTTTTTCTTAGCTGTAGAAGAAGCACATAACTTTGTGCCTGAAAGGAACTTCAAAGAAGCTAAGTCTTCACCAATATTAAGATCTATTGCTGCAGAGGGTAGGAAGTTTGGGTTAGGGTTATGTGTTGTATCTCAAAGGCCTGCAAGATTAGATAAGAATGTTTTATCACAGTGTAATACACAAATAATATTGAAATTAACTAATCCAAATGATTTAAAGTCAATATCTAATTCTGTTGAAGGAGTAACTTCAGAAACTGAGAAAGAGATTAAGAACTTGTATATTGGAACTGCAATGATTGTTGGAGTAGTAGATATGCCATTGTTTGTTGATATTCGACCTAGAAAGAGTAAGCATGGGGGAGACTCTATTAACATATTAGAAACATTTGCAGAATTAGGGGAGGTTAGTAACATGGAAGTTCTTAATGTGATTAAACCAAACAAAGATCTTGCTGCTTATAAGGTTGAGACTGGGATGAAGAATGTTAGAACTGTGTTGATACCTTGCCATATGCTTAATTGTAGTGATGAGGATTATGATTTTAATTTGCTTGTTAATGGGAATAATGCTGACTTGATAACTGATGTAGAGAATTGTGTTGGAAGTCCATTAGTTAAGAACTTGAAGCCGTTAAGTAATCAAGAAGAGAAGATATTGAATATTGCTTTAGGTTTGAAGAGGGAGTTTGGTGCTGCAGAGTTGTTTCCAAATTCAGGAGTACAGTTTTCTGAGTTGTATGATATTGCAAAGATCTTGACTACTAAAAATTATTTTATTGAGAATTCTGGTAAGTTCAAGATTAGTCAAAGTTTAGAGTTCTTTTTGAAGTTAAAGAATTATGCTTGTTTAGCCCACTCTAAGTTTTCTAATGTTACTTTTGATCAGAAGCAGGAACTGAAGTATGATATTAATTTGATTATTGAGTTTGTGTCTAAGTTTGTGAAAGTTAATAATCAAAAAGAAGTTTGGTTAGTTAAGTATGAGTTTTAAGCGGCGTTTTCACCTAAAAATTTAATATTCTTTATTTTTCCATTCTTAATTTCAAAGGTTGTGTTTACGTTAGGTCCGAAACCTGCGTTGATACAGATAGTTTTTCCAATCTTTATTTTACCTTTGTTCTCATGTATATGTCCACCAATACAGATTGCTGGTTGGTACTTCTTTATGAAGTCTCTAGTGATCTTTGAACCGTAGTGTTGTTTATGTGCCCAAGTGTTAGGATTATTAACTAAATCCAGCTTTGTGTTGAAAGGAACATTATGTGAGAGTAAAATTGTAGGAACTTTCTTATTTCTTCTCATGTAAGGGTTTTTTAATCTATCAAATAATTTGTTGTAGATCTTTTTCATTGTAACGAGATGCTTCTTGTTTTTTACCCTCCTTCCATGCGGGATCTCTGGAATTTGTGTTAACCCATAACCAATAAAATTAAACTCTTTTAATTTATAGAGTTTTAAATGTGCATCCCTTAAGTTCTTTAGGCCTTTTTTTAGTTTCGGATTTGTAGGATATGTGAAGTGTTTGTAAATTGATCTTTGCCTTCTTAATAGGGTTCCTGTAGCAAACTCTTCTTGTGGATAACTCTGGTCCCAATTACCCGGAACAAAGAAAATAGGTTTTCCAAATGAATCTAAGAACTTTAGAATTTGATTTCCTTTCTTTAAAGATTCTCTTTCTTTTTTATTCATTTCAGATGCTTTTATTTTTAACTTCTTTTTTATGAATGTATCTAAATCCAATGGAATAGTTTCTTTTTTTTCACATAAGTTATAATACTTGAAGTATTTTTTCCAAATCGGTCTAAAGTGATTATCAGAACAAACATCACCAGGAACAATAACATAATCAAAGTCTTTTACTTTTATCTTAGGTTTCTTACCATGTAAGTCGCCAATAATTAGGAATTTCATTTTTTAGTATACTTTGGGTATACTTTTCTAGGGTAGAAAGTCTTCTTAAGTTTAACTGCTAAACCTTTCTCTCTTTTTTCTAATTCTTCAGAAGTCTTGTGTGCAAGTCCAATCGCAACTAGTTCATCTTTTAATGACATGATTGCAACTAAATCTTTTTTTTCTATTTTAGAATGGAACTTTGCTATTCCAGGTATGGATAATTCTGCACCGTGAGCAATAGAATCTACAGTTGTGTCTGTAATCCAGACTTTAGGTAAGTGTCTTACTCCATATTCCATTGGTTTGATTATTTTTCTTAGTTCTTTATCTTTTCCTTCTTTATACAAAGTGTAAGCGTCTTTTATATCGTGTAAAGAGTACATCTCTTCATCTTTGAAAGGCCCTGCTTTTGTTCTAACTAACTCTTGCATGTTGGCGCCAGTTTTTAGTTTCTTACCAATGTCAGTACAAAGTTTTCTAATGTAAGTCCCTGCTTGACATCCAACCTTGAATAAAACATCTTTGTTTTTTATCTCTAAAATATCTAAGTAGTAAATCTCTCTTTGTCTAAGTTCTCTTTTTACTGCTGACCTTACAGGTGGAAGTTGATCAATTTTTCCCATGAATTCTTTTATTACTTTCCTTAGTTTCTTTTCTTCAAAGTCTTTATGGACATGCATTAAACAAACATATTCTTTTCCAGCAGGTAACAGAGTTTGTACTACTCTGGTTGCTTCTTCTAAAGCCACTGGTAAAACACCATATACGTTTGGGTCTAAAGTTCCACCATGGCCACATTTTTTTAGTTCTAGAATTTTCTTAACGTAATCTGAGACTTGGTGTGAAGTTGGGCCTTGTTGTTTGTTAACACAAATTACACCATACTTGATTAGATCTTTAGTGGAACGGTCTTCAGGTTTACAACCATATTCGTCAGAAGTTTCTGATTCTCTCTTAATTATTACTTTTCTCTTGATCTTTTCAAATGGTAATTCTGACATAAATAAATGAAATAAAGAAAAAGTTTATATTAGTTTTTAATCGTAAGGATACTCAAATAAACAGACATTATCTCTACAGAATGGTGGGTCTTGTGGAGTTGCGTCCATTAATAGACATTCTGGATTGGGATCGCACTCTGGTCCTTGTGCCATGTACTCATCTTTATACATTTTATTGACTGCATATATGTTCTCAGAGAATACAAAGTCACAACATGTGTTGTCAGCATAAACACAATCTTCATCCACTTCACATTCTTGCATAACTTCAAGCGGGGTTGGTTCACTACTTGTACATGCTGTAATTGAAACTACTAAGATTAAAAGTAATATTGTATATTTCATTACCCAACGTTCTCCACTGTGATTTGAGTTGAAATGTGCTCTTTGTAGATGTAATCTACTTGAACTTTAACTTCTCCAGGGAACGGAACTGTTTGAGTTAATTCGTTAGTATCTACTGCACAAACCACTGTTGTTCCACCTTTAATTAATCTTACAGTGCCTGTGTTTAATCCTTCGTCTAACTTAGGACACCTTAAAGGTAAGTTCTCAGGTGGCATTACTGTAACTTGAACTCTATCTAAATATTGTTCGTTACCAGCATCAGAACATTTAGGATCTACTTTTTCTGCGAATGAAGGATGATATACTTTACCCATTCCATTGTTCTCGATCTGGAAGTTGAAACTTACTTCTGTTTTTCCTGATGCTCTTTCTGATAATTGAGTAACTTGAACTGGTGCACCAGAATTACCAACGCCTTTAGCTTCACTCACCATACAAACATCATTCTCACCAGGTCTTTGAGTAGGATTATGAACCAGACATAAAGATGAAACTGCTCGAGTTTGGTATAAGTAACAAACATTAACGCTCATTGTGTGAGTTGCTTCGAAATCTAAATCATCAATAAACTCTGCTTCATAATTGATTTGTTCAACTCCACCAACTATTTGATTACCTGTTTGTCTATCAAATCTTACTCTTTCAATAGGAATTTCATTAGTTAATGTTGGTTGAGTAATAGCATATGACCTATAAGAAATACCTTCCAAGGTTGAAATAACTTGTCCCTCTTTTACTTCTGTCTCACCTAAGTTTTCTAACTCAACTGATACTAAGAAAGGGTCATGATCAAATATTCTATCAGGTGGGTTACCTTCAACAAATGAAATAGAAATTCCGTCTGTACCACCTAAAAAACCATAATCTTGAAGACCAACAGAACTATCTTTTTTATCACAAGATGCAGCTGAGATTAATAAAACAGCTACCAATAATAACATTAAGATTTGTACTTTCCTCATTTTTTTATACATAAGCGGCCTTGCCTAATGCCTCCACTTCTACAGGTGGCAAGTGTGTTTGTTGAGCAAAACCGTATCTCAAGTGAACTACGAACAGTTCTTGAATCACGTCTTGATCGATATTAACCTTTGTGTAACAGTTAATAACTCTTTCGTTTTCTCTTAATTCTACCATCCCATCATCTTCAATTGGTGAACATTTGAATCTATTACCACCAAAAGAGATTTCTTGAATATGAACAAGTTCTCTAGGTGAGATTCCTGTCTCGTGCATTAAGTTTTCTTCAAATAGGTGACCTTCTTGGTCTTGTCTGATTGTGAATTGCATGTTTAATGTCCCTTGGCCTTCTTGACCTTGGATTAAGTCTTTCTTAACATTAACAATTTGTAATGGTGTACTTGGTTGTTGAAGTGCAATAGATTCTTGATTAGGACAGTTAATATCTGCTAGGTCTGGTCGGACTTTGCTTAAACAAATTGTTGCACCGTGCTTTGTGTCAACAACATAACGATAAGTAACAGTAAATGTTGATCTTAATTTAAAGTCTTGGTCAACTTCAGTGTATGCATAATTTCCACCAGCATTAGGAAAGTTTATTCTTTCTTGGAATGGAAGAACTCTATCTTCTGTTTTTTCTGCTGCACCTAACTGAACGTCAATACATTCACCGTGACCAGGGATGACACCTTGAGATGCAGGAGAATCAAATAAACATAATTGGCCTTGAACTTCTGAAAGTAAGTTGTTTGTCAATTCCACTTCAATTGAAAATGGTTGACCTTTTTTTAATGCACTAGGATAATTAATAACTTCAAGCTTAACTCCCTCTCCTAATACAGTAGAACCCTCTCCAAATAACGGCCCCCTAACTAAACTCTGGGCATCATCTACAATACAAGCTGTTAAAACCGATAGAATAACCAAAATTAAAATCACCTTTTTCATTATAATAACCCTCTTTATTTCTTTTATATATTTAACTGTTTGCGAAACCTTGTTCTGGAACTTCACCATACATGTTTACTATACTAACAACACTATTTTTTTCTGTTTTGAAGTTGTATCTTGCAACTGCTCGAATTTCATCCCATTGCATTACTGGTGAAGCATGACCTTCTCCTACTTTGAACTTACACCTGAAAGGCCTGTCTTTGAAGATGTTCCTACATTGTTCGATTGTTATTTGTGTGCCAAGTAATGCTTCCCTACTACATTCGGTGTTTATGTTCTCTAATGCTACATCTTTTAATCTGTAAATTTTGTAATTATACTCCTCCCCTTGAGAATTAACATCAGTGATTATTTCACCTGTGTTTTCAAATGCACATTGAGATGTTAATGAACTGGTTCCAAACTCTGAGTCTCCCTCTAATGAAACATAGTAAGGTAATTGTAATTCTAAAGCATTAAGGTCTTCTAGTTCACCTAACCAGTCTAAGTTACTTGTTAACCCAACTTTTAGAATGTATGGGGTGCCTTCTGAGAATGGTTGGGATTGTTCTGTTGTTATCCCCAATGCCATTGGTCCACTTGAATAAATTGTTCTCATTCTACCATCATAACCTAATAATGGTTCGATAATTCCAGATTCATCAAATATTCCTGTTGAGTCAACTCCCCTTTTCATGAACCTTTGTCTTGCTTCTCTTGATAAAGTGTAAAGTTTGTGAGTTGCTTTTGTTTCGAAATCATATGAAACTGACATCTTTGCGATTTTTGATTCGAATACTTCGTTTGGATCTTCAACTTTTATTCCATCTTCAAAGAAACATGTGGCTTGAATAACTTCTCTTTGACCTTTGTAAATTGTTGCGGTGTTTAGTGTTGCGGTTGGTGTTAAAAGTTCAGCAGGTATTACTCCAGGATAATCTTCTAACTCACAGTTAACTTCAACTTGCATCTCTTCAGGGAATGATTCTATTTCTATTGTACCTATGAGTTCTATTGGTTCTCCAGAAAATACTCTTCCAAAAGGTTCTAAGTTAGAAATTCTTAATCCTAAATCTTCGTTGTATGCATTACTTTCAACTTGTGAACTGAATGATGATGACTCTACTGCTTTTGTTGGATCAAAGATTTTGTCTAACCCTACTCTTTCTAAGAAAGGGAGTGCTTTTTCTTTTCCTGCAACTTGAGCGTGATCTGCTACTGTTCCAACTGCACCTGAAGTGAACCAGACGTAACCAACATAACCGCCAACAACTAGAAGAATTAAAACTGCTAAAGAAAGTGTTAAACCAATAATGGAACGGAAAAGTTTTTTCATCCAGTCAGGAACAATTCTACCTTGACCTAAACCAGCAAACCAACCACCTGCCTTCTTTAAAGTTGGTGTAACATCTGCTCCAGCGGTTCTTCCAATTATTCCAGGGCCTTCTTTTTTACTAACTGCTTTTCTAAATGTTGGAAATAAACCACCTTTGGCTGCTGCCATTTCTTATACCTCTCTTTATTGAATAAGGACTTTCAAACCGTTAATCTTGAATGATGTTGTTGGTTGAATCCTAATAAAGTTAGAACCCTGATCTACAAACGCTGTAATGTCTGCTTCATAATTCTCTGATGTTGTTCTCATGAAAATGTCACCAGAGTTTACTCTGATAACTGCGTTCTTGTTTTTAGTAGATGAATCTAATAATAGTTCTAAAATAACATCATCACTACCATCCCGGATCCTGTTATATTCTGAATGTGATACTTGGAAGATGTAAGTTAAGAAGTCATCCCCTTCTGATTTTGTTTCAACATCAATCTCGTTAAATGAAAAGTCTCCTTCGTCTAAAGTGAATATCAAGTTATTGTTTCCTGCAGTTAAAAGTTCAGTTGGTATTGAAACTGTGTGTCTTGTGCTCATACACCTTATTTGTCCTCTGAATATTTCTTTATCGTTCATTAATACTCTTAGTTCAGCAGAATCAGATACTAAAGGTGAATTACAGAATTGGTAGAAAGTTAATTTTGCTTCATCAAGTAACTTCTTCTCTCTTTGTGAAATAGTGAACCTTCTTTCTTCTTTTGTATTAATCCTTTCAAATTCTTCTTTAACTCCAATTTCTTGAAGTTGATAATCATTCTTTTTCCAGAATGCAATTCCAGGATGAGAAACTGACATTTCAATTGTGTTTCTCTCTTGTAAGTATGTGATAGGTACAGGAATGATCCTTACTCCTCTTGAAGCTTCTTCTGAATAGAATTCTCTTCCGTTGATTTTTATTTTAAGGATTCCTTCAGGTTCGTTAGCGATGGTAAAGAATAAGTTTACTTTGTCTAAGTCAGTAGAAGATTCTAAGTCAAAGTTAAGTTTTGGTGATGCACTAGAAATCAATGATTTTGAAATAGATAAAGAGTTAGCGAGTTTAATTATCTCAGGTTCGGTCTTTAGAAAAAGGTTTATCGACCCAATGTTATGTGAAGTACCAAACTCTTTTTCTGGAGTGACTAGTCCTGGTGATGCTGCTAATAATTCTCTAAATTCCCCATCAATCCTTGCTCCATCACGGTCATATTGGTAAGTACTATTAGTTCCTAATAAGTCATCTCTTGCATCAGGTGGTAATAATAGCACATAAAGAATGATAAATGCAGCTAGCGATATCAAGATCACTGCCATGGCTCTGCCTTCATACTCTCCTTTTTTAAACATTATTTAAGAAATAGTGGTTGATTGATATATAAAGGTTACTATGGTTCTAAATGAGTTTTAAGCTATATTTGATTAGTTTGGGGTTGGTTAACAGTAGTTTTGGAACTATCTTTGAGATGTTATCCCTGTCTATGGATTCAATTAGGTGTTTAGATTTTGATAAGTCTTTGAGTAAAGTGTTGTAATTATTTTCTTTGAACTTGCCCATGATCTGACTTATTTTGAGGTGGGTGTATAGTTCTTTGTCTTTATTTGTGTAAGGTTTGTTATTTTCAATTGATTGTTTAATTTTATGTGCTGCCCTTAATCCAGGGATTATTCCACCTAATGTTGATGCTTTAACTTGGGTGGCTGAGTCACCCACTAGGTAAATATTATCTTTCTTTACTTGTTGTTTTGGGTTGTATATTGGGATTAAACCGCTTTGGTAGTTATGGATCTTAGGTGATTTTATATTTTTTAGTTTTAAGAGTTTGTTGAATAATGGTTTTGGGTCTTCTTTAGTAACTAAACCAATTCTTACTATTTTATTATTTTCTGGAACTATCCAAGCGAAAGAACCAATGCCCAACCAGACTTCAACTGTTTCTGGATCTTGTTTGTGATTTATTCTTGCTTGATAACCGGTCATGAATTCTCTTTCTTTGTATAAGTTATTATTTTTTGCAACTTGAGAGAAGGGCCCATCGGCACCAATTAAGTGGGTGAACTTTTTCTTTTTTGATTTTAGTTCTATCTCTTTTGTGTTGTTTTTTATGTACTTATGATTTAAGTTTAGTTTTGCTCCAGACTTTACTGCTTTGTTTGCTAAGAATTTATCAAAACCAATTCTATCAATTATTAAATCTGGATTTTTGAGTTTGAAACTGAGTTTAGTTTTGTCAGGAGGGTAAACATCAATGTTTTTTATTTTTGTTAAGACTAGTTTCTTTGGTAGTTTAATATAATCTTGAATAGATGATGTTACGATCCCGGTACATTGAAATGGTTTACCAACTTCTTTATGTTCTTCGAAAATTTCCACGTTATGTTTCTTTGCAAGTAATGATGCTAAGTAACTTCCTGCGGGTCCTGCGCCAATAATTGAAATCATATCATAAGGGGAAGAAGGAAGACTTAATAATGTTTATTATTCATCTGTGTAGATTCTTCTTTCTTCGCCTGTAAGCGGAGAAATCCTAGAGGTTACATCAACTTCCCTAATCGAGTGAAGTGCTATCTGCACCATTTGTGAATTATTTTGTCCATCAACGTCTATCCAAAACTCTCCAGGGGAAGTAGCAAATTTTTCAGTAGGGTCATAAAGTCCTGCGCTTCCCAGTTTTTCTCTTACAAGTGCGTAAAAGTCCGCAGGCCCCATTGATTCTACACCATAAGTTAGTCTTACTCTATGTGAAGGTACTCTTTGCGCCATAGTGTATTGCCGGAACTAAAAATTTATAAGGTTAGTTGTTACAGTAAACTTATGTTGTATCTTACATTTGTCATTATTGCTTTGATTTGGTTAATCTTTGCGACTATTTGTGATTTGAAGACGAGAGAGATACCAAACTGGTTGAACTTTAGTTTGATTGCAATTGGATTAGGTGGGAGATTAATCTACAGTTTGATGAAGTGGGATTATGGTTTTATTATGTGGGGATTAATTGGATTTGGAGTTTTCTTTGCATTATCTAACGCAATGTATTATACAAAACAATGGGGTGGAGGAGACGGAAAGTTGTTAATGGGAATGGGTGCTATGTTTGGAGATTATCATAATATCCTTAATGCGAAATTGATGTTTCCGTTTTTATTGGAATTTATAATTAACTTGGCTATTGTTGGTGCAGCATTAGGTTTGCTGTGGAGTATTTACTTAGCAATAAAAAAGAAGAAAGAATTTGTTAATGAGTTAAAAGGACAGAACTGGAAGGTAATTGTTCCACTATTTCTAGTATTAGTTGTTCTTAGTTCACTTCCAAGTTTCTTAATCAGTGAATTGATAATTTTTGCGTGGGCCTTACCTGCCTTGTCAATAATATTATTGTTCATTTATTTTGTTGATAGGTCTTGCATGTTTGCTAAACTTAAGCCAAGTCAGTTGACAGAAGGTGATTGGTTAGCTGATGATGTAAAGGTAGGAAAGAAAGTCATAGTTCCAAAAAAGAATACAGGACTAGATAAAGAACAAATCGAAATCTTGAAAAAGAAAAAATTAAGCGTGATAGTGAAAGAAGGTATTCCTTTTGTACCAGCTTTCCTAATTGGTTTTGTAGTTACTGTGGTTTGGGGTAATCTACTATTATACCTTCTTTAGATAATTCAAACTTGCATGGATGCCTGGAACAATTGAAATGGCACCAATTATTCCAACATAAAGTGGAATGTTCCCATAACCATAGAAGTAGTAGTTTAAGTCGATCCCTGCAATATATGCTGCTACCAAAAGCATTACTGGAATTTGTAACGCGTCTAAAAAAGTAAAATGAATTTTAACCTTAGATATTACAAACGCTGTGTAAACTACAAGTATTAGCAATGTCCAAAGTGGCAACTCAAAATATTAAAAGTCTGTTGCATAATTTATGAGTAGTAAGCTAAGGAGGAACTCAAAAATTTTTAACACTATAAAAATCATGGTATTCTTGTCTCCGGATCTGGCATCCTTTGTAAAATTTCGTCTGCATCAATTTGTTCTTCTTTTACTTCTTCCTCCTTTGGCATGTTTTCTCTGATAGTTTTCATAAAATCTTCAAGTTCTTTCTGTTCAACTTTTTTAGGTTCCCACATGAATGTTACGCCATCCTCTTTTTCCCGTGGAATAATATGTACTACTGCGTGATCGAATTTTTGACCAGCAAGTAATCCGTTTGAAATGTAAATGTTGGTTGATTCGAATACTTTATGTAAAGCTAAGTCCAACTTTTGAACAATTGCAAATAATTCTTCATGATCTAAGCGACTTAGTTGTGATGTTTTTGCAATGTGTTCTTTAGGGAATAATACAACGTGACCTTTGTTTGCTGGGTTTATCTCCAGTACTGCTTTGAACTTTTCATCTTCGTAAACAACTGCAGATTGTAATTTCCCTTCACCTATTAAACAATAAGGACATTGTGCCGTACCTTCTCCACCCCTTAATTGTGTGACTTGCTCTGGAGTTAATCTGGATAAAATTTCTTTTGCTTTTTCTTGTTGTTGTTCAGGTGGTGTTTGTTCAAGCTCTTTCTTTAATTCATTAATCTGTTCTTCAGTTAACAAAGTCATAGGTTAGTATAATTATATGACATTAATAAGGTTTGCTCCTGCAAACTTGATGATTAAACTAAGTATTAGCATTCCAAAGATTAAGTACCCATATACTAGTTTCCTTATGTCCACTTTTGACTTCCATAATAGTAAACCAAAGATGATGTAAGGTAAGATAAATTCTCTTATTATGAAATCTGAGTTTATTCCTAAACCAAGTAGTTGGAAAGGTGTTGACCCTACAATTACCCAGAATAAAACTACTACTGCATCTAAGAAAGCGTCAGAAACCCAACCGTAACTTAAGAACTTTAAAGGTTTAACATGGAACCATAAGATTGCAAATACAATCCCAATTATTATTTCTTGAATGAATGCGATATACCAAAATGGAGTGGAGTAAAGTTTTACTGTTTCAAAAGAAATTATAAAGTCTGTTGAGCCAGTGAAGTAATGTGTTGTTTTGTAAATAACTTGCCTAAGTAAATTAGGTAATAAGATTAAAATAA
>CAZGBX010000013.1:0-18112 GCA_964524105.1 Candidatus Woesearchaeota archaeon
GCTTCCGAGACACATAATCGCTGCACCTAGCCCTGAAACTAAAGATGAAGATACTGAAGATTCAGATGTTGCAAGTGAAGGAAACTTGATTACTGGTTTAGTTACTTCGGAATTTACTGAGAAAATTAAAGGTGGTGCGAAGGTTTTAGGTTATATTGTCTTAGGTGTATTAGGTCTTGGAGTTTTGATATTTGGGTTTGCAAGAATTTTCCATCATGATTGGGAAAGTGATGATGTTGGAATGAGGATGCAAGCTAAGCTCTTTGTTGAAGATAAATATCATTGGGTGAAAAATAAGTTGGCAAGAAAAGGACCATTTGATGATGTTGATGAAAAACCTTTTGATAAAAGTTAATCTTAAATATTTTCTTTATTGAATTAGTTTATGGCTGATAATCCTGTTCCTGCATTAGTGATTGGTTTTGTTGTAGGTGTTATTTTGTTTTTTCAAGGTTTTAAGAAATTAAAATTGAAAAGGTTGATAGAGAATATTCCCACTTCAAAAGTTCGGTCTGTTGCTGTTGGGTTGGTGGAAGTTGCAGGTAAGGTTGCTAAAAGAAAAAAAGTATTAACCTCCCCCTTATCGAAAAAGAAATGTGTTTACTATAAGATGCATGTGGAAAAGTTAGTTAGGTCTGGAAAACATTCACATTGGCGGACAGTAATAAAAGAAGAGACTGGTGAAAAATTCTTTGTTAAAGATAATACTGGTTCTTTGTTAGTTGATCCTGCTGGGGCTCATTTGGACATACCTGAAGATTTTAGTTTTACTTCAAGGGGGCTCTTGGGTAAGAAGTATCCTAAAAAAGTTTTGGACTTTGGGGAATCACATAAATTGAAAATGACTGGTTTTTTAAAACAAACTTATAGGTTTAGAGAATATTATTTAGAGCCAAATGATAAAATTTATGTTTTAGGTTATGCTGGGAAGAATCCTAATAAATCCTTTTCTAAAATTGGACATGAGAATCTTATGATTCAGAAGAGTAAATTTGCTGAAGTCTTTTATATTTCTGATAAGCATGAAGAGGGTGTTCTTAAGGGTTTGAATAAGAAAGCTATGTGGATGATTTATGGTGGGCCTGTATTAACTGTGATTTGTTTGGCTTTATTGATTCTTTATTTTACCGTATGATTTAAATATTTGTTGTGGTAGTAAGAGTTTATGATTTTAGCTACGATTATTGGATTGATAATTGTTTTTATTGTTATAGGATTAATTGCTTATATTGTTTCAATTTATAATGGGTTGGTTCAATTAAGGAACAATATTAAGAAATCCTGGGCTAACATAAACGTATTATTAAAACAAAGGACAGATGAGTTACCTAAATTAATTGCTTCTGTAAAAGGTTATATGAAACATGAGAAAGGCTTGTTGACTGAACTGACTAAAGCTAGAACTGCTTTTATGAGGGCGAAAACAATATCTAAAAAGGCTGAGACTTCAAATCAGATTTCTGAAGCTCTGAAGTCAATTTTTGCAGTTTCTGAGAATTATCCTAAATTAAGGGCAAATGAGAATTTTATGCACTTACAAGAGAGAATCTCTGGGATTGAGAATGAGTTGGCTGATAGAAGAGAGTTTTATAATGATTCTGTGAATAATTTCAATATTCGGATCGAGTCTTTCCCTGACACTATTATTGCAAAGAGAATGGGCTTAACTACCCCTAAAAAGATGTTTGAAGTGTCTGAGGCTGATAAAAAAGACGTTAAGATTAAGTTTTAGTTTCAAAGTTTATGTGTTGTTTTTATCGTAACATTTAAATAACTCTCTTTGTAATATTTGATTATGGTAAGAAAGAGGAAGAGTTCTAAGAAGAAGGAAAGTTCTTTTTTTCTTTGAAGGTTGTGGTTGTTATTATTGTTGCTCTTTTTTTATTTTTAGTTATTTTTGGTGATTCCATTACTGGTAATTTTTTTAAAGTTGATAGGATTGGAGGAAGTAGGTTTAGTTTTGTGAATTCTGGCTGTAGTAATGGTGAAATGAGATGTTCTGGAAGTAATTTGCAAGTTTGTGCAAATAAAGCTTGGAAAACTAAAGAGCGTTGTGCTGGAGGTTGTCAACAAAGGACGAAGGAAGGTAAGACAATTGCGAGTTGTATAGCCTTAGTTTGTGATAATCCCACTGAAACAGGAAGTAAAAGATGTAATTCAGGAAATGAAATGTTTGATAAGCAAATATTAAAAGAGCAAAGGTGTGCTGATGGAAGAACTAAATGGGTTTTAGATCGTTCCTGTGGATTAGATTGTGTTGATGAAGATGGAGTAGTTGCTTGTGGGGAAGATTTGGGTGGTGTTTCTCCAGCGATTGAAGGTGTGGGTGCTGGTTATTTAGTATTTGAAGGGGTAACTCCTGTGGCAGAGGATTTATCTTTTTATTTTGAGACAGACTCTCGAGCAGGAGATTTGGATATTGAGTATCTTGGGCATTCTGAAGGCCCATCTGTTGAAGGTGATTTATTTTATGGTGAGAATGATATTAGCTCTTTTGATAGTGATGCTAGGACTGGAGATGGATGGATAGTTTTTAATCCTTTGGCTCGGGCATCTAATGACCTTTTTGAGATTAGTGTCCCTGAGTTTGCAGGTCCTTTTGGTGGAGGCGGGAGAATTTTATTTGAAACCCAGAGAGATTCTGTTCGAAAAACATTGTGGATTGGAAAACCATTTTCTGATCTTAATGATGGATTTGGGATGGCTATTGATTCTGATGATTTAGAAGGGATGCAAGATACTACAATTGAGATTAATGTTGGTGGGGATTCCGAGGATTATGATATTAAAGATGAGATTAGGTTTTCTAATTTAGCACCTTTGAGTTTTGAGACTGGCTTGACTTATGATTTTGATGAAGATTGGTTTGAAAGGGTCTTTGTGCCTATGGAGAGGAGTTCATTTGGTTATTATTATGTATTTGAAGATGTGTTGCAAGATGGGAATTATTTCACTGATGCGTCAGATGATAACCGGATTGAGATTGAATTTCTGGGTAAGTTAATGGACATTTATGCTGTGAGTGGGGATCAGATGATGGTTTATATTGGTCAGAAATTTTATATGGGTCAAGGAGATTGTGTTGTTGTTGATGGGAAGGAAGTTTGTTTGGTTGCTACTGATGGCAATCGTGTTTTTGTTTCTGTTGATGGTGTAAGGGAAAGAATAAATGAGGGTGATGAGGAAGTTGTTAATAGGATAGAGATTGTGCCTGAAGATGTAGGGTTAGGAATGGCGACATTATATATAGGCCCTGAAGCAAGGAGGGTTTATTCTGATGGTGATGCTTTTATTGGTGAATTTGAGGATGGTCCTGCTTGGGTGTGGGATTTAGATGGGCTTGATGGCCCGACCCCAACTATTGGTATAAAGTGGGACTTGGTTTTGGATAACCCAGTGGAGGATGAGAGTCCATTCTATAGTCATCCGCTTTATGAGAGGGAATCTATCTGTCTGCCTTTTGATTATGTTTGTATGGTTTTTGATAGGTTTAGTGTTGGAAGATATTTTGATTATAGGGTAGAGGGAACAACTGTGAATCTGTTTGATAGTGAGAGAAGTTTACAAAGAAATGCACCTGATGTTGTAGGGGCTAAAGGTTTGAAGCTTGTAGCTACTGGTGAGAATGTTGAAGGTTGGGGTAACAAGGGCTTTATTTTCCAGGATGAAAGGGGAAATATGATTGCTACTAGCGCAGTAGTGATTGCTCCAGATAGAGATGACCCATGTCTGTTGAATGTTTATAGGATGGAGGGAGACGGAAGGTATATTCTTGAAAGGGAAATTTTTGGTAATATGGAAAGTATATTTAGGCTGACTTATTTGGTGGGACCTAATCATGAGCCTTTTGGGGTTCCTGTGGGTCTGCATTGGCAATGTAGGCAGGAATGAGGTTATTTCTGTGTTTTTTTAGGGCTTAGTAAGAGAAAACCTTATATATTCTTCCAGGTCTCTATATCCTTGATTGAGAAGAGACAAAGTATTGTTTGTTGTGAGGATTGAAATTGAAACAAAAACCGTTGTTACCTTCATTGAAGGAGAAGAAGAGATATATTCTTTTTGAAGTTAGATCTAAGGATCCTATAAAATTTGAGAAAGTTAAGTCTGAAATAACTAAATCTTTAAAAGACTTTGTTGGACAAATTGGATTAGAGAAGATGGGCTTAATATTTTTGAATGATTGGAAGAATAATAAAGGTATTTTAAGAGTAAATAATAAGTTTGTAGATCAATTAAAAGCTTGTTTTGTTTTAATGGATAAGTTAATGATTAGGTCACTGATTGTATCAGGGACATTAAAAAAAGTTAGAGGGGTAATATAAAAAAATGCAACCAACAAATAATCATCAAATGATGGGTTATGATCGATCAAGTACAATGTTTAGTCCTGACGGTCGATTATTACAAGTAGAATATGCTAAAAAGACAGTAAAGCAAAGTCCGACTTCAATGGGTTTTGTGTGTAAAGACGGAGTGGTTCTTTTAGCTGATAAAAGAGTCTTAGATAAGTTAATGATTGGACAATCAATTGAGAAAGTTGTTCAGATTGATGATCATGTAGGTGCTAGCACTTCTGGATTCTTAATGGATGGTAGAGTTCTTGCTGAAAAAGCACAGTTAATGTCACAGCAACATAAGTTGACTTATGATGGGCCAATGGATGTTTTGACTTTAGTTAAAGAAATTGCAAACATGAAACAAGCTTTTACTC
This sequence comes from Candidatus Woesearchaeota archaeon, assembly GCA_964524105.1. Classification (GTDB taxonomy): domain Archaea; phylum Nanobdellota; class Nanobdellia; order SCGC-AAA011-G17; family GW2011-AR18; genus JAGVXZ01. The sequence goes on from CAZGBX010000013.1 coordinate 4,712, forward strand.
AGTATGGTGGAGCAAGGCCATTTGGGGTATCAATATTGTTTGGTGGTGTAGATGAAAAAGGGCCGCAATTGTTTGTGACTGATGTTACTGGAATTTATTTCCAATACAAAGCAACTGCAATTGGTGAAGCTGAAGTACAACTAAAGGAAATTTTAGAAGTTGAATACAAAGAAGGTATGTCAATGGAGCAAGCTATTAAGTTAGGTGTGGTAGCAATGAAGAAAGTGTTTGGAAAAGAGTTTTCTATTTCAAGATTAGATGGTGCTTATATTAGTGCAGATGATCAGAAATTTAGAAAAATAACTGCAGATTATTTTAGGAAGGTAGCGAAGTAAATGGTAAATGTTAATGAAGCAGTTATTGCTAGGTTGAAGAAACAAGGAAGGGATTTTGAAATTCTTGTTGATTGTGATTTGGCTTTGGCTTACAAGGCGGGAAAAGAAGTTGACTTGGATAGTGTAGTTGTTTCTTTTGATGTTTTTGAAGATGTAAAGAAAGGAATGAATGCGTCTGATGCTGCAATGGAGTCTGCTTTTGGAACTACTGATAAAAAGGAAGTTGTTAAAAAAATCCTTAAAGAAGGTGAGATACAGTTAACTGCTGAATATAGAAAAAAATTAAGAGACAAAAAGAGAAAACAAATCATTCATTTAATTCATAGAAATGCGATTGATCCTAAGACTGGTGCACCGCATCCGCCGCAAAGGATTGAGAATGCAATAAATGAAGTTAAAGTTCATATTGACGATTTCAAACCTGCAGAACAACAAGTAAAAGAGATTGTTGCAAAGATACTTAGTGTTTTGCCGTTAAAATATGAAATTAGAGAAGTGCAAGTTGTTCTTGGGCCACAGTATGGTGGAAGAGCAATGCCTACTCTAAGAAAGTTTGGAAAAGTTTTGAAAGAGGAATGGTTAAACGATGGATCACTTTGTGCTGTAGTAGAAATACCAGCAGGAATACAAGAAGAGTTTGAAAAGGAATTAAATAATCTAACTCGTGGTGATCTTGATTTGAAAATACTAAATGCGAGGTAATAAAATGGGAATATTAGTAAAAGATAAAAATGTTGTAGTGCCAGGAGAAGTACTGGCTGAAGGAATGGATTTTGTTCCTAGTGGTGATGTTTTTAGAGAAGGTGATAAGTTAGTCTCTAGAAGGTTAGGGCTAGTGAATGTTTCAGGGAGAGTGTTAAAATTAATCCCTCTAACCGGTAGATACTTGCCAAGAAGAAATGATTTGGTTATTGGACAAATTGTTAATGTTGGTGTTGGGGGATGGAGAGTTGATATTGGTTGTCCTTTTAGCGCAAGCTTAATGGTAAGAGATGGGGTTTCAGAGTTTGTTGAGAAAGGAAGAGACCTGAGCAGATACTATGCTTACGGTGATTATGTGATGTGTCAAGTGACAAATGCACATGGATTTAATATTATTGATCTTAGTATGAAAGGTCCTGGGTTGAGAAGGTTAGGTCCTGGTAGATTATTGAAAGTAATTCCTGCTAAAGTTCCAAGAATGATTGGAAAACAAGGAAGCATGATTTCAATGATTAAGGAAATGACTGGATGTAAGGTTTCTGTTGGTCAAAACGGAATTGTTTGGTTAGTTGGGGATGATCCAAAAAAAGAACAATTAGCTGTTAAGGCAATTAGACTAATTGAGAAGGAAAGTCATGTTGCTGGATTGACTGATAAAGTTAAAGGATTATTGGAGAAGAAAAAATGAGTTATACAAAAAGATTTTCTGGAAGAAAGTTTGATGAGTTAAGGCCTTGTAGTGCAAAGGTTGGGGTTGTCAAAAACGCAGATGGGTCTGCAATGTTTAAAATGGGAAATACAATTGCAGTTGCAAGTGTGTATGGACCAAAAGAATTGCATCCACAGTTTTTACGTGATGCTGGTAAAGGAAAGCTTAGATGTTATTATAACATGGTTGCTTTTTCTGGAAGTGGAAATAGGGTTAGGCCTGGGCCGTCTAGAAGGAGTAAAGAAATAGGGTTAGTTGCTGAGAAAGCGTTACTTCCTTTTGTTGACTTAAGTAAGTACGGTGGGTCAGTTGTAGATGTATTTATTGAAATGGTACAAACTGATGCTGGAACAAGGTGTGCTGGTATTAATGCAGCAGCTTTAGCACTGGCTCATGCTGGGATACCTATGACAGATATTCCGGTATCAATCGCTGTTGGAAAGATCGAAGATAAGTTAGTTGTGGATCTAGATTATGAGGAAGATTCTCATGAGATTGGTGTTGATATTCCAATTGCTATGTCAACAAGGACTGGAGAAGTTAGTCTGTTGCAAATGGATGGAATAATTACTCCTGCAGAATTTAAAAAGTGTGTAAAGAATGCTAGAAAAGCTTGTGAAGAAGTTAAGAAAGTTTTAGTTAAGGCTTTGAAAGATTACTTTGTTGTAGGAGGAAAAAAATGAACATAGTTAAACAACATACAATTAAGTTATTTGATAATAAAACAAGAGAAGACGGAAGAAAGTTTGATGAAATTAGAGATGTTTCTGTTGAATATGGGATTTCTGCAAAGTCTGCAGAAGGTTCAGCAAGGGTGAAGATTGGTGAAACAGAAGTTGTTGCTGGTGTAAAGTTAGATCTTGGAACACCTTACCCAGATAATCCAGATGAAGGTTCAATAATGGTTAATGCTGAGCTTTTACCTTTGTCTTCACCTGATTACGAACCAGGACCACCAAGTATAGGTTCTATTGAAATCTCTAGGGTTGTTGATAGAGCAATTAGAGAAAGTAAAATGGTGAATTTCAAGAAGCTTTGTATTGAGAAAGGTGAAAGGGTTTGGATGGTGTTTATTGATATTTATCCAATCAATGATGCTGGAAACCTTTTTGATGCTGCTGCTTTAGCTGCTGTTGCTGCATTGAAAGATGCTAAGTTCCCAACTTTGAAAGAGGGAGTAATTGACTATAAGAAAAGAACTAAAAAATCTTTGCCTTTAGAAGAAACTCCAATCTCCTGTACAGTAAGGAAAATAAAAGATACAATCTTTGTTGATCCTTGTAGGAATGAGGACAAGTTTACTGATGCAAGATTAACAGCAGCGTTTACAAAGAAAGGAGATCTTTGTGCTTTCCAAAAAGGTGGGGATGAAACTTTGACAGAAGATGATTTAAGTAAAATGATTGATCTTGCAAAGAAAGTTACTCTAAAGTATCGGAAGGTATTGAAATGAAGAAATTGACTAAGTATGAAAAGGCTAGGTTGATTGGTGCTAGGGCCCTACAAATATCTAAGGGTGCACCCTTACTCTGTAAGATGTCAGAGAAAGATCTTGAAAGTATAAACTATAATCCTGTTGAAATTGCTAAGTTGGAATTTAAGAAAGGACTTTTGTTGATGGGTGTAAGAAGACCAATGCCTGAGAAAGCGAAAGTAAAGAACTAAAGGGAAAGTTTTAAATAGGTATTTTTTCATTTTTACTTTATGCAAAAGAGGTTGATGATTTGTTTAGTATTCTTGGTAGTTTTTATTACAGCTTGTGTTGCAGTTAATCCTAATGTTGAAGTTCCTGTTCCTGAAGAAGTTGTAATTGATTGTGTTGATGAAGATGGAGATGGTTATGGTGTTGGTGTGGATTGTAAAGGGGAAGATTGTGATGATACAAATGAATTAGTTCATCCTGCAATGGTTGATATTCCTGAAGATAGAATTGATAATGATTGTGAAGGTGGTGATAAGTTATTACCAGAGTTTAAGGATACTGATCATGATGGGTTAAGTGATGTTGAAGAAGAAAAGTTAGGTTTGGATAAAGAACTTTCTGATACTGATGGTGATGGATTGTATGATTTAGAAGAGTTAACTGATTTCTTAACTGATCCACTTAATGCTGATACTGATGGTGATGGTTTCTTTGATGGGTGTGAAAGAACTTCAGAGACAGATCCATTAGATAGTTTCTCAACTCCTGTGGATGAAGATGGGGATGGATTGGATGATGAGTGGGAAAGAAAAATGTTTTCAACAGTTTGGGCTGAACCAGGATTATCTGCTAGACCTTATAATGATAAAGATGCTGCAAACTCTGCTGGTAGGGCGGGAAAAGAAATTGGTGATGGTCTGAATAATATGGAAGAGTATTGTTATGGTTTAAATCCTATGAGTTCAGATACTGATAAAGATATGTTAGAAGATGGGATGGAAATAACTGCTTATTATACTGATCCAAATAATGATGACACTGATGGAGACGGTTATAAAGATGGAAAAGAAATTTATTATGATGGTACAAATCCATTAGATCCTGGGAGTCATGCTATTGTTTCCCTAGTTAGAAACGTTGGTAGATCCAAGGGAGTTAGGGCTGATAGTGAAGGCTCTTATAGGCCTGTAGCAACAGCGATTGGACAAAGTGTGAATACTGGTGGCGCTGAAAGAGACGTTTGAGGATAATTAGTTTTATAAAGTTTAGATTTTTCTATATTTTTATGGTTCATTGGAAAGAATTAAACCCTGAAAATAAATCAATACCTCGGCCACTGACTGTAGTATATAAGCCAGAGAAAGGTTTTTGTGAGTACCTTGTGTTCTCTTTGGATTCTAAGTCAATACTTAAGTCACTTTGGGCTAATCGAAAAATCGTTAAAGCTATGAAAGGTTTTAAAGTAAATTCTGAAAAAGAAATCTTGGAGAAAATACAAACTGAGATTAATAATTTGAAAAAATTTATTGACTTTGATATTAAAATTGGAATTAATGTGGATAAAAGTTTAGAATTGTTTTCTGGGAAGTTAACTGGTGAGGAAATGTTTTCTTATTTAGTTGGACTTGTTGATGCATATAATATTTCTTATATTGAAAGTCCCTTTAAGAGTAAAAAATTAACTGCAAAGTTTGTTGATGCTGTGAAACATACTTGTTTGGTTGAAAATAATTCTCTGAATGGTGATTTGAATAATTCTTATTTGCTTGGGATTAAGTCAGTTGAAAAATTAAAGAAAGAAGTGGAAACTTTGAAAGGATTGAGGATAACTCCGATAATGAAATATGAAAATAAAGATTCTGTGCAATTGTGTTGTGGGCTTGGAATTTTCATTCTTAAACATGATGGTTCTGATAGTGAAGTTTTATTGCAACAATTGGAACAGATCATGGCTGAAATAAAGCAAAGCTAGTACTAAAATACTCAGAGCTTTGCGAAACATATTTAAAGGGAATTTTCAAATAGTACTTTAAAAGGAGGTGTGGTTGCATGAATGCATTAGTAACAACTGGGAATTTGATTCTTGATCCGTTGTATAGACTTTGGTATAGTTTAGTAGCAATCGTTCCAAGTATAGTTCTTGCTATATTGATACTTATTTTAGGTTACTGTGTAGCTTACCTGATTGGGTACTTGATTAAATTAGGTTTGGAAAGATTAGGACTTGCAAAGCATGTGAAAAAAGCTAAGTTGAGTAGAAGTGTAGGGCATACGAATATCCCTGCTTTAGTTGGAGAAGTTTCCAAATGGTTTGTATTTTTGGTTTTCTTAACTGAGGCTGTTTCTGTACTTAACTTAGGTGTTCTGAGTACATTGCTTGATTCATTTGTAAGATGGTTACCTAATCTTTTATTCGCAGTACTGATCTTCTTTGCAGGTGTAGGTTTCGTACATTACTTGGATGCTAAGATCAAAGAGCATACAAGGATGAAGGGGATGAAGTTTATTGCTGCTGTCGTTAAGATAATTATTTTCTTCTTAATAATAATTATTGGACTAAGGCAAATCGGAGTTGATGTTGGAATCTTACAAAACTCATTCCTTGTGTTATTAGGAGCTCTTGGATTAGGAGTTGCTTTGGCTTTAGGAATCGGATTAGGATTAGGGTTGAAGGATGAAGCAAGAGGCTTAGTAAGACAGTTGAAAAAGCACTTATAAGGGCTTTTTCTTTTCTTTTTTTTCTTTTTTTCAATATCTTTAAATAGTAGAGATTTCTAGCATTTTTATGGAAACAAAGGTTCAAGAGCAGGCAGAAGGGAATGTTGAAGATTATCTAAAAGTTGGACTTCATATTGGAACTAAGTTTAGAACCAAAGCAATGAAGGATTTTATTTTTAAGATTAGGCCAGATGGTCTTGCTGTTCTTGATGTGCAAAAGATAAATGAAAGGTTAGATATGGCTGCTAAAATTTTAGCACAGTATGAACCTGATTCTGTTATTGTTGCTTGTAGGAGAGAAAATGGTTGGGCTCCTGTGAAGTTGTTTTCTAAGTTAACTGGAATAAGTGCTTTTTGTGGAAGGTATCCACCTGGAATTTTAACTAACACTCAATTAGAGAACTTTACTGAAGTGAAGTTGGTGCTGGTTGTTGATCCTTTCCCAGACAGAAATGCGATTAATGATGCTTCCAGAGTTGGTGTTCCAGTGATTGCTTTATGTGATACAAATAATGATATTAAAAATGTTGATTTTGTTGTGCCTTGTAATAATAAAGGTAAGAAAAGTTTAGGTTTGATCTTTATGAGGCTTTCAAAAGAATACTTGAAATTGAAAGGAATTGTTAAGAAAGATAGTGATTTTAAAGTAACTTTGGATGATTTCGCCCCTGAATAAGGAAAACATTTATATATTTCTTTACCTTGCAAATTCTATGGTTCTAAGTAAAGCGTTAACTGTTATGCAAGTGCGACCAAACTATTCAACAGTTTATCCTTTTAAACCTGCATTGAAACTTCGTGGTGTTGAGATGGAGACTAGAAAGGATTTTATTAAGTATTTAAAAACATTGACAGTGAACTGGAAGGATGGCTGTTATTTCTTAAGGGGCGAAGATGGAACTTTTGCATATTTTACTCTTAAGGGGAGATCTGTTAAACTCTCAAAAAAATCAAAAGCTGGAAAAGAATATTTGTGTTGGTCACAGTTTAAAGGGTAAATCTTTTAAAGAGGTTTAGATAGAAAAGGGGTATGAAATATCTAATTTTTATTCTTCTGTTTTCTAGTTTTGTTATGGGTGTGGGTTTTGAGTCGCCTGTTGATGGGCATTACTTTGGAAGTTCTGATATTGTTTTGAAGTGTACTGGTTCAGGTGATGTTTCACTTTATGGTGACTTTGATGGGACTTATTCTTTGATTGAAACTAAGAGTGCAAGTGGGGTGGTTGAGTTTAATGTTAATGTTGGAGATGGAAGGTATGTTTGGGGTTGTAGTGAAGGGAATGAAACTGTGAATAGAACATTTACTGTTGATACTACTGTTCCAATTGTTGATGTTTTATTACCTGAAGCAGATAAGTTAGTGAACATAAGCTATGTTGTTAATGAATCCAATATTGATTCTTGTTCTTATTCTATTGATAAAGGTGAGAATGTTTCTTTAGAATGTTATCAGAACTTGAGTTTGGAGTTTGAACCAGGAAATTATACTTTTGATCTTTTTGTTAAGGATAAGGTTGGATTGATTGGGATGGATAGTATTAATCTTATTGTTAAGGAGAAAGAGAATTATACTTTTGAAGATTTTAGAGCTAAGACAATCTTGAATTGGAAGAATTATACTGTGAATTTGATTGCTCAAACAAATCATGATAGTGTGTGTAAATATTGGACTGTAGATCTAGGTTATGATGACCTTACACTTTTTGAGTTTACTAATGGGACAAAACATAACCACACTTTCTCTTATGATTCAAGTATAGATTCTGAGTTTTTTGTGAAGTGTAGGTCAAATGGAAAAGAAATCTCTAATTCTGTTGAAGTTAAAGTTGATTTTGAACCTTTAAATGTTGAAGGGGGGTACTATAGAACTTGGGATGATATAACTGGTGCGAGAACTTTGAACTTTGATTTGTCAAAGAAAGATCTAGCTATACAAGAAGTTGAAGTGAAGTTAGTGAGGCCAATTGAAATTGTAAGGTTAAGGGTTGATGAGTTAAGTGAAGTTGATGTTACTAAACCACCTGAGAAAGTTTACAAGTATTTTAAAGTAGATTGGTTAAACTTAGATTATATTGATTTTGATAGAGGTAGGATTTCTTTTATAGTGCATAAGGATTGGTTACAAGATAATTCTTTTGATAGTCATGATGTTGTTCTTTTGAGATTTAATGGTGAGGGGTGGGAAGAGCTTTCTACTGTATTTAAGAAAAGATATGGTCCGAACTATTTGTTTGATGCTGAAGTTCCTAAGTTCTCATATTTTGCTGTAAGTTTACAGAACCAATTAGTAAAAGAAGTTAAAGAAGAAAAAATTAAGGAGAAAGTTGTGGCTTTTGAAGAAGAACCTTTTGAGGTTGCTGGAAAAGAGATTAAGCCAACTTACTTTTGGGTTATTATGATATTGGTTGCTGTTCTTTTGTTTGGTTTTGGTGGATATGTATACTACCATAGGGCAGATTTTGGTAAATAAATTCTTATAAACTTATTTGATAATAGATTAGTATGGATTTTTTAGCAATAGAAAAAAGGATCAAAGAGGGTTTTGAGTTTGGTCCCGGGGATTTGCCAGTGGAGTCTCGAGAGAATATTATTTCTGGTGTGATTGTGCCAACAAAGAACTTGCCTGTAATGGCTTGGGGTTACAAGGAGGTTGCTGAAGCAAAGTTTTCTCCACTATATGTTCTTTTGATTCCTGGTGATAGTAATGCGGTTGTTGTAGATGATATTAAAACTAGTTTTGGTGTTGTGAAGGTCGGTGATAAAGTTAGATTGTTTAAGGATAAGTTTAAGTTTGGTATTACTGATTTAGAATTAGATTTAAGCATTTTACAATTTGTTTCAAAAAGGTATTTAGATTCTCTTAAGGTTTTTCCAGTAGTTATTAATGAATTCTCTGAAGAGATATTAGATTATTTTGTCTCTTTGGATGCTGTGTTTATTTGTGTGACTGATCTGTCAAGTTCTCAAGGTGGTGTTTATAGCGCAGTGGATACTGTGAAAGGGATGGACCAGTACTTAATTAAGTACATAAAAAATTTAGATGAAAATAAGATTAGGGAATTTTGTAATAAAAAGAACTTAGCTTGTGGTAGTGTTTTATCTTTGATGGTGGAGGTTATGAAGTTAAAGTTTTCTAAGCCAACACAATTGATGTATGATGTTGTGAAGCAAGGGGCTGTTGCAACTGGGTGTGTGTCTTTTGTTTTTAAGTCGTGCTGAGTAGTGCAAGTAATTCGTTGTCCTTTGTGATTAAAGTTTCTCCAATTGATGATGTTCTTGAACTGTCTTCTATAACTTCCTGTGCTTGTTCCCAGATTTTGTAGGCTGTTTCAGTTTGTTGTCTTAAACTTGTTGCTTTATCATATAGTACTGGATTATCTACTACGTGACCTGTTAGTCTTAAGTATTCTTGAAATGCTTTTGCTTGTTCTTGTAAAATCAAAGCTTCTTGGTTTACGATATTTATTGCTCTTAAGTAAGTGAATTCAATTGTGTCACGTTCTTGGAGTTGCTCAAGGGCTAGTGATTCTGCATTTATTCTTTGTGTTAAAAGTGCTCTTTCATGTTTAGCATCTCTGATTTCTCTTTTTTCTTTGTAGAACTTTGCTCTTAAGTCAATTGGTACTTCTTTCCATTCGCTAATTGTGTTTATTTCTGCTTGAACTTGTGGTTCTGGTGGTACTCTTTTATCATAAAGTTTGTGTAGTACTCTTATGAACCTCTCTTTTTTGTCTATCTCGTCTTTTGTTCTTGTGTTTTCAACTTCGTTGACCCCAACTTGACATTCGTCATTTACTCTCTCAAGTTCGTCAATGTATCTTGAGGTTAGATTATCTAACCCAATTTCTGGTTTAACTTTTTGTGCGTATCGATAAGCTAAATGGAATAGTGGGTTTCTTATTAAACCTGAAATTCTTTCTACTCTTCTGATTGTTTTTCTTGCATCACTTAATCTTGTTTCTAAGTCTATCATAAAGTAATTAACTCTTTGAACTTAAAATGTGTTTACTAGATTTTTTCGAAGTATTTCCGAGAATTACCCTATATAGTTGGTTTCGCTGTTTCTTTGTTTGCTTACAAGAATCTCTTTTGACTTTTCTAAGTGTTGTTTTAAGTTTGCTTCGAATTTCTTTGCTGTAGCAACCAACGGTTTGATATTAACTTTCATGTTTTTGTACTTGTCCAACACTTCCACTATCTTTGCTGCTGCTTGAGAGTCTGGTAAGTTTGAATGTGTTTCTGCAAATATACAAGTTACTGGGAATTTTCCTGCTTTTAAGAATAGTGCTGCAGTAACTCCCATGATTGCACCTTCACTAATTTTTTCTTTACCTTGAATCTTTTTCTTTTTCTGGTTGGAATAGTAGAATGTGTTGATTTTTTCTTTTTGTGAACCAGTTCCTTCCAGAACAATTATTTCTTTTGATTTTAATTCTTTAGCCATCTTAAGAATTTGGTCTGCCATGTCCCACTCCAAACCTGTGACTTCTGCTAAAGATTGAATTATTACTAAATTGTACTTTTTGTTATGGTAAATGCTAATTGGATCAATGATTTCTCCATTGTGAATTGCTGTAATTGGTAAGATTTTATGAGAATGGAATGAACCTATCTTTTCAACATCTAAATGTTCAATCAAATATTTGGTTGCAATTGTACTAACTAATCCTGCCCCTGGGAAACTTTGGATTATTGTAGCGTTTTTTGGTTTTTTTCTTAATTTATATTTCATCTAGATTCTCCTATCCTGAACCTTGTTTAAATATTTTATGCTTTATATAAAGCTAGGAATGTCTTGAATTCTGATACTAAGTCTTGCATTTTCTTGAATAAGTTAATCTTTTCTTCTTCTATTTTGTCACCAATAATGAATTTTTCGTAGAATACCTTAAAGAAGCTTTTATCTCCAAACTCATCATCTTTGTTGTTGATTTGCCATGCTTCGAACTTAACCTCTGTTGTGCATTGAGACATTTTTAGTCTTTTACCATCTTGTTCTATCTCTGTTTCATTTGCTCCTGTTATGTAAATTGTGATTTTTGCTTCCCATCCAATGTATTTGTTTTTCTCTTGGTCTGCGTTCCAGATAATCTCAATGTCTTTACCATTTTGTCTTATTCTTTCAATGTACAAGTCTTCTTTGACAGAAAAATCTTCGTCTTCTAACCACTCTTTTATTTTACTGTACATTCTTCCAAGGTCTAGAATCCCCTTGAATTTTATCTTTCCACCTTTGTATACATCAACCTTCTCAGACATGTAAAGAACTTGGCTTGACTGGTTAATAAATGTTTTCTTAGTATAATTCTAAGTGTTTTTTAATTGATTTTTGTATCTTGTCAACTATTTTGAATGTTGGTTTTAGGTATTTTGCTTTTAGTTCTTTCTTTTTAAGGAATTTTTTATAAAGATTGAACATGAACCTTTTAGCATCAGATTTTTCCCATTGGTCTGTATAATCGTAGATTACAATCCCTTTGATTGTGATATTTAAATCTCCCTCGTCTACTGTCTTGCCTTTGGATTTTGTTTTGTTAACATCATTGTACTTTACTTCGATTTCTAGTCTTGATTTTGCAAACCCGTCAAATGTGTTGAGTCCCAGGAGTGTATATTCTGTTTGTCCTCCGTATTGGTCTGGTTTGAAGTTTTGTTCTTTTTCAACGTAAATGTGCCCGTTTTTGATAATTTCTCCTACGATGAACTTATAGAGTTCTTCTGCGTTAAAATGGGCACTGCTTTTTGAAATTGTTTTTTTTGTAACTACTTTTTCTTCCATTAACCTTATTTAGTTTCGAAGGCTTTTTAAGCTTTTTTATACTCAGATTGGCTATGGTAAATTTGAGAGAATTGAATTTGAAGTTAACGAAGAAAGAGATTGCTGATTCGGTTAAGTCTGATACTATCATTGTTCAAACTTTACATGCTTTGGATGAGCTTGATGTTGTAATTAGGAAATTGTCTGTGGCTTTGAAAGAGTGGTATTCTTATTATGCTCCTTCTGTTTTGAAGATCTCTGAACCGCTAGGATTGATTGAGCTTGTTAAGAAAGGAAAAAAAGAAGAGATGGGTGGTGATTTTTCTAAAACTGATATTAAGGCTTGCTTTGAATATTCTTCTGATATTGAATCACTTTTGAAGTTAAGAGAAAAACATTTTAGTTATTTAGAATCTTTGATGAAAAATAGTTGTAGTAACTTAAATTCTGTGGCTGGGACTTATGTTGGTGCAAAGTTAATTAGTTTGGCTGGATCACTTAATGGCTTATCTAATATGCGGTCTTCTACTATACAAGTTCTTGGTGCTGAGAAAGCGTTGTTTAGGCACTTAAAGAAGAAGTCTAAACCACCTAAGTTTGGAGTGATTTTTATGCATCCATCAATATCTAACGCTAAAGAGAAAGCAAAGGTTGCTAGGAAGCTAGCTGCTGAAATCTCTCTTGCGGCAAGGAAGGATTTTTTTAGAAAATGAAGAAGACAAAATATGCTGGGATCTATGAAGAATGGGTTGGGAAGAAGAAAGTATTATTTACTAAAAGTTTAGATGGGAAGACTTACTTTAATGAAAAGTTGTTTGAAGGTTATAGGGAATTCGAGTCTAAAAGGTCAAAGTTATGTGCTTCTGTAGCTAAGAAAATTTCCTTTATTGGATTGAAAGAAAAAGATCATGTTTTGTATTTGGGTGCTAGTCATGGATACACTCCTTCTTTTGTATCTGATATTGTTGGTAAGAAGGGGTTTGTGTTTTGTTTGGATTTTGCTCCTCGTGTTGTAAGGGAATTAGTTTTTATTTGTGAAGAAAGAGAAAATATGGCCCCAATATTGGCTGATGCGAATAAACCTTCAAGTTATAAAGATAGAGTTACTGGAGTTGACTTTATTTATTGTGATGTTGCTCAAAGAAACCAAGTTGAATTGTTTTTGAAAAACGTTAAATTGTTTTTGAAGCCAAAGAGTTACTGTATGCTTGCTCTTAAAGCTAGGTCCATTGACGTGGTTAGGAAACCAAAGAATATTTATTCTGAAGTTAAGAGAAAATTATCTTCTGAATTGAAGGTCTTGGAGATGGTTGAACTTGACCCACTTGAGAAGGATCATGCTATGTTTTTATGTCAGAAGAAGTAGGCTTTATAAATGAAAAGTAGAAACTTTTAAAAGGTCTCTCTTCTTGCTGTTTTATATGCAAGCTTATGTTTTAGTGAATGTTGCTGGTCAAAGGCCTGCGGGTATTGCTCAAGAGCTTTTGAGACTTGAAGATGTTCACAACATTCATGTGGTTTATGGTGACTGCGATCTGATAGTTAATGTTAAGACAGATAATCTTTTGAAATTAAGGGAGTTTGTACTGAGTAAAATACTTGGTACTCGTGGAGTGAAAAGGGTAAGTACCTTGATTGTGGCTGATTAATAATTTTATATGACTAAAGAAAATGGATTTTCATAAATTCTTAAATAGAAGGGACGGAATGGGCCCTATTTCTGCTACTGCTGTGGCTGAAGATAAAAAGGGTGGTG
>CAZGBX010000014.1:0-13652 GCA_964524105.1 Candidatus Woesearchaeota archaeon
ACCAACCAGTTCCGCGCTAACTTGTATTGTTGTACTCATAGCAAGTATATAGGGAGCTATAGTATTTAAGGGTTTCGTTGGAATTCAAAACTCGTCGCCCCACCCCCTTACGAAGGGAGCCTAACCCAGTTAAGTGCAATCAATAATAAAAAACCTAATTTGAAACTAAAGAACTTTAATTTTAGTTGAGATTGATTGGCCAGGCATTCCTTTCTCAAAGATTGCTCTTACAGCACCAGAGTTACCATGTGTAGCTTTGATCTCCCCTTTAATCTCTTTTCCTGAGGAAGTCTTCCATGAAACTTTCTTTCCTACTAACTTAGAAGCTTTATCTTTAGTATCTGTACCTTTTACCTTAAGAACCATCTGATTTGTGGTTTGTCTGTGCCTTCCCCTTCTGAAATTAGCAATTGTTGCTTCCATGATGGGTAAATGGAGAGGGATTGAATTTATAAGAGTTTTGGTGGGAAGATTTAAATATTCTTAAATCAAAAATCAAGTTATGAAAATAGGTGTGTTTGAGCTAGAGCCTTGGGAAGAAAGGTATTTTAAAAAAGAGTTGAAAGGACATTCATTAATATTTGGTGATCACCTTACATTAAAAACAGTTTCAAAAGTTAAGAACTGTGATGCAATTGTAATATTCATACATTCTAAAATTACTAAAGAAATACTTGACCAATTACCAAAAGTTAAGTTGATAACGACTTTATCTACTGGATACAATCACATTGATATAAAAGAATGTAAAAAAAGAAAGATTACTGTTTGTTCTGTGCCAAGGTATGGAGAGAATACTATTGCTGAACATGCCTTTGGTTTATTATTAGGATTATCTAAAAGAATAGTTGATGGAGTTCAAAGAGCAAGAAAGAAGAAGTTTGATTCTGTGGGTTTAGTTGGATTTGATTTATGTGGAAAAACTTTTGGTGTTATTGGAGTAGGAAATATTGGGAAACATGCAATACAAATGGCTAAAGGTTTTGATATGAAAGTGATTGCTTACAACAGAAGTAAAGATAAGAAACTAGCAAAGAAATTAGGATTCAAGTATGTTACTAAAGATTATTTGTTAAGAAACTCTGACATAATAAGTTTACATTTGCCATTAACTAAAGATACACAACACATAATTAACAAAACTGCAATAAATAAAATGAAAGATACAGTTTTAATTAATACTGCAAGAGGTGCTTTAATCGATACTAATGCTTTAACTAAGGGACTGGAAAGTGGAAAGATCAAAGCTTTGGGTGCAGATGTATTAGAAGGTGAAGAGTTCTTGATTGACCAAAGGGAACTAACAAGATCTAAAGCTAAAAGAAGAGACTTGAAAATACTCAAGAAAAATCATAAATTATTAAAAAAACATAATGTGATAATAACACCACATTCAGCAGCAAATACTGAAGAAGCAACAAAAAGAATATTAAATACCGGGATTTCCAATATTAAGGCGTTCATAAATGGTAGAAAGAAAAACGAAGTTAAAGAAAGGGGATAAATGTCCTGCTTGTAAGAAAGGAAAGTTAGTGGAAGAAGATTTTGTAGGTACTAAAATCCTAGTTTGTAATAAGTGTGGGTGGGATAATACTGATCCAGACCTACAAGTTTATGGCGGTTCTAGAAATACTCAAAGAGAAAAGACTAAACATTCACCTTATAGGACAGGTGGCGGAATAGGCACTAGATAAATTAAGAATGTACCATAATTTCAATATCAGAACCAAACAATTTCTTTAAGTCTTCAAAGATCTTTTCTTTAATGAATACGCTCTGTGGAACTTTTGCTTTTGCAACGTGCTTTTCAAACTCTGACATAGTAGATTTTTGGATGTTCTTTAACTTACCGTTCTTGTCTAGAGTTGCTTTCTGAACTTTTTTGTTCTTTGCTGTAACGTCTTCCACAATGAATGCTGTATTACCTAACAATAATGCTTCACCGAAAGTCTTACCATACTTGAACCTGATCCTTGCTCTTTCTAGTTCTTTAACTCTTTTTCTTTGGACTAACTCAATTAATTCTTTAGTTGCTTTTCTTGCTTCTTTTTGAACCTTGTCTAGTTCTTTAGATGATAACTTCTTTCTAGCGTAACTAACTTTTGTTTCTTGAACTTTCTTTACAGTTTCTAAAGTTAGTTTAGAGACTAGTTTCTTGCTTACAACTTGTGTGCTGAACTTTTGCATGAAGTTTGCTTGAGTGAAATTTATTTCTAGCACTGTTAGAACATCCTTAACTAACCTCATACATTCGTTGTAAGTTTCTTCAATAGATTCTTTGTCTCTTCTTTTTTGGATTTGGTTGAATAACTTTTGTAATCTATCTAAGTATTCTTGAGCAGAGTTAAGCAAATCATCAACGTCTTTACCTTTAACTTCTTTAACAGTACCGTGCTCAATTCCCTTGTAGTATTTCCTTATCTTTTCTAGAATTAGAATGTATTTTTTCTCTAGTAATTTTTCTTTCTTAACAAAAATGTCTTCCATTAATTTAATTGTCTCTTTTGGTTCTGGAGGAGCAATACCATAAAGCATTAAAGCTGCTTGAGCAGGGTTTAATACTGCGTAGTACAGGTCCTCACCAACAATACCAATAAGTTTACCTTTTGTTCTTTTAATTAATTTCTGACCAATGTTCATTTGCATATCAATTGCTTCAGGTGAAGGTTTGATCCTACCCATTTTAAGTAAAAGTTTCCATGGCATGAATACACCACGATCGTAAATAGGAACACCGTCCCTTAAGAAAGTGTAAATTACTGGTTGAGCATCTTTAATACACTCCCAGAATTCTGTAAAGATGTAAGTTTGGATATGGAATTGTTTTTTTACCCCTGTTAGTTGTGCTGCGTCAATACCCATGCCACGAATAATAGAACCTAACTTATCTCTAAGTTCTACTCGAGTCATTTTCTTTACATCAGTATCGTCAACAATAACTGCAACGTCAATGTCAAAAGAAGTACTGTCTCCTCTAAATAAAGAACCAACACAAACGTAACTGACAATATACTTTTCAAATCTCTTTAGTACCATCTTTCTGTGAACTACAGAAATTTTGAATGCTGCTAACAAATCTTTAGGATCGTAAATAGATGCTGAAGATGCAACAGTTTCAATAACATCATATTTTGCATCAAAACAAGATTCTCTTAATTCATAAATGTCCATGACGTTTGGAACCATGTTCTTGTCAATTTCTTGTGCAATTCTTTTTATAGACTTGTTAATTTTGTCCCTTCTTACAAAACCATCTTTCTTACCAGAAATAACGTCCCGGATTAAAACAAACATGTTAATTGATTTTTTTAACTTTTCTTTCATCTGTGGAGTGTCTGTAGGAAGAATTTTTGCAGGTGGTAATAATGAAATACCGATTATGTGCTCTTTATGTTCTTTTAGAACTCTTTTTTTGAATTTTTCAGTCATACCCTTTATTTTTTCTAACTTTTTTTCTGCTTCTTTAGGAACATCAGGTAAAGAAATGTTTTGTTCTGGTATAGCAGGTTTCATTGTATATAATTATAGTAACTAATGAAATTGACTTATAAAGGTTTCGAAGAAGAGAAACTTTAAATATTTCTTGAAACTAAAATATTGTAATGGCAACAAAAAGAAAGGTGAAGAGGAAAACTGCTTCTAAAAAGAACGTGGTTAAGCGTAAAGTAAAGAGAAAAGTCGTTAAAAAGAAGGTCAAAAGAAAAGTTAAGAAAAAAAAGGCTGTCAAAAGGAAGAAGAAGCTGACCAGGATCACAACAATCAGAAGGAAGAAAAAGAAGATTAATACAAGGTTGCCAAAGATTAAGAAAGCACCAAAAGTAAAGCAAACTAAGTTACAAGGATATTCTATAGAAAATTTTAAGTTCCCAGCCTTAGAAGAGATGAATCCAGATTATAAAGAAGAGAAGAAAAAAGAGAAAAAGAGTATCTGGAGTTTCTTTAAGAGAAGGAAAAAGCATTTAAGGAAGGAGTAACCTAAAAGTTAAACGTTATGGATAATTATGGTACTGGCCCAAAAGGAGATCCTGTTTCTTTAGCAAATGATACAAGAATACAAAGACGAAGAGCACTTGAGAGATCACTTACTGCAATGACTGGAAGAAGCCAAAGAGATGTTGAAGTTGCGTATGCATCCTTATGTAGGCCAAGTTATGAAGCAAAGGTTGAAGAGAGAGCAGAGTAAACCGGCGCTTTTATATATTTTCTCTATATCTGTTACCGATTATGCTATCTGAAACTTTTAAAAAATTGAGAGGAAAGGACTCTTTTAATGACATTTTAGGCCAGGATAGAGTAAAAAAGCAAATTGTTTCTGCTCTAATGATGAATAGGCACATTATATTAGTTGGGCCGCCAGGGACTGGAAAGACTACACTAGCTAAGAATATTGCTAAATTGTTACCAGAAGTACAAGTTAATGCTTGTAATTTTAATTGTACACCTTCAAGTCCTGCTTGTCCAGAGTGTAAGAAAAGTGAGAATAAAACTAAGAAAATTAAAGGTGAAGAGAGGTTTGTAAGAATACAAGGTTCCCCTGACTTAACTGTTGAAGATATATTAGGTGATATTGATCCTGTAAAAGCTTTAAAGTTTGGAGCTTTACATGTTGAGTCTTTTACTCCAGGAAAGATCTTTAAAGCTAATCAAGGAGTGTTATTTTTTGATGAATTAAATAGATGTCCCGAGAAGTTACAAAATGCTTTGTTACAAGTCCTAGAAGAAGGAAAATCAACAATAGGAAGTTATGATGTTGACTTTGATGCTAATTTTATATTTATTGCAACTATGAACCCAGAGGATTATTCTGGGACTGAGAAGTTAAGTGAAGTTCTTTTAGATAGGTTTGATATAATTAACGTGAATTATCCTTCTAAAGTTTCTACTGAAGTAGAGATTGTTAAAGGAAAGTCAGAGAAATTAAAAGAAGTTAATTTTCCAGAGAAAGTATTAAGGACCACTATTAGTTTTATTCATGATCTTAGGTCACATAAAGATGTAGAAAAAGTCCCTTCTGTAAGAGCATCAATTGGATTGTATGAAAGAGCACAGTCTAATGCTTACCTAAATAATAGAAAGGAAGTTACAATGGATGATGTAATGGAAGCTTTTGTTTCTGTTGTTTCTCACAGGATGAAATTGAAACCTTCTGTGAGGTATTTGTTAAGTCCTGAAGAGTTTATTAAAAAAGAGTTTAAAGAATTTCAAGAAAGATACTCTGAAAGTGGTGATTACCCCCAGCAATGAAGTTTCTGAATTAAATAAAGGGTCTGAACAACCTGCAGCCGAGGGAGATTTTGATGAAGGTTTAGCGCATTCTATTGTTGAAGGTAATGAAGAAAAAGTATCTCAAGGACAAATGTTAGAGTCTTCTATTAATCAAGGAATGTTTAATTTTAATCCAGATATGATGTTTGATAAGTTAGTTGAGAGTTATTCTAATGCGGAGAAGATGTATGGTGAAGGAGTTTTAAGAGCAGTAACTGGAGAGGATCCGAATTCTCTTAAGAAAAACTTGAAGTTTCCAGAGTATCAAAGAGAGTTAAAGAATAAGATGAAAAAGAAAGCTGAAGCGATGAGAAAAGATAAATTAATAGATAAAGATGGAACAATAACTTCTAAAGGGTTTGAGTTAGCTGCTTTAACTTTGTATACTTCTGAGCTTGATAAGTTAGAAGCTAAAGGTTTAGGTGAAAGGAAAAGTAAAGATGCTTCACATTATGGAGAAAGAGGAGATGTTAGAACCTTTAAAAAATCAGATAGATACAAAGATATTGCAATTAAGAAATCTATTAAGAGTTCTATTAGAAGAGGACATTCTAAACTATTAATGGAAGATTTGAAAGTTCATGAGAGGGAAAGTAGAGGAAAGATCTATGTTATTTATGGATTGGATGCTTCTGGTTCTATGAAAGGCTCTAAAATAGGAATGTGTAAGAAAGCTGGAGTTGCATTAGCTTTTAGAGCAATACAAGAAAAAGATAGAGTAGGGTTGTTAGTGTTTGGGTCTGAGATTGAGGATGTAGTGTATCCAACTTCTGATTTTAGTATGTTCTTGAAATCTATAGTTAAGATAAGAGCTAAAAAACAAACTGATATTGCTAAGACTGTTGAGAGAGCTATTCGTATGTTTCCATCTGATAATGTTACAAAACATTTAGTGTTGATAACTGATGCTGTTCCAACTGTTGGTGATGATCCTTTTAGAGAGACTATTAATTTAGTTAGTTCAGCTAAAGATTCTGGAATAACTGTTTCTGTAATAGGAATTGGATTAGATGAAGAGGGAGTTGAATTGTCTAAGAAGATTGTTGAGATCGGAGGAGGAAGATTGTATGTGATTAAGGACCTTGAGAATCTTGATACTGTTGTGTTAGAGGATTATTATTCACTTTAGTTTCAAAGAGGAAGGTTTTTAAATTTATCCAGGGATCTACATTACTATGGGTTTAAGAAAATTGTTTTCAAGGAACTGGTTTATGGGACTAGTTTTATTCTTTGGAGTAATTCTTATACCTTATGTTATAAAACTTAGTTTGGTTCCGATGAAAGGTACTAATGCGTTGTTTTTTATTGTTGTCCTTATACTTTCAATCGTATTCACTTTCTTTTTTGGGTTTTTTTGGGCTAATGGTTATGGTTATAACATGCCCGAGGAGTTTAGAAAAGAAGTTTTTGGATTTTATAGTTTGTTTTTAATCCCGGTAGTTATTTACTTTATTGTAACTGAACCAGGCACTTTTTTGGGAAGGGCCTTGTTCTTTTTTACGCCTACCCTAATGGTATACTTGATTTTAATGTATGGAGCCGAATCACACGACCATGAGTATGTTAAGCAGTTAAGAAACCACAAAGAAGAACTTTTTTATTATCCCGTGTCACTAGGAACCGGCCTTAGTGTGCTAGGGTTCTCTGATTTAGAATGGGGTAGAAAAAAAAGGTTAAACAAGAATTGGAACAAGTTATATGATGATTTAGAAAAAATAAAAACCAAGTCGCTTGATGGATTGGAATTACTTGAACTTAAAGGTGGAATAAAAATCCCTTTTTATTATGACAAAATCAAATCAGATCAAAGACATTATTCTTATGCCCTTGTTACACCTAACAAAACAAAGGTGAAATTTAATACAATTAAAAAATATGAAGGATCTAAGAAAAAGTTACCAATTTTTGATATGATGGCAGAATTAAAAATTGGAGATGAAAAGAAAGAAGTTTATGTTTATGGGGTGGGATTTAATAAAAAAACATTACCAAAGAAAGGTACACTTTCTGTTAATTTAACTTGTATGGGAGAGTATGGTTATATTTTGGATAAAGGATTCTTAGATAAGAAACCTGAGGATTGGATGCAAGATCATGCCCTTGGAAAGAAGTTGCCTGAATGTTTTTTAGTGAAAGGTGGTTCTGGATATCAATATAGAGGAAAAATTAAGAAAGTAAGAGAAGTTGTTAATGAGTATACAAAAGAAGAATTGTACATCTTAGGTGTTGAGATTGAAAAGAATTTTTCAGTAGAGGTTTACTATAACAAGATTGCTGTTAGTAAGATACCTAAAGTAGGAAAGTGGATAGAAGGAAGATTGTTCTTTACTGCTAACTTATAGAAACCTTTTTAATTATTAGATTTTGTTGAATTCTTACGGCCTCGTAGCTCAGTTTGGATAGAGCGTTTCAAGAGAACTAAACTCTGACGAGCCTCCTATCCATAAAGAGGGGAAAGGAAAAGGTCGAGGGTTCGAATCCCTTCGGGGCCGTATTATTCTAAGAAAGTTTTATTAATGAGTAAATTTGGGATCTTAATTATGGAAGTTCAATTGAAATTTAATACTGAAACTGAAAGTATTGAAGATCTAAAGAAGTTAAGGTCATGGGTGGATGATTTGATTAAAAAAAGAGGAGATGGGCAGAAATCTGAACCTTCCAACATGATTCTGACACAAACTGCAACTGAGAAAGTTCCAGCACAACCTGTGTCTCAACCAAAACCACAAAATAAAACAAGAACTTCAGGCGGCTCTAGTGTAGTGCCTTATGAGGACATGTCAGGGATGCTTTCCAAGCTAGCCTCTGGAGAAAAGTTAAAGTAGTTTTAGTAACTGTGAATTTCTATGGAAGTAAGAATACAAAAATATTTGTCTGAAGCAGGTATTTGTTCTAGAAGGAAAGGCGAAGAATATATTACTAAAGGATTAATAAAAGTCAATGGAAAAGTAGTTACTACATTAGGTACGAAAATCGATCCTAAAAAAGACAAAGTAGAATTAGATAAGACATTAGTGAAACCAAGATCTGAATTAAAATATATTATTATCAATAAACCAATAGGTTTTGTAACTACATGTGCAAAACATGATGAAAAAAAGGTATTAGATTTAATAAAAACTAAAGAAAGAGTTTTTCCCGTTGGAAGATTAGATAAAGATTCTGAAGGATTATTATTATTAACTAATGATGGGGCAGCAACTTATAGATTAACTCACCCTAAGTTTGAACATGAGAAAGAGTATGAAGTTATAGTTGATAAAAGTTATACTAAAGGTCAGATTGCTAAGCTAAGGCAAGGGGTGAAGTTGTTTGGATCAAAAACTAACCCTACCAGAATAAAAGAAGTTTCTAAAAGAAAGTTTAGAATAGTTCTAACTGAAGGAAAGAATAGACACATAAGAAGAGTGTGTAGGAAAGTAGGACTTCAAGTATTGGAACTAAGAAGAATAAGGGTAGCTAATATTAAACTAGGAAAGTTATCTGTTGGAGAATACAGAGACTTAACTCAAAAAGAATTATCTGACCTTATAAAATCTCTCGGCATACCTGCAACCATTAAGTAAACCAGAAACTATTGCCCTATAATATACAGGAATTATTAAAGGATAAATAAAGTGAACTTGACTCCCAAACATTTTTAGTGCAATTATTTTCTTCTTGAATTGTTTTGTAATGTCAATGTAGAGTCTTGGTTTGTGTTCGTTGATAACGTTCCATACTTCGTAAGTGAATGTGCTGATTGTTTTTTTCTTATCAATTTCATCCAGGACCTGTAATGTGATTCTATTAACTGCTCGGTGATCTTGATGGGGGTCTAAAGATGAATGAGTGAATACTTGTTTTGGTTTGTATTTTTTTATAATCTCTTTTAATTTGTTCTTTGTTTTTGGTTTTTTTATCTCTTCGTTTAACTTACCATCTTTCAAACCTAAGAAAATAGTTTCTTTTGCACCTAAGAATTTTCTAACTTCTTCAGCCTCTTTAATTCTTTCTTCAATAACAACGCCCTCTTTTAACCAAGGCGAAGATCCAGCACCGTTTGAGAAAATTACTATAATAACATTCTTTCCTTGTGATGAATATTTAGAAATTGTGCCTCCCATTGCTACCGCTTCATCGTCACTATGGGCCGAAAATATAAGTATATTCTCTGTCATAATGATTGAAACAACCAAAAGTTATTATTAAGAGTTGAGTTATTACTAGGTTATAACAAATACTTCACAGGTAAGCTTAAATATCAGATAATTGTTGTCAAAGCATCCTAAAAATGATAATTATGGAGGGGAAAATATGAAAAAGTTTTTGGCAATTTTAGTGCTATTATTAGCTGTAAGTTCTCTTAGTGTTCTAGCAGTAGAATGTACAGATAGTGATGGTGGAATTAACCCCTTTTGGAAAGGTGCGATCTCAGATAGTAACTCTATTAGTGGATCTTTAAAACAAGACAATTGTTTTGATAGAGCAACATTATTTGAGTACAGTTGTGCTAACCCAGATGGGGAAAAAATCGAGTGTGAGTTTGGATGTTCCGAGGGTGCGTGTTTAACATACGGTACTGGACCAGACCAAACACTAGACGAATGTTTTGATACTGATCCTGAAGATAGTCCTTATATTGTTGGTTCAATAGTTAATCCTAAAGAAGCAAATACTAACTTGAACACAGTAAGTGAAGATTATTGTTTTGACAGATTAACTTTGTTTGAACAAAATTGTGAAGGTGGAATGAAAATCCCATGTCCACAAGGATGTAATCCAAAGGGATACTGTGAACAAAGAGGATCTGTGCCACAAACACATACTGAATGTATAGATACTGATGGTGGAAAAGATTATTTCGTACAAGGAGCTGTTTCTTATCCTAACAAGCCAGCAAGTACAATTCAAAGAGATTACTGTATTGAAGAGGCTGTTCTAATTGAACAAACCTGTGAAGGTACTTTTAGAGTAGAGTGTGTAAATGATTGTGCTGCAGGAACTTGTACAGGAAATAGAGTTGATCTTGAAGGCGTAGAAGTTGAAGATGCAGAAGTGTATGTTGCGCCGAAAGTAGGAGATTCTGAAGAAGATTCTGAAGATGATTCCACAGAAGTAGAAGTTGATACTGAGTCTGATAGTAAAGAAGATAAGAAAGAGACAAAATCTAAGACTTGGTTATGGGTAATCATTGTAGTTATCATAATTGCAATAATCTACTTTGCAGCAAGTGGAAAAGACGAAAAGAAGAAAGAAGAGTAAAATCTTTCTTTTATTTTTTCATTATTTTTTAAAGGAGGTCAAATAATGAGCGAAAAAAAAGAAGAAAAAGTGAAACTTGAGTTCTCTAAACTAACTGCTTGGAAAATTATTTCAGGGCTTTTAGCGATATTATTAATAGTTTCAATTTATACAGGTGGTTTTGGAATTGATGGTGAAGAAGATAATGATGTTGAACCAACACCTTCAGCACCACAACAACCTAGCCAACCTCAACCAGTGATCGCTGATAAAGTTAATATTAATAGTGATGATCCGGTTTTAGGTGACGAAGATGCAGAAGTTACAATCATTGAGTTTTCTGATTATCAATGCCCGTTCTGTAGTAGGTTTTCTTTAGGTACTATGAAACAAATCAAAGCTGATTACATTGATACTGGAAAAGTAAAGTTAGTTTTCAAAGACTATCCATTGCCTTTCCATAGTGAAGCAGATGAGGCATCAATTGCTGCTGCTTGTGCTGGAAAACAAGATAAGTATTGGGAGATGCACGATAAAATATTTGCAACTCAACAATCTTGGTCTGGTAATGCAAACGCTGGAGATGTTTTCAAAGGTTTAGCTAAAGAATTGAAACTAAGTACAACTAAGTTTGATAAATGTTTTGATGACAGAGAACCAGAAAGTGGATTTGCAGGTGACATGCAAGATGGTAATACTGCTGCTGGAAAAGGAATAGGGACACCTTCGTTCTTTATAGGAAATGAAGATAAAGGATTCTTGTTAGTTCAAGGAGCACAACCATATCCAAAGTTCCAAGCTGCAATTGAAAGGGCTTTATAGCCTTTCTTTTTTATTTTTTTAGAAATTATTCTGATTCCCTTAAGTAAGCTAAGCTAGGATCATCATCTTCTAATAGACAAGGTTCAAATAATCTCTCACCAAATTCTGGGAAAGCATCAAGATAAGCAGATGTTTCTCTCAGTGTAGCTCTCCTGAAATATCTTGTGATTAATTCTTGCTCAGAACCATCCGCTGTAGGATAATAGACAGGGTGGGCAATAGCCAAGTCAACACCATCCCATTGTTCAGGAGTTCGGTAAAGTACAGCCTTAAGAGCTAAATCTCTTAATCTTGTAAATTCGCCCCTATCCCCTTGTGGGTTTGCGATTCGAGCACTAGCTTCAGTGATATATAATTCACCATCAAGAACTAAAGCAGTCATATCCCCATCATTAAAAACAGCAGGATCAACATCATGGCCTATACCATAAAGAAAGGGCCTTCCATCTCCAAGATCAACTACTCTCATACCCAAACGAAGATCAACATCATGGCAAACCCCACCAACAAGGTTTCCATCAGAATCAGGAATACCAGGCGCAGGGCTATCTGGAAGTGTTCTTTCATCGGAACAACTTGCAAGAATAGGCCCACCTACTAATAACGTTGCTAATGTACCTTGTAAAAAAAATCTTCGTTTCATGTGTTTAAAGTACAAGGGAAAAATTTAAAAGGGTTTCTAATCCAGACCTTCAACGTGCCTAATATAATCTTTCACTCTACTAACTACAGATTTTAAATGAAACTTTTCTATTTTTTCTTCAAATAAGTTGATTAGTTTGTCATTTTCTGTAATTCTGTAAGTGTTTCTGATTTTCTCAACAAAGAATAATTCTCTTAATCTTCTAACTTGTCTTCGAATATTAGACTGGGCAATCCCTGTTAAAGGTAAGTCATGCTTTTTTCTATTTGCAATTACCATGTCTTGGATTGTATCACTGTCTAGACATGAACCGTGATTCTCTAACATGACTTGAAAGATATCAACAATAATGTCCCTGGAATCTCCTGGTTGTAATAATCCAACAGAAAGACAAAGTTTTCTTACAGCATCTCTCTTGTCTAAGTTCTCTGGGCTTTCGTATTTTCTTAATGTTATTTCTGACAAAGGAGTATCTGTCGACCTCGTTTTTTTAATCATAAGCTAATTAATCTAATAGTTGTTTAAATAATTTTGTATTTTAGAATCATTCAATCTTTAACATCTTAATCTTGAAGACTAAAGTTTTTCCTGCTAAAGGATGGTTGAAATCTAATTGGATTTCATTTTCTTTGATGTCTAAGATTCTTGCTGGCCTTTCTTGACCGTTGAAATTAACTACTACAAGCATATTTTTTTGAGGTGTTAATCCCTTGAAGTTTTCTTTGTTAACGTATTTCCTTAAAGCTTCATTAGGTTCACCATAAGCATCTTTCGGTGCAATAGTAACTTCTTTTTCTTCACCTTCTTTCATGCCAACTAAAGCATCAGTGAATCCTTTGATTAAAGGAGTTTCACCAACAGTAATTTTCATAGGTTCATATTTTCTACCTGCTTGAAATACTTTATTTTCTTTAGCAACGTCTTCTTTAGAAGTGTCAAACATTTGACCATCTTTAACTCTACCCTCATACTCAACTTCGACTTTTGAACCTTGTTTTACTGCTGTCATACTTTTTGTTGCTTATGAAAACCTTATAAATATTTGTATTTTCGGGTTTTTCATGATATATGAGCCTGCTGAAGATTCTTACCTCTTAGAGAAGTATGTTACAAAGTATTCTAAAGGAAAGGTTCTTGATATGGGTTGTGGGTCTGGGATTCAGTCTTTAGCTGCTTTATCTAAAGCAGATTCTGTATTATCAGTTGATATTAATTCTGAAGCTGTTTCTTTTTGTAAGTCAAAAGGGTTGAATGCTATTGAAAGTGATTTGTTTTTTAATGTTAATGGGAAGTTTGATCTGATTATTTTTAATCCACCATATTTGCCCAAGGATAATGATGAAGATAAGGAAAGTGCTTTAGTTACAACAGGTGGTGAAAAAGGGATTGAGATTTTAGAGAAGTTCTTTTTAGAAGTTAAAGACTATCTTAATGAAGATGGAAAGGTTCTTATTGTGTTTAGTTCTTTAACTGGGGATGTTGATTCTTTGCTTAATTCTAATGGTTTTAAGTTTGAGAAATTAGAAAGTAAGAAAGTATTTTTTGAAGAATTGTTTGTATACTTATGCAGCAAGTCTTAATTCTAGTTGTTCGCCTTCATCTTTTGGAGTTTCGATTAAATCGTATTGGTGCACTATACTTGATCTTCTAAGTCTTTTTTCAACATCTTGGATAGACCCAAGATTTAAAATCGCAACAG
>CAZGBX010000015.1:0-11460 GCA_964524105.1 Candidatus Woesearchaeota archaeon
AAGATTAGTATCTTCATCAACATCTACACCTTCATGGATTGCAATTTCTTCTTCAGGCCCAACACTACGAGAGGAACCGCCTCCCCCACCTCCGCCGCCACCAGAAGTTGTTGACCCAGTTGATGCTACTTCTTCAGGCACATCAACACTAAACGATCTCACGGAAGAGTTTGCATTATTCCATAACGTATCTGTACAAGACACAAAGTATCTCTGTTCACCATTACTCAAACTATCTGAAAATGATTGTTTAATCCCTTTTAGAACATCAGTACTTTCCCTTGTCTTACTATCACCAACATACAACTCACATTTACTTATTGTAGTTAAGTCAGTAACATTATACTCAAACACTACAGGATTTGAAGTAAAATTAGAATCATCCTCAGGAGAAATTAAAGTTATAACAGGCACAGAACCATCAACAGTCAAGGTTCTATTATCAGAAAAGATTAACTCATCATCCACATCTAATCCTGCACAAGCCCAATTATAAACCCCATCATCAATACTACTTACAGTAAAAGTATGATCAACAGAAATTCCACTCACAGAACTACTTTCATCCAATTCATAGGTACCACTTAAATCATCATACAACCTTACTTCTTTTATATCTTCTCCAACAACCCTACATTCAAAACCAATTTCACTTAAGGTAGTCTTCAGGTTCTCTTCTGGATTCAAAGACGTTACAACAGGCAACTCAGGAACAAAACTAAAACTTAAGTTACCACTTTTAGAATTACCTGCAGAATCAATCACACTCACAATTAAGTCATGCTCACCATAAGAAGGAACAAAACTTGTTTCTATACAATCAAAACTCACAGCACCATCACCAACATTATAACTACAAGTTACTGCACCAGTACTAACACTCAAGTTCACAGAATCACTTGAAACTAAACTTCCAGACAAAGGAGAATTAATCACCAAAGTTGGTTCAGTTACATCAACACTAAAAATTACAGAACTGGAATTAGTTCTCCCATCTGTATGATTAACAAATACTTCTAAATTATTACTCCCTTCTGTAGCATTAAACTCACCACAATCTAAAGTCTCACTATTTAATTCCATCCAACAAGAACCAACATCACCAGAAGTTGTATAATTCAAATCAAAGTTAGTAAAGTTATAAGTTTCATTCAAAGGATAATCAATACTTACCCCAAAACCTAAAGGTAACTCTAAAGCTTCAAAAACATTTGGCCTTCTAAAATCAAATCCAAATTCAGAGATAGTTACAGCATTATTAAACAACCTACTTTTTATTTCACTAACTAAAAACTCGCTTTCAAAACCCAAATCAGAATAATGTTGTAACAACAAAACAGCCCCTGCAATATGTGGAGTAGCCATTGAGGTCCCAGTATTTTCAATCATCGAACCACCTTTCGAATAAGAATTAATCCCAACACCTGGCGCAACAAACTCAACAAGAGAATTAACATTAGAACCAGACCAAATCCCATCACTGTCATCTGAAGCACCCACAGCAATAACATTAGAAAAACAAGCTGGCGCAGGTATGTGTGTCCTATTCCCATTATTCCCAGAAGAAGCAAGCACAGTAATATTTTCTGCGGTTAAATCATCCACAATTCCAGCCATAGTTTCTAAAAACACTGAAGAACCATCACATTCAGAAGTAAACAAGGGCTCAGTCCCCAGACTCATAGACACAACAGAAATATTAAACACATCTCGATTATTATAACAAAAAGTCAAAGCATCTGCAAGATCTGAAATTTGCCCAGTCCCAACATCATTCAAAATT
Source organism: Candidatus Woesearchaeota archaeon (assembly GCA_964524105.1). Lineage (GTDB taxonomy): Archaea > Nanobdellota > Nanobdellia > SCGC-AAA011-G17 > GW2011-AR18 > JAGVXZ01. Next base: position 1,784 of record CAZGBX010000015.1, read on the forward strand.
TTCACTTCAACAAATTTAGCATTGGGCGCAACATGGTAAGTTATTCCAGTAACATGGGTCCCGTGCCCATGATCATCATAAGGTGGAAGAGACTCATTAACATAATTCACACCACCAATAATCTTCTCACAAGTTCCAGCCAAGAAAGAATCAGTTGTACAATTAAAAGGCTCAATATCATAAGCCATCCCCGTATCGATAATACAAGCAGAACCAAGGCCAGAAATATTAACAGAATTAATTTGATAACTCAAAACATCATCCACATTCATTAGTGGCAGACTATCCTCAACAAAAGCTTTGATCACAAGATCTTTCTCAACAGACACAACATCAGACAACTTCTCAAGTTCTTCTATTGCTCCAGAATCAACAGTAGCTGTTATAGCATTCCCAGTTTCTAATTTCAATTTTGGTTCAAGCCCTTCAACATCTAAGACTTCACCCAAAGAGGCATCCCCCTCCAAAACAACAATAACTTCTTCAGCAGACACACTAAAAGCAAGAAAACACAACAATAATACAAGGACAAATTTCTTCATAGCATAATCACCACCATTTTCACTTTTTAATCTTTTTGGTTAAAAGCATTCTCTTATCAGCACCCAAAACCTTAGCCAGAGATAACACATCATGGCTAGATCTTAAGTCAGATTTATCTTTAGCAAGACTAACAAAACAAACTTTAACTTTATATTTTTTACACAACTTAATAGTTTGCATAACCCTACCCAAGTCACCAATCCCCCCTAACTGTCCAAATGAAAACCCAATTGTAACCTTATTTTTATTAGCAAGTTTACACATAATATGATTAAGTCCACACTGCCTAAAGTGCAAATGATCTTTTCTTATACCTTTATGAGGATCTAATAAAACATCAACAGCCTTATTCTCCACAGCAGACCTATTCTTTGCACCACCAATAACAACCTTCAATTCACTTAATGAATAAACCTCAGAATAACCAAACTTTTTTGCAAGATTAACTATTGGAATAGTCTTATTTTCAACAATGTCTAACATAGTTTTTGTTCCAAACTCTAAAGTTTATAAAATCTACTTTTTCAAGAAATCACAGTACCCTTAAAATTCTTAGTTTTAAAGAACCTCTTCAAGTTCCTTATATCAGAACCGTTTACAATTATAGTACGGACCTTATGTTTAGAAATAATTTTCGCTGCCGCTTGATCAAGAACAAAATGCTGTCCAGCCTCATATTTAATTTTAGAAATGAATTTATTAAAATCCTTGTAAGAAATTTCAGGAATATACTTTGCAGTTTTACAAGTCTTTGGATTTTTATCATACATTCCATCAACATTAGTTAAGTTAATGAAATCAGCTTTAATACTTGCAGCAATATCAGCAGCATTTCCATCTGTAGTCATGTTTGGCCTTGCACCTAAAGCACCACACACCACAAGATTATTTTTCTTTAAGTGTTTCTTTACATCACTCAAAGTTTCAGGAATCTCCCCAATATAATCAACTAACCCAGCAACCAACCTTGCGTTCAACCTGGTAGATTCAATCCCTACCAAACTCAAAGCTTTTTGAGAAGCTTTATCTTTTCTTAAAGTTTTAATATACTTTCTTGCAACAGAACCACCACCACAAACTAAAACAATTTTATTCTTTTTAGATAATCTTCTAATAAACTTCATAAACTTTTTCAAAAACCTATAATCTACTTTATTAGGTACAATCAAAGAACCACCTAAACTAATAACATACTTCATAAAGTAAATTTCCAATTACAAGTATTTAAAAGTTTAGTCCACTACAAACAACTCATTATCACCATCAACATCAAACACACCTAAACGAGCACCAGCATCTAACCACCCGTGCGCATAGTTCAAAGCAGCAAAAGCAGTAACCACATCCCCTTTTTCATAAAAATGCTTAGCATCTTCAAAGTACCTCTGAGCCATATCTAAGAAGTCCTTACCAACAGCTTCAAAGTCAACTTCAAGACTTTTAACTAACTTCACTTTCTTTATTGCCCTACCAGTAACATCAAAATATTTCTTGATTTTCTCATCAGTAATTCTATCCATGGAAAACAGTAGAACAACAAAACATTTAAATATTAAGGTAAGAATATGATATACAACAAAAGGTGAAAAATCCAATGAATAAAAAATTAATCATCACGTTCATTCTTATTTTACTTACAGTATCAATGGTTTCAGCAGGCTTACTTGATGAAGCTAAAAAAGCTCAAGAAAGAAGAAAGGTTACAATTGAAGATAAGGCAGTTGAGGACAAAGTAGCTGCAAGCCCACTAGCTAGGCAAGCTTTTTTCACAAAGAACATACCAAAAACAAAAGAACCAGTTGCAAAAAAACTAAAAAAAGCAAAAAAAACCGAAAGAGGAGTTATTAGACCAAACGAAAAAATCATGGTTGGAGATTACCAGATAGTAATTAAAAGACTAATCACTTATGATATAAAAGAAAAAGACGGCATTACAACCCTAGACTTAGGCAACATGGTAATTACTTTACCAAGAGAAGATCTTAAGTTAATATTTAAAGAGAAAACAAAAAAAGCAGCAAGTGTGGGAATAATACCACCTACTGGAATGCCAATAAAAAAAGTAGACAATTCCATTACAAAAAGTACTTTCTTTTCTAAACTCTTTGGAACAGGGAAAACAGGGATAGTACCACCAACTGGAATGCCAATAAAAACATTAGACAATGCACCAACAAAAGATTCATTCTTCCCAAAAACACTAAGCAAAGATAGCAAAGTGGGAACAGTACCACCTACTGGAATGCCAATTGCAGACAACAGAAGAATGCAAAGGGCTGAGTTTGAGCCAACAACACAAAGGTTTAGAGTTTCAAACCCAAAAGAAACTAAAGGTTTTGGATTCTCAAAAAAAGGTACAGTTCCACCAACAGGAATGCCTGTAAGAAAAGCACAAGAACCAAGGATAATTACAAAACTTAAAGAATTATTTGGAAGATAATTCTTATTTTCTTTTTCTATTTACCCAATGCTTTAACCTAGTCAAAGGCTTAGCATTAACTTCTTTTCTTCTTTCAAAAAACTGCCCGTATCCATATAGGTCCCCTGAAGCATTTGCGTCATCTATTGCTTCATCAAACAACCTTTCGGACGTTTCCCTATCACCACGCTGTGCAGCAATCTCTGCCCGGTTACACTTAACATACCTACTAAGAGAACCAACACCATATTTCTCAGAAACCCCTTCTAACATATCAACATACCTTTCAGCCACATCAGGTCTGCCATCCAAAATATAATAGTTAGCAAATACATTCCATAAATGTCCAGCTAATAGGTCCCCAGGATCAAAACCATCTTCTTCTCTAACAGAATTTAAAACTTCTAGTGCTTCATCCATTCCACCAGGAGTTAACATTAAGGATTGGGCTAATCCAATTGTAGAGTGTGTTCTAAAGTATGGACCTAACTCCTCCCTTCCAGCCCTATACAAACCAACAGCCTCACTAATCTCAGACTTATTAACTTTACCAGTTGTCAATGCATTCATTACCAAAGATCTTCCAATCTCAAATCCCATTCTCGCAACATAAGCATCATCACCAACAGACTTAGCTAATTCCCTAGCTTCCCTCATACAATCAACACTTCCTTCATAATCACCATCTAAAGCTTGAGAAAATCCTGTTGATGCCATTGTCCTATACCTCGATCTAACAGATGCATCAGGACTAGTTTCACCAACATTCATCCTTACAAAGTCACCATCTTCACTCATTACACCTGCACCAACACCTTCAATAGAATGCATTACTTCCCCCCACAATCGCAAAGTCTCACCTCTATCTTCATAATACAATGCAGCATTAAAAGCCGCAGATAAACCATCCAACCTCCCATCCATTGTGTCTTGTAAATTAGCAGATTTTTCATACGCATCAACAGCACCCTTATAATCTGCCACACCATATGCTTGACCAGCAGCCTTACCATAAGCAGCTTCCAACATTTTTTTTCTATCTTTTGGTGTTGCACCAAGTAAAACAGAATCACTTAATGATTGTCTTGCAAGCCTTTCTTCTACTTGTTCTAAATGGTGTATAACTTTAATTACTGCATCACCATTATACACACTCTCATAAGCTCTTGCAGCCCTAAGATGTAAAGCTGCAGCATCTTTATCACCCAAAGTTTTAACTAAAGCCTCAACCCTTGTTTGATGATCAATTCTATAATGCCCCTCTAGCTCTTGAACTAATCCCCTTTCAACCAAAGGCCTAACATCCAATGGGAAATCACAAACTCTCCTTAACACCCTTGTATCAATTTCCCTTCCTAACAAAGAAGCAGCTTGCATTGCTCTTGTTGATGTAATCCCTGCTCTTCGAACTTCAGATATTAACATTTGATCATGTTCCATCCCAGTAATTTCATCTCCCTTTAACAAAGCTAAAGCCCCAGTTTCAAGAATAATTGGCAAACCATCTGCAAGTTCTAGCAGACCATCAATTTTACCCCTTTCAACATCAGCATCATCCAAAACATTCTGGACCAAAAGCTCAGAATTTTCTCTACCAAGCGTTCCCAAAACAACTCTTTCATCAAGATCAATCATTCTTTCTACAATTTCACTAGGTCTATAATCCAACACAGCAGTAACATCCCCATGTAACCTCCTAATTACTTCCAAACTTGCCTCATCTGCCCAATGTAAATCTTGTAAACTAAGCAAACTCGGTCTTCTAGTTCTTTCAACACCACTTAACAAAGTTCGCATTGCATCAGTCACACCATCTAAAACTCTTTCTGAACTATAAGAAGAAACATCTGCACCTTCTAATCCCATAATCGCACCTAAAAATTCTGCCTGGTCACCTGTTAAACCATAATCACCTAATCCAGTTGCAAACTGTTCCTGAGTTAACCTTGTCCTCATCGAAGGTAATGACGCCATAGTTCCACCTGGCGGTGTCAATGTTCTACTTCTTGTACTATCAGACCCAAAGTGCCTATCCAAAAACTTAGCCCATAAAGCATAAGGTGTGTTAGACCTAACCTCTTCAGCAGCAACCTCATACAAATTGAACGGTTCCACAGCATTACTTCCTGCCAAAAAATTAACTAATTGTGACTTTCCAACTCCTGCAACACCAGACACACCTAAAAACCTTCCCTCTCCCAAATTAGATGCCAAAGTCCTATACTCTTCTTGCCTACCAATTATGTACGCTGTCAAATCTCTTTTAGAAATTTCTTGTTCTTTTCTTCCTAACAACTTATAAGCAGTTACAGGACCGACTTTAGGAACTTCAACCTCAACTTCTTCAAACTCAAAATAATCTCCTGTCCTTTCAGCAACATTACTTCCAACTAAAATATCCCACGGTTCACATAGTTTTTCAAATTTAGCAGCAAAATTTGCAGGATCACCCATCACAGTATAATCATATCTACCATCACCCCCCATCTGTCCTAAATATAAAACACCAAAGTCTACTCCCACTGTAATTTCAAACCCAGTTTGAGCTTGAAGCTCATGCACTGTTTCTCTAACATCTAACGCAGCTTCCAACGCTAATCTTGGATCATCTTGATGACCCTCAAACACAGCCATCACAGCGTCTCCAGAATACTTATCAATCACCCCACGATATCTATGAACCACATTCACAATAGGCCCTAACACTTCATCAACTTCAGCTGCAATCTTCTCACCCGCAGCCCTTCCAATTTCTTGAGTTAACCTATTTGTCCTCGCAGTGAATCCAGAAAGATCAAAGAAACATACAGCCCCCCTTACAACCTGCCCTTTTATACCACGATCAGAAAGCTCTCTTGCCCCCTCCATTACAAAAGAATCTCCAAAGGCTTGTGCTCCTTCTAATTCAGCCTCTAAAGACTGAACTCTTGCTTCCAAATCAACCACAGGAGAAACAACAGGAAAATCTGGAGGAGTATCTAATGTCTCAAAACTAGGTAAGGCCCCTCTTCGATCAGGTCCTCTTACACTTGCACCAGAAGATCTAGGGCTCCTTCTATCTTCATCCGAACGCCTATCACTAGTTGTTTCCTCTACTCTTAATTGCTCAGCTCTAGCTCCCGCTGCACCATTTTTAGCCATATATTATATATACACGAGAAAGTTTAAAAAGATTCTGAAAAGGCAGTTTATGCTTCAACTGAAGTTGGTTTTTCTTCCTTTGGCTTTTCTTCAACTTTTGGAGCTTCTTCCTTAACTTCAGCCTTTTTCTCTACTTTTGTTGCCTCTACTGGCTTTTCTTCTTTAGGCTTCTCTTCAACTTTTGGATCTTCTTTCTTAATTCCTAAAGCATCAGCAACATTTCCTTTCCCAGAAAGAACCTTAACATTAACTTGAGCAGTCTCTTCATTAACAGTATTTCCCCTAACTGTCCTTCTAATTTGCTCACCATCTCTTTTCAAATTTTTCGCAGCAAAACCTTTAGATACTAAGAATTTTCTTTTACCAGTACCAATAAAATCCCTTCTCATTGGGAACCCAGAAGCATCAGACCCACCTGTAATTTCTAATTCAAAACCTTTCATTCCGACAAAATCTCCAGAGATTTTATCTCCAATCTTCTTTCCAATTAAATCACTTTGATCAGGAAGCACCTTCTTGTAAGTCTTTCCTGTCTTATCACAAATCATAACTCTTAATTCAACCATATTTATATTCCCCACGTTTTGTTGGATTTCCTGTATATCTCAGCAATCTCCTTCAAAACAGCAATTTCATCTTCATTTAAATATTTTTTCAATTTCTTCAGAGTTCTAAATTCCGTCTCTGAGAGCCCAGAGTACATAATATCACCTTCAAACACTTGTCTTCCCACAGTTACTCCTGTTAGAGAGGCTGCAACTTCCATTCCAACTGTAGCTTCATTCACACTAGTTCCATCCTTCTGTATCCCTTTAATTTCAGAGGTATGGTCACCATTTTTCATTACTCTCATTCCTTTTCTTAAAGTTCCGTTCATCACTTCCACTCCCACAACTGCAGGATTAGAATTCCTAAACACAAACCCAGGTAAAAATTTAAACTTACAAGGCTTAGTAATCCCTTCTAATGATTTCGCTTCATACTTTTTCTTCTCTTTCTCTTGCCACTCAACAAAATCATCAATCAATTTGTAAATAACTTCATTCGTAATAACTTTAACATCAGAACAATCATCTTTACAAGAAACATTAAAACCTACAATAACTTTATTATAAGAATGTTTATCTGAAATTGCTTCTGCAATATCCTTTTTAGTAATTTCTCCAATTGAAGCTCTCTTAATATTAACATCTTTCTCTTTTAACATTTGTATTAACGCTTCTAACGAACCTAAAGAATCTGCTTTGATTACAATTCCTTTCTCATCAATTTCAAATGTTGACTCTTGAATTTCATCTAAAATTTCTTTTTTAATTTTACTTGCGTTATTTTTGTAAACTCTTAACGGCATTCCAGAAATCACATTCGAAACATTCTGTGCACAAACAATTACACCTGAAGCAGCATGAACTTTTTCTAGTTTATCTAACTTCTTTCCAGGATCAAAAATCGCTTTAACTTTAGTATCAATTACATCACCTAAAGTACCAACTAAAATTTTATCACCTTGTTCAATCACACCATCATAAATTATCGTATCTAATACCCTTCCTAAACCTTTCACATCATAAACTTCTAATATTGTTCCTTTAGCTCCACCTTTAACATCAACATTTAATTTCTTCTCTAAGAACCTCTGTGCTAACCCTGTAACAGTCATTAACAATTCTGGTAAACCTTCTGACGTTTTTGCAGAAACAGGAACCATTGCAATTGATTTTGTATAATCTTCTATCCTATCAAACCTATCAGCAGCAACCTCAAACTTTTCATAAATCTGCCCAACAATATTATAGAGCTTTTCATCTAAATCCTTCTGTACATTTTCTGGTTGAGAATTAATACTCTGAATTAAAGACGTTTTATTTGTTACCCAACCATAAGTTAAATCTATTTTATTTAGTGCAATGATAAAAGGAGTTTTACTATGTTTAAGAATTTCAATTGATTCTATTGTTTGTGGTTTTAATCCTTCATTAATATCAATAACTAGTATTGCAATGTCAGCTAAAGAACCACCTCGTTTTCTCAAGTTTCCAAAAGCAGCATGCCCTGGCGTGTCTAAGAACAATAATCCTGGCAAAGTTAACTTAGTTTTTAACGTATCTAATAACTTCCCACAGAACTTTCTGATGTTTTGTAATGGAATATTATATGACCTTATTACTTGCGTAATTCCACCAGCTTCACTTTTTGTAATAGAAATTCCTTTAACTCTTTCTAAGATTGAACTTTTTCCATGATCTACATGTCCACACAGTACTACTATTGGCTGCCTTATCATCGTTTCTCACAATAGAAAAAGTAGTCAGAAGTATTTATAAATCCTTTGGCAAAGAAATCTTGTCTTCGCCACTAATTATTATATCTTCTTCTATGATTACCTTGAGATCTAGACCTAGAATTTCTAGAGGAAGAATTCCTAGAACCTTTTCTAAACCCACCTGAACTTCTACCACGAAAACCTTTCTTAGAATCACCAAACTTTCTTGGAGAACGTTTCACTTCCTTAAGATCACATTTCAGATAAGGTTTCTTTTCCTTTTGAATCTTAAAATCTCTATGAGTAGTCTTCAAACGAGAAAAGTTATCATAATCTCTATTAGCTAAAATATTAATCACTAATCCTTTCTTACCAGCCCGAGCAGTCCTACCAATCCTATGCACATAATCTCCAGGTTCTTTAGGAATATCAAAATTATAGATGTGTGTCACACCTTCAATATGTAATCCCCTTGCAGCAACATCAGTACAAACTAAAACATGGAACTTTCCTTTATGGAACAAATCAATAGTTTTCAATCTCTTAGCTTGATTTAATCCACCATGAATTGGAGTTGCTTTAACCCCATTAGCTTTAAGCACATCAACAACTAAATCAGTTGCTCTTCTAGTGTTACAAAATACCATAACCAAATCAGATTTTTCTTTTTTTAACAAATGCACTAACAACTCCTTTTTCAACTTAGGTGGCACATCATAATAAGTTTGTTTCAATTTACTAGGATCCACCATTTTAGTAGCATGCACAGTTGTTGGATTTTTCATGTATCTTTTTGCAATTTGCTTTGCAGGCCCAGACATAGTTGCAGAAAACAATAAAGTCTGTCTCTTTTTAGGACATGATTTAATAATTTTTCCAACATCATCAATAAAACCCATCTCAACCATTCTATCAGCTTCATCTAACACAAGAAGTTTCACTTTAGAAGTATCAATAGTCCTTCTATTCAAATGATCTAATGTCCTACCTGGTGTTGCCACCACAACTTCGGCTTGTTTTAAAGCATCTATTTGTGGTGATATAGCCACACCCCCATATATTGCTGTTATTCTTAAATTTGAGAGTCTTTTCAGAGCTTCTTTCACTTGCTCTGCTAGCTCCCTTGTAGGTGTTAATATTAGAGATTGTATTCCTTGTTTTGGAACTACTTGTTGAACAACCCCACAACCAAAAGCTATTGTCTTTCCTGATCCTGTGGCTGATTCCCCAATTAGGTCTTTTCCTTGAATAACATGAGGAATTGATAGATTTTGAATCTCCGTAGGTGTAGTTATTCCCTGTTTTTCAATA
>CAZGBX010000016.1:0-10560 GCA_964524105.1 Candidatus Woesearchaeota archaeon
AGTTTTATAAGGTTTTATTGATAAGAAACTATAGTTCACAACCTGATTTTCCTAAGAACTCATTTAATCTTGTTTGTTCAAGTTCATCTTTTGGTTCGAAGTTTATGAATCCAGCTATTCTTGAACCGTCTGCGAATTCCCAAGTAGGGTATCCTTCGATTTCTTCTTTTTCACACAATGGTGTAATTCCTTCCCTGTTTGGTAAAGAACATTCCACGTAGTTAATTAATTTCCAAGACTTGCCAAATAACTTTTTTTGATCTGCGCAATTACTGCACCAGTAAGTGCCATATATTTTTGCATCACCCTCTGTTAAACATTGTGCCAGTTCATCATACTTGCCTGGCTGGCTGTTAAAATAGTAACCAACAACAACTATGATCAGTAGTAGTACCAGTAAAATTATTTTAATTTGTTTTTTCACTATAAAATTGAGGTGATTATTTAGTTTATTAATTTTATGATCAACCTAGTGCTCTAGAAACCCCAATAACTTCTGCGCTTTGAACGCCATCAATTTCTGTTATTTGTCCTTCTAACTTGTCAGTTGAACCTTTAGATTCGTCCATACTGAAAGTTGCAATAGAAGCTTTCAAACCAAATGCTACTGGTTCGATTACGATCTCCCCAACTTTACCACCGTAGTTAGTGATTGTTTCGTTAATGTTTTTATTTAAAGAATCCATGTCAACTTCAGGAGAAGATGCCATAACTTTTAGCTTAATTATTACGTGTGCCATTTTAATTTGGGCCTGTGAAGCCACATGATTTGCAAGTATATTTGCCACCAGTCTTTCTACAATTACTACATCTTACTATTTCTTCTTTAGAACAACTTGGGCATTTGAATGAAACTGTTCCTGATTGGTTAGCCACATTAACATTGCAACATACGCATTTTTTCATTTTCTTTTGAGAGCAGGAAAGCATTTATAAAGGTTTTTACTGAATAAGCTCTATATGGCTAGAATTTTGTATGGGTTGTGTAATGTGGGTATGGGGCACGCTATTAGATCTAAAGTGATTGTTTCTGAATTGATTAAAAAACATGATGTTAAGATTGTGGCTTCAGGTTTTACTTATTCTTACCTTAAGAAACATTTTGGTTCAAGAGTGATTAACATTGAAGGATTTGAGTTAGCTTTTAAGAAGAATAAGATTGCTGATTTTAGAACTGTGATTATGAATCTGAAGAAGGTGTCACCTAAAGTTTATGAGAGGTTCTTGGAAGTTAATGAAGGGCTGAATAAGTTTCAACCTACTACAGTTATAGCTGATTGGGAGACTTTCTCTTCTTTTTATGCGTTTAATAATTCTGTACCTTTGATTGCTTTAGGTAATGCACATTACTTAGCTTATGGGAAATATAAAGTTGGAATTAGAGACTTGCTAGATTACATTAAGTTTAGATTCTTTTTGAAAACTTTAATGTTTCCTGCAAAACATTATGTGATTAATTGTTTACCGGGGATGGTAGTTAAGAAAAATAAGAAAGTGATTAAAGCCCCTTTTGTACTAAGGGATGCGATTTTAAAGTCTAAAGTTAGAGCTGGAGACCACATACTTGTTTATCAATCTACTAAATCTTATCCTGATTTAGAACTGATTCTCAAAAGCGTGAATGAAAAGTTTATTGTTTATGGTTTTGATATTAATAAGAAAAGTTGGAATTTACAGTTTAAGAAGTTTGATGATTCTAAGGGATTTATTAAAGACTTATCTGAATGTAAGGCTGTGATTTGTAATGGTGGATTTAATTTAATTTCTGAATCTTTGTATTTGGAGAAGCCTGTTTTAGTTGTCCCGATCAAAAAACATTTAGAGCAGAGGATTAATGCGCAGTTTGTTGAAAAAGGAAAATTTGGAATGGTTGTCAAGGAAATTAATTCTAAGAACATTCAAGAGTTTTTGTTAAAGGATTATAAAAAGTTAAAGAAAAAACAAAAAAATAATGAAGGAGTAATTTCTGTATTGGAAAGGCTGATTATTTAACGTCCTTTATTCCTTCTGGAGTTACCATAAATACTGCTTCTGCATCAGGTAATGCTGGAGCGTCCACTAACTTTGCAACTCTAGTTCCTTTCTTACCTTTCCTAAGATATATTCTGAAAGCGCTTGCGTGAGCAACAATGTTACCACCAATAGCTACAGTTGGATCTCCAAAGAACGTATCAGGTTTAGACATTACTTGGTTTGTAACATAAACACAGATGTTATGAACTGATGCTAGCTTTTGTAAAATGTGCATATGTTTGTTTAATTTCTGTTGTCTTTCTGCTAAAGTCCCTCTTCCGACAAACTCTGCCCTGAAGTGTCCCATTAAAGAATCTACAATCACTACTTTAATTGGTAATCCATCTTTGATTAAATCCTCAACTTTTTCTGCTAATAACATTTGATGGTCTGTATTGAAGGCCCTTGCGACTTTAATGTTTTTTAATGCCTCTTCCGGGTCAATCCCCATCCCTTCTGCCATCTGTTGTATTCTTTCTGGTCTAAACGTACCTTCAGAATCAATAAAAACTGCCATAGCGCCAGCACCGCCTTTTTCTATTGGTAACTGAACATTAACTGCTAGTTGGTGTGCTATTTGAGATTTAGATGCTCCGAACTCACCGTAACATTCTGAAATACAACCAGTTTCAAAACCACCACCAAGAATTGTATCAATGCTCTTTGAACTAGTTGTTAACTTAATCACTAATGCTCTCTTAGCTAATAACTCTTCACCAGATTCAAAACCCATGTCAACTTTGTTCCTTGCAATATTGATTAGTCTCTTTGCTGCAGTTTCTCCCATACCAACTAACTCTACTAATTCTCCTGGAGATGCAACTGCAATCGCCATTAAATTATCGTAACCAGCATCAGACATTTTTTCTGCTGTAGCAGCACCAATACCTGGCAAGTCTGTTAATGAGAATTTTTCTTTACTCATCTTCTTCTTCCTCTTTTGAATCTAGTAACAATTCCTCTTGAGCTTTCTGAAGAATTAAGATAACTTTTTGTAAGTCATTACGCCTTAGATGAATAACCTCTGATCTCCAAATGTCTTCATCTTTCTTTTTGAAGTTTCTTGAAAGGCTTACTGTTTTGAAGCCTACTAAGTTTCCGTTAACTTCTCTTTCGTTAAAGAAAATTGCTGTCCTTATGTTTCCACAACTAAAATCTTTTATTGGTTTATTTCCCATCTTTTTTCCTCCATTGGTTTCCCATTTTTTTCATTGGCTTTTGAAGTTCAAATATTCTAGCCAAGTTTTTTCGGATGTTTTCCGAATATTACCTCTAAGATCTGTTTAGAAACCTCTCCTATTCGGATCTTTTTCATGAGGTATATGTAGGAGATCTTAGAAGTTTAAATAGATTATGAGCGGTTGTCAAGTGCGGTTATATGTTTTAATATGTATTTTGTAGTTTACTTATGTTTAGAAGTTCCGAAAACGAGTTTAACAGGAATTAGGTTTAATTAAGAATCATTCTCAACATAGTGAATTATACTCTCAACTTCTTTTAACAATGAAATTTCAAGTACTTGAATCTTAAAATAATTGATCTACTAAAGTATCAAACCTTGCTCTAGGATCACAATCTTCACCCTTATCTTCACAAGGGACTTCAGTGTGTACTACCCAACTAGGAGCACCTGCTGCTTCGACACATGTGGAAGGAGAGTCAGTAGATCTCCCAGGGACTTGTAGTAGGGGTATGGTATCCAAGTGATACAATAATACCCTCCCTGATTCCAACAATAATAATATTGCTTTCTTGTTCCCAGCGCGCTTGCGTTCACCTACATGATATGCCGCTATCCCATGACGATAATGTCTTCTTATTACTGAATTGGCACGTTGTACATCTGCTGCCGCATCAAGTTTATCGTAGGGTAGCCCAGGGGAAACAGGTTCTTCTTTCTGCCTCTAATGCTTGACAGACAGCCTGAGAGTGAGTATCTCCCTTTAAGCAATAATGGTCTCTTGTTCTTCTTGGTTGTACCCTATCATGTGCACACCCTGCTAACAAAGATGCTAGTAAAGCCAATCCTACTAAACTTGAATTTCTCATTTTTCTATAATTTGAGAGTGTACCAAAAATTTAATAAGCTTAATGTTTAAGTTTAGGGAACCAATATTATCTTTATTCCAATATATTGAAAGTGGAAAGATAATTTCAAAATAAGATTCATCGCTTCAGAAATAGTCCTTTAAACCAACCAATCAATTTTTGAAATAAACTTGGTTCTTTGAACTCTCTATCAAACTTATCGTTCTTAAAATGTTTAGCATCTAAATTCCTATCCCAATAACCAGGACAAAATTCAGGATTATCATGACAAAAGATATCACACTGTTCTCTTACTTCTTTGTCTTGTTCCCTAAAACAATCTACATCATGATCTTTAGGATTCCAGATTCTTGTCTCTGATTCAAACATAATATCAGTTGCTTCATCAGGACCACCAAAAGCATACAAATTCCCATCCCAACTTCCAACATAAACAGTACCGTCTTTACCTATAGCAGGAGAAGAGACAATACTATTATCTATAAGCGCGCTCCACTTAACTGAACCATCAGGATTGAAAGCGTAGAAGCCAGGTTCACCCATGTCAAACGAACTAGTCCCAATATAGATTGTACCTTCCGCACCAATGGCAGGAGAAGAACCGATATTACCTTTAACTGGGTAGTCCCATTTTTCTTTTCCATCAGGATTTAAAGCGTGAACCTTACTACCTTCATCTCTATAATCACCAAAGTAAATTGTTCCATCTGGTCCGATAGCAGGAGTACACATGACCTCTTTTGTTGGGGTTTCAAAGTACCATTTAATTCCGTTTTCATTAATCGCGTAAAGTCCAGCACCACTTTCTCCTTCTACAAAAGAACCAACATAAATCGTACCGTCGTCAGCTACAGTCAAAGAAGATTCTAAAAACAAAGGAGTCTTAACACTCCATTTCTCTGTACCATCAGGATTAATAGCAATTAGTTTATGAGAACTGAAATCTACATGAACACCGATATAAATTGTTCCATCTGGACCAATTGATGCTGAATTAAACATATCAACTCCAACAGGATAAAACCATTTTTCCGTACCATCAGGATTAACAGCATACAGTCCAGCTTTAGGTCGATTTGAAGTGATGTAAATTGTGCCGTCCTTACCTATTGCAGGGCCTGCCCAAGTATCCATTGCAACACCCATTGGAAATTTCCATTTTGTTGATCCATCTTGGTTAATAGCGAATAAGAATTGGTCTCTTGAAATTATGTAAATAGTTCCGTCTTTGTTTATTGCTGGAATGGAAGTTGTACTTGAATCGTGACCGTAATCTCCTTTAGGTATTGGAGTACCGATTTTTGTTTTCCATTTCTCTGTGCCATCTGGA
This sequence comes from Candidatus Woesearchaeota archaeon, assembly GCA_964524105.1. Taxonomy (GTDB): domain Archaea; phylum Nanobdellota; class Nanobdellia; order SCGC-AAA011-G17; family GW2011-AR18; genus JAGVXZ01. Next base: position 5,393 of record CAZGBX010000016.1, read on the forward strand.
TTGATTGCATAAAGATAACCATCGTGAGAACCAATGTAAATAGTACCGTCATTACTTATTGCAGGAGAAGCTTCAATACCATCTCCTGTTTTGAAAGTCCATTTGATTGAACCGTCCAGGTGGCTTGTATCATATTGACTTAATCCACTACGTTGTGAATCACCGTGAAATGTTGGCCATGGAGCTTCAGCTAATTGTGCACTAGCTGTAGTTGCTAGAAGAATAAAGAAAATTATGATTAACTCTTTTTTCATATTGAGTTTAGATGATTTAAGGTATATTAATTCTTCTTTTTATCCCAAGAAATACATTAAGATTGCAATTAAATCTACTGTAAATAAAAGGGACATTAGAACCGCTTCTATCTTTCCACCCACCCTAAAGAAACCTTTAACTCTAAACTTAGATAATGGATACAAGAACATGATTCCTTCTTTTGATAATGCATCACCAATTAAATGGGACAAATAACCAAAGAAGATTCCTAAACCTATAAAGTTTAGATCAAAATAATAAAACACACCAAATAGAATTAAAGGTAAAAATATGGAATGGAATAATTTTCTATGGCCAAATATGAACTTGATTGGATAAGATATAAAGAAGAGTTTCTTTCCTAACTTACTTTTTGGAGAATCAATGTCTGGTAAGTAACTTGCTAGGACCATTAGAAGTATAAACACAATTGGATAAGAAATATCAAAGTAAACTAAAAAAATAATTCCTAAAAATAAACTAAATAAAGCGTGAGTTTTAGCTAACATACTTTTCTATAAGTTCTTTGGGGTTTATCTCAGTTACGGTTGCTACCATGAAGTCCTCTGTGTTGTACATGTCGTTCTTGGTCTTTCGTCCTCTAAACATGAACTGCTTACCTAGGTTGTTACTCTTGATAGTCTCGTAAAGAGTTTCATTGTTAATAATTGCCTCTGCAACTTCCCTGAAACATGAGGCCCTAATGGTTTCAGTCCCATCATCAATTACAATGTTTAAGATTGGAACTTTATTTGATTTAACTTCACCATGAATTTGACACTGGTTATTTAATACTTTCTTGTTACACTGCGGGCAAGCATCATAGAACCTTGGCTCGTAGACATTAACTATGGTTGCAAACACATTAGCAAACTCACCTACTTGCATATCTTTTAAATAAGTTACAGAATCATCGTTTTGTTGAGCACTTGTGACTTCAATCTGGACGCCTTCAGGGTTAATTTGTATTTTAGATTTGTTACCTAAATGTAATTCTTTGAAACCGTTATTCTCTTTTGAGTATGCGTTACTTACTTTGATAATATCTCCCTCTTTGATGTTTGGGAATTCGGCAATGATTTTTTCATCCCAAACTGTGACCCTAACTTTACCTGTTTCGTCGCCCATGATTAAGGATGCAACTCTTCCTTCTCTTTTTTCTGTTTTAAATGATCTTACTTCGAAAATGTTAGTTACTTTACCACAGACATTAAGATTATTATTTCCTAAAGCAATTTCCCCTATCTTACATTCTGTAGGGGCGGCTGCAAACTGAGCAAGTTTAACCCCTAACTCATTAGCGACAATATGTGCTGCTCCTTCTTGAGAAATTAAGTCTTGGAGCTCTACAATCTTTGCTTTAATAAGTTCCCTTACTTCATCTGAAGATTTATCACAACCTTCAGAAATCTGTCCAATAAGGCTGTCGAAATTCGCATGAATCATTATTTAGATTTGTATAAAAGATGCTATAAAAGGATTATTGTATTCTAATTGAAAGGACTTGCTTTTCCTTGTATAGGTTTTGATTTGTCTACTATAAACTGGATATTACAGTCTTCGTTTTCAACCTTGACATACAACTTTGTGCCTTGTTTAGTAACTGTCGAACCTTGTATTTTTGCTTCACAAGATTCTTTACTATCACAGGATGCTAGTGCGTTGTAAAGGGAGTAGAAAAGTCCCAAGTTAGGCTGGTCAAACTTTGAGAAAGGTTTTACTTTGTAAGTTGAACCAGAATGGACTTCAATGTAATAATTTAGTTCTTTAAAATTTATTTTGTTATCTTCAATAGAATCTATTGTTAAATCATTGATTAATTGTGTGTAAGATTCTGTGAAACCATTATAGCTTTCCTTGTAGTATGCCCTGTAATTTCTTAAGATTGATCTTAAATCTAATTTAACTTGATTTTCAAACTGTTTTTCAGGATTAAATTCAGGACAGGTATCCCATATAACATATTCCGAACCACTAAGAGAAACTTCTTTTTGACATGAAGAGTTTTCAGAATAACCTCCATTATTACACAGTTTCTTGAACGAACTTTCTGTTGCAACTTTGGCTGATTCATCTAAGTAGAACCAAGCATGTTCTGCTTCGTCATAAATTTGAATAATGTACTTTGCTGTTTCTCCTGCTTTGAACTCTGAATCTTGTAAGTTTTTAGTTGTCATTGTGTAGGTTGTCCAGGTAAATATAACTATACAAAGCACTGCTAAGAAAGGCAAGTAAAATTCTATTCCTTTTTTGTCTTTAATTAGGTTCATTTGAATTTACCTCATGGAAAAGATCTGCATAGTCGCAGGTGTCACAGACAGGTACGACTTTGAAAATTATACTTTTTGTGCTATTCATTGGAATAAGTGTGCTCGGAGCTAAAGTTCCCCTTTCTACAAACTTGAATTCTTTTAGGCCAGGTAATTTTTTGACAGGTTTGAAGTAATTAGCTTCTACTACATATCCTGTTCTTCCAGGAACCCAATCTTCATGTAAGAACATATAATGCCATTCTTCCCCATTTAGTGTTGGAAGTAAAGATAATTGTTTTCTCATGTGTAATGCAAGATCTAACTTGTTTTGTTCAGAGTGGTTGTGATAAGTTTTTCTTATGAGGTCAGTTGTATTCCCATCCATTAATAATATGTTTCTTGCTAACATAGAGGTGTGAACATCTTCTGAGTTTATCTTTAAGTTTATCTCGTTAGTGTTTGTAAGCAAGATAAAAACAATTGTGAATGTGAAAATTACAACAGCTATTAATGCAAAACTCCCTAAAGTTACAATGGGAAAATCAACTACCCCTTTCTTATTCTTTATTTTTAATCACCTCTACAATAACTGTTGTTGGTTGGTTGTCTTTAACTAATACAAATTTGTGTTCTTTTTGACATTCAAAGGATTCTACTGAGTTACATACTTCAAAGAACTGACTAAATTCTGCGTTCATTATTGAAATGGACTTATTGCCAATTGTTGCCTTATATCCGAGGTTTTCTTTTCTTGCACACTGAGAAAGGTGGGCTTTTGTGAATTTCTCCATGTCTATTGTCCCGATGTGTTTTCTTCCATCTTCTTCAAATACTAAACACTCGTAGATAAGTTTGTTAGTTAAAACTTCAGTTTCTATTTCTATGATTTTAATTTCTTGATCAAGGAATAGGAATAAGAATAATCCTAAAAAGAATAGGACCACCATTGTTGGAATTAATCTCCAAATCCAAAATGTCATCTCTGATGAAATACTACCCTTTTTCAATCTTAACCCTCCTTTGTTCTTGGTTAAAAGTGGGTTTATTTTCTGTTTTAATACAATGATAACTGAGTTTGCTCATTCCACCTTTATCCTTATGTAATGTTTCTATTTTACATTCTTCTTTTTTTGTGATTTCGTAGTTTTCTTTGACTTTGTATTTTAGTTCTGTTTTGTACGGTGAGAACTGTACTGAGTCATAAGCGAATGTTAAATCATAGCTTAGTTTTTTATTATTTAGAAATTGAGTGTCTTGGATCTTCAAATTTGCGAAGACTGCCATGCCTATAACTAATATTACAAAGAGTAGGTGAGTAATAATCATAATAAACTTTGCAGTTACAAACCCCTTTTTCATGGTAAGAATTAATTAATCAAGGAATATAAATCTATCTGATTAGGCACTTAAATTTTGATCTCTGAGATAATAAGTGGAACTGATATCTAACCTGTTGTCAGTTGATTGTAACAAGAGATTAATATGTTTTGGTAGCCTTCTTGTTGTGAACGGGCTAATATGATTGATCTTTTCAAATTTATAACATCCTAAAGGTTCACATTTATTCTCGTCTAAACTACACATACAAATTTGTGGAAGTTCCGAGATGTGTGTGCTTGGTAATTGAATGTTAGTTGAAACTTGTGGTGTGAAAGTTACAAGGTCACATTTTCCTTTAACAATTAAAACTTCGAATAATTCTGTATTCTCTTTGTCCAAGTTATCAAAAACTGGCTTTAGTTTTTCCCATGTTTGTTTTCCACCAGAGTCACAAAGCTCTTTGTTGAATGAGTGTAAGAAAGGCCTCATAGCAGGGAACAAGATTAATGCTACAATAACAACTGCAAGGATTAGACCAATAACTTCAAGTGTTGATCCTTCTGTTGCTTGGCTCATCTTTGTGGTATCGCTCCGATTGTATGATTAACTTGAGTGTTAAATAATGTAGAAATTGGGTTAGAAGTTTTTAAGATAATTAAAACTGCGATCCCTAAAACTAGAATTGCAAGAATAAAAAGAATTACTGTAGTTAGGGAAAGTGAGATTCCTTTTTTATTTTTCATTTTAAAAAAAGAAAAATTTATGCGCCTGCGATCCTTCCACATAAGATACCACCACAAGCCACACCTATTGTTTTTCTACCAACAATCGGGTAGTTCCTACCAGAGTCAGCATCTTTTTTACCATCACTTGTTGCTGCGTTACCTTTTAAGGACTCTGCACCACAGTAGTAGTGGAATGCTTCACCTTCTCTGTTCTCGTCAGCTTCACCATTATGGTCTAAATCCAGATAGAACCAGGTATTACAATACGCCGAGTCTAGTCTTTGATCAACAGGTAATGTCCTTGCATTCTCACAGTATTGTTCACAACTTGCTCTTGCTAAAGGTAAGTCTGTCCCTTTAATTCCAAACCCTAAAGCTTGTTTTGCTTTTGAAACTAATGAACTAGTTCCAGACAAAAAGAATGCAATTAAAATTACTAGAACAACAATAACAAGAATCGCGATGATTACAGTGTTCATTGGAAGCCCTTGGGCCTTTTTGTTCTTTACCATCTTTTATTGAATATCTGTTTAATTTTGTATTTAAATGTTTTGGTGTGTGGGCACTGTCCGAAAAGTGAGTGATTCCTGGATATTTCAGCCTTAAAATCTGTCAA
>CAZGBX010000017.1:0-8818 GCA_964524105.1 Candidatus Woesearchaeota archaeon
CTGCCACATCCATCAACTCAACAGGAACAAACCTTTTTCCATCAATGCAATAACCTTTTTGAGGATTACACTTAACACCCTTCTCTTTACACATACAATCAATTTTAACATAACCCACACCATGATTCGGCTTAATCGTAGCAAAAGGATATGATGCAATCAAAACCTCTGCTAAGGTACACGCCTTAAAAAATGTACTTTTTCCACATGAAGGTTTTCCTACAATACCAATTAACATACTAATTTCAAATACAAAAACCTTTTTAAATCATACTAATTGACACTAATCAAGTGGGCCTGTGGTCTAGTGGCTATGACACCGCCCTTACAAGGCATAAAAACCTAAGATAGGCGGTAGTCGCAGGTTCGAATCCTGCCGGGCCCATACCCATAATTCTTATAAACTAAACACAACTTCAAAACCTATATGCGAGGGTGGTGTAGTGGTTAGCACCCGGCGTTGCCAATTTGATTAAAAAGCAAACACGCCGGAACTCGGGTTCAAATCCCGGCTCTCGCAAACGAATAATCATAATCCTTTACTTCATCAATAATCTCCTTATTCAAAGGCATCACACCAGACTCTCTCCACTTCCCAAATTTAATAATATTTTTTGGATTTCTAGAACCTACCTCTCCAAAATACTTCACTACTTCATCGCCAAATAAATAAACATGATATAAATTTTTCTTTGAACTATAAGAAACCGCTGGAGTATAACCGAGCACCCGTAAAGCTTCAACAAAAGAGCGAGTCAGAGATTTTAATTTATTAGAAAAACTTATTTGAGACGAAGTTTCATGATGCCTATACACACCGCCATCAGTGTCCACCAAACCCCTTATACAAGATCTTAACAACTCGGGATCACTCATAAACACATAAGGAATTCTAACATCTAACTTTGGAGAAGAGAACTGAAAATTATTTTTCAAATAAAAAAACACTTTCTTCGACGAGAACCTACAATCAATACCACCTTCTGAGCACTTGCTAAATCCCACACCTTTTCCAAATAACCTTTTCACTAACAAAGGGATATATTCTCTAATATAAACACCATCTATCCCACCACAACTTATTGTAAGCTGATAATTTTTAGAATTAGAGCAACCATCACCTAACATAATTCCAACAAACTCAGCCAACTCAGAAGTTAGTGAACTAGGTACCTTTCCCAGCTCATACTTAAAATAAGGTACAACATCATAAGAAAAATTCTCCCGACATAAACCAGTAAGGCCTAATAAAAATTCAAACTTAGAAAGAGGTAACTTAGAGCCCCCTCTAAGGTATAAAAACACCATCCCTCTACTCACACCTAAAAGTTTTGCCATTTTCTCCCAAGTAACAGAAAGATTCTCCTTAGACAACCTCAAAAACAGCCCTTGCTCCCTTGGATTAAACCTTACAAAACGCCCATCTAAAATTCTTCTAGACATCATTAAATTCATAATAACAAGAACATTACACAATTTAAAAAGATTGTGTGAAGTTGTCAAGTGCGGGTATACAATACAACATATATCTTAGAGTTGAACACCAACCTTATTTGTCTCTCTTTTTCACATCATTAATTTTAGAATAAATAATCAAAGAAGGCACTGCTAAAATCCCACCAAAAAATATTGTCACTTGTGGACCCAAGAGATCAATAGAATAACCAACTATAGGTGCGACAATAATTGCGATTACACCATACCACATAGTTTCTACAGATCCAACTGTTGCCCTCAACTTTGTTGGAACAAAACGATGAAAGTAGACTCTCCTAAAAGGCCTCTTTACAGTATCAAATAGAACACAACCCAAAAGTATAACAAACGCAAAAGCCAGAGTTTTAACAAAAATCACACCCAAAGAGAAAACAATCCACAGTAAAATAGACCACATAATAAAAGACTTTTCTTTATTTTTAAAATTAAACTTACCACTTATTGATGTAGCTAAAAAACTAACAAAAAACATTGCGGACCACATATAACCAAAAGCATGATCAGGGAAACCCAATTCTTTCATGAACGGGGTCCATGTAAGACCTGCATTGAAATTTACAGCAAAAACAAAAGCACCAGAAGCAAGCAGAAAATAAAACAAAACCGGATGCTTTCTAGCATAAGAGATGGATGTTTTCGACTGACTTTTAATCTTCTTAAAAGATTTAAAGAACCCAGACTTACATTTTCTAAAATGTTCAACACCAAACATCAAAATAACAATAGATACCAAATAAGAAAATCCCGCTACCAACCAAATCACATCTAAACCATAAAGTTTAACAAAAAGAGCACCAAGTAAACCGGAGAAAAATAAAGCTAAACTATCAAAACTTTGACTTTTAACAAAATAACCATGCAAGAAATTTTTCCTTTTATGATTAATCAAGTCAGTAACCCATGCTTCATTAGCCCCAGATGAAAATGTCGAAGCAAAACCCATAAATGCAAAGATAAACAATAGTGGATAAAAATCAGTAAAGAAATACACAGCCAAGAAAGCAAACATCTCCAAAAACAAACCAAGTATAACAGAAAACTTTCGACCATATAAATCTGCAACCGCACCAGTAGGTATTTCAAACAACAAAGCAGCAAGAGGAAAAACCGCCATCAAAATACCAATTTGTAAAAAACTAAAATTCAAACCAGCAAGGTAAATAACCCAAAATGCAGGGACAAAAAATAATATTGGAGACAAAAAGGCATCCAAATAAAAAGGCCATAATAATTTCAACTCCCCTTTTTTAAAAATCATCAGTGTAAACTTTCATTCACAGTTTAAATACCTTCCTAAACAAAACTTTTAAATACATTAATCTGGAAAATTATAATTATGAAATTCAAAAAATATATTTTAATACTTCTAACAATCCTAGTATTATCATCATCTACACTAGGGCAATTTGGAGATAAAGAAAATGGAATGGAAGTTCCAGTTGAAATCCAAGAAGACGAAAAACCTCAAAACCAAGAAGACGAACCAGTTGAAATGGCACCTCAAGAGAATAATAGAATTGAGGCCCAAGAGGAAGAAGAAATTGAAAAACAACAAGAAGATGAACAAGTCCCACTGATACAAGGGAATAACGTTAACGAACTACTTCCAAACGTTCTGAATAGACAATACGATTTACATCCAATGGTTTCTATCTTCCTACCTTTAGACTTAAGAATATCACCAAGAAACTCAGAGGAAGACTATTACATTAGGGTAGGTAGACACATGGCAACAAGAATGGAAAGAAACTCTGATTTCGATGTCAATATCATGGTTGACGAAAGGGAATTAATCATTTTCTTAAACAACCCAGATTTAGAGATAATAAGAAACTCAAACACAATAGTTTACGAAGTAGAATCTATAAGAGGTTTTTTAGCAACAAGATTAATTAGAATGTTCCTTTAACCAAACAAACTTTTGAAGGGGCCATCCTCTTCTTTCTTTTCTTTAACAGGATTCTCAACTTTAAACTCTGGTTTAGAACCACCAATCATAAACCCTGGAGATTGACTTTGCCTTGGCACAGGCTGTTGCCATTTTCTTGAAGCTAACTTTTTTCTTTGTGCTTCTTCATCTTGCACCATCTTAACCATTCTTCTCTTAAAATCAACAACATCAGCCTCAGAAGCCTTCCCAAAATTATACTTTCTTTTCTTAACAGGTTTCTCAACTTCAACCCTTCCTAACTGCTTAGCTCTCTTTCTACCTAAAGAATAATCTTTATCCCAACCTTCAGAATGAGTGTGTGTATGAGACCCTTCATCTTTAGTTTTTGTTCTACTTAACATCACACCACCAACAACTAATCCACCAATAACTAAACATAATACTAATACAACAGCCCACCAGCTGCCACCACCTTTATTACCAACAGCCTTTCCGGTTACGCCGCTTAAACCAAGACCACCACCAACCTTATCCAAAAGTGTCCGATCATCTATAATCTCTACACTTTCAAACACTTTTTCAATCAAAGGAACTTCAATTGTATGCACCCCTTCTTCAAACAAATCAGCTAAATGAATCTCTTGTTCACCACTTGGACTTAGAACAACATTCCTTACTTTCTCCACTCCATCTGCAATGAAATTTACAGGGCCTTCAAAATCAACATTTCCAATATTTCTTATCTTAAACTTACCATCTTCAACTATAACATCCAACTTCTTAACTTCCTTAATAACAAAACTTTGTTCAGTACCCAAGTCAAACCCACCTAACCGTACTTGCCAAGCACCTGGTGAAGCTTGTTCAGGTAAAGTAAATGTAGCTTTCTTATTCACCACAACATTCTGCTCAGCCCTCAACTTCCCAGCACCATCATATACATAAAGTGATACTGACCCAGGCATTGGATCATCTGCTTGATCAAATAAAAGAACATCAAAATCAACTTTCTCCCCAGGATTAAACTCAGCATTATCCAATTTCATGGAAAGTGTAGTTGCTACAGCATTAACATCAAACATAAAACTTTGTTCAGCATAATTCCCGTCTTCATCTTTTACAATAACACCCAAATTATGTCCACCAGACTTAATATTACTAGGTAATTGATAGATCATTTCAAAGTCACCACTACCTAATTCTTGTTCAAAATCCAAATCACCTAAGCTAGCAATTACCTTCACACCTTCCAAAGCACTCTGAGCAACACTAGACCTAACCACACCTTTCAACAACACATCAGTACCAGGGAGATATGATTGTTTATCAATATCAACATCCAAATTCAAATTACCTAACAAATCAAAATCCAAGGCATTCTCAAAAACAAAACTATTTCCTGAAGAATCAGAAACTTCAACATCAACTTCATAAGATCCAGACGGCATTAGTTTCAATTCCTTATCTAACATCAGATCACCGTTAATCACATCAACATTCTCAACAAGCACATTACTACCTTCATTCTTAAAGTAAAGCATAGCAACACCATTCACAGGAGTTCCATCCAACTTAGTAATTCCCCCTCTTATATCAATAGACTCACCTAACTGATAAACAGAGTCTACTAAATCAAAAGCACCTTTCAATTCATTAGAAATTTCAAACGGAGATGTTTCTTCAGTATCAATCATATCACTACCTTCATTCAAACGAGCAACAATCTTACAATCTTCAGAATCAACTTTAGGAATTACAATCAACCGAGCAAACGAAGCTTCTAACCCAGCTCTTAAATCAAAAGACCTTACCCACAACTGAGAAGAAGATGAAGAACACACTAAATCTAATGTCAAATAAGCTCTCATATCCTCATCCCCATCAATAGTTCCAGAAACTACTACTTGATCTCCAAGATTAAAAGTATCATCTGGAAGTGAATCTAAACTGATTTCCCCAAGTACAAAAAGAGAATTTAATAGCAAAAATACTAACAGAACATAAATCAGCCTCAATTTCATACAATTATTCAGTTGAATTTATTTATAAAGGTTTCGTGAAAAAAACATGAATTTTGCAACTATCCTCTTCCACAAGAACAAATAGAAACAAATATATACAATAATCAGAACTAAAATCATGGAAATGAAACTAACACTTCTTTCAACGACTTGGGCCTGAAGGCCACCGCATGAGTTTCTACATCTTTAAAAAACCTTAATATACTAAAAGGAGATATAAGAATATAATGGAAAAACCAAACCTGGAACAAATCAGACATTCAACAGCACATATCTTAGCCCAAGCTGTTCAAAATCTATTCAAGAACGTCAAACTAGGAATCGGACCAACTATAGATAACGGATTCTATTATGATTTTGATTTACAACACCAAATCACAGAAGAAGACTTAAAGAAGATAGAATCAGAAATGAAAAGGATAATCAAAGAAAAGCAAGAATTCAAAAAACATGATATTACTAAAGCTCAAGCAATAAAACTATTTGAAAAACAACCTTACAAACTACAATTAATTGAAGAACTAGATGAAATCACATACTACGAAAACGGAAATTTCAAAGACCTATGTAAAGGACAACATGTAAAGAACACTTCAGAACTAGGATTCTTCAAGTTACTAAAGATCTCAGGAGCATATTGGAAGGGAGACGCAAAGAACAAACAATTACAAAGAATATACGGTACAGCATGGGAATCAAAAGAGAAACTAAAAGAACACTTACATATGTTAGAAGAAGCAAAGAAAAGAGACCATACAAAATTAGGCCGAGAACTAGGAATCTATATTACAAACCCAGCAATAGGAAAAGGACTACCACTATTCTCACCAAAAGGAGCAACAATTAAAAGAACTTTACAAAGATGGATTGAAGATGAAGAAATTAAAAGGGGCTACCAATTTACTGATACACCAATACTTGCAAAAACTGACCTTTACGAAATCTCAGGACACTTATCACATTACAAAGACAGCATGTTCATTCTAAAAAATGATGAAAACGAAGAACTAGCATTAAGACCAATGACATGCCCTTACCAGTTTATGATTTACAAAAGTGAACAAAGAAGTTACAAAGACTTACCAATAAAATATGCTGAAACATCTTTACTTTTCAGAAAAGAACTTTCAGGAGAACTTCATGGTTTAATCAGAATCTGGCAATTTACTTTAGCAGATGGTCACCTAATATGCAGACCAGACCAAATTGAAAAAGAATTCAAAGGAGTTTTAGATTTAATAGAATACATCTTAAAAACATTAGGACTAAAGGACTACTGGTATAGATTCTCAAAATGGGATCCCAAAAACAAAGATAAATACATTGACAACCCCAAAGCATGGGAAGAATCTCAAAAGATCATGAAGGAAATCCTTGATAATAACAACTTAGAGTACATTGAAACTGAAGATGATGCAGCATTCTACGGCCCGAAATTGGATATTCAAATGAAAAACGTTTGGGGCAAAGAAGATACAATGTTTACAGTACAAATTGACTTCGCACTTCCGGAAAGATTTGACATGACTTACATAAACGAAAAAAGTGAAAAAGCAAGGCCAATGGTAATCCACAGATCATCTATAGGATGTTATGAAAGAACAATAGCAATGTTAATTGAACACTACGCAGGAAAGTTCCCAGTTTGGTTATCACCAGTACAAGTTTCAATAATAACAGTTGCAGATAGGCACAGAGAATACGCAAATGACTTGGCAAACGAACTAAAACAACACAATATTAGAGCAGAAGTGGACTCAAGTGCAGAATCAATCGGAAAGAAAGTTAGAAACAATGTCAAAATGAAAATACCATATCTAATTACAATTGGAGATAAAGAACTAGGTAACCCAAGCCTAGCAATAAGAACAAGAGAAAACAAAGTAATAGAAACGTCAAAAGAAGAATTCATAAATAAAATAAAAAAAGAAATTGAAGAAAAATGTTAAGTAACCTACATAAAGACCACAAAGAATTAGTTGACTCAGACATTTTCAAAAAAGAAAAAGGATTTCTTACAAGTTGCTTTGCAATGAGTGATTCAAAGGAGATAAAAAACCAAGACTGGCAGTTTGATTTTTATCATAAAGAAGAAGACACAATTACAAGTTATAAAAACAAAGAGATAATAAACTCAAACTCAGAAATCCACAAAGAAAAAAACAAAACAATTCCAAAATTAGAGATCTCAAAAGTAAAAATGGAATTCGAAGAGGCACTAAAAGTTGCAGAAAAAGAAGTAAAAATTGGAAACGCAAAGAAAACAATAGCCGTGATTCAAACAATAGGAAAACCACTCTTCAATTTCACATTCTTAACAAATGCAATGAAAATGATTAATGTTAAGATAAATGCAGAAACTAAAGAGGTTATCTCTTCTGAAGAACATAACCTACTTGATCTCAATACTAATTAATATTCACATCACCCCTTTATAACCCAAATAAACTTGTTTAGCAATTCTACCCCAATTAAAACATTTCTTAACTTTCAGTTTGCCCCTTTTAGAAAAATTATTCCTAAGTTTATCATCCTTCAACAAAAGGTTTACCTTATTATAAAACCCGTCAACATCAACAGGGATATCAACTAAGAACCCATCTTTCCCATCCTCAATCACGTCCTTCATCCCAAACCGGTTTGTCGTAACAACAGGGACACCACAAGCCATAGCCTCCAACATAACCTTCGGCAAACCCTCTTCAAATGAAGGCAAAATAAAAACCTTAGTTCTTGAATAAATCTCTGGCAACTTTTCTTGTGGAACTTCTTTAACTAAAAAAATTGAATTAGACAAAGATCTTTCACGAATAAAATCCCTAACAAAAGGATAATAGTAATCAACTTCCTTAAAACCAACAATCCAAAGTTTCAAATTATTATTTGTTTTCAAAAGCTTTTCAAAAACCTTCAAAATAGTAGGCAAATTTTTCTTTACAGCCAACCGCCCAACATAAAGCAAATCAATATCTTTTTTCACTTTCTTTTCTTTAAAAAGTTTAGTGTCAACACCAGTTGGAACAGTAATTACTTTTTCAGAAGAAAGACCTTCCTTTGATATTAACTCATCACGATCCTGATTATTAGTAGTAATTACAAGGTCTGCCCTTCGCCATTCATACTTATTTAAAAAATAAAAATAAGAGTAATCTTTCAAAGCAGAAAAACTTTTAATTGGGGTATACTTATATGCAAAAGGACTACCATGCATAGTATGCACAAATTTTTTACGAATCTTACCCTTATAATGATAGATAGAAAAGAAATTCACCTGATGAGTATGAAACAAATCAAAATCTTGAACAATATCTTTAAGTTTATCTCTGTAAGCATCCACCCCCAACATAAAAGTTGTAAATCTTTTTCTTTGAGGGACCTTATAGACTTTAATACCATTAATCTCAGATTT
>CAZGBX010000018.1:0-8741 GCA_964524105.1 Candidatus Woesearchaeota archaeon
CACCCATTAAAAGGGATCGTGAGCTGGGTTCAGAACGTTGCGAAACAGTTTGTTCATTATCTACTAGATGTGTTGAGTGTCTGATAGGAAGGAGTATTTAGTACGAAAGGAACAGTACTCCGTGGCCACTGGTCCATCGGTTGTCTGATAAGGCATGCCGAGCAGCTACGCCGCAAAGGATAACGGCTGAAAGCATCTAAGCCGGAAACCTGTCTAGAAAAGAGACACTCTGGATGCTTGTAAAAGACAAGTTTGATAGGATTGGGGTGTAAGTACTAAGCTTTAGCGAGGTATTTAGCCTGCAATTACTAATAAATCCTGGATTTAAAGTAAAAATGTTTTTACATTAAACTTATGCACAGTTTTCTTTTTTTTCTTAAGCTTTTTATATTATTACTTCTCTTTTAGAAGTTATGATTAAGCAATTATCTTCTTGGTATGATTATCTTCATAAAATCGGTGATGAGATTTTTGCACCTTGTATAAATTTTTGTGTTAAAAAAAGAATTCATCCTAATGTATTAACTTTGTTAGCATTAGTTTTTGCATTAGTTTCATTTTATTTCTTTTTAGAAAATCATGTTTTGTTTATTGTTTTTGCTTTAGTACATTTGTTTTTTGATATTATTGATGGTGCTGTTGCAAGAGCAGCTAAAAAAACAAGTAAACTTGGGAGAATTTTAGATCATTATTTTGTTGATATTATTTTTGTGTTTTTGTTATTGTATAAAATAAATGCTTATTTGTTAATTGGAGTTATGGTTATTTATTATCTCTTTAATTACTTTGATGAAATTAAGTTGTACTTAAGAACTCCAATTATGATTGGATTGTTTACAACATTATATGATTTAACAGTTAAGGTTTTTATGGTTGTAGTTTTGATTGGTCTTTTTATGCATTTGTTAAGGATTTTGAAAAAGGTGGTGAAGAGAAATAAAAGTAAGTTTTTTTGAAGAGTATCCCACTAAGAAGAATTTATCTAAGTTAAAATTAGTTACTTGGAAGTGTAATTTGTTTATTGCTTGTAAATCTTTGAAAGAGTTTAAGTTAGTTTCTAAAGGTTTGAAAAAGAATATTACTCCTGTATATTGGCCAATATTTGATAACAAAGATGGGTATTGGGTTTCTTCTTTTACTAGGAGGAGAGCTTTAGTTAATTTGTTTAGTGAATTGAAGTCTTCTAAAGTTCCAGTGATGCTAGACATGGAGTTACCATTTACAAGAAATAAGTTTCTTTTTTTATCTGAGTTGTTGAATTGTTTTAGAAATAATAAACTGATTAATGATTTTCTTAAGAATTATAAGGGGAAAGTTTATACTGCAGAGTATTTGTTTGAACCATTTTTTCTGAACTTCATGTACAAAGATCCAAAAGTTTATGGGAATAAAGTGATTAAAATGGTGTATAGTTCGATGGTTAATTTGGGTGAGTTCATTTTAACTCATGAATTGAAACATGATTATGAAAAAGAAAAAGGTGATTTTTTAGTTGGTTTAGGTACTATTGCTATTGGTGTATTAGGTGATGAGCCAATATTAAGTAGTAAATTGCTTGAAAGAGATTTGAGATTGTGTAAGGAAATTGGGATAAAAGAAGTTGTAATATTTAGGTTGGGTGGCTTGAATAAAGAGTATTTAAAAGTGATTAAGAAGGTTTTATAAGGGGAATATCTTCTCTTTTTCTAATGATTTCCATTATTATTCCTGCTTGTAATGAAGAGGAGTATATTGGTGGGACTATTGATTCAATTTCAAGACAGAACTTTAAAGATTATGAGGTTATTGTGATTTGTAATGGTTGTACTGACAAGACATTTGATATTGTTAAGAAAAAAGCAGATAAGGTTTTGAACTTTTCTTGGAGAGGGATTTCTAGAGCTAAGAATGAAGGTGTGAAAATTGCTAAGTATGATAAGTTATTGTTTTTAGATGCTGACACTAGATTAATGGGGGATGTTTTGAAAGAGATTTCTTCTATGAATTCTGTTATTGGGACTTGTAAGTTCAAACCTGATAGTAAAAAGTTAAGGCATAAGATGTTTTATTTTATTAAGAGTGAGTTATTTTCTAATCTTTTTAAGCTTTCAAATGGTGTTATATTTTGTGATAAAAAAGATTTTTCTGGTTTTGATGAGGGTCTTAAGAATAGAGAAGATTCTGAATTAATTAAAAGTGTCTTACGTAATAATGTTAAGTTTAAGGTTTTAGATGGGTATGTTGAGAGTTCAACTAGGCGATATGATAACCTCGGATACTTACATTTAGCGAAGTTTTGGTTAAGGCAAAAGATTGAGCCTACAAAGGATGATTACTCTATTATCAGATAGTTTTTTAAATCTGTTAATGTTTCTCACTTTCTATGTCTGATAAAATTATATTTAAAAATCCTTTGAAGGAAAGTTCTATTAAAGATCTTGTTAAAGTGGATTTGCACACACATACTACTGTGTCTGATGGATTTTGTGAAGTTAAAGATATTATTAACATGGCTAATGATTTGAAAATAGGGGTTTCTATTGCTGATCATAATGAGATTAAATCTTCTGTTGAAATTTGTAAACAGAAAAAAGTTTTTAGTATACCTGCAATTGAAGTTACTGGGCGTGATTTTATTGATCTTTTGATTTATTTTTATTCTGTTAAGGATTTGCAAGAGTTTTATGAGAAGCATATTAGAAAGAATGAGATTCCAGATCATGGTTTTCAGTTTCATAGATTGACTTGGTACACCTCTGAGTTGATTATGCTTGCTAAGAAATACCCTTGTTTGATTGTTTTACCCCATCCTTATACTAGAAAACCAAAGAATAGTTATAGGTTCTTTAGAAAAAGAAAAGAAATGTTGAAACAGATTGATGCTATTGAAGGTTTGAACTCTTTGATTAGAAGAAAGTCTAACCTTTTATCTATTGGTTGGGCTCAATCTATCGGGAAGCCAATCACTGGTGGTTCTGATGCCCATGAATTACATCAGGTTGGAAAGACTGTTACTTGTTGTAAACATTCAAGTGTGTCAGGTTTTTTGGATGATATTAGAAAGAAGAAAAGTAAAGTTGTTGGTTTAGAGGTTGGTTTCTTTGATAAAGTTAGTACTTCTTATAAAATCTTTAGGCAGAATTGGAAAGAATGGAAACAGTAGGCGGACAAGCAGTAATTGAAGGAGTAATGATGAGAAAAGGTGATGATGTAGCTGTTGCTGTACTTAATCCTAAAGGGAAGATAATTGTTAAAAAGAAGAAATATAATTTCTTAAACTTGAAAATTCCTTTTGTTCGTGGAGTGGTGAACTTAGTTGAGGTGCTTTTTGTAGGTATTAAAACTTTAAATTATTCTTCTAATGTTTCTCTTGGTGGAACTGAGGATAAGAAAGAGATTGGTACTTTTTCTCTGGTGCTGAGTGTGTTGTTTGCAATGATATTTGCCTTAGCTTTGTTTAAGTTTTTACCTTTAGGGGTTGCAACCTTGTTTGACAAGAGTTTAGGTGTTTCTAACATTGTGTTTAATGTAATTGATGGATTAGTTAAGATTGGGTTGTTTGTACTTTATATAATTATTATCGGTAGAATGAAAGATATTCAACGGGTGTTTGGGTTTCATGGTGCTGAGCATAAAGCTGTGAATGCTTATGAGAAAAAGTTGAAGTTAACTGTTGAGAATGTTAATAAAATGAGTGTTGTACATAAAAGATGTGGTACAACTTTTGTGTTTTTAGTTTTGTTTTTGAGTATATTTGTTTATACTTTTATTCCAAAAGATTATGGTTTTCTTTTGAAGTTTGGATTGAGAATTTTATTATTACCTGTGATTGCAGGAATTGGATATGAAGTTCTTAAGTTAGGTGCTAAGTATGATAATTTCTTTATTAATTTGTTGATTAAGCCTGGTTTATGGTTGCAGTCTTTGACTACTCGTGAGCCTGATGATGGACAAATTAAAGTTGCGATTAAGGCTTTGAAGGCTGTAGTTTAGTAATCTTTATATTTGGTGTGCTTTTGCCCTAAGCTTGATGGATGACCTAGAGGTTTTTTCTGGATTAAGGACTTTGTTAGAGCTTGACTCCCGTGAGAGAGAAACTTTTGTGAGTGCTGTAAGGCATGAATTAAAAAGTCCTGCTGGAAGAGTAGAGATGTTTACTGATTTTATTAGAAGAACTTGTGGAAGTTCTGCATCTTATGATATGGTTGTTAGGCATTTAGAAGGTATAAGGGATTCTGTTAGTGCTATACTTAATTTTGTTGAAAGGTTAGATCAGGTTGATGAAGATACATTAGATGATTTTGAAAGAATTGCAAGAACTCCGTTAGTTTTTTTAAGAGAACATGGTATTGATGATCTTGCTGAGCAAGTTTCTGAGCATGATGACATCAGAACTTATTTAAGATTTATTTCTGGAAATCTTGCTGATTTGGATTCTATTGTTAGGGAGTTTTTTGGTGATGAAGATGTAAGGTATTCTGTTCCTTTAGCTTTGAACTTGTATAGGGCTCAGCTTGAGCCAATGACTAAGCCTAAAAGAATACAACTTGTAACGGATTTAGGGCATAGTGATGTTGTGCTGAATACAAGTTACCGTGGTGTTTTTACAAACTTACTTAGGAATGCAATTGTTCATGGGCATAGGGGTGTTGTTAAGCCTAATAAGCATGTTATTGTTCGTGGAAGGCCTGTAAATGATGGGAGTTATTTCTTTGCTGTTTCTGATAATGGTAGGGGAATCAATTTAGATGAAGTTTATGCTGCAGCTATAAGGGCTGGGGTTGTTGATTTTGGTGCTGAATTAGATGAGGAAACTAGGAGGGGTCTTGTGTTTTATTCTGGTGTAACTACTGTTGATAAAGATGGTGCCTTTAGTGAAGGTGATGGGGTTGGATTAAAGTTTGTTGCTGATAAAGTTTCTGAGAACGGTGGGAAAGTAGGGGTTGTTTCAAGAGTGGATGAAGGTACAACATTTTATTTTACTGTTCCTGAAGAAAGGATCTTAGAATTGAGGGATTAAAAAAAACGAAAAGGTTTTAAACTTTTTCGAACATAATAATATAAAATGAGATTGGAAGGACATGATTGGGCTTTGGACGAAGGATTAAGAGCTACTCTTTTTGGTGGTGAGGAAAGTCAAGGTTTTTTTTATCTTCCACATGATGTAGGGGACCTGGGTAGTTATGCTTTAGCTGTTGCTGATGGTGAGAGTCTTGCTGGAACTTTAGCTGAATTGCCAAGAGGTTCTTATGCTTTTTGTACAACTCCAGATGAATTTGCTTTGGTTGCAAGGACTTTGATGCATAATTCACAGTATGTCAGAAATGGTACTGTTGCAGGTGTTGCAATTGCTTTAGATGGTCAACCTGATGCTGAAGAGATGGGTAGATATCTGACGTTGTCGACATTATTTGAAGGTAAAGGCTTAGTTTTCTATGATAGAAAAGTTGCTGAAGAATCTGGTTTGAAAGCTGCTTTAGAAGCTGGTAAAAGTTTAAATGATTTAACTAATTAAAAGAAACTTTTGCTAACTAGTTTTGCTACTACAAAACCTGACAGTTCTCCGACTGAGTAACCAATAAGATATTCATTTCCTACTACTAGGTCTTTAATTGCAACCTCTTCTGCATTTCCTGGGTTTGTTCCTGTGTATGTGTTTGCAGAATCTAATTCTATTGTTTTTCCACCTGAGATTTTTGTGGATGATTTTCTAACTAACCCTCTAACAAGAATGTAAGTTGAATTTTTTGATTTGAATGTTAGTGTTGTCATTTTAAGCTTACATGATGATTCATCATGATTCTATTTACTTGATCTTTATCTATCCTATTTGTTAACTTGTCCTTTATCTTCTTTATTGTGCTTGGTTCGTCATATTTTTCTTTCACTATTGCAGCTGCAAGCTTCTTGAAGTTGATTGATGTTCTTGAAGAGGGGAGTAACTTAGTGATTGGAGTGGAGTGCGCAATTGATTTGGGAATGTTTTCATCTTTGAAGATAACTGAGACTATAGGAGTTTCTGTGTGCTCTTCTAAAGTGTCAATCCCAAGTTCATACTTTTTTCCTATTACTTGATTTAATACCATTCCAGTGATGTTTATTTTTTTTCTTTTTGCAAGTTTAATTGCGTGCATTGAGCAAGATAAAGTTGGGTGGTCTGCTGTTGTGATTACAAATAATTCGTCTGAAGCGTGCATTGCTGCCATTAGTTCTTTATTTAAAGCTGGAGTTGTATCTATTAGAATTAAATCATAATGTGACCTAAGTGATCTTAGGTGTTGTTTTAATCTTAAAAATTCTGTGTCTTTTTCTCCGTGGAAGCTTGTAGGTAAGATGTGTAAATTTTTATCATAGGCGTAAACTGCTCTTTTAATGCTTGTTTTTCCTTTTAGTACATCATGTAGTGTGTCTTTCCAGTTTAAGAATCCGAAGTGCATTGCTAGTCCTGGTGCTGAGAAGTTAGCGTCTACAACCAGAACTTTCTTATTGAAGTCATTAGCTAAAGTATTTGCTAGGTTTGCAACTGTAGTAGTTTTGCCAACTCCACCTTTTATAGAAATAAATCCGATTATCTTAGCTGATTTCATCCCTTTATCTAAATAGAATTTGATGAAAGTTGTTTATAAATGTTTGGTTTCAAGCTCTTAAGATTCTCTTTATGTCTCTATTTAATTGTCCATCTAGTGGAAGCCTGGTTGGGAACCATAGTCTTAAACTACTTAGTCCGGGTGAAGTAAGTTCTCTGAGTGTGTCTCTTACATCTCCCTTTACATTTTGTGAAACTAATGTGGCTGCGTAAGTTGCAGTATCTGGAAATCTTGTTGCTGAATAAGTTGAGTATACGAATTTTAAGTAATCAATGGCTTGTGCAAGTAAAGGGTTGGTTTCATCAAATTCTCCATCAAAGTCTAACCAGTAAGTTTCATGTTCTGTGTCAAATAAGTTCTTAACATGGGCATCCCCTACAACTAAACCTTTTTCGTGAATGTCTATCAGTGCTTGAAGTCCCGCTTCTAATACAGCTATTCTTTTCATATCTGATTCTAAGTTTCTGAAGTCTGTTCCTTCTAAATATTCTCTAAGTAAAATTCCGTCTTGGAATTCTATTAATCTTGGAGCATGAAGGCCGTCTAATTCTTGTAAGCACTCTGCTTCCCTTTGTAGTCTTTGTTTTACAGTAGAAAGTTTTCTTGTTCTGTAAAATCCTAAATCTTGAAGAACATAGTAAAGGTTGATTAATGATCCTAGAGCTCTTGGTCTTTTAAGAATTAATCTTTGATCTCCTACTTTGACTGGGAAGACAATATTTGTTGCTCTAAAGTTTTCTCCATCTCTGAATCTTTCGGGGTTTGCAATTACTTCTTCAAACATAGATCTAGTAAAAGTGAAAAATTTAAGAAGTTATCTGTAAGACTTCTGTCTTTTAGCTCTCGCTTTAGAATCGTTAGGTTTACAAACTTCTTTTCTTCTAACGTCAGCTACTAATAGATGTCTGTCGTAATCTGAGAATGTTTTCTTTAGTTTCTTGTTGAACTTTGTTAATACTCTTGCAATTGCTAGTCTTGCTGCTTCTGTTTGGCCACTCCAGCCACCACCAGAAGTAGTTACTTGAATACTTACTTTTTTTGCATCTTCTCCTGCTAGAACTAAAGGTTCTGAGATTCTTTCTCTTGATAATGAAGGTGTGATTGTGCTTAATCTTTTAGAATTTATTCTAATCATGCCTTTGCCAGGTTTCAAAGTTGCTTTAGCTATTGCTGTTTTTCTCTTTCCTGTTGCTTGAATAGCTTTTGATTTTGTTTTTTTCATTTTCCACCTAGGAAACTAGAGACTTCCTTGATTCTTATAAAGTCTTTTGTTTTGATCTCTTTTGGTTTAATTTCTGTTATTTTTTCTTTTAAGTTCTCTGGAACTCCAATGTGACATTTGATTTTATCATAAGCTTTTCTTCCTTTTTCTTGTTTGTAAGGAAGCATTCCTCTAATTGTTCTTCTTACTAGTCTGTCTGCCATTCTTGGATAAAAAGGACCTTTATGAGGATTTCCTCTTTCTCTTCTTTGTTTGAATTTTTTTAGAACTTCTTCTTTTTTACCAGTGATAATGATTTCTTCACAATTAACTAAGTCAACTTTTTCTCCTTCTAGTGCTTTTTTTGCAACTACATTTGCTATCCTTCCAAGAATGTGATTTTTACCGTCAATAATCATCCTATAATCCTCACTTTCTTACCGTTAGGGTTTGATTTTAATAATTCATTAATTGAAATTGCTTTACCAGATTTGTTTATTTTTTCTTTTGCAGCTTTTGTGAATCTCCATGCGGCAATAGTAGTTTTCTTAGTTAAGTCTCCAACTGAAGTTACTGTTCCTGGAACAATTGCTGTTTCACCTTCTCTTATTGTGTTTTCAATCTTGTAAATATTAACTGATCTTCTGATTCTAGATGGTTTTTGTAATTCTTTAGAAATTCTTTTCCAGAGTTTTACTTTCTTAGATTTATCTAGCTTAACTATAAGTTCTCTTAAATGAATATTTGTTGGTCCTGTTCTTTTCATATTGATGCTCCACTTCTTCTTTTATTAACTCTGTATTTTTTTCTTAATATTGTTGCTGTTTCTCTTTCACTATGTCCTTTCAACCAATGCATGTAAATTTCGCCATCAACAGTTACTTGGACTTCACCATCTTTAGTAAACCTGGCATAACCTTCAGCTACTAATCTTGTTAATGCTGGGTTAGGTCTTAGGTGTGGAAGCCCTCTTC
>CAZGBX010000019.1:0-8527 GCA_964524105.1 Candidatus Woesearchaeota archaeon
TACGATAGGAACAGATACAAGAACTTTTGCTAACTCAAGAGATTTCAAATTAGGGGGTTCTCATGATGGTTCGGGGACAGATTTTAAAGGATATTTAGATGAGTTTAAGTTATTTAATAGAACTTTAACTGCTTCAGAAGTTTTAGCTTTAAATGATTCTAATCCTGTTATGAGGTATAGTGGGCGTGGTGATTACATTTCTTTAGGATTAGGTTCAGGTGAAATGGTAAGTACGTGGCAAAATATTACTGTAACTTGTGGAATGTATAATGCTACTACAGAAGTAATCAATGCGTGTTATGATAATGTAAGTGTTTATTATAGAGCTTCAGATGATAATGATAGTTGGTCAGGTTGGGGGACAACAACTAGGATGGGTGATGTGTTTGTGTTAGATGTTCCAGAGAATAAAACTTATTTACAATATAAATTAGATCTTTATGGAACAACAGATGGATTAACACCAATGGTTACCCGAGTTGATGCACTAAATAATATTAGGCCAACAATAAGTGCTGCATCAATAAGTGCAATTGCTAATAGCAATTTAACTACGGAGAATTTAACATTGAGTATTACTGGTTCTGATCCAGAGAATGATTTGATGAAGAATGTTACAACCTGGTATATTGATGATGTTTCAATCATGCCATTGAATATGCCTTTTGAAGGTGGTTCTGATTCTACGTTTACTAAAGACTTTTCAGGTAATGAGAATAATGGAGATGTGGATGGAGCAACATGGAGTTCTTCAGGTGGTAGAGATGGAATGGGTGCTTATAGTTTCGATGGGGTAAATGATTATATTGAAATGAGTGACCCAATAGATTTTGATACTAATGACTTCTCAGTGTCGTTGTGGGCGAAGATGAATTCTTTTGCAAATTATAAACCAATGTTTGATAATAGAAATACTACAGGTGCGAAGCTCGGGTTTCAGTTAAGGACAATGGATTCGGGGACAATACAAGGATTTTTCGATGTTGGTGCATCTAATAAGATAGTAAGCTCAGGTGGGTTTAATGATGATACATGGTATCATTTTGTTACAACTGTGGATAGAGACGGGAATATGGTTTTGTATGTTGATGGTGTGTTAAATGATACTGAAGATATATCAGCGGAGGTGGCGGTAGATATGACAAATGCAAATAATCCATTTATTGGGTGGGATGGGACTACTAGTTATTTCAATGGTACTGTCGATGATGTACAAATATATAATAGGGCCTTGGGTGCTGAACAGGTCTTAGCAATATATCAAAACAGAACTGACTTAATTGTTTCACAAGTTACAACTGCAAATGAAACTTGGAAAGCTTGTGTAACCCCAACTGATATTGGACTTAATGGAAATGGAACTGAAGTCTGTACAAATAGTATTTTAGTAAGAGAAGATGTTTATCCAGAAGTAAGTATTGTTTATCCAGAAGGGACAAATTATACAACGAACATTACTGCAATGAATTATAGTTTTGTAGAAAGTTATCCAGATACTTGTTGGTACAGTTTGAACAATGGAGAAACAAATACTACTATTAATTGTAATGAAAATGCAACTAGCTTATCTTCAAGTGAAGGAATTAATACTTGGAGTTTCTATATGAATGATAGTTCAGGAAATGAGAATACAACAAGTGTACTATTTACAAAAGATACTATCTACCCAGAGTTTGATATATATTCCCCAGCAAATTATTCTAACTTTACAATTGATACTGAAATTAATTATTCCACAACAGATACTAACTTACAAACGTGTTGGTGGACGAATGATACTGGAATTACAAACAATACACTAACTTGTGGAGATAATATTACTAGTCAAGTTTGGAGTGAAGGAACAAGTACTATTGTGATATATGCTAATGACACACACAGTAATGAGAACTTAACTAGTGTTACATTCATAAAAGATACAGCGGTGCCTGCTTTAGAAATGATCTATCCTACTAATGCATCAACATATACTGTTACAAACTTATCACTTAACTTTACTGTGAGTGATGTTTCTACAATACCAGAAATATGTTGGTACGCTAATTGGACAGGACAAAATACTACAATATCTTGTACAAGTAATACTTCATTTATGGGATTAGATTGTAATTTAAATAATGTCACAGTTTATGCAAATGATAGTGTTAACAATATTAACGTATCTGACCAAATTTTCTTTAGTATACAAACCGCAGATGAGACTTGTAACCCTACAACTACAACATCCACCCCGGCTGCTGCAGCTAGTTCAGGTGGTGGCGGAGGCGGAGATAGTTCAAGGGCAAATGTCGGAGACTTATCAGAATCTGAAGAGTTTGGAGGGGACATTAATCTAAGGGAAGGTGAAGATACAAACTTTGAGGTGCATGGTGAGAGTCACACAATGACATTAAAAGAAATCAAAGATGAAAGCGTATTGTTAGAGTTTAGAAGTGAACCGATTGAAGTTGAAATTGATGAAGGGGGAAAAGAACAGATTGATTTAGATGCGGATGGAACAGAAGATGTAGCAGTTCATGTTAAAACTGTTTTAGAGTATACAGCGTTTATTTCATTAAAGATAATTGAACCCAAAGATGTAAAAGAAGAAAAATCGGTTGTAAAAGAGGAAACAGAAGATGAAGAGGGTGTTAGTATTGTTGAGAGTGTAAAGAATGTTAAACTTAACATGAAGGGTGTTGGTATACTACTTGGAGGATTATTACTTCTAGTAATTGTTATAATAGTAGTAGTATTTAGGAGAGGAAGGATTGGCGGTATAAAAAAGAAACATATGATGGGAAAAATCAAAGAAATGCATTAGTATTCAATAAAAAATATTTTCTTAATAAATTCAAATATCACTTGGCTAAAAGTTCTCTCAGGCATTTCTTCTACTATAGTTGTTTCAGGTTCTGAAGGTGTTTCATGTATTGGTTCTTCAGTATAAGGTTCTAGAACTAGTTTAGGTTCTTGTTTAATATACATTACATCCAGTACAATTGAGCTTGTGTCTGGCGACCTATGATTAAATCTTATCTCAGAAAGAAATAGTTCTAAGTTACCCACTTGTTTTTTTTCATTAAGATTCAAAAACACTTCTTTGTCATCAATTTTAATTATAGCAGAGGAAGCCATGACTTGCTCCAATTGAATCTTTTCACCAGTACGCCTTTGGAAATAAGAATTAAGATTCAAATCGTATGAAGAATAACCTTGTTTTGAAACTTTAGATTGTGTCTTGCCCCTATGGACAAAGAAAATTGTTGTTGTATCATCTTCAGTATCTTTAAAATTAGAGATTGATTCTACAAAAAGTTCTAGGCCATTAATTGTAAAGGTGTCCCCTACATGTAGAATTTGATAAATACCATCCACTTTTACCTCTACGAAATCTCCTTGGTTATCTACATCAATGTTTTTTATGACAACTACGTGTGTACCAACTGTTATTTCCTCATCAATATTATAACTTGGCCTAGCACCTAACCAATCTGAGCTCTGGGAAACTGGGACTGCAATAACTGAAGTAATAAAAAGTACTAACATTGAGATTAAAATTATCACCTTCTTCATTTTTAATTAAAGATATATTCTTTAACCTCCTTTTTAACATTTACGATTGCCCTATCAAACTCATTACCTTCTTTGTCCTGAACTTCGGACACACAAATCTGTACTCCATTTCTTATTTCACATTGATGAATCTTCACAAAACTGATTGCCCCGTCTACAGAGAATTGGGCTGTACCCACAGAGTTTGTTTTTATCAGGGTCAATAGTTTCCCATCAATATCTACGGGGTAATTTGAAGGCAAGTCATATTTTTTATCTAAGATAGACGTTAACTTTTGTGGGCCCTTCCTTATAATTAATTCTGCTTCATCAAACTCTTTACCAATGTAATTCTTAACGTCAACAAGAGTAATTATCAGGCCGTGAGTGTCCCAGGTCTCACCGATTTCTAGTTTCTTATTTATATCATTAACAAAAATCCTTACTTCATTTGCATCTTCAGTAGGAGAAAGTCTGATAGAAATTTCATCTAATAAAATTGATTCATCATAATTTACCTTGAAACGACCAGTAGAATGTTCTGGGTCAACCATCTTAACATTACTGTCTCTTACTAAAATTCTTGCTTTGTCCAAATATTGATTCTTCTCATCCCTTACTTCAATAACTCTTATTGTTAATCCATTTATGACATCCATCTCATCTAAGAAGAGTATTTTTTTAATACCGTCCACTTCCAATGTTGCTGTGTTATCTCTTACTTGATCTAAGCTTAAAGTTTTACCATTGAAATAGACTGATTCTTTTACATTAAGCTCAACCATTGATTCTGATGTACGAATAACATTGCCAGTAATTGATTCACCAAAAATGTCCATATAAGATGTGAGTACTGTTAAGGAGATTATAATAAGTAAAACTAAACCTTTGGGTGAGTTCCAACCTCTTTTGTTCATGTGTAGAAAAAGAATTGTGATGTATTTAAATTTATTTATTCGATTTCAACCTCGTATCTGAGAATTCCAGCCACCCCGCCAAGGTTTTTTAGTTGTTGTCCTTCCTCTGATTCTCTAGAAATAACAAACACTTCTGTGCCCATTTGGTTAGCTAAAAGTTCTAATTCATCTGTTTCTTCAATAGTTTCTGAAATAAGAAGTTTTGCAACAGCTCCCAATTCTAATGCTTTTTTTGTCTTCTCTTCACCGTAAACTGCTTTTTTTGGAGTTATCTTAACTAACAACAAGAATTCTTGGACAAGTTTCTTCTCTTTGATGATCTCCTCCTCTGCTAACGCATCTTGAGATTTTTCTACAAGTTCTTTTAGTCCAAACTCCCCGGTGTAACTTAAATCCTGAGTTGTGATTAATTTCTTTTTTAGTTCAGTGGTTAAGTAACTACCATTCTCAAACTTTTCTTTTGTTATTCCTGGACCACCAAGTAGTATTCCCTTAAGGTTCTTTACTGATAAGAACTCTTTATTTGCGCAGTCACCAATACGATTATAAAAATCATGGGCGGCCATCTCCCTTAACCTTGCGAACCTTGCTTGAGAATTATGAACAATAATGCCATTAGCAATGAAGTTTTTGTTTTCTATCTCTAAGTCAATTAGTTCCTGTTCTGATGAAATGTTAGAAAGCCTTTCTATTTTAATTGGGTTTGATTTTTCATCAATTAATAAATCCCTCATTGTTAATTCTTTTGCTGGTTTTGTACTTCCATCTTTTGTGAAAATTAAATGATCACCTGAGCAGACTAGTTTGTCTTTGTTAAAATCTATTGTATAAACTTCTGTTTTTTTTGTTGACCATTTTTTTTTAACTTTGGAAGGAATAAATTCTTTTTTAGTAAAATCATAACTAATAACTTCATCGCCCTCTTCAACTTCTTCTATATTAATAAATTGACCATCAGACATTGAAATGATAGTGTCTTTTGATAAACACTGCCCACCGGCTTTCATCTTACCAGGAACCGAGGAGTGCATCTCTCTTAGAATTTCAATCTTTGTACCCTTTAGTAAACCAACTGCACCGTCACGGTTATCCATTACAATCAAACCAAAAGTATCGAAGACATCCAACATCTCTTCAAGGACGTCTAACTTGAAAGTGTGATCACAACGATATATCCTTAAGTTCAAAGCTTCTGGTGGTTCAAGGCTAAATACCTGAATGTCAGTTTTACTTGGGTTGTCAGAAATGTTACCAGAGAAAATTGCAAGTCCGTTATCAGGGGTTTTCTTGAACAATCTTAAGTGCCTGACCATACGTTCTAAAGAATCTATTACGTTCTTTCTTGTTCCTTTGTCTTTGATGTTTTGTGCTGTGCCTTGTTCTTGAGATAAGTGTTGAATTATTTTAATAATATCATAGCCTGCGGGGACGTAAACTGAGACTAGTTCTGTGTGTCTTCCACGAATACCCTTTAATTCATTAACAAACTTCCTTAATTGCAGTTTTTGTTTTGTGTCCATTGTATAATTATAAAATCCTTGAATTTATAAGATTTGCTAGAATTGAACCTTTAGGTTTCCGAATTCTATATTTAATGCGTTATGCATGACTTTTAATTCATTTGCAATTGGTTCTAAGTAAGCTGGTAAAGTTAAAGTTTTTATCCCATCTTTCAGACTTTTACCATTATCTTTCTTTGATTTCCAAATAAAACTGTTTGTTTCTTCCAAGTCTTTAGTTTCAAATGTGACTTTAACATCATGTTCAACCCCTGGGAATGAAGATGAATGGATATCTTTGTTGTTCAAGCTGTTATATAACTTGAATGTTATTATTGGAACTGTGGGAGAAAATAATCTAAGCATAACATCTAAACAATAGTGTAGTGTGTAACACGCTGATTCTTGTTCTTCTAATGAGAATTTATTATCTTGATTGTATGCTCTTGATTTTGAAATTTCAATGTAATGTGATGCGAATGTTTCCCATAAGAAGTGTTTTAGTTTTATCATAGGATTATGGAAATCATATTTACCGAACTTAGTATCACATTCTTGAATTAATTTATTTAATTCTGAGATTATCCATTTATCTGATTCTGTGAAGTTTGGTTTTGAAGGTTTGTCAAACATTGAAATGAATCTTGTGACGTTCCAGAGTTTAGTTAATGTTTTTGTATTTCCTTCAATCCTTTCGTATGAACACCTTAAGTCTGTGGAGTCAATGTTACCTTCAATAACACACCATAACCTAAAAGGTTCTGCGCCATAACGTTGAAGTATTTCTTGAGGATCAATTATATTACCTAGAGATTTTGACATTTTCTTTCCTTTCTCATCAACAACATGGTAATGTATCCAAACATCCCTAAAAATCGCTTCGTCAGTAAGTAAGTAATCTTTTAATAAAGTATAATATAACCAAGTTCTTACAATCTCTTTTCCTTGTGGCCTTAAAGTACATGGTTTGTTATCTTTGAAAAACCTATTATCTCTTGAATACTTTAAAACATATAAAGGACTGATAGAAGAATCAAACCAAGTATCAAATACTCTTTCGTCACCCCTGAATTCTGTTGCACCACATTTAGGACATTTGTCTATAGGTGGTTTTTCTCTCCAAGGTTTGTAGTATTCTCCTTTGGGTGGAATAATAATCTCATTACAGGATTTACAATACCACAATGGTACTTCTGTTGCGTAATATCTTCTTCGTGAAATTGGCCAGTCAATTGAAACTGAATCAATCCAGTCTAGTAAAATCTGTTTTGATTTTGGTGAGTAGAAGTTAACTTTATCTGAAATCTTTTTCATGTCATCTTTGAACCTTAACTGTTTCAAGTAAAACTCTTTCATTGCAATGAATTCTATTTCGTGTTTACTTCTTTCACAGATTGGAGTTCTATGAGAAATTTGTTCTTGCTTAACTAGTAAATCTTTATCTTTTAAGTCTTGAATGATTTGGCTTCTTGCTCCCTTAACTGGTAACCCTTTTAGAAAACCAGCATGTTCATTCATTGTGCCGTCAATGTTGATTGCAATAACTGGAGTCAAGTTCATCTCTCTAAAGAATTGGATGTCAGATAAGTCACCTGCTGAACACATCATTGCTAGCCCAGTACCTTTATCCATTTGTGCTAAAGGGTGGGCTTTGATCGGAACTTCTTTATTGTATAAAGGGGTGATTGCAGTCTTACCATCTAAGTGTTGGTACCTTTCGTCATGGGGGTTGAAAATTACCATTCCACATGTACAGATTAGTTCTGGTCTTGTAGTACCAATGATTACTTCTTCTTTTGTTTCTTTAACTTTGAACTTGATGTCGTTGAAGTTGGATGAAACGTCTTTGTATTCAATTTCAGAATCTGCGATTGTTGTTTGACAACCAGTACAGAAGTTGTTGATCCTATTATCTTCGTAAATTAAACCCTTATTCCATAAGTCAATGAAAGTTTCTTGTGTTAGTGCCCGATAATCGTCTGAGTCAGTCTCATAGATTTGTCCTAGTCTTGTACCTGTTTCCCATGAGTTGTATGAGTGTCCAAGTTTCTGAAATGAATCAATTGATTCTGCAGAAGCTTCGTCTAGAAGCTGTTTACATTTTTGAATAAACTCTTCCCTAGGAGTTTCTGTGAACTTAATATTAAATTTCTTTTCTGTTGCAACTTCAATAGGTAATCCATTCTTGTCCATACCTAAAGGAAACAGAACATTGAAACCTTTCATACGCTTGTACCTTGCGAACATGTCCATCATTGTGTAAGTTGCTGCGTGCCCAATATGAACTGGTGTATTAATGTAAGGAGGGGGAGTGTCAATAGAATAAATTTCTTTGCCAGTGTCTTTGAATTTGTATTTTTCTTCCAGAACCCATTTCTTTATGATCTCATCTTCGAATTCTTTTTTCCATTTCTTGTCTTGAATCTTTGGTTCTGGCATTGTAAATCTGTACTTTTACAGAATATATAAAAGTAGTGTTCGAAAGGTTTAAAAAAGATCTTAGTTGCTTGAAAGTTGGACGGGACTGTAGCTCAGCCTGGGAGAGCACTAGACTGAAGATCTAGGTGTCGGGGGTTC
>CAZGBX010000020.1:0-8157 GCA_964524105.1 Candidatus Woesearchaeota archaeon
CTTTATCTATAATTTCATTTTCTGCTTTCTTTTGTAGTTCTAGAAGTTCTTTTTTCTTTAAGTTAGATCCAAGAAATTTCCTTAGCTTTCTAACACCTTTTTTAGTCCTATAAGAATATGAGAGATAGTACTTAGTATTTTTTCCATCCTTTCTTTTTTCAATAAACATATACAATAATAGGGGTGACCACATTTAAATAGTTTTCGGGTTTTTGTAGTCACCTTGTTAGGGGCCCTCAGACTGTGAACTCGAGTTCTAAAGCCTCCTCCGCACGTGAGAAGTAGAGTTCAAGGTTAAGACTATGTTTCTTTTTGTTTTAGTTTGTTATGGTTGGGGTGGCTTAAATAGTTTTCTTTTAGAGGGCCCTCATAGGGCTACAAAGTTTTTAAATTGTTAATTATTTTTAATATTCTTTATTTAATTAACATTCACCGATACCAAAATCCTCACCAGCAACACCAACTTCATCATAATTATTCCAACAAGATGGTGGATCAGTCCAACTTATTCTTTCATCTACCAAATCATAACAAGCTAGTTGACCACATGGAACACAAGCATTTTCTCCTCTAAATAATGCGCAAGCCTTTCCTTCATCACAAATACCCCACTCCCCACATTCAACTCTTGCTTGATTTTCTCTTCCTTGAACAACACAAGCACCATTTTGACAAATTCTACCTTCTGATGAGCAATCATAATTCTCGTCAGTTGCCCAAGTGCCTTGTGTGCTTTTACTACAATAAAATTCCTTAAGAGTTGTTTCATCCACACACCCATCAATATATTCTAGAGGTTCCATACCCCAACCGCCAATACCATGAACTACTCCTGCACCCCTGTAATTCCTTCCACCATCTGTATCAGTACACTCTTCTGATGGATTAAATGGTTCACATGATTCTGATGAGATGAGTTCAGTAAAGTATTGACCATTTTCGTCTCTTTCACGTCTAATAACCATGTCGCTACATAAATCTCTATTTCTAACTGTTTCCGGGGTCTCTCTATGAATAATATAGTCCCCTACCTTTTGAAGGATTACATAATATTCACTCCCACCATGATTGATTTCACGTAACTCATTATCTGGTTCTCTAATTGTCATTAAGCCATCATGTGTTTCTACATAAACTATATTTCCTTGAGCATCTATAAAATCAAAATTAATACCGCTATTACTAAAAGTAATATGATGATTAATGTCTGCAAATACTGTAACATCATTATTATCCACATTATCTGTATTAACAACTGTTGCAAAAGACCGGTCTGCATGTTGGTAAACCCAATAGTTTATGTTAAATTGATAATTGTTGAAATTATTATCAACCACATATTCTTTATTTACAGGGGTATCCCTAACATCATAATTGAAATAATTTCCTAAAAATTTTCCATCGGGTAAATTCGCAATTCTTTCAGGAACAACTTCAATCCTATAAAATTCTGGCTCAAGTAATGTGTCAACAATGTTTATATCATATCCCCTTAATTCATTAACTTCATGCCTTAGATTTACGAAGGGGGATTCAAAGTATAAAGGTAAAACAAGGATTTCATTAGAATCTTCTAAAGAAAAGCCAATAGGACTCCCCTCTAAAACCACTACATATTTATAGTTTCTACCAATAGGATTTGTTTCACTTAATGCAAAAATTGGCAGATTAAACCCTTCAGCTTCTTCTTCAAAAAAGAATCGTTGGTCCACACTTTCTCCAATGTATGTTCCAATACTAATAAAATGTAATTTCATATTTTCTTGAGCAAGAATCTCTTCAATGTTTGTTTCAATTATTTGGGCTTCTTCTTCATTGAAAGTAATTTGAGCATTATTAATATTTCTTAGGTCTACCCCTTCGATCATAGATGTAAAACGTTTACCTTCATCTGAAGTTGTATCTATTATCGCAATTAAATCAAAAAGATTATCTGTTGTAAAAAATGTTTGTTCAAAACTTCTTTGTTTATCTAAAATCACGGGTAACCGCACACTTGTGCCTTGTTTAAGTTGATAGATGTTAATTTCCTTATCTTCATTGGGTGAGAACCATTGAGGTGATTCAACCCTAATGAGAATTTCTTTCCCTCTTTCAAGATAAACCGGCAATTGATTTTCTCCAACCTTTTCATTAAAATTACAATCTTCATAAACATCAAGAACTATTCTACCAAAATATTTTCCCATTGATATATCCTCAACATTAAAGTTAAATTCTAGATTATTTTCTGCACCCGCGTTTAAACAAAACTCTTCTTCTGAGAAATCAAAAATAGGGTTATATTCATTCCCATTGTTCCTGCTCAACATATTAGTATTCCTTACCCGTATACCAATTTGGTCTTCTCTGAGATTCTTTACTGAAAATCTTGAAGAAACACTTTGCTCATCCATAGGACTTAAAATTTTAATTATACCAGGGTTGAGTAAAACAAAAGAATTTAAGGTTGATAATGCATCGATTCTTCCAGTTCCTTGTGTATTAATATCATGACTTAGGTCAATAGCATTACTCATAATTAAATTCTTAATTTCTTGTGGTTCAAAACTAGGATACTTTTGAAGTAATAAAGCCACTAAACCAGTTACATGCGGAGCAGCCATAGAAGTACCCTCAGCAGCAACATGTCTATCATCAAAACATCCTGTACCAATATTACCAAGTCTTGCAGAACAAATTAAAACGCCAGGTGCAACAACATCTGGCTTAAAAATTTGGCCTTCGGACCATACGGCAGGTCCACGAGAACTAAAATCAGCCATTCCATCTTGTTTATCTACTGCCCCTACTGTTAATGCCTCTCTTGAAGAACCTGGCTCACCCAATGTAGAAGGATTTGGTCCATCATTTCCAGAAGCAATAACGGCGGTAACACCACCACCTAGTACAAGATTATCTGTTGCTAATGAAGTTGGAGAATCCGAGTTTCCGGGGAAATTAAGACTCATACTTACTACATCTAATTTATCCGAAAAATCACCATCATCATTTGGATCTACTGCCCTTTCCAAAGCAGAAATAACATCGGCTCTTTGACAACTCCCACCCCCACCGCATACTTTATATGCAACAAGTTTTGCACTTGGAGCCACACCTTGCAGAACTCCATCTCCTGCTGCAATTCCTGCCACATGAGTGCCGTGATAATCATCATCCATAGGATCATTATCATCGTTTATAAAATCATAACCACCAATCACTTTCTCACAACCACCATCATTAATATTGTTTGTTCTCTCACAATTTCCAAAATCGGGATGTGTATAATCAATACCTGTATCTATTATAGCAATAGTAATACCTTCGCCTGTAACTGGAATCCCATTATTGTCTTCAACTCTCCATGCATCATCCGCATTTATCTGGGGCACAGAGTCCATTAAAGTGGTATGTCCAATAAGATTTAGATGAATCTTTTTAACATTTTTTAAACTTTTTAAATAGCGTGTCTCTTTTAAGGAAATATCAAATGCTATACCATTGAAGGTGTTCTTAAAGTCCCCTAATATTTTTGGACTCCTTCCTAAAATCTTTTTAACGTCTTCCTTTAGTATTGTTTGTTGATTAAGGATTTTATTTCTTTGGTTATATAACATGCTACTTATCTCTGAATCACTTCCTTTTAATTTTAGTTCACTTTTTAATTTTAACACTGGGTCTTCTTTAAGCTCTATAATAAAACCATTATACTCTTCCCTCATCAAATCCTTTTTTTGAATTTGACTTTTAAAGGGAGTGTATGTACTATCAAATTTCTTTTTAGAAGTAGATTTTGGAATTTGTTTTAATGATTTACTAATCTTCTCTTTGGTTGTGGTTTTCGGAATGTTTTTATCCTTACTAAAAAGTTTTGATAGTCTCTCTGCAGATATTGATGCATCACCAGTAATTTCATTGTCATCAATATAAGTAAAACATGAAGAAGTAAATAATAGAATAATTATCAATACTAGTATCAACACTCCTTTTATCATATCATTTTTAGGAAGGGATTATTTATAAAAGTAATGTAGGCCTTGAACTCCAAGTAGAAAGCTCTGTATGGGATTGGAACTTAGAAAGAAATTTTGATTAAAAATGACAGAATTTATAGGACACTTATTTAAATCTTGTGGCCCTATAAGGGCCCTGGGACTGTGAACTCGAGTTCTAAAGCCTCCTCCGCACGTGAGAAGTAGAGTTCAAGGTTAAGACTATGTTTCTTTTTGTTTTAGTTTGTTATGGTTGGGGTGGCTTAAATAGTTTTCTTTTAGAGGGCCCTCATAGGGCTACAAAGTTTTTAAATTGTTAATTATTTTTAATATTCTTTATTTAATTAACATTCACCGATACCAAAATCCTCACCAGCAACACCAACTTCATCATAATTATTCCAACAAGATGGTGGATCAGTCCAACTTATTCTTTCATCTACCAAATCATAACAAGCTAGTTGACCACATGGAACACAAGCATTTTCTCCTCTAAATAATGCGCAAGCCTTTCCTTCATCACAAATACCCCACTCCCCACATTCAACTCTTGCTTGATTTTCTCTTCCTTGAACAACACAAGCACCATTTTGACAAATTCTACCTTCTGATGAGCAATCATAATTCTCGTCAGTTGCCCAAGTGCCTTGTGTGCTTTTACTACAATAAAATTCCTTAAGAGTTGTTTCATCCACACACCCATCAATATATTCTAGAGGTTCCATACCCCAACCGCCAATACCATGAACTACTCCTGCACCCCTGTAATTCCTTCCACCATCTGTATCAGTACACTCTTCTGATGGATTAAATGGTTCACATGATTCTGATGAGATGAGTTCAGTAAAGTATTGACCATTTTCGTCTCTTTCACGTCTAATAACCATGTCGCTACATAAATCTCTATTTCTAACTGTTTCCGGGGTCTCTCTATGAATAATATAGTCCCCTACCTTTTGAAGGATTACATAATATTCACTCCCACCATGATTGATTTCACGTAACTCATTATCTGGTTCTCTAATTGTCATTAAGCCATCATGTGTTTCTACATAAACTATATTTCCTTGAGCATCTATAAAATCAAAATTAATACCGCTATTACTAAAAGTAATATGATGATTAATGTCTGCAAATACTGTAACATCATTATTATCCACATTATCTGTATTAACAACTGTTGCAAAAGACCGGTCTGCATGTTGGTAAACCCAATAGTTTATGTTAAATTGATAATTGTTGAAATTATTATCAACCACATATTCTTTATTTACAGGGGTATCCCTAACATCATAATTGAAATAATTTCCTAAAAATTTTCCATCGGGTAAATTCGCAATTCTTTCAGGAACAACTTCAATCCTATAAAATTCTGGCTCAAGTAATGTGTCAACAATGTTTATATCATATCCCCTTAATTCATTAACTTCATGCCTTAGATTTACGAAGGGGGATTCAAAGTATAAAGGTAAAACAAGGATTTCATTAGAATCTTCTAAAGAAAAGCCAATAGGACTCCCCTCTAAAACCACTACATATTTATAGTTTCTACCAATAGGATTTGTTTCACTTAATGCAAAAATTGGCAGATTAAACCCTTCAGCTTCTTCTTCAAAAAAGAATCGTTGGTCCACACTTTCTCCAATGTATGTTCCAATACTAATAAAATGTAATTTCATATTTTCTTGAGCAAGAATCTCTTCAATGTTTGTTTCAATTATTTGGGCTTCTTCTTCATTGAAAGTAATTTGAGCATTATTAATATTTCTTAGGTCTACCCCTTCGATCATAGATGTAAAACGTTTACCTTCATCTGAAGTTGTATCTATTATCGCAATTAAATCAAAAAGATTATCTGTTGTAAAAAATGTTTGTTCAAAACTTCTTTGTTTATCTAAAATCACGGGTAACCGCACACTTGTGCCTTGTTTAAGTTGATAGATGTTAATTTCCTTATCTTCATTGGGTGAGAACCATTGAGGTGATTCAACCCTAATGAGAATTTCTTTCCCTCTTTCAAGATAAACCGGCAATTGATTTTCTCCAACCTTTTCATTAAAATTACAATCTTCATAAACATCAAGAACTATTCTACCAAAATATTTTCCCATTGATATATCCTCAACATTAAAGTTAAATTCTAGATTATTTTCTGCACCCGCGTTTAAACAAAACTCTTCTTCTGAGAAATCAAAAATAGGGTTATATTCATTCCCATTGTTCCTGCTCAACATATTAGTATTCCTTACCCGTATACCAATTTGGTCTTCTCTGAGATTCTTTACTGAAAATCTTGAAGAAACACTTTGCTCATCCATAGGACTTAAAATTTTAATTATACCAGGGTTGAGTAAAACAAAAGAATTTAAGGTTGATAATGCATCGATTCTTCCAGTTCCTTGTGTATTAATATCATGACTTAGGTCAATAGCATTACTCATAATTAAATTCTTAATTTCTTGTGGTTCAAAACTAGGATACTTTTGAAGTAATAAAGCCACTAAACCAGTTACATGCGGAGCAGCCATAGAAGTACCCTCAGCAGCAACATGTCTATCATCAAAACATCCTGTACCAATATTACCAAGTCTTGCAGAACAAATTAAAACGCCAGGTGCAACAACATCTGGCTTAAAAATTTGGCCTTCGGACCATACGGCAGGTCCACGAGAACTAAAATCAGCCATTCCATCTTGTTTATCTACTGCCCCTACTGTTAATGCCTCTCTTGAAGAACCTGGCTCACCCAATGTAGAAGGATTTGGTCCATCATTTCCAGAAGCAATAACGGCGGTAACACCACCACCTAGTACAAGATTATCTGTTGCTAATGAAGTTGGAGAATCCGAGTTTCCGGGGAAATTAAGACTCATACTTACTACATCTAATTTATCCGAAAAATCACCATCATCATTTGGATCTACTGCCCTTTCCAAAGCAGAAATAACATCGGCTCTTTGACAACTCCCACCCCCACCGCATACTTTATATGCAACAAGTTTTGCACTTGGAGCCACACCTTGCAGAACTCCATCTCCTGCTGCAATTCCTGCCACATGAGTGCCGTGATAATCATCATCCATAGGATCATTATCATCGTTTATAAAATCATAACCACCAATCACTTTCTCACAACCACCATCATTAATATTGTTTGTTCTCTCACAATTTCCAAAATCGGGATGTGTATAATCAATACCTGTATCTATTATAGCAATAGTAATACCTTCGCCTGTAACTGGAATCCCATTATTGTCTTCAACTCTCCATGCATCATCCGCATTTATCTGGGGCACAGAGTCCATTAAAGTGGTATGTCCAATAAGATTTAGATGAATCTTTTTAACATTTTTTAAACTTTTTAAATAGCGTGTCTCTTTTAAGGAAATATCAAATGCTATACCATTGAAGGTGTTCTTAAAGTCCCCTAATATTTTTGGACTCCTTCCTAAAATCTTTTTAACGTCTTCCTTTAGTATTGTTTGTTGATTAAGGATTTTATTTCTTTGGTTATATAACATGCTACTTATCTCTGAATCACTTCCTTTTAATTTTAGTTCACTTTTTAATTTTAACACTGGGTCTTCTTTAAGCTCTATAATAAAACCATTATACTCTTCCCTCATCAAATCCTTTTTTTGAATTTGACTTTTAAAGGGAGTGTATGTACTATCAAATTTCTTTTTAGAAGTAGATTTTGGAATTTGTTTTAATGATTTACTAATCTTCTCTTTGGTTGTGGTTTTCGGAATGTTTTTATCCTTACTAAAAAGTTTTGATAGTCTCTCTGCAGATATTGATGCATCACCAGTAATTTCATTGTCATCAATATAAGTAAAACATGAAGAAGTAAATAATAGAATAATTATCAATACTAGTATCAACACTCCTTTTATCATATCATTTTTAGGAAGGGATTATTTATAAAAGTAATGTAGGCCTTGAACTCCAAGTAGAAAGCTCTGTATGGGATTGGAACTTAGAAAGAAATTTTGATTAAAAATGACAGAATTTATAGGACACTTATTTAAATCTTGTGGCCCTATAAGGGCCCTGGGACTGTGAACTCGAGTTCTAAAGCCTCCTCCGGGAGTTAGAAGTCAAGTTCAAGGTTATGACTATGTTTCTTTTTTGTTTTAGTTTGTTATGGTTGGGGTGACTTAAATAGTTTATTGATGATCAA
>CAZGBX010000021.1:0-7924 GCA_964524105.1 Candidatus Woesearchaeota archaeon
CTGTTTTTTCTCCAGGAATTAATTGGGGGCAGATTAGGTTACATGTTGCTTATGCAAATTCTAATGTTAAAATAATTGGGGCTCATGCGGGGATTTCTGTTGGGCCTGATGGTGCTACACATCAAGCTCTAGAAGATATTGCATTGATGAGGGTTTTGCCTAACATGACTGTGGTTGCTCCTTGTGATTACGAAGAGTGTAGAAAGGCTGTTGTTGAAGCTAGTAAGTTTAAAGGGCCTGTGTATATTAGGTTTGGAAGAGAAAAACTTCCTTTGATAACTGCTAAAAATAATTCTTTTAAGATTGGAAAAGCTGAAGTGTTGAAAGAAGGAAAGGATGTTGCAATAATTGCTTGTGGTCCTTTAGTGTATGAAGCTTTAGTTGCTGCTGAAGAATTGAAGAAAAAGATTTCTGTTTGTGTTGTAAACTGTCATACTATTAAACCTTTAGATGAGAAAACTGTAATTAAAGTTGCAAAGAAATGTAAAAGAATTGTTACAGCTGAAGAGCACCAAATTAAAGGTGGACTTGGAAGTGCTGTGGCAGAAGTTTTATCAAGAGATTATCCTGTGCCTATTCGGATGGTTGGAGTAAAAGATAAGTTTGGTGAGTCAGGTAAACCTGGGCAGTTAATGAATAAACATGGTTTAACTTCGAAAGAAATTGTGAGGTGTGTAAAAGCTTTATTAAAATGAAACAGAGTTGTATTGAATGTGGTTATAGGATGTTACATTTACATAAAGAATGTCCTATGTGTGAGAAGTGTGAGAAGTGTGGTAAAACTTTGAATGAATGTACTTGCCATGAAAGTGAGTAGTTTTTTATACTATTTCTTTTATCCTCTTCTATGATGGTTGATCCTATTATTTTTAGTATATTTGGTTTTGAATTAAGGTATTATAGTGTGTTACTTGTTTTAGGGTTTGTTTTTGGTTATTTGTTCCTATTGAAGTTTGGGAGAAGGGAGTTTGGAAAGAAGATTATTGAAGATTATTCTTTCTACCTCGCTTTAGGAATAATTCTTTTTGCTCGATTGTTTGAGGTTTTGTTTTACAGTCCTAGTTACTATTTTTCTGATCCAATTAAAATATTTTATCTCTGGGAAGGTGGGGTTGCAAGTCATGGTGCAATTATTGGTGCTTTGTTAGTTACTTATTGGTTTAGTAAGAAAAATAAAATTAATTTTTACTCTTTGTCAGATTTGGTTGTTATTCCTATTGCTTTGGCTGCTGCTCTTGTTAGGGTTGGGAATTTTATTAATCAGGAGTTAATTGGTAAAGTTACTTCAGTCTCTTGGGGTATAGAGTTCAATGGTGCTGAAGGATTAAGACATCCTGTTCAATTGTATCAATCTTTTGCTAACTTTATTACTTTTGGAATACTTTATTTTTTGAAGGATTTAAGAAAAGTTAAACCTGGTGTTCTGACTTGGTTGTTTTTCTTGATTTATTCCTTGTTTCGGTTCTTTACGGAGTTCTTTAAGGACCTACCTTTAGATTATGGTTTTGTTTATCTTAGTTTGAATCTTGCTCAGTGGTTTAGTTTAGTCTTGGTTGTAATTAGTGTGGTTATGTTAATTCGTTTAAGAAAATGAAGTGTCCTGTATGTAATTCAGAAAATATTACTTTGTATCAAGGTTGGTTTGGGAAATATTACTGTAAAGACTGTGAATATGTTGGTGTTGTTGTTTTAGAGGAAGAGTAAGGTTTTTATAAGTTCTTAGGTTACTATCTTTATGACTTACAAGTTTTTAGATCATACTGCTGATGTAATGTTTGAAGTGAAAGCGAAGACGTTGAATACTTTGTTTAAGGATTCTGCTAAAGCTATCTTTGAAACTATTGCTGATGTTAAAACCATTAAATGTAAGGTTAAGAAGAAAGTTGTTCTTGAAGGGGATGTTGAGCAATTGTTGTATGATTTTCTAGAAGAGATTATTTTTATGAAAGATGCAGACTCTTTGATCTTTAAGAAAGTTGATGTGAAGGTGGTTGGTAAGAAACTTGAAGCTGTGTTTTATGGTGATAAGATTAATATTAAGGAGCATAAGTTGAAGGGTGATATTAAAGCTGTGACTTGGCATGGGTTTGGTATAAGGGGTGTAAAAGGTTTTTTTGTTGCTAAAGTTCTTGTGGATATATAGATAAGTTTTAAATACTAGTTTTTTAATAAATTAGTTAATGGTAAAAAGAGGTTTGGTGATATCTTGTATTCTGTTAGTATTATTTTTAGTTCCTTTAGCTTCTTCTGGAATTTTTCAGGACATGGTTTTTTCTGTGAATGGGACTGCGACTTCTGATAATTTGGGTTTTAATATCCAGGGTGGATATGATTTTAATGGAGATGGGTATGATGATTTCTTTTCTAGTGCTCCTTTTGGGAATTCTGGTGATGAGAAAGTGTATTTGTTTTATGGTGGGCCTGACCTCCCATTAAATCTTACTCGGGATCAAGCAAATATTACTTTTGTTGGCCGTGGGGACTCTACTGGTTTTGGTGGTAGGTTTCTTCTTGGAAGTTCAGTGAATGTTAGGGGTGCTACATTTGCTGGTGATTTTAATAATGATAGTTATTATGATCTTGCTGTTGGTTCGTATTTAGAGGATACAAACGGTATAAGTAATAATGGTCAGTTGTTTATTTTCTATGGGGCAACTGATACTAATGCAACGTGGAGTTATCTTGATGCTAATGTTACTATAAATGGGACTTATGCAGACGAATATTTCCCTCTTGGTGGTGCTAGTGGTTCTCAACCAGTTGGTTTTACTGGGACTAAAGAATTTGGTGATTTTAATGGAGATGGGATTGATGATTTAGTTATGGGTACTAATGGATTAAAGAACCTTTCTTCTGGAATGACTGATGTAAGTGGTGTGTATGTATTTTATGGTGCTGATGGGTATGTTTCAGGAACTAATGTAATTGCTGGTGGCCATGCTAATATAACTATATATGATATAAATACAAATGCCTCTGATTCTAATGTTGCTGTCATGGTTCCTGGAGATTTAAATAATGATTCTATTGATGATTTTGCCTTTGCAATACCTAATCAACATACAGGTGGGAATGGGGATACTGGAAGGGTTGTTTTATTCTTTGGTAATTTAACTGCTGGTGGGCAGTTGAACTTAAGTGATGCTGATGCTAATTTTACTTTGAATGGTACTGCTGCCAATCATAGGCTTTGTGTTTTTGGTTATTTGGGTGATATGAGTGGAGATGGAATTGATGATTTAATGTTGGCTGAACCTTTACGTGAAGTGGATGCGTATGGTACTACATCTAATTATGGGGCAGTGGAGATTTTCTTTGGTGTGAATGATATGCCTAATAGAGATTATCAGTATTCTTCTAGTAATACGAATTTTACTGTTAATGGTTCTATGGCGTCTGCAGTAGCTATGGATAAGGGTTTGGGAATCGGTTCTGATGTTAATAGTGATGGAATAAATGATCTTGTCTTAGGATTAACTAGGGGTGGTTTCAATGGGAACTTTACTGAGGTCTTCTATGGT
Organism: Candidatus Woesearchaeota archaeon; assembly: GCA_964524105.1. Lineage (GTDB taxonomy): Archaea > Nanobdellota > Nanobdellia > SCGC-AAA011-G17 > GW2011-AR18 > JAGVXZ01. The sequence continues at coordinate 3,522 of CAZGBX010000021.1, forward strand.
ACAGCGGACCTAGTCACTGCTTCTAGTTATGTTTCTGGAAGTGCAAATATAACTTTAAATGGGTCTTCTGTTAGTGGTCTTGCTAATTATGGTACATTTGGACTTGGTGTTGCTGTTTGGGATTATGATAATGATACTTTCGATGAGATTGTTGTTGGTGACCCTTACTTTGGTTCTGGTGTTGGAAGGGTGACAATATTTGAGGTTATGGATGATTATGCACCTAACTTTAACTGGACTTCGCCTGATAACAGTAGTACCTTTACTACAACTAATATTTCTATTAATGTTTCAGTTAATGATATTGTTGGTACTGGTGCCAGATCTGGTGTGGATCAGTGTTGGTTTGTTAATTATACCGCTGGTACTACGTTCTTTGATTGTTTGGGTAATATTACTTTCTTGTCACAAGATTGTGCTTATAGGAATGTTACAATTTATGTGAATGATTCTATAAATAATATTAATAATACTGAAGTGATTTTCTTTAATGTGGAGACTTCAGCTTGTACTCCTTCTACAACAAGTTCGACAACTTCAAGTTCAGGGGGTGGATCAAGTGATACAACTGTGTCTACTGTTACTGCTGGTGAAGTAAAGAACCTTGGAAGGTTGAGTACATTTGGATCTAAAAGAGAAATGTCTGCTGATTCTGAAGTTACCTTTATTATGCCTGATGGTGAAAAACATTCTGCGAAAGTAAGAAGTGTTGATAAAGATAAAGGTGAAGTTGTGATTGATATCTCTTCTACACCGCAAACAATAACTTTGAAAGTTGGAGAGACTAAAGAAGTAGATTTAGGGAGTGATAATAGGGGGGATATTTCTGTGTCCTTAGAAGAGATTACTGATGCAGGAAATGCTGTACTTAAGTTCGTAAGGTTAAGTGGTACACAGTTTATTAAAGGACATAAAAGTGCAGAGGCTGCTGCTGAAGGTGAAAGTGATGGGTCTTCAAGTTTGGGCGAAGCTATTGCTGATAGTGCTGTAGGGAAAGTTGCAACAAGTCTGGCTTGGTGGGTATGGTTGATTATTGTTCTAGTGATTGTTGGGGCTGGGGTAGGATATTACATCTATCACAGTAGATACTAAGTTTTAAATATCTAAGAATAGTTTCAAATTCTTATGAATGTTCCTGATTGTATTAAGAAGATTGATGATTATACCTGGGAGATTCCAACTTCTTTTAAGAATGGAATGAATGTTCCTGCTAGGATAATTGCTTCTAAAAGGTTAATTGATGCAATGGATAAAGGTGTTTTTGATCAGATAACTAATGTTGCTTGTTTACCTGGGATCCAAAAATATGCTTATTGTATGCCTGATGGTCACTGGGGTTATGGTTTTCCAATAGGTGGTGTTGCAGCTTTTGATACTAAAGATGGGATTATATCTCCTGGTGGAATCGGATTTGATATAAACTGTGGAATTAGATTAATGGGGACTAACTTAACTTGGAGTGAAGTTCAACCTAAGTTAAAAGAATTAGTTAACACTTTCTTTAAAACTGTGCCTGCTGGTGTTGGATGTAAGGGTTTTGTTAAGTTGAGTAGAGAAGATTTTTCTGATATCTGTACTGATGGAGTTAAATGGTGTATTGATAATGGGTATGGTTGGAAAGAAGATTTAGAAAGGTGTGAGGGTTATGGGAAAATTGATAATGCAAATCCTAGTGCAATATCTGATCGTGCTGTGAAAAGGGGAATTAAACAATTAGGTACTTTAGGTTCTGGTAATCATTTTTTAGAAGTTCAAGTTGCACATAAAGAAAATATTTATGATGTGAAAACCGCTGAAGCTTTTGGAATTGAACCTGAGAAAGTTACTTTAATGGTGCATTGTGGTTCTCGAGGTTTTGGACATCAAGTTGCAACAGATTATCTTAAGGTATTTCAGAAAGCTATGGTGAAGTATGGGTTAAGTGTTAGGGATAGAGAATTATCTTGTGCACCTTTTAGTTCTACAGAGGGTCAAAATTATTTTGGTGCTATGGCTTGTGCTGCTAATATGGCTTTTGCTAATAGGCAAGTGATTTTACATCGGATTAGGGAAGGATTTTCTAAAGTGTTTAATAAAAGTGCAGAAGATTTAGGATTGAACTTAGTGTATGATGTTGCGCATAATGTTGCAAAAGTTGAGAAGTATAAGATTGATGGAAAGATGAAAGAATTAATTGTTCATAGGAAAGGTGCTACTAGGGCTTTTGGACCAGGAAATAAAGAGTTACCTTTAGCTTATAGAAAGTTTGGACAACCTGTAATATTGGGTGGTTCAATGGAGACTGGTTCTTATTTGTTATCTGGGACACAAAATGCAATGGATAATACTTTTGGAAGTACTGCGCATGGTTCTGGAAGGACAATGTCTAGAAAACAAGCTAAGAAAGAAGTTAAGGGTGAACAATTACAAAAAGATATGTTGAAGAAAGGAATTTATGTTAAAGCAATCTCAATGCATGGATTGGCTGAAGAAGCTGGACAAGCTTATAAAAACATAGATGATGTTGTTGAAACTTTAGATGGTTCTGGAATTACTAAGCCTGTTGTTAGATTAATTCCAAAAGGTAACATCAAAGGATAATTATCTTTAAATATAAGTTGATTAATTTTATTTTTTATGGCTGGTTTAACAAGGAGGGACCTTTTATGGGGTGGTGCTGTTTGGTTGTTTGGTGCTGCTGCCCTTGGCGGTTGTAATGGTTTAGATTATGAGTGTGGTCGCGGTCCATCTTGTGGTTATGGTCATGGTGGTTTTGATCTTGGAAGTGATTTAGATTCTTTTAGGAGTGTTCCTGTAGTGGTTTCTGATCGTGCAACACAAGCTGAGTTGGATGCAGCGCAATATATGGTTGATGCTTTAGGTGCTGATAGGGTTTATAGAGAAGCTGAAATGGACACTGAATGGGTTCGTGGTCAAGTTGTAGTTGGAACTGAAGGTTATAGTAGGGTTCAGAAAGCTAGGGAGCATGATGGTGATGGTTGTGTAGATCCTAGAGCAACTTTGTCTGGAATTAATTGGAGTACAGGTGGAAGTACTTTAGTTTTACAAGGAGATCCTGTTGAAGTTGAAGCTTTGGCTAGGAATTTTTCTACTGGTTTATCTGTTCTTAGAGGTAAGTCTGTTGTTGGAGTGGATGAAGTTCTTTGTGAAACACAGGGTTGAGTGCCAAAACCTTTATAAATTGTAAATTTTTCCTAATCTTATAACCAATGACGTGGTTGGAGGTTAAAGAATGGATTTGAATGAGAATATACCAAAGGATGTTTCTGATAAGGTTTTTGAAGCTATTGAACTAGCAAAGAAAACTGGAAAGATTAAGAAGGGTACAAATGAAGCAACTAAAGCTATTGAAAAGAATTTAGCTAAGTTAGTTGTTGCTGCTAAGGATGTTAATCCTAAAGAAGTAATTATGCACTTACCTGCATTATGTGAAGAGAAAGGAATTCTTTTTGTTGCAGTAGATTCTAAAGAAGATTTAGGTGCAGCAGCTGGATTACCTGTATCAACTTCAAGTGTTGCAATTGTACAAGAAGGTGATGCTAAAAATATCCTTAAGAAAATTAAAGATAAGTTAGGAAAGAAGTAAATTGGCAGATAAGAGACCAGGTAAGAAAGTAGACAAGAAGAAAAAGACTATTGAGAAGATAGCTTGTGCTGCTAAAGTTGAAGAGATTGTTGGAAGAACTGGAACCCGTGGAGAAGTTATTCAAGTTAGATGTAAAGTTCTTGAAGGTAGAGATGTTAAAAGGATTCTTAGAAGAAATGTTAAAGGTCCAGTAAGGATCGGAGATATTTTAATGTTAAGAGAGACTGAGATTGAAGCTAGAAGGTTAAACACTGGTAAGAGGAAAAAGAAAAGATGAAATGTTCTTTTTGTGGCCATGAGATTGATGTTGGAACTGGAAAGATGTTTGTTTTCAAGACTGGTAAAGTTAATTATTTCTGTACTCAGAAGTGTGAAAAGAATCAATTGAAGTTGAAAAGAAAATCAAGATTCTTGAAATGGACTACGTTTTTTGTTAAAGGTCCGAAAGGTTCTAAGCAAGCGGGTTCTAAGAAGAAAAAATGATTGAGAAAAGTTTAGTTCTGTTAAAGCCTGATGCTGTTTCTAGAAGTCTTTCGGGTGAAATTATTTCAAGATTAGAAAAAGTTGGGATGAAAATTGTTGGGATGAAAATGGTTTGGTGTGACGAAGATTTTGCTTCTAAACACTATTTCGATGTTCAAGAAAGATATGGTGAAAGAATTTATCGAGTTAATGCGGATTATCTGAAAGAAGGGCCAATTATTGCAATGGTTCTTGAAGGTGTTAATGCGATTAAGATTGTGAGGAAGTTAGTGGGTAGCACTTATCCTGATGAAGCTTTGCCTGGAACAATAAGGGGAGAATATGCGCACACTGC
>CAZGBX010000022.1:0-6663 GCA_964524105.1 Candidatus Woesearchaeota archaeon
AATGGGCGTAATAACAAATCATCAGCACCAGATTCTTCCTGTACAACTGGCATGCATCCGGACTTTCCAGCACCTTGACACCACGCTTGTTCTGTAGAAGGGTCAACCATCCAAACACAACCCATAGGACTATCACCACATGCAGCCTCTCTTGCAAGGTCACCAGTCCAATCAGTACCATTATTATAATTTTGTAAAGCATTACATGCATTACAATTAGAACTACATCCACCATCACCAAAACTACCAGAAATAGCACAACTTCCACTACCCCAAGTACAATAACCTAACTTTGAAGTTGTACAATTTGTTTCATCTCCACAAGCCCAACAAGCATCATCACAATCCTCAGAATTAGCACCAACTTCTGGTTCACAATAAACAAATGATTCAACAGCACCAACTTCACCAACAGTACTACCATCACCACAAATTTGAGACTCTACCCATCCACCACCAGCTAGGATACAAGTATCTTCTTCTTGAATATCATAATAATCACCAACACCTTTTTCATCTCCAAAACCAGAAGTATTCCAATTAAAGGTACACTCATCATCATAAGCTGCTTCAGTCGATTTATCATTCCATGTACAAGGCATTAAAAAATTAACACTCAAGTTATTACAATCATTAAGTGTTGCTGCATCTTCACATTTAGTTACAACCGCACCAGCAAGTTTAGGTTTAAAAGATTCTTTCTCAGCATCAGACAGCATTCCAGGTGCACAATATACCCCAGTTGTCTCACTACTACTATTCCATTTACAGTGTGGCAAAGGACCAAACTGACAAACTTGTTGATCCTGAACATCTAAACAAATCATAGAATCATTTGCAAGCACACCATCAGTATATTCTGCAGGTTCAACACCAAGACTATTTAAACTTGCATCTTCCTGATGCCCTTCACAATATCCAATTGGCTTATCATAACAAAAACTAGTAACATTTGCAATACTTGCATTAATATAACCTAAAAGCATATCATAGGGTGCAGCTTCAGTCTCACTCCCACAATAAATACAACCTTGAACAGCCCCACATTTATCAGGCATATTATCTAAACTCCAACAGTGTGCAAAACCTTCAAATTCCTGAACACCACAACCACCGTCACCGTCCCAGTCTCCACCTTGTTCAAAACAATCATCAAATCCACCAACAAAACCCATCATTCCAACATCATTACAAGCAGTACCAGTCCAGTTACAAGGCATAAAGAAATCATTAGCTAAAACATCACAATCAACTTCAGTTGTTACATCCTCACAAAACATCATATCACAACATCCAGGAGTACCGCCACAATTTTCCCAACCACTAGAATTCTTCCATTGACAAATACCCAAGCTATCATTCATAACCATACATTCAGCGTAACTATTCTCTCCGCTCCAACAACCAACCATATCACAACATCCAACTTCATCAAGGCACCAAGGATTTTGATTAGCATCGTTAGGTTGCCAAACACAAGTACTATCTATTTCTGCAGCCAAAGTTACTTCACAATATTCTTCATCTGTTCCTTTTGCACTCCAACACCCTTTTGGTTCACACCAGCCCCCATAATCATCTGTTAATTCCCACTCACAGTCATCAGCCACACAATCAACAGCACTATCATAATTCCAACAAGCAGGATCTGCAATTACAAACGTAGAAAATAAAACTAATAAAACAAAACTAAGTACGAAAATTCCAACATTAAAAATAGATTTCCCCCTTTTATTTACCAAAGTTTTTCTAACCCCTTTTCAACCCTTAAAACAATTTACATTATTACTACTATTTAAAGTTTTTTTAAGGCGCTTCCCTTGCAACAATACTAAAAGTTACTTTAAATTTCGTTTTGTGTCCTTGGCTATCCCAACCAAACCAAACAGTGTTCTCTCTTAAATGATATAAAGTTGATTCTAACTTCCTTCCTGGCTTAACCACAAAAGTACCCAACGTGTACTCATACAAATTTGGTGCATGATCCCCATCGTATGCAAAACCATTTCTAGAAAAAACTCTAAAAAGCGGTACACCCTCTTCATCTTTCCGAACTTCCAAGAAAAAATCTATCTCTCGCTCCTCAACTTGAATATCATCTTTATTTGTAAAACCCAACGTTAAAAACTTCTTAAAATTACCATCAACCAAAATCCGGCAAGAACCACCAAAAGATTTGGGCCTAGTAGATTTCTTAGCACAAGCCAAAAACAAATCTTCTCCCCTTTGATTTACATTAAACTTAAAAAAGAAAGGCCTTCCTAAACGCTGACCACCTGCACCACAAGAAGTAATATATACTTTCATCTCTAATCGTTTAATCCTCTTCGGCTCAAGCTTAGAACGAAGAGCTAGCAAAGCAGCTAAAAGCCCAAGTTTCTTTTTACTAACACCTCCTACTTTCTTAGAACCATTATCCAAAAGCATAACTAAATTTTAATTTACAGCTATTTAAAATTTCCTAATCAGAACTTTCCCTTGCAACAATACTAAAAACAACCCTGTACTTTGCCCAATTCTCATCTATATCCCACAAAATCCATACAGCATTATCCTCTAATTGTGTAGAAGACGGTTGTAATTTCTTTCCGGCATCAACAACAAAAGTTCCAAGACTATACTCTTTCAAGTGAGTTACTTGATCTTCCCTATGTGCAAAACCCTTACCAGAAACAACCCTAAATATAGGGACCCCTACATCATCTTTCATTACTTCCAAAAACAGATGGTCACCAGAAGCATCATTAATCCTAACATCATTTCCAGCTAAACCACCAACAGACAAAAACTTTCTAAAACCACCATTAATGGCAAATCTTCCCTTACTAAATGCACGAGGCAATACTGATCTTCCAGCACCAGTTAAAATCATATATTCACCTTCCTCTTCAACATTAAATCTAAAAGAAAAAACATTTCTAAACTCTTTTCCACCCTCAATTGTATCTCTTGAATCAACATAAACATAAAGATTGAGCTTATCTAAAACAACTTCCCCTTTTCGACTTTTAAAAAGAGAATCCCACCATCTCCCTAACCCAGAGAAAATTCCAAAAGAAGGCAACTCCTCAGAAACATGAGGCACATCAACAGCCCCACCTTTCCTAGTACCACTCCTGTGCCTCCGCGAAATCCTTCTACCAAGACCAGGCTGCGCTAAAGTTTTTTCATCATCAGACATAAACTAGCTTTTAATTCAGAAGTATTTAAAAATTACGGCAACCAAGTTTTCTTATTCTTCAACTTAGTTGGCAAATAATTTTCAAGAACATAGTTCAAACCTGAAGCTGCAAATGCTTGCTGCTCTGCTCTAACTCCAAGCTTAATCATTTGTTTAAGTGCTTTCTCCCAAGACTTATGAGACTTTACAAAAGGATCATTCTTAATCGCATCCTTCCCCCTTTTGAAATCCTTCTCTTCTAATGGATGAGTTGGTAACTTATAATCAACAATATCTTGTGGGGTTACACCTAAGAACTTTGCATTAGGCACACAAAAGAACTCATTAATATGTGCAGCATTCCCAGACCCAACTTTCAGAGTCCTATATATATTCATGTAACCATAAAAATCACCATCAGTAAAAACATAAACTGGCAACTTACAATCATCAGACAACCGCCTACAAAATCTTCTTGTTGCCCTTGTAGGAACTCCACCCATTCCAACAATAATACAATTATATTTATCCCAGAACTTATGCTTATGCAACCTTGAGAACAAAGCTTCAGTTTCAATCATTAATACAAACTTAGCTTTAGTTTTGAATACTAAACCTTCAACCCTAGAAGGTATTGAATAAGAACCAGACCCAAACTTGGTACAATCTATAGTGTCACCCAAATCTTTAATCACTAATCTTCCTGCAACAGAACCACCACGTTCATTTGGTATGTAACCTAACTTCTCCCTGTTAACTCCAACCATTGCTTCCATATCATCCAACAGATCAAAAGCTTCGTTAACTTCTTTGAACCTAGCATCACCCCAAGACTTAGCGTTATAATATGCTTCCCTCTTACTTACAGTTTCATTAGTTAATGCAATCTCTTTAGCTTGGTTCATTAACAACAACATTTGCGCAAAAGACTTTACAGAACTTGCATTAAGTTTCTTAGTTTTAATCTTATCTTTAATCTTAAAGTAACCACGTATAGTATTATATTCAACATTAGTTAGTGAACGTATTGGTATCCTCATTTCAGGAAACTCTTTCCTTAAGATGTCTTTATAGATCTCTTCACTTACTTTTCTTAAGTTCTTAATTACTTCTTGATTATCTTTTGGTAATTTCTTAATATCAATTTTACTTAAATCAGAGTTACTTTGTGTTAATGATACTCGTTTCTTAGCCATTTTTATTTGCCCTTATCTCCTTTATTGGTCTTGACTCATCTAACATCCGACCTAAATGATTATTCACTTTTTCTTTCTCTTTATCCCCAAGAGTTAATAATAACTGTAACCCATCACCTATGAAAGGCAGGTACTTTTCAATATGAGACTTCTTCTTAGCTTCATGCTGCATCTTCTTTCTTTTATTTATGAAAGTACCTAACTTCCTTCCACACTCTTGTATTGCTAATCTCATCTCTTTTATTATTGCATCATAACTTGCAATCGCTTCTTTAGATTCAGAAGTGAACGGAACCCAGACAGAAGCCATATGCACAACAATAATTACTGGCCCTTGTGGTAATGCGCCCCTACTCTGACTTAAACTATAATTCTTCCACGCAGTTTCAACAATCGCCTTTTGTATTGCACCACCACCTTGTTGATATTGTAAAGGAACACGATTAGCCAACCTTAATACTCTAGCTGGACCATCATAATCTAATGCACCACCATAAGCAATCCCAGCTTCAATCAAAAAAGGATTACCCCTGTAAACAGAAGGTGCCCTTGTAACAGTTGCATAAAACTCTGCATCAACTTCTTTCTTCAAACTTTTTAACAAAGCATCTTCTCCAATAGGAGATAAACAATTAGTAGGCGGAGCCATAATTTTTGTCTTTTGCATTGTCTTATACAAATTCTCAGCCTCTTGCCTTGCAATTCTAGAGGGCCTTGCTCTTGGTGGAATCTTTGCAGCCTCACAAATCTTCTTTGCTACAGAAGGTGAAACTCTACAAAACTCTTTTTGTAAAAATGAAGTTATGTTACTCATTGCAGTATCTTTCAACATTGAGATCAATACACCCAATTCAATCCCGTAAGGATGTGGTTTAATTTCTTTAGGTTCGATTGGCAACTTCTTTATTGCATTTGGATAAGCCATCTTTTCACCTAAAGGATTTACATAATCAATTGTTGCATGCGGATTTGCTATTGCAGTTTGAGATAAAAACTCATCTATACCCTGCTTACCTTTTTGAAACTTAGCTTCTAATTCTAATTCTATCTTAGTTCCGTGAGTTAATTCCCACTCAACTTCTTTTTCTTTTACAATTTCAGGCTCATTCTTCTTAGTGTTCAAATGTAGTTCGTAATAATATACAGGGCTTCTCTTTCCAATCCTTGAAGTTATTCTAACTGACTTACCAGTTGTTAATTGTGCATACATTGCTGCAGCAGAAATCCCAATCCCTTGTTGACCCCTAGACTGAGACATCTTATGAAACTTAGAACCATACAATAATTTACCAAAGATTTTAGGTATTTGTTTTTTAACAATTCCCGGCCCATTATCTTGAACCATAACAGTATACCTTCCTTCTTTAATCTCTTTTATTTCAACTTTAACTTCTGGCAGAATCTTCGCTTCTTCACAAGCATCTAAAGAATTATCTACTGCCTCTTTCACTGTAGTTAGTAATGCTTTTCTAGGGTTATCAAAACCTAATAGGTGTCTATTTTTTGTAAAGAATTCAGAAACAGATATTTCCCTTTGTTTCTCACCCATAATCTCTGCTTGTGTTTTCCTTACCATCTAAAAAAGCTAAACTACAACTTACTTATAAAACTTAAGGATTAAGAGAGCCTTACAAACTCCCCATTCTCAATCCTCTTAACAAAAAGTTCTTTCTTAACATCTCCATTATGATCAAAAGATAAAACTCCACTTCCACCATGATAGTTCTGAGTTTCTAACAAAGACTGTTTAACTTTTGTTGTATCTACTCCACTTTCTTCAATCGCCTTAGCTAAAACCATTACAGCATCATAAGAATTTGCTGCAATTAAATCTGGAGCCTCACCATACTTTTTCATATAAGAAGTAACAAATTTACTCACACTTTCAGGACCAGTAGTTGAATCATAAGAATAAACATAATTAAAACCATGTGTAACTTTCGGATTTTGTTCTACCACTTGTGAATTCTCTGCACCAAAATGTGTAATCCATTTTACTTTGAATCCCATCTCTTCTGCTTTTTCTGCAGGCAAGGCAACTTTAGGTGCAGCATGCATATTAAACAAAGTATCAGGATTCTTATCTCTTAATTTAGTTAACTCTGTTAAGAGATCATTCTGTTCAAGAGGAAACTTTTCAATGCCAACAATCTTTCCACCAAGTTCTTCAAACTCCTTCACAAAATAAATTGTGTGTTCTTCACCAAAAACATTTTGTTGTTGTAAAACACCAACTCTTCTTGAACCCAAATCATTATACGCATAAGAAGCGAGCAATTTCATTTGATCTTGAATATTTGGTATTGT
>CAZGBX010000023.1:0-6479 GCA_964524105.1 Candidatus Woesearchaeota archaeon
TGTAAACCTGATTACCTAACTCAACTCCACGAGAAAAAAACTCCATACACGCACCGAAATTTCCACCACCAGCCCAAGAATCTTCATGGAAAGTTATTTCTTCTTTTGACAAACCCAATCCAGAAGTCAGCCAAGAATAAATTTCACTAAAGGCCTTATCTTGGTCCCACTCTTCTTTTGAAACAAACGCATGTTGCCCGATCATAACAAAACCAGTAAAGTGTGATGCAGTCAACCCAACATTATCAATATCCCAGAACCTCAAACAAAACTGCGGGATTGTTAATTTCTTATAAGGTGGTTCAACTTCTCCAGTCACAACATAAGGTTGAAAAGCAGCAATCGAAGCAATAGTAAAATCAGTTGTGGGATTCCACCTAGCAACTACAGGATATCTTTTAATTGGTTCATACCCAAAACCTTTAAACATTTCAGCAAACTTTTCCCAAACTTGAATATAATCTAATTTATGTTTAGCAGGAGTATTACCAACAAAACTAAAACCACCCCTACAAGCAGGATCACCACAAGTATCTTTTCCAGAAGCATCCCAATAATAAGTCCCACACTTACACTGATTTCTAACAAAACCATGTTTTTTCAAGAATTCTACAGCGAAATATTTCTCAGGATTTTTAGAAGCAATTACTTTAAACTCTTTTTTCTGTTGTTTATCAGTAAGCATAAATCAAAGGAATTTTAGAGATATTTAAAGCTATTTGATCCACTTAGTTTCAATCTGATCAACCCTTAACCCAGGATCAAAATCAGCTTCAGAAGGATCAACTAATCCCTGCTTAACTTTATACATCTCAGCAGCAGCAATTGCAATCTGCACACCATTATCACCTGCGTACTTTAATGGACAAGCATAGAACTTAGCTTTTCTTTCTTTACACATAATATCCAACATTGAACAGAACCTTTTGTTAGCAGCAACCCCACCAATCAAAAGAACTTCTTTCTTATCACAATGCGCTAAAGCTCGCTCAGTTACTTCAGTCAACATTGCAAAAGCAGTCTCTTGTAAAGAAAAACACAAATCTTCCTTTGAAATTCCTTTCTTATACAAGTCCTTACACCTAGTAAAAATCCCAGAAAACTCAACATCCATTCCTTTAACAACATAAGGTAATTCAACATACTTTCCTTTCTTAGCTAATTGTTCAATCTTAGGACCACCAGGAAAACCTAATTCTAATTCACGAGCAAACTTATCTAACAAGTTACCTACAGCAATACTCAGCGCTTCTCCAAAAACCCTATACTTCCCACCTTCATGCGCGATTATTTGTGTATTAGCACCAGAAACAAAAACAAACACTGGATCTTTCGCTTTAGTAAAGAACTTCCCTTCTTCTAAATGTCCAATAATATGATTAACAGCAACTAAAGGTTTGTTATTCTCAATAGCTAATTCCTTAGCAAACTTACAACCAACTTTCAGAGCAGGAGATAAACCAGGTGAAGCACTATAAGAGATTACATCAACATCTTTAATAGAAACTTTAGCATCTTTTAGAGCTTTGTTCAAGATTTCATCTTTCAACTTCTCATGATGTTTCTTAACTTCCGAAGGAATCATTCCACCTTTCTTAGTAACAAAAGTATCTCTAACATCAGATAGAATCTCTTTACCATTCAAGATACCAACACTAAATGTATGCGCAGTTGACTCAACACCTAAAATCATAAAATCTAACACATCCAAAACCCTTAAAATACTTTCTAAATAAACAGATTCCATGGTTAAAAAAATCCTAGTTCAGAAAGAGAAAAACTACTTTTTCACAGAAGGAGAAGTTCAAACTAAAAGGGGAACATTCTCAGAAGAACAAATCTTAAACAACAAAGTCATCAGGCACCCAAAGGGAGATTTTCACATCTTCGATGCAAAGTTCAATGATAAGTTACAAAAGATTAAGAGAGGCCCAGCAATTGTAATTAACAAAGACATTGGACCCATACTTACAGATACAAACATCAATAAAGATTCAATAGTACTTGAAGCAGGAACAGGTTGCGGTGTAGTATCAGCTCATTTATCAAGATTTGTAAAGAAGATTTACTCTTACGAAATAAACAAAGACAATATTAAAATTTCACAAAAGAACCATAAGTTACTAAACTGCAACAACATTGAAATTAAAAACAAAGATGTTACAGAAGGAATTAAAGAAGATAACTTAGACTTAATCTTCTTAGACTTACCAGAATCAGAAAAAGCAATTGAACACTGTCACAAAGCACTAAAAGAATCAGCTTACTTAGTTGCATATATCCCTACAACAAAACAAGTTGAAGACTTCATAAACAACAAAGGACAATTCTACATTGAAAAAATAGTTGAAGTTCTAGAAAGAGAATGGCAAGTCAGACCACTAAGACCTAAGAGCCAAATGCTAGGCCATACAGCGTTCTTAGTCTTTGCAAGAAAGTAAAATCATTCCTGCCTATAAACTTTTAATAAATGAGCAAGCATTTCATACCCAATTTCTGTAAAAGTCACTCTTCTGACACCCATAACATGATCAGTTGAAGGTTCAATAACACCAACCAAACCCGCATAAACTAAACGAGATAAACTCTCATCAATCCTATTGTCCGACCCCTCAATAGGAAGATCAGTCCTACAATTCACAGAACCAGCAATCCTAGTAAATAATAACAAATCAGAAAGATCATGAAAATCCTGTAAACCAGGCCTATAACCACTCATAAAAAACGAAAACAAGAATCAACACTTAAAGATTATTATCCTACAAACCCTTCAATTTTCTCTCTATTTTCCTTAACTCAGAAGACAACCTATCCTCTTCTTTACTTGACTTCCTACCTGACTTCTTCTTAACAGCAAGATCACCAGAAAGAGTTCCAAAATCATGCCCATAAACTTTAGCACCAAAAGTTTTAATCTGCTTCATTAAAGTATGTAAATTATCAATCTTCTTTTTTCTTCTTACAACTAAAGCTTTGTACTTCTGATAATCCTTCAAAGAATGGGTTACATCAATTGCTGTAGCAAGAACTTTTTTTCTCACAGCAAGACTATTAGGCAATTGTACATGAACATTTGCTTTACTCATAGTTCAAAAAGATCCTCATCTAATTGTAATAACTTTTCCTTAAGTTGACTTAAGTCAGCCCTCCATTTCTCAAGAGTCCTTTCTTCTTCAGTCCTAATCTTATCTATTTCTCTTAATACTTTTTCAGCATCAGTAATTTTCTTTCTAAGAACATCCATATTAGCTAAAGCACTTTTATATTTATCAATTTTAATAAACAAAGGTTTCCCTTGCTCCACATCACCAGATCTAACAAAAGTTGCTTTCTCAGTTGCAAGCGGCTCATGCCTTTGAGTCACTGGTTTCCTCATCGGAACTTCTAAGGTTTTTGTCCTAGGCTTACTTCTTATTGGTGCCCCACTAACTTCACTTTTAATATCACCAAAAGAAGGTTCATACACTGGAAATTGCGGCATAGAATCCTCGTCCAATTCTGGAAGATCACCCAAATCAGGTAAAGTATCAATACCTCCACCCCTAGGCCCCTTCTTTTTACTAGAAAATAATCCCATAATTCCATTTATACCATAAACCGATTAAAAACCTTTCTCATTACTAAATAGGGATGACAAGCCCAATTTTATGGTGCCCAATTTTAAAGAATTCCCCCATAAAACAGCATTAAAACCCAAAAATTCAATATCCAAACAAAATAAAAAAGCTTTTTATACTACCGTACCCATAAAAAAGATATTCGCAAAAACCATGGAACCCACAAATAAAGATATTGAAGAAATGATCCTCAAGACAAGTGGGGAACTAGGAATAAAATTATACAAAGCACTAAAGAATCAGGAAGACGTAAACGAATTTCTAATTGCTGAAAAACTAAAAGTAACAATCAACCAATTAAGAAACATAATCTACAAATTCGATGATTTAAACTTACTATCCACAAACAGAAAAAAGGACAGAAAGAAAGGATGGTATATTTACTTCTTAACCTTCAGACATGGAGAAGCAAAAAAAGCAGTAATCAAACTAAAAAAAGAAGAATTAGAATTCTTAAATAAAAGATTAAAAATTGAAGAAACAAATGAATTTTACTCTTGTCCTAAAAAGTGTATGAGGGCTAGTATCGAAAACGCAATGGAAAACCAATTCCTTTGTCCAGAGTGCGGACAATTACTTTCTTTAGAAGATAACAAAAAGAAGATAAACAAAATAAGAAGAGAAATTTCAAAACTAGAAAAAGAGTTGAAATAATCCCATTAAAACTTTTGATCCATCCAATGGTGGAATTGGAATCATATTAAATATAAACAGCCACTTATTAATTTGAGAAAACATAATTAATCCTAATGCCCAGTTTCTAGTCAAATTCTTATTTCTATCAACATAATACTTACCACCCAACCAAAAGATTAAATTAGTTAATGGCCCAGCAGCAGCAGTTAAGAACATTGCTAAAGGAGTAACAGAACCACCTATCGCAACATAACCAGGGGCCAATAGAATAAAACCTGAACCTACTAATTTCAAAATCACACCAATCGCCAAACCTAAAGGAAAAATCTGAAACGTTGCCTCTAACCCAAAAGCCATTGCAACAAACTTGTGTGCTAATTCATGGACAATAATTCCAGGAGCAGCAACAATAGCTGCAAACTTAAAATCATTCCAGTTAAACTTATACCTTTGCAAAGCATCTAAAGGATCTTTCCTAACAATCCCCATAAAGATATAAGCAATTATTAAAGTTGTAATAAATAAATAAATTATTTCTAATATTGAAATTATCATCTTAAAAAAAATAAAAGATTAGAATAAAAACGTTTCTATTTTTCAAATCCTAAAACAAGGAATAATATTCCGATTAAGATCACTGCAACAGGAACTGAACCTTTCAATATTGTCAAGAAACTTGCCCACCAAGAAACAAGCCCATATACACCTATTACAATAAGGAACAACCCTAAAACAGCCTTAAATAACTTTTCTAATGCCATAAAAAGAGAAGTATATATTTAATTTATAAAGATTTAGCAACAATAAAGTATATAAATTTATCACACCTCTAGAAGTATATGCTTACTTACGTTCTAATCTCTGTAGAGCAAAGAGAACATCCGACAATAAGTCAGAGAATCAGAGATATTGATAAAGACACACCAAAAAGCATGAAAAATAAAATAAATAAAGTACATGCTGTCTATGGAGAATATGATTTCTTAGTTAAGATTGAATCTAACAATGAAAAAGATGCAAGTCAAACAATTCAAAAAATCAAATCTATTCATGGAGTAAATTACTTAAGAACATACACTGTTGTTCACAAAACAAGATCGTTTGATACTCCTTCAAAAAAGAAAAAAATTAAGCGACAATAACTTGATCATCTTCTAACAAACCTTTTTCTTGAAGAACACGTGCAACACGCCCAGCAACATTACTATACACAGAGGCATACTTTCTTCTGGCCCTATCTTCAGCCACAGCAGGTTCAAACCTATCAAACCACTTATTTGGAACATTTGCATCCACCCTTTCACCATTTGGTAATGCAGGTCCCTCATATGGGCCAGAAACAGGAACACATAAGCGGTAGTATGCTTTACTTACATTTTTACAAGGTAAACGTCTTTTTTCTTCAGCAGGGGAACCGTGCCTTCTTCTCATATCTACACCCCTCATATTTGCATGGCTAAGATACAAAACAACATCCAAATCAGGAATTACAAAATGCCCACTCATAATATCTAACACATCTCCCATATACCTCAACCCACCTCTTCTAGTATTACCTGAAGAAGCATCCCGAGAATAAGGATTTAATGGCGTTTGACCAACAGCCATTTGGTGAGTTAAAGTATCTGAATACCACCTATCACACAATAAAACCACATTTTCATCAGAAAGAAGAACTTGTGCACGAGGATTTAGAAATGCACTAGAAGTAACAGCTGTCATTGCCCTTACAATGTCTAAAGGGTCATCTGTTGCAATATCACCAGATCTTAATGCCCTTGCTTCTTCAAGAACAGCCCTGTCAGCATAATCCCTTAACTTAAAAGCGTGAGCATCAACACCAATACCAGTCAAATCACTTTCCAATTTATTCACAATGGTTGTTTTCCCTGAACAATTTGGCCCATTAACAGCAATTATTGTTGCAGGAACATCAAGATTTGCAGCTCCTTCACGAATCATACCCCCCAAAGGAACCAAATAAGAATCAGCTGGGAATCTATGGCCTTCACTATCCAATGACTTTCTCTGATCACGTAAAGCACGCACAGCACTACCACGAAGATCTACTATCTCTGGTAACTTCCTAGTTAAATACGGAGCAAAGCTACTACCATTACCCACACCAGCAGAACCATTTCCTCGCAAACTTCTTATTCTAGGCGAACCACCACCGCCACCCCTAGATAAAGAAGGATCAACAATACCACCATCAAGAAAATCACC
>CAZGBX010000024.1:0-5851 GCA_964524105.1 Candidatus Woesearchaeota archaeon
ATCATTTGCAAAAACATAAATTGTCATTCCAGAAAGACCTTCATCAACAGAAATTACATCACCCAAAGTACAATCAAAAGTAGTATTTGACATCATTATCATATCATAATACAAACAAACATCTGGTGTTCCAGAAGTCACAGTAATATTTATTGGGACAGACCTTGTATTATATACACCCATATTCGTTGGAGTATCAACTGTAAACGCCAAATCATCCACAGACACATTAAAAATAAAAAGTGCACCTCGAGCAGAAGCATGAGAAAACCTTCTATCTGCAACAACTACCCGATTCACACCTGTCCCGTCATAATCCCAAGTACCAACACCACTCCCAAAAAAATACATCCCAGATTCAGAAGTAGTTAAACTATCATTCGCTTGGGTAACATTATAGATTCGACCATTATCTAATGCATCAACACCATAAAAAATAAAAGTCTTATTTGGTCCATCAACTTCCCCCAAAATAAGATCATTTATTCCATCCATATTAACATCTGAACCAAAATACCCATTATTCCTACTACCAACATCATGCCCTCCACCAGGAAGGTCCCCATAAATAGTCAAATTTGCAGTACTAGATGTTGCAGAAATAACCATATTCCCCATATTATTAGATCCAAAAAATAAATACAATCCACCTAAATTTGCCCCACCAGGTGGATCAATCCCTTCTCCACCAACCAAAATATCATCAATACTATCATTATTTACATCCCCAACATAACTCATTATACAAAGTTCATCATTATCCTCATTAGATCCGTAAATAGTTACATTTGAACTTGTTAAATTAACATGAGATTGATCAAAACTCCAATTCCCAAAGTACAAATAAACAATACCCCCATAACCATTCATTAATTCAGAAGAAATTACAACATCATCTGAACTATCATTATTTATATCCCCTACAACAGCTATCGTTATACCTTTTCCTTGGATAGATCCATTTTCAGGCAACGGCAAAGTAACATTTGCATTATCAGCAATTAAAAGATTAGTCCCATCTGGATATTCATTCACACCATAAACAACATACGCTGCAGGTAAATTTATATGTGTTGCATTCTGATAATTCTCAGTAGATAATAAAAGATCACTAATATTATCTCCATTAAAGTCTCCAAAATCCTTTGTTCCAGACATCCCTGAGGTCACTGTATTACTACCACCACCAAACCTTTCATTATTAAAACTACCATTAAAAGTAACATTTGCATTCAAATAACTCCAAGTTGTTGGTGCATCAGAAGCCCCAAAGAATATGAAAGCTTGTCCATTATTTGTCAAACCATTTGTGTCTGCTCTTTGGGCCATAATTACAAGGTCATCAATAGAATCATTATTAAAATCACCTGCATGAGAAACACCAGCGTGAGAATACTCTGTTGACGCAATACCACCAAAATCAGAATCAGAAGCCCCAGTAAAAGTCAAGTTAGCATTAGATACTGTAACATTTGGAACCCCATCAGCCCTACCATAAAAAACATACACTTTATCTTCTGTACCTGCAGAAACAAAAAGATCATCATACCCATCAGAGTTAAAATCAAATCCACCACCCAAGTTCTGAAAATTCCAAGAATAATCAGTATTATTAATGTGAAAAACATAATCTGTAATTACTGCACCATAAACAAAAGGAACTAAACACAATACAACTAATAACAAGACAATTACAAGAACATTATTTCTACCATTCACCACTTTAATAAATTCTAACACAAAATCAATTTATAAAACTTTTTAAAACATCCCACTAAAATAGTAACAACTATCCAATTATCTTCTTAAATTCATTCTTAAACTTATACACATTATACTTATCCTTTAAACTCTTACCAACACCAACAAAGAACCCATCAAAGAATAAATTACTATCAGAGTACACTCCATTCCAAGAACCTAACCTTAACCAAAACTTATCTTCTTGAGGTTTATACTCAAACTTTGAACCCTTCCCGGTAATATCATGCACTAAATTAATTGCAACATATCTTGCTTTATCAACCGCATGCAAATAAGTCTTATTAACTTTTTTCTTCTCATGAACAAAATGAACATTGTCACCTAAAGCATAAACACTTGGATTACTTACAGACTGCAAATGATCATTCACAATTATCCCACCATCAACTCTCTTTCTCAAATCAGATCTGAAAATCGCTTTAGTAGGAATTATTCCCCCACACCAGATGATTGTATCAGTTGCAAAAGACCTTCCATCTTCAATATATAACCTATTATCATCTACCCTAGTTACCCTTTGCTCAACAATAACATGAATCCCTTGTTTCTCCAAATAATTATGCACAGAAACCCCTACCCTTTCTTCTAATTGTGGTAGAATTTTATCTTCATCAACCAAAGTAATATCTAAGTGTTTCTTAGAAACTCTATGTTTCCTACAAAGCTTCAAAACCTTATTTCTTAAAACAGTAACTAATTCTACTCCAGTTAGACCAGCACCAACCACAACAAAAGTAAGTTTTCTTTGTTTAGTTGCAAGCTTATCTTTTTTTATTGATTTGAATAACCCCTTCACATGCCCATCTAATTGATTAACATTATCAAAAGAATCAAAATGGAACAATCTATTTTCCACCCTTGGCAGGTGATTATATCTAACTTGAGAACCTAAAGCAACAACTAGATAGTCATACTTCAAATTAGATTCCTCTAACATCACAGTCTTCATCCCCGACTTAATCCCTAATACTTTCCCTTGAACAAAATCAACATCCAAGTCCTTAAATAATTCATCATACTTTAAGATCACATTCTTCTCTTTTAACTTCCCAGCAAAATAATCAAACAACCCAGGAGTATAAGTAAAGAAATCAGACTTATCAACGACAGTAATATCCACATTATCTTTTAATATTTTCTTTAATTGTTTGATTAGTTCCAACCCTGCAAAACCACACCCCAAGATTACAACCCTTTTTCTAGTTTCAGGAAAAAACATAAGTAGAACTACCATAAAATCGATATTTAAATCTAACTATAATACTAGACTACAAAAATGCTTAAATAGCGAGGGATAAGATTCATTCCTATGCCAAGGACCATGACTTACAAGGATGAAGACGGTACAAAGTATAAGATTTCTTACAGTGAAGAATTACAACTAAAAAACCTTAGAGCAACAAAAAGGCAGGTTGTTTGGGAAAAAAGAAATTTCTACGTTAAAGTTTTGTTATTGATTGTAATTGCCATACTAACAGCAACAATCTTATTTGTTCTGTACAGATTAGACACAGTTAACTTCTTTACGCAAGTAATGTACAGATAGCCGTAAATATTACAAATTCTAGAGCAAAAAAATATAAACTTTAAAGACATAATTAAAACATGCAAGCAAAAAAATCTGAGCTTATAGGATTACTTGTTTCAGATGGATCAATAAGAGAATATACTTCAAAATATACAGAATTTGACAAAAGAAGAAATAAAAGGTACAACAGGATAAAAAGAGTAAAAATAATAGAATTTATAAATACAAATAAAGACTTAATAGAGAGGTTTAGAGAATTACTAAAAGAGATTTATAATTACAATCCAAATGTTGGACTAGATAGGGGAAACTTCAGAATCCCAATAACTAAAAACTATATCATATTTGACATAAAAGAAAAAGTTAGATTAGGCCATAACAGTTGGACAATACCAAGATTTATAATCTCAGGCAACAAAAAGATAAAGAAAGCATTCATTAGGGGATTTTTTGATGGAGACGGGTCAACAGACATAAGTAAATCCAAAACACCAAGAGTAAGACTAACCTCAACAAACAGAAAAGGGATCAAAGAGATATCAGAACTTCTTCTCCAATTAGAACTAAATCATAGCCTTTTAGGTCCATACCGCCGAGGAGAAAACAGAAAACCCGAATTCCAAATAAATATAAAAAAAGATTCCATAATTAAGTTTATAAATGAGATTGGTTCATACCATTCTAAGAAAAGACAGAGATTTAAAAAAATCTTACATGCCGCGATCGCATAACCTGGTATTGCACAGGACTGGAACTTACCAGAATAGAAATCCTGGCCCTTCGGGGCATCCCGGTTCAAATCCGGGTCGCGGCGTTACCAAAAAAAGTTAAGCTCAGTCTCGGCGTTACCCTTTCGGTACAACGCCGGAGCCAAGTTGAAGTGATGACATGAAAATGCCAAATGCGTAAGCTTTGGTATACAAAATTAATAAACTTGGCTTCTTTTAATTCTTAACAGGGGGTTAAAAATGTGCATACATTCATATGACAAAAGGTATCATCGAGAACTGGAAAGAATTAAGAACCATCCACGGCTTTCAGAAAGAAACAAAGAACTGATCCTAGATTGTGCAAGTGATCTATTAGTATCTAAAAATCTGTCTAAGCCAAGATTGATGAAATATACTTCCTGCTTGAGTATCATAGCAACGAAATTAGATAAAGACCTTGATAAGGTCACTAAAAGAGACATCAAGAATTTTATAGCAGACATTCAACAAAGAGAAGACTATTCCCCTTGGACAAAACAAGGTTATAAGGTAATAGTGAAGAAATTCTACCAGTGGTTACATCAAACAAAGGATTATCCAGAAATCATATCTTGGATTTCAATAGGAATTTCATTATCACAAACAAAACTGCCAACATCTGGTGAGCTACTTACTGAAGAGGATATTAAAAAAATTCTTTCTGTGATCGAAAATAAAAGGGATAAAGCATTTTTAATAACTTTATGGGAATCTGGTACTAGAATTGGAGAAATTGGAAATTTAAGATTGAAAAACATAAACATTTCAAAACAAGGAACAGTTTTAACCGTTAAAGGAAAAACAGGGTCTAGACAAATTAGATTGATAACAAGTACCCCTTACTTGTTAGAGTGGTTAGAAATTCATCCAACAAAAGATAATATTGATTCTCATGTCTGGATCAATATTGGGGTTACAAATAACAATGAAGGCATGAACTACAGAAATATAGCTAAGACTGTAAAAAAATATTTCAAACTAGCTGGAGTGAAAAAGAAATGTAATCCCCACTTCTTTAGACATTCCAGAGCTACTTTTATGGCTAATCATTTAACAGAGTTTCAGATGAACCAATATTTTGGTTGGAAACAAGGTTCAGATATGCCAGCCACTTATGTTCACCTGAGTGGAAAAGATGTTGATAATGCGATTTTTACAATGAATGGAATTAAAGTAAAAGACAAGAAAGAGGAATCCCAATTAACCTCTAGGATTTGTCCGTATTGTAAATCTATTAACACTTTCAATAGTGTAAATTGTAGAACTTGTTATAAGGTAATAGATCAAAAAGTAAAGATTGTAGAAAAGAGACGAGAGGTAGTAAAAGATAATAAACTAGAAATGTTGGAGCTTTTAATGAAACATCCAAAATTTCATGCTCTTTGGGATGAGGTAATCGAAAAAATGGCGGGATAAATTATGCCTTTTCTTTCAATTCCTTAAGAATTTTGTGATTTTTGGTCACTAACCTACTAGTTTCAATTATCTTAGCCTCAATCAATCTTCGATTATTCAAAGCCAAGTCACGAATGTAAGCAGCAATAGTAACATAACCCCTAGCCAGTGCTTCGGCCCTAACTTGTTCTAATTGAGGTTTTGTTACTCTTGTCCTAATTTCAAGGAGTTTTGTCATAACTAGATTGTAAGTTAAGAAACTATTTATAGAATGCTCTATTAACAAAAACGTTAACAGTTAACAGTCTGTTTACAGATTTAATAAGGTTTATAAGTATCTATTTCTTTATTTTTAAAGATGGTTAGATCTTTTATTTTTCATGGTTCTAAAAAAAAGAATCTTAGTTCTTTGATC
>CAZGBX010000025.1:0-1636 GCA_964524105.1 Candidatus Woesearchaeota archaeon
ACTCTACAGACCGCATCAATGATCTCTCCGTTGGTCTGATATTACCACTAACATAAGCACAACCATCAAAATAACCAACTACACCCCTATCTTCACTCTGTCCTTCTAAGTCCCCCCACCATTCCACTCCCTGGTTTTCGTTATTTGCACAGTTTGGTGCTCTCGGCATATCCCCTTTTCCTTCTTCTATATATTCATCAGCTAATCTACCAAATGTATGACCAAATTCATGTGTTGCAACACTAGAGAGAGAAAATCTTCCATCCTCTAAAATTTCAATTTGTTGAAAAGTGTGTTGAGAAAGGGCACTTCCCCTACAATGAAGATTACATAAATTTATAGTAATTTTATTTCCTAAAAAACAAGATTCGGAAGTTTGTCCGGGATTATTACACAAAAAGGTACAGCTATTAATATTTTGTGGGTTTGGAAAGGGGGTTGCAGTTTGAATCTCGGGTATATACCATAAATTAAACCTATCTTTATTACTCTTAAAAGGTTCAACATTAAATAGAGCACTCTTCGAAAAAACATCTTCTTCTTCTGAGAAAAAATTAATATATCCTATAGTTTTTTCCCTAAAGTCTATCACTTCAGGAATATTAACACCCACAAATACTACATTAATTCTATTTTCCCCTAAATTATTATGCCCATGTATTAACTCTTCACAACTCCCAGAGGATTCTTCTACACAAACACTATCTCCATTTTCATTTAAACCACAAATGCCCGATAAGCACTCTTCATTAATAATACACAATTCACCTAACCCACTTAACCTTCTATTATCCTGACAGACTTTAAACCCAAATTCATTCATCACACAACTATCAGACCTACAATGAGCATTTAAAAGACAGACATCATTATTTTCCAGTTTAGCAATATCCCCACGCAAGATTGAATTTAGCACTCGGTTTGATGGCTGACAAGAATTAAGATTAACATCACAAGGGAACCTCATAGAACAACCAGTCTCACAACTTGACATCACCCCAGCACGACATTTATTTAATTCACATACAACACCTGGCGGGTCTAAATTACCAATACAATCAGAATCAGTTTCACAATAATCTCCTAAAGTATTTGGCACAACCCCATCATCCAAATCCAAACTTTCACAACTACCCTCATCACAAAATAACCCTAAATCACATTGATTATCAAATTCACAATTCTCACCCTCACCAAATAATAGCACATCCATACAAACTCCATCGTCTTCATTAATACATTGTCTTCTTCCCTGGCAGCCAAACCAATCAGAAGAAACAACATTATTAGACATTAAACAATAATGCTCTACTTGAACATTTTCATCAACTCTACAATAATCATTAGATTCATAAAGAGACCCGCCATCACCTCTATGCATTTCATTAGGATTATCATAATGCCTAGAATAAGTTATAATCCCATTTTCATCAAAATTAAACCCACCATCACTATCCTGACAAGGTGGATAACATTGGCCGGTGTCACATAAAAGTCCTTCTAAACATTCATTATCATCCCTACAAACCTCACCAATATCTCTTCGATTCTCTTCAGCACAAACAACATTGCCATTGTACACAACACATTCTTCTTGACAAGTTCTATCTAAGACCCAACTTGATCTACCATTAGC
>CAZGBX010000025.1:1646-5680 GCA_964524105.1 Candidatus Woesearchaeota archaeon
ATATTTGTTTTTCAAATCTTTCACTACCACTATTACACCTTGTACGTCCTGTCTCAACCGGGTTCTCACAACTTAACTGTTTACATTGAGCACGAGTAATACCACCTTTAGTTTGTTGCATACAACCAGCAACACATTCCTCTATAAGCTTCCACTTACCATGAGAACAGCGCATCAAATCATTATCAACACACTGCACCGCACCATCCACACAACTTGATGAAGAAATACTTCTTACACGGCTTAAATCATATCCCTTTTTAAAATCGCCTGTAAGACTTTCAGGAAACTCAACAGAGCAAGAAGTTAATCCAATAACAACTAATAAAACTATCAACACCCTTTTCATAACCTACTTACAATATTAAACATATTTAAACATTTGGGATTCTTACTTTCAGTAGTAATGCCCAACAGGGGAATCGAACCCAATTTCGAATTTGCCACATACAAGCCTCTAAACATCAAAATTTTAATAGAAAAAAAGAAGTATGCCCCCGCCGAGATTTGAACTCGGGTCTTTGCCTCGAGAGGGCAAAATGATTGACCGGACTACACCACAGGAGCATGAAATGAGCCTGGCGGGATTTGAACCCACGACCTCCGGCTCTCCTAGGAGAGTGTACGAAACACAGCCATATAAGACCGGTGCTCCAGCCAGACTAAGCTACAGGCTCATTCACTAAAAGAACACAGGAAATCTTTATTTAAATCTTACTAAAAGCAGAACAAAGTTCTAACAATTCTTTCTCAGGATCTTCAGCCAAAACAACACCAGAAGAAACTAAAATTCCAGTAGCACCATACTCTAAAGCTTTCACAACATCTTCTTTAGTATGAATCCCAGCTCCAACAATCAATCCCTCTTCAGGATGTTTATGTACTATACGAGTAAAAGCTTCTTTAACTAATTCAGGCTCAGCACAAGAAACAGAAACATCACCACCAATCAACTCAGGCGGTTCAATAGCAACATAATCAGGTAATAGATCACCAAGAGCTTCTCCAATCTCACTATCAGAAGCACAAACTATAACATCCATTGAACTATACTTTGCTAATCTTAAAACATCTTCAATATCATCCAAGACTCGTTTAAACTCAGAATGATTTAATATCAATCCTTTAGCACCAGCAGATTTCAAAGACCCAACAGTAACATGTCCTGTATAAGCGCCGTAATCAATTGCATCAGCATGTTGTCCATAAACATCAATACTAACAGATGAAGAAACCCTATAAACATCTGCAGGTTGACAAGCAACAATAATCTTAACTTTAGTTTTCTTACTAACTTTCTCACAAATCTTAGCTAACTTTAAAGCATTTTCACCTGTTGCTTCTCCATAACATTTAAAATTCACAATTATCATATTCTCGCAAACCTCCATGAATCAATCTCACTTAGTCTATTATACTTAACTAATCTTTCAGATCTAGCAGGAGCACCAGACTTAATCATCCCACACCCCAATCCTACAGACAAATCAGCAATAAAAGAATCACAAGTTTCTCCAGACCTATGTGATACCATAACTTTCATTTTCTTCATTGCAAACTTAGCAACATCCAACGTTTCTGTAACAGTTCCAATCTGATTCATTTTCAATAACAAACAATTAATAGATCTATGATTTATTGCTTTTTTAACTCTTCCGATATGACTAACAGTGAGATCATCTCCAACAACTTGAATTTTCTTCTTATTTAATAAAGCAAAACTATCAAAATCATCTTCATTAAAGGGGTCTTCAATTGAAAAAACCTTATACTTCTTAATAAGATCAAAATATAAACCCAATAACTTATCAGGACCTATTAACTTCCCATCAACTTTATACTTTCCTTTAGAATAAAAACTACTTGCAGCAACATCAGTTGCAAACTTAACATACTTAGTATAACCTAACTCACCAACAACTCCACTTAACAGATCAAACCCATGAGAAACATTCTTTAATTTTGGAGCATAACCCCCTTCATCCCCAACACCATAAGACTTGTACTTTTTCTTAACAACTTTCCCTAAATGATGATATATCTCAGTTCCAATTCTCAAAGACTCTTTAAAATTCTTATAACGTACTGCAACCATATACTCTTGAAAAGCAACTTTATTATTTGCATGTTTCCCACCATTAATTAAGTTCATAAAAGGAACAGGTAAAACCTTCTTCTTTCCTAAAACAGAATACAAAGGTTTGTTCAAAACCTTAGATTGTAACCTAGCACAAGCCATACTAACAGGTAAAACAGAATTCACACCTAATCGAGTTTTATTTTCAGTACCATCAAGATCAATCATAACTTCATCCACAAACTTCAAATCTAAATCATGACCAATAAGGTTCTTAGAAATAACCTTATTCACATTATACACTGCTTTTTTAACACCTTTTCCATCATACCTTACTCCTCCATCTCTTAATTCACAAGCCTCATATCTGCCAACAGATGCACCAGAAGGACAAGATGCAACAGAAATAAACTTCCCAGCTTTAACTTTAACTTCAACTGTAGGGTTACCACGAGAATCTAAAATCTCTCTTGCCTTCACCTCTTTAATAAGAACCATGTTACAATTTAACCAACTTTAGTTAATAAACATTTTGAAAATTAATATCTCTCGTGATAGATATAATATCCTACTCCAGCCCCAACTATTACTAGAACAATAATTAACCATATCCACCATGCCATTCCAGTCACAGCTTGTCCCACTGCACTATCTGCAATTGCCTTACCTAACCCCTCAGACTTACTCTCTCCTTCAGCCTCAGCCAACTTATCGCCTTTAATAAATAAAGTATCACTCAACCTTGTAAATTTAAGTATTGCATTTCCAGTATCAGTAATTTCTTTCAAGTATATTGAAATATCTGCCCTACCATTTCCATCTAAGTCCACATTCTTAGTCTCATCCACTTTAACTATAACTGTTTGAGGTTCAGACTTTACCTCAATCTCAACTTCATCTTCACCAATTTTCTTTATTGTTGCAGAATGTTTTTCTCCGTCAGGCATAATAAACTCTATTGTTGAATCCCCACTCATTTCTCTTTCTGACCCATAAGTAGTAAGTCTACCTAAAGACTTTGTTTCTCCAGCCCCAACTGTTGCAGCAGCATCTCCGGCACCAGAAGTGCCACCACCACCACTTGAACTTGAAGATGAACTTGAAGAACCATCACACGCAGAGCCAGTATCCACAGTAAATGAAACCTCACTTGAATTTATAGTATTCAATGTATCATTTGTATAAGCAGTAATAGTATTAGTTTGACAATCAATCGCAGTAAATGTTATATTAGTTGCACAAGTAAATGTCTCTGTTTGTCCAGTAACATTAGTAAACCAACATTCATCAGTACCAAGGTCTGCATCAACCGAAGATATATTTAATGAAATATTAGTCACAGTATAAGCTCCTCCTGAAGTTGGGAAAACAACATCTAACTCAGGAGCCAAACTATCAATTGAAAAGTATGTTGTGGTAGATGTATTAAGATTTCCTGCAGTATCATTAGCATATACAATCACATTATTTGAACCTTCTAATGGTGTAAATGTTGTGTTACTTGCACAAGTGAAAGACACGTTTGCTGCACCATTCAAACTATAATAACAATTATTTAATGTGCCGTCATCTACAGCCACAACATCCAAACTCACAGTTGATGTTGAGTTTGTAGTATTTGTTGGATTCATTATAGTCAAGTTTGGAACAAGTGTATCCACACTAAAGTACAATGAAGTTGAGTTAACATTATTAATAGAATCATTTGCATAAAGAGTAATATAATTTGACCCTTCTATAGCCAAAAATGAATTATCATAAGCCGTACAATCCAACGTTTCATTCTGTCCAGTAACATTAGTAAACCAACACTCATCCAAGGAAGCAGCACCATTATCTGTAACATTAAAACTTATGGTTCGATTACTTGTACTATAAGTAATATTCCCAGGCAACACCATAGTAAGTTCAGGAGATCCTTCATCTACCAAAAAAGAAATCATGTCAGAACTTGTAA
>CAZGBX010000026.1:0-5416 GCA_964524105.1 Candidatus Woesearchaeota archaeon
GGTTGACCCTTCTACAGAACAAGCGTGGTGTCAAGGTGCTGGAAAGTCCGGATGTAATGAGAATTGTTTCAATTGTTTTGAGTCTGATTCTTGTGAAAGTAGTGCTGCTGGTTGTAGTTGGGAATTAGAAGATATGGGTGGTTCAATATGTAAACCTGCTAATTTTGAAAGTAATCAAGAGATTTGTTTTGATGGAATAGATAATGATAATAATCAATTGGTTGATTGTGATGATCCAGTTTGTTTCTCAGATTCTTTCTGTGGAATGGCTGTGTCAGGTGGGTGTTGGAGTATTGCGGTAGAAGAGACTTGTACTTCAACTGAATCTCCAATTAATG
This sequence comes from Candidatus Woesearchaeota archaeon, assembly GCA_964524105.1. GTDB lineage: Archaea > Nanobdellota > Nanobdellia > SCGC-AAA011-G17 > GW2011-AR18 > JAGVXZ01. The sequence goes on from CAZGBX010000026.1 coordinate 339, forward strand.
GTATTAATTGTGCTTGGGGAAAAAGTGAATGGGAATATGAAGAATCTTGTAGGGATCCAGGATGGAATTGTTGGGCTGCTGATGATAATCAAACTGCTTGTACTGTTGGACATGCAGGTTTAGAGGTTACAGGTGGAGCATGTAATTGGGTGGATGTTAATGATGAGGGAAATAACTTTGAAGTTTGGTGTGAGTTAAATCATACTTTGGGTGATACTTGTTTTGATCACAGTACTTCCATCCTTTGTGATCTTGAAGATGATTGTACTTGGGTTGAGGATTCTTTTGCTGGTGCTAATGGTAGGTGTGAGTTTACACCGTTTGTAACATGTCATGGTTTTGATAATCCTACTGATTGTGATTCTAGTTCAAGTTGTAAGTGGAGAAGTGATTATGGATTTGGTGGTGATGCAGGTGAAGGTAGTGGATTCTGTGATATTGTCTGTTTCAGTGATACTTTACAAGGTAATGCCCTAACTTGTAATAGTCACCCTTCAGGTATCTGTTCTGCTATGGAGACTTGGTGTGAACCGAAGTTCTTTGGTGGTGGGATGAATGGTTGTTGGAACTTTGATGGAAACCAAACTGCTTGTAATTTAAACAATGCTACTTGTTCATGGTATGGAGATTCTTTTGCTTCTAATGCTGTTGATTTATCTGAAGCTGATGGTTATTGTGATCCTAAATCTCATAATGTGGTATTTAGTTCAATGCAGAAAGGTCAAGCTGCTGAAATTGGGAGTGATCCTGGGGATGGATCTGTTGCTGATGTTGTAGATATTTCTGGATTTGGAATAAAGGAATTACCTACTGGTTTTGCTGCAAGTGTAAGGATGTATGATATGAATTCTTCTTATTGTAATGGAAAATATGTACCATCTTTAGAAACTGTTGCAACTGGACAAGATACTGTAAAGACATTTGTTTATATTGATATGGATGAAAGTGATTCTACTGGTTGTGATGCTAATGGAGTTGATGGGGATTATGGTGGATTTGAGTTCCTTATGGAGGCTGTTATAGTTTATGATACTGACACTTCTGTAACTGATGAAACACTAAGGTTCTATTCTTGTAGTGGTTCTTCTTGGCAGATTACTAATAAGCCACTTTATACAGATAGGACTCTTGCTTGTAGTGAGGCTGAAGCTGTTGCTATTGCTATAGAAGAAGAAGATCTATCTCAATTTGCAGAGTATGATGATACAACAGATTGGCGTTTCTTTGTAACTTCTGTGGATAGTGCTGGAGTGAGGACTGCGCCATTAGATGAGTTAGGTCCAATGTACTTTACACAAGGTTCTGTGGATTTCGGATTTGAAGATTGTTTTGCTCCAACTGGAACAGATGCAGACGGGGATGGTATTCCTGTAGAAAATGATCCTGATTGTGAGAAGTTTAAGAAGTTTGGTTATGTTCCAGAAGAGGATTGTTTTAATGGGATAGATGATAATGAAGATGGATTAATTGATTGTCTTGACCCTCATTGTTACTTTGATCCTGTTTGTGGTTTAATTGATCCTGATTTAAAGTATGATCCTTCATTAGATAATACAGCACCTAAACTTGATTGGCATAAAGTTGAGAAGTTTGATATTGGTGCTATGGTAATGTTTGATACTAATAAACCTTCAAATGGTACTTTACAATTTTATGGGGATGATAGTGAGTGTTCAACATTAAATTATACGATCTATGATATGGGTACTTATGATAGTCTGCAAGGCATAGAGTCTGGAATTAAGGAGTATAAAATTAATCATGATGCTCCAATTGATAACTTTGAATTTAATCCTCAAGCAATAGGTTATGATCTTTCATTGGATACTACTTATTATTATAAGTTAAAGATCTGTGGATTGAATCATCTTTGTTCAACAAGTAAGTGTTTGAACTTTAAGACCGCAAAGTCAAAGAATTTTGCTGATTGTCCTAAATGTAATCCTATAATGCAATTTGGATTTAATGCTCCTACTGGTGCTGGTGTTAATGATCCTTTTGGACAGATGGATTTCTTTATTAAAGGTTCAAATGATGGTGAGTTCTCACAAGTTCCTGATTATTGTGGTATGCAACTTGATTGGTCTAATTTAACTAATGCAGATTGGAAGTTGACTAATCAGAATGCTACAAAGGGTTGGGCAATAACTCTTGAAAATTCTTCTTTGGCAGTGTTGGATGATGCTGATAAACAGATTAATGGAAGTGCTTTGATTTTAGAGGAAGCTGATAATGGTGCTGATTATGTTGGAATGGAAGGAGAACAATGGGAGAATTTAGAAAAGGCAAATCCAGAAGCTGTGGAATTAGAGATTCCTAAGTCTGATTATGGTTGTGATGAGTTATGGAAATGTGATGATGATTTAGATAATTGTGTTCAAGTTGATGCTGAAGAAGGTGTTGTACTTAAGGTAGATGGGGATGATTCTTGTGTTTGGGGTGTACCTGGAGATTTAGGGTTCTCTGTTTATGGTCCTGCTGATGCAGCTCCTGCGGCAAGTACTTCTTCATCAGCTGCTTCAAGTTCTAGTGGTAGTAGTGGTGGTGGTCTAGCTGATCCTGTTAATGTTACTGAAAAGAAAACTGGGGATGAGGTTGTTGGGTCTGATGTTAGTGAGGGTGAAGGAGCAGATAAAGCTAAAGAGGGTGCTGAAGGTCCAATGGTAAGTGCAGAAGAAGTTAAGTCTTTTGTTTTAAAGAACTTGTACTTAATAATTGCAATTGCGGTTCTTGTAATAATGGGTCTTCTTGTTTATTTACATAAGGAAGATTACATTTAATTCTTTTTGATTCGATAGAAATCTTTTTAAGTTCTAGACTTGTCCATTTCTTGTATGTCCCGGTAGCTTAGTGGTGGAGCATTCGGCTGTTAACCGAAAGGTCGCAAGTTCAAATCTTGCCCGGGACGCTTTGGGCCTGTGGCGTAGTCTGGTAGCGCACTCGACTGATAATCGAGAGGTCGTGAGTTCAAATCTCATCAGGCCCATGCGATAACTTTATTTATTACTTTACAACCTCATTTGAAATCTAAGAGATGTAATGATGAAAAGAAAACCAACAACTTCTGAATATATTATTGTTAAAGGATCTTCGATACATCATAAGGGTGTATTTGCTGCAAAAGATATCCCTAAAGATACTAAAATAATTGAGTATGTTGGGGAGAAGATAAGTAAAAAAGAGACTGAAATGAGAACTATGGGTATTGGTAATAACCAGTATTACTTTTTTGAGGTTGATAAGAGGTGGGATATAGATGGTGATGTAGATTACAATACTGCAAAGTATATTAATCATTCTTGTGACCCTAATTGTTACATTGAAATTGAAAGTGCACATATTTGGGTAGTTGCTGATAGGGATATTAAGAAGGGCGAAGAGTTATCGTATGATTATGGTTGGTCTTTAGATGGTTTTGAAGAAACACCTTGTTGTTGTGGTAAGAAAAATTGTGTTGGTTATATTGTTGCGCAAGAAGATTGGCCCAAGCTTAAGAAGAAAATTGCTAAGAGAAAAAGAAAGTTGGCTAAAGTTAAGTAGTGTTTTAGTATTATGCCTATTCTTTAGTTCGTAAAGTTTAAATAGTAGTAATTGGAATTTAACATTGTAAAACTTATGATTAAGTTATTATAAAAAGGAGGTGTTTATTGATGGCAGCAAGAAGAAAAAGGAGGGCACCCGTTAGGAAAAGACGAGTGGTTAGACCTACAAGAAGAGCTCCAGCAACAGGATCATGTTGTACAACAATGAGTAAGAGCTGGTTAGTTATCTGTGGTTTAGTGTGCTTAGTTTTAGGTATCCTACTTTGGAAAGGAATGTGGAACCTTGAATGGGTAATTGCATTGCTATTAATCCTGGGTGGACTTAAATGTTTATTCTTTGGCCTTAAGGGCTAATTTTTTCTTTTTTTTAATCTACTTTAGAATTGTTTTCAACTTTCTTATCTGTAGTTAGTACTGTTAAATTGTTTTTATCTTCTGCAGCTAAAAGCATACCGTTACTTTCTATTCCCCTTAGCTTAGCTGGTTTTAAGTTTACTATTACTGGGATTTGTTTTCCTACTAAGTCTTTTGTTTTGTACCATTCTTTTATTCCTGCAACTATTTGTCTTTGTTCTGTTCCAAAGTCAACTTGTAGTACATATAGTTTGTCAGCTTTAGGATGTTGTTCAGCTTTCTTTATTGTACCTATTCTTATGTCTAGTTTTTGGAAGTCTTTGATATCCACTTTTTTATCTCCTTTGAAATATTCTGTTACTTTTGAAGTAGTTTCTTTTAGTTCTTTAATCTTTTGATCTTCTATTTTATTGAATAGTATTTTTGGTTTGTTGATTAAAGTGTTTTTTATGTTTAATGTCTTAATGTTTTTGTAGTTGACTTCTTTTGAGTTTATTTGATTAAGTATTTCTTTGCTTTTACTTGGTAAGTATGGTTGAAGTAGTAAAGCTATCTTTTCACATAAATTTGCACAGATGTATATTACTGTGTTAGCTCTATCTCTATTGTTCCATGGTTCGTTGTCTTGGAAGTATTTGTTTGTTAGTGCTGAGATTTTTAGGATGTTTTCTAGTCCTTCTCTTAGTTTTACTTTCTCTATTGTTTCAAGTGTGTTGTTAATCTCTTGATTGATTTGTTTTATGAATTCTTTATCTTGTTTTTTTAGATTTGGTTCTGGAACTTTAGATTCGAATGTTCTTTCTATGAATGTTGTTGTTCTGTTGATTAAGTTCCCAATGTTTCCAATTAGATCATTGTTTATTCTGTCTTTGAACTCTTGCCATAAAAAATCTGTATCTTTTGTTTCTGGGATTAAGTAAGTTGAGTAGAATCTCCAGTAGTCTGCTTCTATGTTTGTTTTTGACATATTCTCACAGAAGATCCCAAAACCTTTACTTTTTGAGATTTTTTTCCTTTCGTAATTACAGTATTGTAATCCTACTACGTTATGTGCAAGTGACAATCTTCCGTCAGCTAATAATGTTCCTGGAAAGAAGACTGTGTGGAATGGGATGTTATCTTTTCCTACGAAGTTGTAGATCTTTGCTTTTGTCCACCACTCTTGCCATGTTTGGCCGTTCC
>CAZGBX010000027.1:0-5357 GCA_964524105.1 Candidatus Woesearchaeota archaeon
CTGGCTGGGACGAGAAGAAAAAACAAGAATTTCTGAAGTTGAAGCAGGGAGCAATTGATAGGATTCGCCTTGCTCTTTCGAGAATCGATTTTTATTATAAATTGAAGCATAGGCAGAAGAGGGATTATCGAGAAAATCCTGCTAGACTTAAGGGAGTGATTCCCGAGTTTGAAGCTATTCTAAGGGACTTTTTGCAGGGGAGGGCTGACTTGGATTCGTTGGGGCGTGGTCTGCGGGCAAAAGGATTGTTTTCTCTTCGGATTGAACTGAGGCACTTAGAATCTTTGTATGCAATTGAACCGAGCAGTCAAACTTTGGAGAAGATAAATGTAATTAAAAAGAGGGTTGTTGCACTTAGATTTTTAGAGGGGGAGATTTCTTCACTTTCATATTTGGTTTTTCAGTTTGGGCAGAAAGTTATTGCTCATTATATTTTGGTTCATTTAAATCATAAGGATCGGGGTAATGTTATGGCTGTGGATAGTGAGTTTGTTTTAGGATTCTTAGATCCGACAGATTTAGAAGATGTTAAGAAGTTACTGAAGTAACTATCCGCCTGAAATTACTGGTAAGATTTTGATTATGTCTTTGTTTTCTAATGGTTCATCTTCAGTTACAAGCTCATCATTTTTTGAAACTATTACTGTTGTTGGATTAATCTTTAATTCTTCTAGGAGTTCTTTCACTGTTTTAGCATTAGATTCAATTGATTTATCTTCTTTTTCTAAATGGACTTGCATTTTTCTTCTTCCTTTTCAATTTTAGTTATTGTTGATTTTGTTGCTGGGTGCTTTGTTCTTAGGACATCGCAGACTTCTGGTCCTGAACAGATTTCATAAAACCCGAATTCTTTTGCTTTGTCAATGATCTCTTGTTTGTCCCAACAAAGAACCGGTCTTAAGATTGGAGTTTTAACTGCATTGTCAATAACTCTCATGTTTTCTATTGTTTGTGATCCCACCTGGCCGATGTTTTCTCCATTAATTAAGACGTCAGCACCTTCTTTCTCTGCAAGTCTGTGCATTAATCTTTTAGTTAAGATGAAGTAGTATTTATGTTCACAGTTCTTTGAGATCTTTTCTATATCTTTTGAAATGTTAATCACTTTTAATGGGATATCTAGTTTCTCACAGATTTGTTTTGATTTCTTTTCTGGGGAGTTGTTTGTGAATGGTTCGTAACTGAAATGAATTGCTTCAAGTTCCATCTTATCTTTCATTCGTTTGGCAACAACAGCTGAATCAAATCCTCCTGACATTAAGATTAAACCTTTCATTTGTAAATTCTTCCTGCTTGTTCTTCAGCGTCTTTTTCATTATCACATTCAATTAGTAATTTTCCGTTCTTGTAACAAGATACTTTGAACTTGTCTTGGATGATTGTAACTACTGGTGTATCTGCTATAACTTTGAAATTCTTTCTTACTTTCTCTAGGTCTAGTTCTTGTTTGCCATTAGGCCTAGTAATATAGGCTCCGCGGGATTTACACTTCTTTGCTTTGATCTGATTCTCTAAGAATTGGAAGTTTCCTTTACAAGTTTGACAGTCAGGGTTTTTCTTAACTTTGGTTTTTGTTAGTTTATTTTTCCAAATGTCAAAATGTATTAGTTCTTTTGTGAATGGTTGCTTAGTTAAGATTTTCAAAGCTTCTGTGACTTGGATTGAGGAAATTGCTTTAGCTATTGTGTTTAGTATCCCTCTTGTTTCACAATCTCCTAATGTTTCGTTTGGTTCTTTGATGACACACGAGAAGCAGGGAGTTTTCTTTGGATAAATAACTAAAACGTAACCTGTAGATTCTATTGCTGAACTGTAGATCCAAGGAATGTTGTTTTGCATACACAAGTCATTGATTAAGAATCTTGTTTCGATATTGTCAGTACAGTCTAGGACTAAATCTGATTTTATGTTAGTGTCTTTAGTTAACCTTTCTTTCTGAATTGTGATCTTAACTTTTGGGTTGATTTCTTGTAGTTTTTCTTTTGCAACTTCAACTTTACTTTTGTTAATGTCTTTTTGATTGAATAAACACTGTCTTTGTAAGTTATGTTCTTCTATTGAATCATCATCGATTAGGATTAAGTTCTTTACTCCTGATCTCACTAAAGATTCTGATGTGTTAGTTCCGAGTGCTCCAACACCAATAACACAAACTGTTGAACTTTCTATTAGCTTTTGTCTTTCTTCTCCAATATTCTCGTAGATAATTTGTCTTTCAAACATAAGAAAATAGGTTGTGAGAAAAGCTTTTAAATCTATTTGCCGAATCTTCTGTTTCTATCATTAAATTCGTTAACGCAAGCTAAGAAGTGGTCTTTAGAGAATTCTGGCCAAAGAGTGTCAGGTAAGAACTTTATTTCAGAATAAGTTCCTTGGAAAGGTAAAAATCCTGATAATCTTGATTCTGAAGTTCTGATAATTAAGTCTGGGTCTGAATTCAAGTATAAGTTTTGAGCGAAAGTGTCTTCGTTAATATCTTCAATTTGTAATTCATTATTTTTTATTTTTTCTGCAATTTTCTTAGTAGCATCTACAATTTCTGCTCTGCCACCATATGCCATAGCGAAATTGACTTTGAAAGGGCCGTTATCTTTAGTCATGTCCATTAATTCGTAAATTGCATTTTGTACTTTCTTTGGAAATTTTTTTATCCTTCCAATGAAGTTAACTTTAACATCCTTGACTTTTGGGTCGTCCTTTAGTTCTATGAATGCTTTTTGGAACAAGTCCATTAGATAATTGAATTCGTGCTTTGGTCTGTTAAAGTTTTCAATTGAGAATGTGTATAATGTGAGTTCTTTGATGTTTTCTTCTTTACACCAACCAACAAGTTTCTTTACTTTTTCATAACCCCACTCATGGCCTTTCTCTGGTTTTAACATTAGTTTCTTTGCGAACCTTCTGTTGCCGTCAAGGATTACTCCAATGTGATTCAAAGTCATAGAGTATTTGTGATCAAGTAATATTTAAAAATGTTTCTTATAGAAAGCTTTAAAAAAGAAAACAAATAAAGATGTAATATGAATAAAAGAGGTATTAGTCCATTGATAGCTACAGTCCTGTTGATTGGGTTTGCAGTTGCAATGGCTGCGTTTGTTTCTACTTATATTATTAATCAAACAAAACAAATAGATGTTGAACAAATGATTGGGTCTGATGAACTTTGTTCTGAAGTTAGTTTACAAGTTATATCTGATGATAATCTTTGTGAGGAGGTTGATGTTCCTGATGGTACAGTTACAAGTTGTTCAACTAGAATTATGAAAATGCCACATGCTGCATTTAAGAATAAAGGTGCGTTTACTATCTGGGAGTTTGTTGTTAATCCAGAACAGTTAACATCATATAATTTTAGTATTTCAAATGATGTTGGGTTGCCTCCTTCATCAAGTGGGGGAGTAAATTTACCATTTTGTGAAAATCATAAGATTCATATAGTTCCAGTAATTAAAGAAGATGGGGCATTAGTACAATGTCCAACACGATCAGTAACAATTGACCCTATGGAAATGGGGATGTGTGGGTGATAAAAAGTGAATAAAAAAGGTGTGAGTCCGTTAATTGCAACGATTTTACTTATTGGTGCAACAATAGTTATTGCTTCTTTGCTTATTGTTTGGTGGGGTGGAAGTATTAAGGATACTGTTATGAAAGAAAGTGTCGTAAACACTGGAAAACAAATGTGTGCTGGTGGTGTTAGTATTGATGTGGTTTCATGTAATGCTGGTTCTGTGACTGTAATGAATACTGGAACTGAACCTGTGACTGCTTTTAGGTTTAGGGTGGGAGATGAAACTATTACTAGAGAAGATGAAATAAGGCCTTCTAAACAAAAAACTATGGAAGTTGATGGTGCTGGATCTGGATTAAGTGTGATTCCAGTTATTGTAGTAGAAGGATATCCAATAACATGCTCAGAAAAGCTAGTTGAAGTGGCTAGCTGTTAAGGAGGAGATATTATAATGAAAGGAAAAAAAGGAGTAAGTCCTCTTATTGCGACTGTACTGGTAATCGGTTTTACAATTGTATTAGCAGCATTAGTTATGCAATGGGGTGGCGGATTATTTAAGGGAGTTCAGGAGGACACTGCAGAAACTTCAGATTTTAAGATTGCATGTTCAACTAAACTTGTAAATTTAGACGTAATGGCTGAGAAAGTTGTTGATAATGTAACTGTTACATTAGATAACAAGAATGATTTTTCTGATCTATCTGGTATACAAATTCGACTTTATAACGAAGCTGGTAAAGCATTAGGTGCACCTGTAAAGGATGAGGGAGATATTCCTCCGTTTGAAGTTGGAGAGGTTACGTTACCTTTCGCTGCTGGTGCAAAAGAAGTTGGAGTTTTCCCAATAGTTAAGGTGAAAGGAAAGGACAAGGTTTGTGAGAACGAATTTAAGTCTGGAATTGATGGAGCATGAGGATATAATATCCTCTTTTTTTCTTTTTTTAAAATGGACAAGAAAGGAGCAATATGGATTTCTGCTGTACTATACTTTGGTCTAGGTATTGTAGTCTTGTCACTAATTCTTGCTGCAGGAATGCCAGTAATAAATAAATTAAAAGATAAAAATATTGCTATTCAAACTAAAGAAGTTATGTTCACATTAGATAATAATATTAGGGAAGTTGCTAAAGGTGGACCTGGAACTCAAAGGTTAGTTAGGGTTGATATTAAGAAAGGAAATTTTATGATTAATGAGGGTGAGAATTGGGTACACTGGGAGAATACAGGGAAAGCTATGTTGTCTGAACCTGGTTTGGAGACTCCTATTGAAGAAGGTGTATTAAGAATTAAAACTAGTCCTGTTGCAGGAAAGTATAAAGTTGAACTTTGGGTGCCTTATGATAATGAAGATGGAAGTAAATTGTTACAATTAAATTCTACAGGAGTTTCAACTTTACAAGGTGGAACTGATTTGATAATTAAAAATAATGGGGCTAGGACTTTAGATGATGGAAGTTCTGTTATTGAAGTTCTTATAAGGGAGAAATAATTCTTGAAGGTTTGTAAAAACCGAACCTACCCAAACCTTTTTAAACTAAACTAGGGTCCAAATTTTAATCATGAAGAGATCATCTAAGCGTTGGAAAAAGAAAGGCCAAATGAGATGGAAATGGCAAAGAAAGAAGCTTAGAAAAGAAAAAAGGAAACGAAAGAATAAGTAAAGTTTATAAACACTTTATGGTTCCAAATTCTTTGTGTGTGTGAGGGAAGTCAAGGGAACTTTCTTCTGTTCAGAAAAAATATCATATATCATAGTCATTACTTTGACAATAAAGTGTATGCTTAATATTGAATTAAGTATGAGAGAGAGCAAAGTTTGTTAGTGAATCTACTATCAATTTCTTAT
>CAZGBX010000028.1:0-4333 GCA_964524105.1 Candidatus Woesearchaeota archaeon
CATTCGCCATACTTAGTTTCTCTATAACCCATTGTAAAATCATAAGGTAGAAAAACACGATATCTGAATTCTGATCTTACATTAATCCTTGAAGGAACATAAAGTTCATTGTTTTGATATACTGAAGGTGAGATTGACAACAAAGAAATCCATGCATCTTTGATCTGTGTTGAATCTTTGTCTCTTATCCCTTGGGGTTTACTTGTTACTTCAATCTGATCATTATAGTTTTTAACAAAGTCGTGGTTAGGTGATGTATAATTGTATAATAAATATGAATACCAAACATCTTTTTCTGCTTCAGTTAAGTTTGAATTCTGAACATCATTACAAAAGTCTTCATCTTGGGTTAATTCGCAGTTGATAGCTGAGGCTAAAGGGAGTATAAGTAATAAAATCCAAAGTGTGTGTAGTTTCATGGTAGAAGACCTCCTGTAGTAGAATTTGGTGGACTTGAATCGATGCTTTTATAAGATTTTAGAGATTTGTTTAAATTATGATCCCCGAAGATTTTGAGACACTTTATGTCAAATGGACCCCTTTTGTAAGATATATCCTTAATGATCGTGGTTGTACAGAAGCTATTGACGATTTAACACAAGATGTATTTTCTAATGTTTTTAGGTTTGGAGGGTCATATAATGGTCTTGGATTTAAAGCTTGGTTGGCACGTATCACTCAGAATGTTGCTGCTAGACATAAAAAAGAAAGAAGGAATGAAGAAGTTAAGCTTAGAAGATTTAGAAAACAAAGAATGTTAGAAGATATAGATGGAAGCGGTTCTCCTGAATATTTATATCATGTATTAAGGTTAACAGAAAGGGCGCATGCATTAGTGGATAGAAATCTTTCAGGGCGAGGGAAAAGAGTTTATGAAATGTTACATTTTGAAGGGAGATCATATAAAGATGTAGCTGAAGAATTTGGGGATACAATCCCTACAATTAAAAGTTTAGCCTATAGGGCAAAGAGAAGATTAATACATAATTATGAGGCTTTAAAATTTAGAAGAGATTGTGAAGGTTTGGAGTTTTAAAAAATGTCCAATGGCTACTCTGAAAAATTAAGTTAATTCTTACATCAACTTGAAACTAATCATGCCTAAGTCGTCGGAGACGTTACCTCCCGTTATGGTCATAACTGTAGTTTACGCCTTACAGCTACTCACACAATTATAAACTTAGTTAAAAATGTACTGCACGACTAATGGAGCTACCCAGATTATAATTAATCCAATAACAACTCCCACAGCCATGTTTTTGGCTTTCTCCTTCTTTCCAGTCTCTCCACCTGCAGTAACAAAACTAATTCCTGCAAATACTAACATCAATACAGCCGCAATTGTGGCAGCATACTTAATGAAGTTATAGATTTTCATTACTGGTGCTAGTATTTGGTCGAATTGTCGTTCATCTGCTGGATCTAAGTCTGCGTCAAAGTCTAATGCTGCTAAACAAAAAGGTGTTACTAAAAGCAACATAAACAATATTAGCATTGATTTCATTGTGGCATACCTCCTGAGAATAACTGTCTAAAAGCTAAATTAGGGTCATTCTCTAAGTTAAACTTACACTTGCCACAACATTTGTGCGGCATCTTCTTTCTTTTAGGTCTGGTTAAGAGCAATCCAACTAAAAAAATCAAAATACTACTTAGATTAACAAACATTATCAAAAGTATTTCACTTAGTCCCATTTTTATCCCCCTTAACTCCATACATTTCAAGAACCTCTTTTTCAGTCTTATCAGGATACTTTACCCTCAAGTAGACTGTACATGTTGAACAAAACTCTTTCTTACGTCTAATCCGTTTATCACATAATTTACATCTCAATTTCATTACCTCCTTAAGGTTCAATCGAAACGCGCGCTTCGTTACAATAAGAAAATCTTGAGACAATATAAATTTTGTATACCATTCTATACGCAAAATGAAAAATTGAAACAAATTATAGAAATTTTCAAACCGAAAAAGAAATAAACCAGTAACAACATAAAGAATGTATAACAGTTAAAAATTAATCAGGGATCTGAACTTAACTGGTGACATGAGTGTTAGGAGTTACCAAAAAAAGTTAAGCTCAGTCTCGGCGTTTCTATTTACAACTAAAGAATTTTCTTAATTTCAAAAACCATAGAAATAACTCGATCATACTGTGCCTTAGGCCACTGATACTTCTGATAAAAGAAATATACAACATCCAACAATTGATGGAACACAAATCCAATTAAAACAAACTTAAAGAAATCAAAATAAATTGAGAATAATAAGATTAACAAAAAAGCTTCAATAGTATGAAACACATGCAAATGTAATACAAACTTTGGTTTTTTCCCTTGCCTTAATAAGATCTTATCATTTTTATCCTTTTCAAGATAATAATTATATGCTTTCTTAAGTGAAAGAGACTTTTTCCTTACAACACATTCAAGATAATGATCAGAATCAACTAACCACCCAGAAAAGAATATAATCAAAACCCACCACCCAAAAACAGGATAAAGCAAAACAGAGAAAAGTGCAGAAAGTAAAACATGTTGTTTCAAGTACATACTAAACCGCCGCCTTAATCTCTTTCAAGAACCTCTTAACAGTATTCACCACATGCTCAGGTTGTGTCTTTAATATTCTAGCAGACTCTTTCAACACATCACCACTAAACCTCTCAGAAGAAATCAACTTAAACTCAACTTTCTTTTTCTTCTTAACGATCTTTTTCCAAAATAAAAACAACTCATTACATCTTCCAGGAATCTCTTCTTTACTACAACCCAATAAACTTTGTAATTCAATAACAATCTCTGAAGAAGATTCTTCTAAACTATCTGCTTTTGGACCAGCAACAAACTCCACCCTCACAACAGAATCAGAAATCTTAGTTCCTTTCAACAACTTAATAGTTCCAACTTCAGAAGTATTATTCAAATGTGTTCCACCACAACACTCAACATCCCAACCTTCAATTTCAACTATACGAAGATCTTTCCCAGGCACAGCCCCACCTTGATAGATATCCATTCCAAACTTCTTCTCAGCTTCAGACCGTCTCATAAAACACTTTCTAACTTCAATTCCTTTCTTAACAACTTCATTAGCTTCTTTCTCTATTAACTTCAATTCATCTTGACTAATAGCTTGAAAATGAGTCAAATCAATATGAGCTTTATCAAAAGTCTTCTTAGCTCCAGCCTGATTAACATGCTTACCTAAAACCTTACGAGCAGCATTATTAATTATGTGAGTTGCAGTGTGGTGTATTGCAATCTGAACTCTTCTTTCTTTACCAACAACCCCTTTAACACCATAACCTTTGGTCAATTTACCTTTTACTTTATGCACAATCTTATCACCTTGTTTGAAAACGTCAACAACTTTAAGACCATCTAAAGTTCCAACATCATGTAACTGCCCACCAGAAGTAGGATAGAAACAAGTCTTGTCTAAAACAACATAATTATCTTTAACTTTCAGAACAGTAGCATCAAACATTAAATCATTCAAGTAACCACCATAATACAACGCTTTAGTTGCAGGCAAATCTTCAAACTCTGAAATAACTTCATTAGTAGTCTGATGAACTTGCACTTTTCTCTCATGCCTTCCAGAAACAAGAGCATAAAAATTATCAGGCACTTCAATCTTCTTACCTATCTTAGAAGCTTCTAACTGCACAATCTCAGGTGGAATACCTTGCGAATCATAAATCTCAATCAACTTTTCGGTTGTAATATGAGTTTGTAATAATTTACTAACAACATGTTTTGATTTCTCTTGAGTTTGTTTATACTTTTTCTCTTCAACTTTTAAAATCTTAGAAACAGAATCTAGATTTTCAGATAGCTCAGGATAAATTGGTTTCAAATATTCTGCATGCCACTTACACACATCAACTAAATCCACATTCCACTTATACTTTTGAATAAAACCTAAAGCCCTTCTAACTAACACTCTAAGATTATACTCCCCACCAACATTAGAAGGCAAAGCCCCATCATTCAAAGCAAACAACAAAGCACGAGAATGTTCTGCAACAGAATACAATCCTTGCAATGGCAAGATCCTTTCTTTCAATTCTAGTTTATCAATATTCAAGGCTTTAGAAATCTTATCCCATTCTTTTTCAATATCTTCAACTTCATCGATATTAAGGTTAGCAGCATAAGGCCCAAACTTATCCATTAACTCATCATCAACTTCAACACCAGTTATTTTCTTTAACTTCTCACACACAGTTGGGAACACAGCTTCATAAGCATTAGCAGTTCCTTGAGAAAACCAAGCATTTCTTTCATGCCCCATACCCATATCTAATACTTTTATTTTCAATTCTTT
>CAZGBX010000029.1:0-3733 GCA_964524105.1 Candidatus Woesearchaeota archaeon
CATTCGCCATACTTAGTTTCTCTATAACCCATTGTAAAATCATAAGGTAGAAAAATTCTATAACTATACTCTGATCGAACATTAATTCTTGAAGGAACATAGAGCTCATTATTTTGATATACTGAAGGTGAAATTGATAACAAAGAAATCCACGCGTCTTTAATCTGTGTTGAATCTTGTTCTCTTACTCCTATAGGTTTACTTGGCACTTCAATTTGATCATTATAATTTTTAACAAATTCGTGGTTAGGTGATGTATAATTGTATAATAAATATGAATACCAAGTGTCTTTTTCTGCTTCTGTTAAGTTTGAATTCTGTACATCATTACAAAAGTCTTCGTCCTGTGTTAAAGAACAATCAATAGCAAGAATAGAGGGTAGTAGCAAAAGAATTGCTACTAACCAAATACCAGTTTTCATTTTCATGTGAAAATGTACTGTACGACTAATGGAGCTATCCAGATTACAATTAATCCTATAACAACTCCAACAGCCATGTTTTTGGCTTTCTCCTTCTTTCCAGTTTCTCCGCCAGCAGTAACAAAACTAATCCCTGCAAACACTAGCATTAATACACCTGCAACTGTAGCTGCATACTTAACGAAGTTGTAAATCTTCATTACTGGTGCTAGTATTTGGTCGAACTGTCTTTCATCTGCCGGATCTAGGTCTGCGTCAAAGTCTATCGCTGCTAAACAAAAGGGCATTGATAACAGCAATAGGAAAAAGATCGGCGCCAATTTCATTTTCCTTTACCTCCTATAGTTGTATTTTCAGAAAATAGTTTTCTGAACGCAAAGAACTCATCCTCTTTTGGTATATTTTCTATGTTAAACTTACATTTACCACAACATTTGTGAGGCATAGGTTTCTTCTTTAATTTCTTCTTAGGCTTGAAACTGAATAAAAACACTAAGAACAACAAAAATAATACTAACTCTACAAATAAAATTACTAAGAAATCACTTAACATTTTTTATATCCTCCTTAATCTTTTTTGCAATAGCTTTAGCCATTAACGGTGGAACAGCATTACCAATCTGTTTAACCATAGATGTTTTAGAACCTGTAAACTCAAAACTATCAGGAAAACTTTGTATCCTTGCTAACTCTCTTGGTGTTAAGAATCTATTTCTTAATGGATGTATATAGATAGG
The DNA here is from genome assembly GCA_964524105.1 of Candidatus Woesearchaeota archaeon. Taxonomy (GTDB): domain Archaea; phylum Nanobdellota; class Nanobdellia; order SCGC-AAA011-G17; family GW2011-AR18; genus JAGVXZ01. Next base: position 1,160 of record CAZGBX010000029.1, read on the forward strand.
TTTAGTAACAATTGTCTTAGAAGGCTCATCATAAATTAATCTCTTTCTTCCAAGTCCAAAATTAGACATACTTTCGCCTTGACTTAGTTTTTTAATTCTATCAATTGTTTCTTCAGAAGGATTGAAGTGGACATGGGCATTAAGTTTTGATTTACCCTTGCTTAAATCCCAAATTGCATCAAAGATTGATTTTTTATTATAATTTGTGTTTGGGAACAACTCTAATTCTTTCCCAATAATTATTATCCTTTGTCTGTTTTGTGGAACACCATGGTGTGCTGCGTTCATAAGTTTATAGGAAACAAAATATCCTAATGACATTAGCTCGTCAATAATATGAAGAAGAATAAAGTTGTTGTTTTCATCTCTCATAGAAAGAATTCCAGAAACATTTTCCATTACAATATATTTTGGTCTAATGATTCTAACAAATCTTAAATATTCTTGATATAATAGGTTTCTTTTATCCTTAGGATTTCTTTTGCCAGCAATACTAAATCCTTGACAAGGTGGGCCACCAACAATAATGTCAACTTCTCCTTCGAACTTAGAAATAGTTTCATCCTTGACCTTGGTTATGTCAGTTCCAAGGTGAAGAGCTTTAGGATGGTTTTTGAGATATGTTGATATTGCTGGTTCCCAACATTCAACAAAGCCAAGAATTTCAAAACCCTCTTGTTTGAACCCATAACTGAATCCACCACAACCAGAGAAAAGGTCAATGACTTTCATTCATCTTCCTCCTCTTTAAGGTTCTGGTATTCTTCTTCTAAAGATTCAAGTTCATGTGGTGGATAATTGTAGGCGTGGTATTCTGCACAAGCTCGACAGTCTTCCCATTCGTTTTTCTTAAGTTTTTTTCCACATGTTTGGCAATATCTTGTCATGTAAAGTACGTTGGATTGAATCCTTAAGAAAACTGCACACCAAAATGATGCATCTGTGATGCATTTAGCTTGGTACGGTAGTTTTATAACTTTTTTGGACTTTTTATTTTATATGTTAAAGGCTTTTAGAAGAAGGAAAGTGGTATTGGTTCCAGATCGTGATAGAGATGAATTGTGTGATGTAAATAAACCTGTTGTCCCAAAGGATTTTACGAGTGATTTGGGTGGGGTTATAGATAGATTTAGATTGGGTGGATATATGAGGCATACTTGTTATTTTAGTCAAGCTGCTGTGAGAAGGGGAGATTTGGATGGAGAGGTTTATAGTGTGATTTGGTCTGATCCAGCAATAGCATCCCGGTTTAGAGTAGTTGTTTTAAATTTGGATAATTTTCCATATAGAGTTGAAGACTGTCTAGATGTACCTAAGTTAAGGATAGCATAATTCTTTCGTTAAAAAGTTAAATGCAAGTAAATTGTGTCAAAAGGTAGAAGGGCTTAAATATCATTAAGACCTTATAACATTAAACTTATAAAAGAAAATGCAAGTGATTGAGCATAACACTTTACTTGCGTTTTGAAAAACACTAAAATACTAATTTTAGGGTTAGAGGCTCTGTAACTGCGCAAGTTGTTTCGTACATCGAGGTTATGTTCCCCGAGATTTCTCGAGGGACGAACGGAGTGAGCAGTTAAGAATTTAATGACTTGACTTACAATAAACTTATATATTTCTTTGAGCCTTTTTAATTAATGGTTATAAGAATTCATGCTAAGGCAACTGGTCTTTATGAATATAGGAAGTTCCGAGAGCATTTGAAAACTTTAGGTGATGTAGAGTTGGTGTATGAAGGTCAGTTTGTTAAAGTGTATCATGTTGGAGATGATTTGACAGTTTGTCATGAAATTATTCCTCCGAGTTTATGTACTGTTCGATTGGCCGGCCCACAAGCTGAATCTGTTGAAACAAGATTGAGGGCTCAAAGAAGACAGGAAAAAGAAGAGTCTTTGGAAGAGGGCGTAGCATAACTAAATTCTTAATTGTGCATAACGAGGTTAGGTGACCTGAACGTAGTGAAGGCAAATCCGAAGGATTTGAGTTGAGAACTTAATCGTAATCTATAAATATGTAAAAGTAATAGAATTATCCATGAGAATAAGATTTGGAAAACCAACTGATAAAAAAAATTATCTTAAAACTCAAAAGGAGGCTTTTTCTACAATTAATTTAAGGAGAGATTCTAAGTTTTTCGATCTTAAGGTGAAGAATAAAGAGATCTTTGTTGTTGAAGAGCGAGGAGAATATGTGGGGCATAGCTGTTTTAAAAAATGTTTGATAGAACCGCCCTTTGCAGTTTCAGTGTTTGGACAAGAACTTGCAATAAAAAATAAATTTAGGGGAAAAGGTTATGGGACAGCTTTGAGAGAAAAACTTGTTGATTTTTGTAGAAAAAGGAGAATTCCTATTATTTATATTGGTACCGGAGATTTTAAAGGAAATAAGGCAATAAAGTTTAATGAAAAACATGGATTTAAGAAAGTTGGTTTTCTCAAGGAAATTAGTCCAAATCCAGAGTATAAACATGGACAATTATTTTATGCACTTCTAGTAAAAGGTTGGAAGAAACCTCGTGATTAAGTTTCTCAATTTCACCTAACTGGGTTAGGCCCCCGAGTGGAGTAGTGA
>CAZGBX010000030.1:0-2272 GCA_964524105.1 Candidatus Woesearchaeota archaeon
CCTGTTTGGTTCTCAGAAGGGGAGCTGCATGATTATGTAAGGCCCAATGATGGGCATGTTTTGTAATTATTTCTTGAACTTACTCATTGCTTTTACGTTATTAAATGGGAATGGTCTTTCGTTTGTAACTGAAGTTAAATATCTTATGTACCTATAAGTTTCTGTGTTCCAATATTCACACATTACAGCAAGATCTTTGTTTCTTTTTCCTGTTAGAATTGCAATTATCCAATTGATTACTCCTAGTACAAAGATTAAGTACCCCCATATTCCAAGAATTATTCCTGTTATGATGAATACTATAATCTTGAAGAATGCTTCTTGTCTTTCACTTAATCCCATATGTTACATTTAGATGTTGTTTCTTATAAGGGTTTTGTTTATAGAAATGTTTTTATATTCCTTTTTTTGAAATTAAGTTATGGAATGTAAGAAAGAATGTAATGAGAAGAAGTGTAACTGTACTTATCCAGGGTGTCCAAGGAAAGGGCTTTGTTGTGAGTGTTTAAAGTATCACTTGGAGAATAAAGAGTTGCCTGCTTGTTGTTTTCCTGATGATGTTGAGAAGACTTATGATAGGAGCATAAAGAAGTTTGTAGAAATCAACTCTTAATTTATTCTTTGATAACCTTCTTTGTTACCTTTTGAAAGAACCATTTGCCATAGTTGTGCTTTTCTTGCTCTGAATAAACCTGCGCAAGCTAGTAAGTAGTATTCCCACATTCTGTAGAATCTTTCGTCATACATATGATTGATCTTCTTCCAATTTTTCTTGAAGTTGTTATACCATGCCATTAAAGTTTTATCATAATCAGTTCCAAAGTTGTGTAAATCTTCAATGATAAAAATGTGTTCCATTGCTTTACCTAGTTGTGCTATTGAAGGTAGCATGGAATCTGGGAAGATGTATTTGTTTATCCATGGGTCAGTAGATTTAACTGATTTGTTTCCACCAATAGTGTGTAATAAGAATAAACCCCCATCCTTTAAACATCTATCTCCAACTTCAAAGTAAGTTTTGTAATTCTTGTAACCCACGTGCTCTATCATGCCTAAAGATACAATATGATCAAACTTTTCTTTAACATCTCTGTAATCTTGTAACCTAATTTCTACTGGTAATCCTTTACATAATTTTCTTGCTAAAATAACTTGTTCTTTTGAAACTGTTACTCCAACAACTTTGACTTTGTATTTTTGTGCTGCGAATTTAGCAAAGCTCCCCCAGCCACAACCAATGTCTAGGACTTTCTGTCCTTTTTTTAATTTAAGTTTCTTACAAACTAAGTCTAGTTTAGCTTCTTGTGCTTTGTCTAGAGTTTTTGCGTTCTTCCAGTAACCGCAAGTGTAGACTAGTCTCTTGTCTAACATGTTTTTATATAGTTCGTTACCGTTGTCGTAGTGTTTTTCTCCAATGTTGTAAGCTCTCTTCCCTTTTTGTAAGTTGATTAGTTTAGCTTTTAAGAATGAGGTTAATAATATTCTTTTGTTAATTACTTTTGTGTCAAGTTTAGCTGAGAGTATTTTATCAAAGAATTTGTCTAGTGATTTGCATGTCCACCAACCGTCCATGTAAGATTCTCCCAAACCTAATGATCCTTGACTGATAACTCTTTGATAGAATTTGTTATTTTTAACTTGAATGTCCCAGGGGTTTTTGCCATTGATCTTAATTCCTGCTTGTTTTAGAACTTTTTGTGCTTGGTCTTTCATTGACATTGGATTGTTTTATCTTTTATATAAATGTTTTGAGGGGATTTTTTGATTCAATAGCTTTATAAAGATTTAGGGGTCTCTTTTTTCTATAGCAATATGTGTGAGGGAGCACTGGTGATAACTTTTCGCTTTTTCTATTGATCATATTAATGGAGTAACAATGAATAAATTTGAAAATCTTAATTTAGACGGACAGCTGTTGAAAGCAGTTAAAAAGTTGGGTTTTAAGGAACCTACACAAATTCAAAGAGAGACCCTTCCTTTAATTTTGAAAGGGAAGGATGTTATAGGCGAATCTGCAACTGGAAGTGGTAAAACACTAGCTTTTGGTGCAGGAATTATTAAGACTTGTGACCCAAAAAAGGGAATTCAAGCACTTGTTTTAGTTCCAACAAGGGAATTAGCTGAACAAGTTAAAGATGAAATGGTTAAAATTTCTCATAATAAAGCAATTAAAATTCTAGCTGTTTATGGTGGGGTTTCTATTAATCCACAAATTGAAAGGTTAAGGAAAGTTGAGGTTGTTATTGCAACACCTGGAAGGTTATTAGATCAT
>CAZGBX010000031.1:0-1794 GCA_964524105.1 Candidatus Woesearchaeota archaeon
CTTATTTAAAAATTGCCGCCTTAATGGGACCTGTATATCCTATTTTTTTTATTAGTAATGCACTAATCCAAGGAATAAAAAAAGAAGACTTTCCAGGTAGAGATTTTAAATTATCCATTATTGTTTGATTAAATTTATCAGTACCTTTAGTTCTGTTTGTTAATAATAATTGTTGTTTTTTCTTAAGCCAGTCTAATCCGGCCATTAATTTTTCTATAACTAAATCTGGTTCTGTAGCGATGTCTGCAATTATTTCAACGCCAGTTCCCCAAGCCGAAATAGCATGACTAAGTAAAGAATGAGGGTCACAATCTTTGTAAATCTAAGTTCTAAATGGAATCGCACCACCTTGCAATATAATGCAGGGTATGAAAAAAGCCTTTAAAATCACTGCCCAAGAACGAGATATTATTGCAGTTTTGTATTCCAAGGGGTTATCAAAACGCCAAATAGCTAAAAAACTAAACAGGCACCACACCAGTATTGTCAGAGAAATCAAACGTAATAGCTTTAAAGGTAAATACTACGTTTCTATTTACGCTCAAGCTCGAACCAGAAGAAGAGTAATCAAGGCCAGAAAACGTCATCCTTTAAAAAACTCTCAGGTTTATCGTTGGGTGATTCATCGCCTGCTTCGTGGTTGGTCACCTGAGCAAATATCAGGCAGAATGAAGCTAATTTTTCCTAATGATTCATCTATGAGGATCTCTCCTGAAACCATCTACAGTTTCATTTACTCAAAAAGTCAAGCTCGTAGAGCCTGGTGGGAATACCTACCTAGAAAGCAAAAGAAAAGAAAGAAACAGAAAGGCCGCAGTGTTCACAAATCTCGTATTCCTAACAGAGTCAGCATTCATCATAGACCAACTAAAGTTGATCAAAGAAGGGCCTTTGGCCATTGGGAAGGAGATAGTGTTATTGGTAAACGTGGAGGAGTAGCTATTCACACCACAGTTGAAAGAAAAACTAGATACTTAAAAGCTAAACTGGTAGGTTCTCTAGAGTCTCCAGCTAGGATACTGGCTCAACTATCTTTGTTTGTTAATTTACCTAAAAAGGCTCGAAGATCAACTACCCTAGATAATGGCAAGGAATTTGCCCAACATGCCACCTTAAGACAAGTTTTGAATATGAAAACCTATCATTGTGATCCTTATGCATCCTGGCAAAGAGGGACTAATGAAAACACTAACGGACTCTTAAGGCGCTACCTTCCAAAAGGCACCAACTTTAACAATTTGACTCAAAAAGAGTTGGATGATATTGTTCACGAGATTAACAACCGACCAAGAAAGTGTTTAAATTACTACACACCTAAAGAAGTATTTAAAAAGGAGCTAGGTGGTGCGATTCAACTTAGAATGTAGGAAACTGCGTCTATATCTACCTCTCTTGTATTTTGAAGTTTATGAAATTTTGATGTTTTGTCACGTATTTGTTCTCCTTTAATACTAAGCACTTGCATTTGCAGATCTCCAAATTTAGTCGAAATAACCTCGTTGTCAGAGATTTGGATTATTGCTCCTATTAATTCTCTTGTATTAAGAGGAGTTCGTTTTACATCTGTAATTTCTTCTCCAACTGGTTTAATTGCACTAACTCGAACCCTATCTTTAGTTATAGCATAGACGGGAACAGCAAGTCCTTGATTAATCAATGTTTCTAGTGTTTTTTGTTTTTCAGAAATTGCTGCAATTGGATTGATCTCTTTATCGTCTACTGGTTCATTTGCTGGTGCAGGTTCTGCTGGCATATATTCTTATTCAATATAGCATAAAACTGTTATTATTATTT
>CAZGBX010000032.1:0-1505 GCA_964524105.1 Candidatus Woesearchaeota archaeon
GATTATGAATGAATACATTGCTAATAAAAGTCTCGGAAGAGGTCAAGAATTACGAATTTCTGCTAACCCTGGTTATTTAGGACAAGTACCAGTGACTTATGATTTACATCTCTTTGAACCAGATGGAAAAATGGTGATCATTCACAGTGCTCCAAGTCTTCAAACATCTGATAAAGGGAGAATTCTTACAGATTTTAATAGTGTAACATCTTTAGATGATTTTGACGAATTAATAGATGAAAGAAATAAAGCTATGTTTGATTATCATAAGAGGACTCTACATTAAATAAAAGTTGTTAGTTTCAATCGTTATAGAGTAAATTAAGGAAAATCCAATTCCATAATAGCTAAATCTGTAACTAATCTTGGTTGAAACATATAATAAACTTCTCTCATTGGTTTCTGCATTGGATTTTTGTCAATAATTTCAGGGGTGAGTCTTGATTCCCAATACCTAAAGAGAATAGCAGAATCATGAGGCCAATGATCCTCATTACCAGTCATAAAAGTAATCCTATATCTTCCAATATTCTCTGAATCTTCAAAAACTAAACAATCATTAACAGACACAGTTGGATCAACAAGATCATAGTCATTTCTAAGATATTCTTTAACTCTCTCAAAACAAGAATTGTTGTCATACCAAAAACAAACATGCAGTTTATGTTCCCTTAAAACTTGATAAGTCAAATCCATTAAATTTTCAGAACTAACTTATTTTAAATAATTTGTTCAACCACAACATAACTTTCTTAGTTGTAATGGGAACAAAGTATCGTTTACGACATCTTTATGGGCGAAGTGCCTGTTGAACACTGCGGATTGAGTTTTTAGGAAGTCCGCAGATGAAACAGGATTTCAATCACTGAGTGGTAAAATACTTATTCTTAAAGAAAATAAAAGAGAACAGAGCACGTAATGGCCGTGCTTTGAACTCTAAACTAAGCAAGAAGTAGTTAGAGCTCTTTCTATAAAAAGCCATCGGAGAAAGAAGATGAAAAATGAACTAAAAGCTAGTGCCCACACTATTGGTGAGTCAAACCTTCACCTACAATTCACGCCTGCTTACAGGCGTGATATTTTTGCGAACGAACTTGTTCGTGAGCTTACTATTGCTTACTTGCTCGAACGAGCTAAGCAAATAAAAGTGTATGTCTCTGCAATTGATTGTGGTCCAGATCACATACATCTTTTCATTGAACATTGGAAAAACTGGGCAATTAAAGACATTGCTCGCGAACTAAAGAGCTATGCGAGCAGAAAAATGCGAAAAGGACATCGACAACTCTTTGTCGATAAGCTATGGGGAAAGAAATTCTGGAGTGCAGGTTATTTTCACAGAACTGTCGGCGTTGTAAACGCCGAGACTGTAAAAAATTATGTTGAGCAAAGTCAAGGCAAGCACTGGAAATTAAATCAAGTAATCAACCAGAAAACACTGTTAAATTATGCCTCCTAGGCAGTGACGCTCCAGATCGACCGAAGGGAGGTCTGGAGTAGTTCAC